>JAWXTK010000015.1:0-55104 GCA_044433645.1 Rikenellaceae bacterium | reverse complement strand
GGATTGAAAACAAGCTAAATAATCGTCCTCGTAAAAGACTCGGATACCTCACACCAAATGAAAAATTTAAACAAATTATTAATATGAATTCAGTTGCATTTGCAGGTTGAATTCAGCTTTTTAGTTAATTAAATAATTGTTTTGTCTTTGATTCTTATTACTTAGAACCTTAATAAGTCAAAAAGTTAAATTAGGTAGTTGTTTTTTTTAATGAGCTTGCGCAAAAGTAGATATTAATTACTTTATAAACTAATTAATTAAAAAAAATGTTGCAATTTTGTAGAAAATGTGGGTTTAAATCAGTTGTGGCACATTTTTTTGTGGTTTATTAAATTTTTATGTGTACCTTTGGGGCGTGAAACTCATTTAAAAACAAAACTTGATGAAGCAACTCGACACTAAATTAATGCACCCTGCCGAGCAGATTACCATAATTATTGGACGTATTTATACTAGTGGGATGACCACCACATCTGGAGGAAATATCTCTATTAAAGACGACGAAAACAATATTTGGATTACTCCCTCGGCCGTAGATAAAGGATCATTAAAAGTCGAAGACATTGTCTGCGTTAAAGCAGACGGAAGCTACGAGGGTAAACACAAACCTTCATCTGAGCTTTCACTTCATCAAGCTATTTATAAGCTTCACCCTAAAATGCGTTCGGTAATTCACGCTCACGCACCGGCGCTTGTTTCGTTTGGAATAGTTCATCAAATACCTAATACCAATATTATTCCTCAGGCTAAAAGAATATGTGGTAAGGTAGGTTTTGCTAAATATGCACTGCCTGGCAGCGATGCTCTTTGCGAGAATATCACCAAAGAATTTAACGAACACCCCGACTGTAAAGCTGTTATAATGGAAAACCATGGGGTGATACTTTACGGTGAGGATATTATAGATGCTTACCAAAGATTTGAAACTTTGGAGTTTTGTGCGCGCACACTAATTAGTGCTTACACGCTGGGCGAACCTCAGTATTTGAGCGATGAGCAGATCGAGGTTCATAATGATTCTTTGCCTTCGTATGCTCCTCATTTTATGGGAGTTAAGTATCCGTCTGATGAGCGTGCTATTCGCTCCGAGATTTGTGATTTGGTGCGTCGCTCGTGTAACCAAGGCCTTATGATTAGCAGTCATGGTACTGTGTCGGTGAGGTGGAAAGGCAATGACTTTTTGATTACTCCCTCGGGTATTCCTCGCTGGGATTTAGAGCCTGACCATATAGTGCAAATCAAAAACGGACTTATCGAGGCTGGTAAAATGCCTAGCCGAAGTGTGGCTATGCACCAAGCAATTTATGAAAATAATCCTCATATTAATTCTATTATCTTAACCCAAGCACCTAATCTTATGGGATTTTGTACTACGGACTCTAAATTTGATGTTCGTTCAATTCCTGAGAGCTGGATTTTCTTGCAAGATGTACCTAAGATAGATTTTAATGTGCAGTATGACGAGCAGGGTAATAAAAATATTTCTGATACTCTTTCTAAAGTTCCTTGCGCGTTCTTGTCAAACGATTCTATTATTGTTACTGGCGATAAACTTATAAACACCTTTGACAGATTAGAGGTGGCTGAGTTTACGGCTAAGAGTTTTGTTATGGCTAAAAGTTTGGGTACGCTCAAACCTATTAGCGATAAACAAATCGAGGAATTAAGGGTCGCTTTCAACGTTTAATTAAACATTTGATTTACTACATTTTAGAGAGAAATCACAAAAATGTAGTATTTTTCTTGCGTTTTTTCGATATAAATACCTACCTTTGTACCAAGAGTTAGTGATAAAGGATATGTGTGTATGGAGAAAAAATGTAGTAGTAACTCTTATTGCCTCAAGGCAAGGGAGCTTGATGTCTTATTAGAGATCACTTCTGTTCTTAGTAGTAAGGACGTAGATTTGAATGCAGTAATCTGCAAGTTAGCCGAACACCTAGAGGTGTTTCGTTTGTATCTCACGCTGTTTAATCGTGAAAATCAAAACATCTTTATCGAGGGGGCTTATGGCCTTAGCGATGTCGAGAAAAAAGATGGTTATTATCATGTAGGTGAGGGTATCATAGGTAAGGTTGTCCAAAGTGGAGAAACCTATGCTATTTCTGATATAGCCTCTAATCCAGAATTTTTGAACCGTACTAAAGCGCCTGTTGTTAATAATGGTGCGCCAACCTCGTTTATTTGCATCCCCGTGACTTATAAAGACGAGATTGTAGGCACGCTTAGCTTTCACAAAGTGATGAAAGAAAATTCTGAGGCCTATGATGACGCCTTGCGTTTGCTCAAAATCGTGGCAGGAATGATAGGTCGTGCGCTTAGACGTAGACAGGAGTATGCCGAGGAAATGGAACTCTTGCGCCAAGAGAGCGAAAAGTTAAGAGGTGAATTGCACGGTAATATTTATCAGCCTCATACCATTAAAGGTAAGTCTGGTAAGATGACCGAGGTGTTCTCGCTAATTGAGAGCGTTGCGCCAACAGATGCAACAGTAATTATCAGGGGCGAGAGTGGAGTAGGTAAGGAGCTTGTTGCAGATGCCCTGCACTATGGTAGTGATCGCAAAGACAAGCCTTTTATCAAGGTGAACTGCGCAGCGCTGCCCGAGAGTCTTATTGAGAGTGAGTTATTTGGCCACGAGAAAGGTGCTTTTACGGGTGCAACTCAGCGCAGGATAGGTCGTTTTGAGGCTGCTGACGGTGGGACTATCTTCTTAGATGAGTTTGGAGATATACCTATGAGTACTCAGATTAAACTCTTAAGAGTGTTGCAAGAGCGTGAAATTCAACGTCTTGGCTCGGATACTTGCACTAAAGTTGACGTTAGGATTTTGTGTGCGACAAATAGAAACCTTGAGAAGATGATAGCCGACGGCGAGTTTCGCGAGGATTTGTATTATCGTATTAATGTCTTCCCTATTTATATTCCTTCACTCAGGGAGAGGATAAACGATATACCTGTTTTGGTTGACCACTTCATAGAGAAATTTAATAACCGTTATCAAAAACAGATTAAGCGTGTGACTTCTATGTCTATTGAGACGCTGATGCTGTATAATTGGCCAGGAAATATCAGGGAACTAGAAAATTGCATAGAGCGCGCTTGTATTTTGGCCAGCGATGGGGTGATAAGAGTGCATAACCTGCCCCCAACCCTGCAAACTGCATCCTCATCTCAGACTCATGCTAAGGGTAGCCTTGAAGTGATTATGGGAAACTTAGAAAAGCAGGTGATTATTGATTCGCTGATTTCCTCGCGAGGAAATATCACTAAAGCGGCCGAATCGCTGAGCATAACCGAAAGGATAATGGGGCTCAGGATAGCCAAATATGAGATAGATGCTAAACGTTATAAAATAGCTAAATAATTTTTATTATGTACGAAATTGAAATTTGTGATTATACAAATCCAGCTCACTTAGATGCCTTGGCAGGTTTGTTACAAGAATATATGGCTGACCCCATGGGCGATCATGATCCTCACTCTAAATTAGAGCAGTTGCGATTAGTTGACGGCTTGGCAAATCATCCTTCATCTGTGGTTTTTTTGCTAGGTGATGGGGAAAAATACTTGGCTATGGCCACTTGTTTTGTGCTATTTTCAACTTTTAATGTGCGCTCATTTATAAATATTCATGATTTTATAGTGACACCAACCTGCCGTGAAAAAGGTATAGGTAGCACACTTATGAGCTTTATAAAACAATATGCTAAGGATAAAAAATACTGCAAAGTAACCCTAGAAGTTCGCGAGGATAACCTTAAGGCTCAGGGACTTTACAAAAAAATGGGCTTTAACTCGTGCACGCCCGAAATGTTATATTGGAATACTAAAATTGAATAATTATGAGCCTTCAAGCAGCAATAAATTTTATGAATCGCATACAAACTGATGACGATTTCAGACGTGAGTGCTATAAATGTAAAAGCAAATCAGAATTACTCGCTCACCTTTCAGAGAGTGGTTACAAATTTGAGGAATATGAGATGGGTAATGCCGTGAATCACTTGATTGTAAGGTGTAAAGATGAGTTTGAGGCCGAAGAAATTTTCCAACTCAATACTTGGTTTACACTGTTTCGCTAGAAATTAAAAAATCTCCTAAGCATATTAGAAATGCTAGGAGATTTTTCGTTCAGAGTCATTTGAGCGAGATGACTCCTACAAGCGCAAAAAAATAAACGTATATTTTAGTTTCTAGTGCCCCTGACTTATTAGGCCACTTGCAAATTTATGTAGTCTCTTAAATCCTTAAGACCAACTATCATTGCTCTAACTTCGTCGTCGCTAGGAGTTTTATAGCCAAAATCCTCGAGCGAGCAGATCCCCTCAAACTTGCCTATTAATATAGCCGTAGCCTTGTGTCTATCGTCAAAATCCTTGTTGGCCATTTTCACCTCACGATATAGCATAAGTGGTACGTGAGAGCCTGCAATTTGGTCTAAACTAGCTAGGTAACCAACCATGAATTTCTCGTAACTAATTGAAATCATGTTGTATAATAGGTCATTGTCGAAACGTCTGGTCTCTTGCGAGAGCATATTTTCTATAGACCTTAAATAACTGCTTGCAAAATCTATGCTATCTGTTGCTAATTCTTTCATTGTTGTGTTTTATTAAGTTTTCGTATAAATGCACTAGCTCTTTGGCCTGCATATCACGCTTAAATAATGTGCATCTATTTCTTACTTGTTCAAGTAGAGGGTTTAAGTGCTCTTTTTTGTGGCTAACTCCTAGGCTATCAAGTGTATATGCAAGTGTTGATGTGCCTGTGTGTTTGCCAATTTTAAAGTTTGCTTCCTCCATTCCTACTTGCTTAGCCGAGATAATTTGGTAGGTTTGTCTGTCTTTTAACAGATATTTTGTGTGTATGCCACTCTCGTGCGTTAGGGTTAATTCACCAACTATGGGTTTTGAGAGTGAGTTTTTACGCCCTGAGATTTTCTCTACGTAGGCGCACAAATCTGCAAACTTACTTTTGTCTATGCCTGTGTTAACCCCGGCGCTTAATTCCACTGCCATAACTATTTCTTCGAGTGCTGCATTGCCAGCTCTTTCGCCTAGTCCGTTGACTGTGGTGCTTAGTGAATCTGAGCCTGCTAACCACGCTGCTAGAGAGTTTGCGCAAGCCATACCTAGGTCGTTGTGAGCATGAAATTCTAAGGATAAATCCCCTGCAAAATTTCTTATTTTACTCATTAAAGCGTGAGTTGTAAAGGGATTAAGCGTGCCAACTGTATCAGCAATTCTCAGCCTATTTATGCCCGAGAGCTTAGCTTCACCCACAAAATCTTCTAAAAAACTATGCTCAGCCCTTGAGGCATCTTGTGCCCCTATACTCACATAATCAAAACTTTCACTTGCCTGAGCTACCAGGGCTTTAACTTCGCCCAAAACCCACTTTTTGCTCTTGTTCATCACCCCAATCAGTCTGTCAGAGACAGGGAACGAAAAGTGTATGCCCTCTATTCCACACTTGCGCGTGAGTTCTATTTCACAGCTCATAGCTCTGCACCATGCAAACATTTTAGCGTCAAAACCAGAGTGGGTGAGGGTGTAAATCTCTTTTTGTGCCACATCACCCATTGCTGGTGTGCCTATTTCAAATTCTTTAATGCCCGAGGCGATTAACTTCCTAGTAAGGCAGAGTTTTTCTTCTATGGTAAATGCCACGCCCGAAGCCTGCTCGCCGTCACGCATAGTTGTGTCAACAAATATTGGAGGGGTGGTATTTGTCATAGTTAATTTTTTTTAATCAGAAATTAGATAATCTTCACACGCCTCATCGTTCTCTAAAGCGTCAAGTATTTCGTCAACTTTTTCTTCGCTATCAACACCACCATACCAAAAGTTATTTGGATGAATCACCATTATAGGCCCTTGTGAGCATACATTCAGGCAAGCTGTTGTGCTAACTGCTACGTCTAGTCCACGGTCGCTGCACTCTTCGGAAATGTATTGAAGAAGATCTGCTGCACCTTTTTTGTTACACGCACCTTGCGCCTCGCCACCTACACGGTAAGAGTTGCATAATAAAATATGATAATCTGGCTTTTTCATTTTTTATAAGATTTTATTAGTTAAATATTTTGTTTTTTATCCACATCCGTTGGCTGTACCACGGCAGCGAGAACCACATTTAAAGGCATCTTGTTTTGCTATTGATTTTATCACCTTGCTAGTGTAGATGCCCTCTAGCCCGTCGTCTATTAAACCTGTCATTTCTACAACGTGTACCCTGCCGTCTTTAAGTATTTTACTGGGTTTTGGACCTATACCACTCACTAGTATTGCTCTGCAATCGCTAAGCAGGGTTGCAAGTCTTGCCCAACGCTCGTCGCCTAAACCTAGAGGTGGAGTGTCTCTTTCTTCCACAAATTGGTAACCGTTCATGGTTTGTTTGTAGATGTAAAGTGTTTTGGCCTCGCCCAAATGTTGGTTAACTAGCATACCTTCGTTGGTTGCAACTGCTACGTAAGGACGATTCTCTGTTTCCATATCAACACGTGAAGAATATTCTTCCAAAAGTTCGTGAATACCACTCATGTCGTGACCTAAAAGACCCGCTGCATCTGCTCTACATCTTGCACAGTGACTCATTAGTTTTAGGTGCTCAGATGCTAGTGTTCTTACTCTAAATACCATTTTTGCATCAGGCTTTTCTAGCTCTGCAAATGGTGTGTCAGCTGTTGGAATCAAGGGAATGCAGTTGATTACATTTGCTCCTAATTCTGAGCATACGCGCGCAACTTCTTTGATGCCGTCCTCGTTGATGCCTGGTATTATGATGCTATTGATTTTAACTGTTATACCTTTTTCTTTTAGTTTAGGTATGCAGGCTAATTGTTTGTCTAAGAGTAGTTTAGCTCCTTGCTCGCCACGATAAATGTGAGCTCCTAGTCTTACCCATTTGTAAATCTTAGCTAGAGTTTTAACGTCCATACTGTTGATAGTGATAGTCACGTGGCTAACATTTAGCTCAGCTATCTCATCTATGTAAGGCTCAAGATTTAGTCCATTGGTTGACAAACAGAAAATCTTGTCAGGGAACTCCTCGTGTGCCAAACGCATAGTCTCTAAGGTTTGCTCAGGGTTAGCAAATGGATCGCCAGGGCCAGCTATCCCTATCACGTTTAGGTTGTCCATTTTCTCCTCTAGAGCTTTTAGGTAACCCACTGATTGCTGGGGCGAAAGAATGTTTGAAGTTACTCCAGGGCGCGATTCGTTTACACAATCGTATTTTCTGTTGCAATAATTGCATTGAATATTACACTTTGGTGCTACGGGTAAGTGAACTCTGGCGCTAGTGTGTTTTGCCTCTTCGTTAAAGCATGGGTGCTTTTGTGTCATCTCTGTTGTAATCATAACCACTAAATGTATTTGTATCCTACTGGAGAATTTTCTTGTTTGTATTCTATTACTGCGTTTACTACTCTGTCAAATATTTCTTGAGTTCCTCGGTAGCCTATTGTTGTTTGGCGTGATGCTCCAAATCTATCGTGAATAGGGAAACCTAGGCGTATGATAGGAATTTTTAGCTCGCGTGCTATATAGTAGCCCTTGCTGCTACCTATCATTATATTGGGTTCGATTTTGTGAGCCTGGGTTTTTATGCTCTCAAAGTCTGTGTCTTTGAAAGGGTAGGGCTCCATGCCTACTTCCTTGGCCCACTCGCTAAGAGCACTCACAAAATCAGCCTCGCCATAAATCAAAACTTTCTTGCCAAAAAGATATTTGTGAGCATCTACATAGGCATCTATTAATCTACCTCGCTCCATTTCATATTTTTTAGGCATCTTAACTCCAAAATTTTCTTCTAAAGTTTGCATAAATCTATCTGATGCAGCTATGCCTATGGCAATAGGAAGTTTTGCGTTTTTAATCTCAAGCTGCGTTTCTAGGTATTCGCCTGCCGTTTGCACTAGAGATTTATTAGCTGAGTTTTTGTACATTTGGTTAAATCTCTCGCCAAATTCTATCGTCAGACTTGCATCTCCCATAGCCTCTAATTCGGCTATGCTAGTGCCTCCCGAAGGGATAAGCGAGTATTCGGCCGTGTACACATTGTCTAGTGTCTCGCTGTAATCTGGGAACACGCAAGCCTTGATATTCATGTCCTGCATTATCTCTTTTAGATAGCGAATATCTGCTGGAGTAACCATGCCTGGTAGCATATTAATTGCTGAAGTGGGCTTAGACTTTTTAGCAAAAGTTTTCACCGTTGACAAAACCGTGTTATGAAAACCCTCGGCGTGAGAGCCACAATAACTCGGCGTAGAACTATGAACAAAGGCAGGTAGTGTTTCGCCTGTTTTTGCTTCTGAATAGTTTCTAATGTGGCCTGGTATGTCCTCGCCTATGGTCTCTGACAAACAAGTTGATGCTATGCCTATGACCTTAGGGTGGTATTGAGAAATAATATTATCTATCCCAGTAATAAAGTTTTTGCTGCCACCATACACTGTTGATTCTTCGCTAAAGTTGCTTGATGCAATATCAACAGGTTCTTTATAATGGCTTATCATGTATCTTCTAATGTAAGTTGCGCAACCTTGTGAGCCGTGAATAAGTGGCACACAGCCCTCTATGCCTTTGAATACCAAAGACGCACCTAGAGGAGCACAAAGTTTGCAAGCATTTCTCGAAGATGAATATGTTTTACTATTTGCTTTCATCGCGAGTGTTTTTACGTGTGAATTTCCAAACTGGTGTCATAGCTGTTGCATATATTTCCTTAGCAAAATTCATCATGCCTTCATATCCAGCCAATGCTTCTTTGCGTTCGTGGTTGTGGTCGCAAAATCCTAGTCCAATTTTATAGGCTATAGGTCTTTCTTTGACTCCACCGATAAATATATCAGCTTCTTTCTCCTTGACAAAGTGAGAAAGCTCAATAGGGTTAGAATCATCAACTATTACTGTCCCGTCGTCGCATAATTGCCTAATTAGCTCATATTCTTCTGATGTTCCAGTTTGAGATCCTACAATCACAGTTCTAACTCCGATAAGGCGCAAGGCCTTTACAAGTGATATGGCTTTGAATGCTCCTCCTACATAAATGGCTGCTTTTTTGCCCTCTAAGGCTTTCTTGTAAGGGACTAGCTCTGGTAGCAAACGGCTCATCTCGTCTTTGACTATTTCTTTGGCCTTTTGCATCATTTCATCGTCCTTAAAGAATTTTGCAACCTCGTAAAGAGCATCGCTCATATCCTCTATACCGAAATACGATACGTGCATAAATGGAGTATTATATTTCTCCTTCATCATCTTAGCTAGGTGTATCATAGAACCTGAGCACTGCACAACATTTAGCCCTGCGTTGTGTGCATTACGTATATCGTCCACCCTGCCGTCGCCAGTTATGGTAGCGTTTACGTGTACGCCCATGCGTTTGTAGTATTCTATGAGTATCCATAGCTCGCCAGCTAGGTTAAAATCTCCAAGTATATTGATACTTTTTTGTGGAGTGGGTCTATCAAGTGTTCCCACTAATTTGAAGAGTGATTCACAAGCTACCTTGTATCCGTCCTTTTTAGAACCTTGGAATCCTGGTGCTTGTACTGGTATTACTGTAACCCCCGTTTGTTTGGTTACTTGTTTGCATATTCGTTCAACGTCGTCGCCAATTACACCAACAATACATGTTGTGTAGACAAATGCTGCTTTTGGTTTGTGGTCGGCTATTAGCTCAATTAATGAGTGATAAAGCTTGTTTTCACCTCCAAAAATAACATCTGCTTCTTGTAAATCTGTGCAGAAGCTAAGTCTGTGTAATTCTGGGCCTGATGATAAAGACCCCCTAATATCCCACGTATAGGCTGCGCATCCTATAGGACCGTGTATGATATGTAGTGCATCGGCTATAGGATATAGTACTACCCTAGAACCACAAAACACGCACGCTCGTTGACTCATACTCCCTGCAAGACTAATCTTTCCTGCCTCTATAGGTCTATTAGTGTTTCCACCCAAATATACCTGTTTCCTTCTCTGCTCTAGTATGTGAGTCATGTTATTGTGTTTAGAAATTCGTAATTTTGATTTTCTTAAAAGTAAGCACCTCGGTTAAACGGGGCACTTACCTTTAATGAAAATTCAAATTTTATTACATTTGGAACTCAACTTTTTCCTCAGGACAAGTCTCATCAAAGTTTTGCAACATTGCATCTAGAATTTTAGTCACTAGATAAGCTGCTCCTTTGTAACCTGTTTTTGCAAAATAGTTGTGACCTGGACGGTCTGCGATAGGGAATCCAAATCTTACGAAAGGTGTGTTCTCATCGCGAGCTATATATTTACCATAAGTATTACCTATTAGCAAGTCTACGCCTTCTTGTTTAATCCATTGGTGCATTTGGAACATATCTGCATTTGCACCACTCATGTATTTAGCCTCTGGAATGTCTTTAAGTAATTCAGCCATTCTATCGTCAAATAGTTTGCCTGGAGTACCAGTTACTACATACACAGGTTTCATATCCATGCTAACTAGGAACTCAACAAGTGGAATAAGTGTGTCAGGATCGCCCCAAAGTGCTACACGTTTACCATAAAGGTGTTTTGAAGCATCTGAGATAAGGTCGATAAGTTGACCACGCTCCTCGGTGATAGAGTCTGGAATAGGCACATTAGCGTGACGCGATAGGCTCATTAGGAATCTGTCAGTTGCTTTGAATCCGATAGGAATATCCAACACCTCAAAAGGAACTTTACATTTATTCTCAAGTTTGATACACGCATCCTCTGTTGTGTAAGAGCCTAGACCTAGAGTGAATTTATTATCGCCCGTAGTCTCCATTTGCTTGATAGTCACACCACCTGCTTCATACATTTTGTATTTACCAGTCATAGGTGCATCTAGTACGCCTGTCATATCTGGGAACATCAAAGTACGTGTTTCCATAACTTTCGCCAAACGTTTAATCTCGCCCATGTCAGAAGGCTCCATCCAACCAGCAACTAAGTTAATAACATTAAACTTCTTAGCTGTTTTTGTAGAAAAGTTTTTAACAAACGATGCAACCATGTTAGAGTAACCTGTAACGTGTGAACCAACGTAACTAGGTGTGTTACAATATATAACACGTTTACCCTCTGGAATTAGGCCGTCTTCTTGAGCTTTGTTGATGATGTTATTTAAGTCATCACCTATGGTCTCTGAAAGACAAGTTGTGTGTACTGCAATAACCTCTGGGTCGTAAACAGAAAACATTGTGCCTATAGCTTGAAGTAAGTTGGCTGAACCTCCAAACACTGAAGAACCCTCAGAGAATGAGCTAGTTGCAGCCATTACTGGCTCTTTGAAGTGTCTTGTAAGTGCGCTTCTGTGGTAAGAGCAACACCCTTGTGAACCGTGGCTGTGAGGTAAGCATCCGTGCAATCCAAGTGCAGCATACATTGCTCCGATTGGCTGACAAGTCTTAGCAGGGTTTACCGTTAGAGCCTTACGTTCTATTTCTTTTGCTGTTGTATGTCTTAATAACATAATACTTTTTTTTAATAGTTAACGAATGTAGCCTCTACGTAGTCCTCTCTCTCCCAAGGTGCTTTCACATTTTTGAAGATAGTGCTACATGAAATCATCTCAAGGTCTTTGTAGAAGTTAATAGCACCCTCAAATGCTGCGTAAGGACCTCCTGAATCGTAGTTGTGAAGCTGTTTAAGTGGAATACCCATTTTTTGGATAACGTATTTCTCTTTGATACCAGCACAGAACACGTCTGGGTGATACATTTCAACAAGTTTCTCCATCTCGTAGTGAGACAAATCGTCGATTACTAGAGCGCCTTTTTGCATATCTTTCATAAGACCGTCGTAGTTGTTGAACTCAAAACCATTAGCTTTTAAAGCCTCAAGCTCTGCTTCGGTTTTACGAGGACGGAAACGAGTTTCGTCTTGAGTTACGGTGATTTCCTCGATGTTACGGCTGTCAGCGTCGATTTTGATAGTTGGGATAACAACCCTTCCTTCGTAGTCATCACGGTGACCAAACTCATAACCAGCACACAGAGTAGTCATGCCTAACTCGTTGAATAATTCTTGGTAGTGGTGAGCACGAGAACCTCCAACAAATAGCATAGATGTTTTGCCCTCGGTTTTTACTCTAGCTTTATCAGCAGCAGCTTTAACAGCTAGCATTTCCTCTGCAATCACTTCTTCTATGCGAGCGATAAGGCCTGCATCTGCAAAAAATTCACCAACTTTACGAAGTGTTTTAGCAGTTGCTTCAGCACCGATAAAGTTACATTTTGTCCAAGGAATACCAAACGATGTTTCAAGCATCTCAGCCACGTAGTTGATAGAACGGTGACACATTACAAGGTTAAGATCAGCTGTGTGAGCACGCTCAAATTTTTGCATTGTAGTGTTACCAGACATAGTTGCTATAAGCTCAATACCACATTTGTCAAGCAATTCTTCGATAGCAAAAGCATCACCACCGATATTGTACTCACCAAGTAGGTTGATACGGAAAGGGTGTTTGCCTTCAACTGTATCGTCTTTACCTATAAGGTTTTTGTAAAGACCATTATTTGCAATGTGGTGACCAGCTGATTGAGATACCCCACGGTAACCCTCGCAAGAGAAACCAAAGATATTACAGTCTGGAATCTCCTCCATCATGTGGCGAGCTACACGGTGAACATCATCACCAATAAGACCAACAGGACAAGTTGAGAAAATAGCGATACCTTTTGGGTGAAACAACTCGTAAGCCTCACGAATAGCTTGTTTAAGTTTTTCCTCACCCCCAAACACGATATTTGAATCTTGCATATCGGTTGAGAAACAGTAAGGAATATAGTTGTCATCAGTTGGAGTTTCTGGTTTAGTTTGGTTACGACGAGTAAGCCAAGAATAAAAACCACAACCGATAGGTCCGTGAGTGATGTTAATAATATCACGTGTTGGGCCTAATACCACACCTTTACAACCTGCATAAGTACAACCACGTTGTGTGATGATACCTGGAATGGTACGAACGTTAGCTTGAATTTTAGGGATTAAATCTGGGTCATTAATGACGATAGCATTACCCCTTTTCTTAGCTACCTTTTTAGGGTAGACTTTAGAGACTTCTTCGGCGAAGTCTGCCATATTTGGAATAGTTGTTTCTTTCATCTTTTCGCAAGTTTAATCAAGGGTTTCATCGCCACACTCTCCCGTGCGAACACGTACAGATTCGGTAGCATTAATTACAAAGATTTTACCGTCTCCACTTTTGCCCGTTTGATTAACTTTCATTATTGTTTCTACGGCCAAGTCTTTTTTATCGTCCGAGACAACTAGAGTTATCATACGTTTAGCTTTAAGGCGTGGATCACCTTGGTGTATAAGCTCAAGATATTCAGGATCAACGCTCTCGGCTTTCTCAAGGTCGCCATGACCTTTACCTCTTCCCATTACTGCCATAGCAGTAAATGATGGTAGGTTAGCCTCCGATAAAGCGTTTTTTGTTTCCTGAAGCTTAGCTATACGGATTATGCTCATTATTAATTTCATAACTTAATGTTTTTGGAATTAAACTTCTTTAAAGCCTGTTGATACAGTGTAGCACTCTTCAACTGGAGTAACAAAGATTTTACCGTCACCGAATTGTCCTTGCTCGCCCGAACGTGCAGAGTACATGATAGTTTCTACTACGAAATCTTTGTCTTTTTCAGGGATAGTTATCATCAACAAATCCTTTGGAAGTTCATCATAAGTTACGTTTCCTGCTTTGATACCACGTTGTTTACCACGTCCAAATGCAGATATCTTTGTAACTGCTGGAAAACCTGCTTCAAGCAATGCTTTCATTACAACAGCCGACTTTTCTGGTCTTACAATAGCTCTAACTAAATACATAATTTTAATGTTTAAAAAGGTTCAAATAAATAAGATTAGTTCATGATACCGAATGATACAAGCAATTCCTCTAGAGCTTCCATCTCAAGTGGTTGTGGAATTACAAACATTTGGTTGTTGTGAATTTTGCTTGCTAGTGAACGATATTCGTCAGCTTGTGGGTGTTCTGGAGCGTGATCGATAACTGTTTTACGGTTGATCTCAGCGTGTTGAACCATGTTGTCACGTGGTACGAAGTGTATCATTTGAGTACCAAGTTTTTTAGCAAACTCTTCTATCATGTTAGCCTCGTTGTCTACTTTACGAGAGTTACAAATTAGTCCTCCAAGACGTACTGTACCTGCTTGACCAAATTTGTTGATAGATTTACAAATGTTGTTTGCTGCATACATCGCCATCATCTCACCTGAACATACGATATATACTTCTTGTGCTTTACCGTCACGAATTGGCATTGCGAAACCACCACATACAACGTCACCAAGTACGTCATAGAATACGTAGTCTAGTTCTTTGTCATCGTCATAAGCACCAAGTTGTTCTAGAAGGTTGATTGAAGTAATGATACCACGACCTGCACATCCAACGCCTGGTTCTGGACCACCTGACTCAACACATGAAGTGTTTTTGAAACCAGGTTTCATTACATCGTCAAGATCGATATCCTCGCCCTCGTCACGTAATGTATCCAATACAGTTTTTTGTGCTAGTCCGTGCAATAGCAAACGAGTTGAATCGGCTTTTGGGTCACAACCCACAACCATAACTTTTTTTCCCATCTCTGCTAATCCCGCAACTGTGTTTTGTGTTGTAGTACTTTTACCGATACCACCTTTTCCGTAAATTGCAATCTTCCTCATAATAAATTTGAATTAAGTTTGTTAAAAATATATTTTGTTTAAGTGCATCTATCGTGCCAAACGACGTTTTTTATAGTAAAAAAAGTTTTAATGTTTTTCTAATTTGCAAGTAATCAATGAGTTATAGTCTGTATTTTTTTTCCAAAAATTTAAGTTTAATTTTTTACCTTTTGCTTTACTTTCTGTTTTGTTACCTACATGTAGGTAGTTATAACCAAAATGTAGGATACTCGTTGCCATTGCATCTATGTCGGCAGGGTCGTGGCACACTAACATGGTGATAGTGTTTATGCGAGTGTGAGCATAGCGTATGGCCTCGCGAACTTCTTCTTTAAGCTCAAAGTCAAGAGCTGAGAATGGTTCGTCTAATAATAATAGTGAAGGCTCTGAGGCTAGGGCTCTGGCTAGGGCTACGCGTTGTTTTTGCCCACCTGATAGTTGGTAGGCTTTTCTGCCTGCCAGCGCGCTTAGGTGAAAACTCTCTAGGAGCTCATCTGCTACGTCTAATTGTTTTTCTTTTTGGGCATATATCACCTGCTCCCTAACGCTCATGTTGGGAAATAGAGCGAAATCTTGGAACATCAGACCCGTGCGACGTTTTGCAGCTGAGACAAACAATTTTTTATCTTTATTAAACCAATCTTGATTTTGAAAGCTGATTTTGCCACTTTGAGGTTTTACAAGTCCAGCGATTGATTTGAGTAGGGTAGTCTTGCCTATTCCCGACGCACCTTTTATACATACTAATTCGCCTTTGCTGATTTGAGTGTTAATCTCTAGCATGGCTGCACCTTCAACTGTGTGCATGGGTTGATTGATATTTATACTTAGCATAATTAATAGGTATTGCGTGATGATTTGTTAAAGGCGTAGATTATCGTAAGAAGTATCATTGATGTAATAAATAATATCAGCGAGTACTTATTCGCATTGTCGTATTGCAGAGCCTGCACCTGGTCGTAAATAGCTATTGAGGCCACGCGAGTCTCACCTGGCATATTGCCTCCCACCATAATTATCACCCCAAACTCACCTATGCAGTGTGCAAAAGTGAGAGCCAGGGCCGTAACTATCGAGGGTATCATATTTGGCAATAGTATTCTAAAGAAAATATTAAGTTTGCTTTTGCCCAGGCACTGAGCTGCCGACGAAAGATTTTTGTCTATGCCAACAAATCCGTTTTGCAGAGGTTGCACCATAAACGGCAGGCTAAATAGCACGCTAGCGAGCAGAATCCCCTCAAAACTAAACGCTAGGCGAGAGTCGAAAATACTCTCCCAACCTCGGCCAAACCAATTCTCAGGGCTATAAGCCATAAGTAGGTAGAATCCGATAACAGTGGGTGGCAACACCATGGGCATACTAATCAAGGCCTCTACCACTGAGCGCAGAAAGAATCTTTTGTGCGCCAAAGTGTAGGCTATGGGCATACTTATAATTAATAGTATAGCTGTTGTGTATGACGCTAGCTTTAAGGTAAGCAGTAGCGTTTGCGTGAAATCAGCATCAAACATTTTATGTAGATTTTATTCGCCTGGGGTGTAGCCGTATTTTATCCAAATTTCTTTGCTCTCAGATGAGAATAAAAAGTCCATAAACTCTTTAGCCTCAGGTTTTGACGAGGGAGTTTTAATCAAAACGCAACTTTGGATAATAGGGCTGTAAAGTTCGCTAGGAATAATATAAAAGTGACCCTGAGTATTAGCATCCGGTGATTTGATTTGCGAAAGTGCTATAAAACCTATCTCGGCATTGCCAGTGAATACATATTGAGCCGTTGTGCCTATGTTCTCGCCGTAGATTATCTTAGATTTATACTTATCAAAGAGTTTTAAGTCTGTAAGCATATCCACAGCATATTTGCCGTAGGGCGCGCTTTGAGGATTTGCGATTGCTATTCTGTGAATAGATTTGTCATCCAAGGCTTTTAATCCTAGTGTCTCGACAGGTAGGTTTTTGCTGTAAAGTGTAAGTTTTCCGTAGGCATAGTCTCTAACTAGGCCTATAGTTTTGCCCGCAGACTCTAGTTTTAGTGCAAAATCTTTGTCGGCCGAAAGGAAAATATCAAAGCCTGCTCCGTTAGAAATTTGCTGAACAAACATGCCTGAGCTACCAAAATTGATAACTAATTTGATATTAGGATTTTTTTTCTCGAATAGCGCTGCAATCTCGCCCACTGCATCGCGTGTGTTGGCTGCTGCTGCAACGTTGACTTTGGTTTGCGCACTTGTCGCTAAAGAAAAGCATATAGCTAGCGCTGTTAACATCAATCTTCTCATATCTCGCTCACATTTAAATAAATTAACACCGTAGGTTAAATCATTTATCGTGCCAAAGATGTAACTTGCTTGCTAGGTGTGAGTTATGAGGTTTTATGAAAGCTATTACTTGCGAATATCCTACCTAAATGTAGGTAGTTATTTCAATAATGTAGGAAATTATTTTTGATTAAGAGAGTCTATGTCTATTAGTTTGTTGACTATGGCATAGATAGTAAGACCCGAGGTGCTGTGTATCTCTAGTTTGCTAGAAATATTACGTCTGTGGGCGATGACTGTGTGGGTAGATAAGAATAATTTGTCGGCTATCTCTTTGTTAGTCATGCCTTTGGTGATGCACACAACTATTTCTTTTTCGCGTTGCGATAGCTCGGCTTTTTTGTCGCTGTCGCTCTCTGTGTTTATGATTTGTGTGAGTGTTTCTCTGATTTTTTCTACACTGTCATACACCGATATCACGGCATCATACATGTTAAGTGTAGAAGGGTCAGTGAGCGCAGTTTGCAAGGCAATGATTTTGAGACTATCAGATTTTATTTCCCCGGGAGTTATCATTCCCAGGTGAGTAGGATTGATGATTAATATGTCGGCATCTAGCTCTATGAGGCTGTCTTTAAGAGTTGTAATCTCAGAAATTTCGGCTATAGAGATATTGCTTGTATGAGTTTTTTGAATCACAGAAAATACACCACTACGTATAATTGCAGAGGGTTCGGCTATTACTATGTGTATTTTATTTGCCATGATTATTTTGCTAATTTTGCTTTGAGCGTTGGTATTAATATGTAGTCCTCAATATCACTGTGAGATGTTAAATCTTTTTCGCAGGTGAAGATATCGAACAGGGCGCTTGAAAGTGAATGAGTGCTCTTGGTGTGGTAATATCTAATGATGATATTCTTTAGCTCCGTGAGCTTGCTCTCTACGCTGTGGTGGTGCTCGCTAAATGATGCAAGGTTAAATTCAGACTCATCGCCTGCAAGATATTTTTCTACATAACTAAAAATTCCTTCTTCCTCATATTGCATGTGCTTTCTCACCTCGGCTATGTATTCGTCGTAGTAATTAATCACAGCTAGTGAGACGGCGTTGTTGTCCGTTAGGGCGTTCATTAGTTTTTCGCGTATCTCGGGTAATTTATACTCACTGAAATATACGTGAGAATTTTTAAGGTAAGATATCACATCTTTTAATGAGATTTTCTCTGTCTCAACATATTTGTCATCCTCTGAAATCAATAAATTAACCACGCTTAGGAAGGTGTCTACGTCAATATTATACTTCTCGCACACCTCGCCAATAGTGCTGTCGCTGAAGCCCATATCTATGCCAAAACGATTAAGTACTAGTAACATGTGATATTTCTCACATATTAATTCACTCATTTTATCTGATGCACTATAGCGCAATACGTTATACATAATTCTCATTACTAGATTTGATTTTACAAATATATAAATAATTCTACAAAATTAAAATAAATTATCCCCTAAAAAAATAGCTTTTTGAGGGGATAAATCATCTGTAAATTAACTATTTATAGCTAATGTTTGGTCTTAATCTTAATCCTTAGCATCACTACCAAAAAAGAAATAATGGGGCTAGCGATATTAAATACACAATAAGGCAAAAACGTGAAGGCCGAAACCCCAAGCACCGTAGACTGCGCCATACTGCATGAATTCCAGGGCACAAGCACCGAAGTGACCGTAGCTGAATCTTCGACCGAACGGCTCAAAAGCCTAGCCTCTAGCCCTTGCTGTTCATACAAATGTTTAAACAATCTAGCATTTAATATTATAGATATGTATTGATCGGCTGTGCAGATATTAAAAAATATGCCTGAGCCAAGCGTTGATGCAACCGAAGTTGTAGGTCCTGAGACTATTTTTAAGAAGAATTTTGTGATGCTATCTAGCATGCCACTGCCTGTCATAACTCCTCCGAAACACATGGCGCATATAATCAGCCAAACTGTGTTTAACATGCCCGACATACCTCGTGTGGCTATTAAATCTGTTACTTGAGGTGACGAGGTGATAATTTCTGTGGGGCTGTAACAGCTTAGAACTATGGCTTTGAATTTTAGCATGCCAGTTAATTCTCCCACGCCCAAAAGCTCGCTCATGATTTGAGGCTGAGAGATTAAAAGCGCGATACACGCAAATAAACACGATAGAAATAAAGTGATAATAGCAGGTAGTTTCAGCGCGATAAGTATCCCCGTCAAAATAGGGATTAAAAGCAACCAAGGCGAGATGTTAAAGCTCTCGTGAAGCGTGTTAGAGTACACGCTAACGTCGGCTACTGAGCTGTGCTCAAGCGCAAAACCTGCAATGGTAAACACTATACAAGATAAGATAAACGCAGGTAAACTAGTGTAAACCATGTATTTAATGTGCTTAAAGATAGGCACGTCTACACACGAAGATGCCAACACAGTAGTGTCGGACAAAATAGACATCTTATCGCCAAAGTATGCCCCTGAGATTATAGCTCCTGCAACCCAGCCTTCCTTCAGACCAAGTGCTGTGCCTATGCCCATGAGCGCCACACCTATGGTAGCAATCGTAGTCCACGAACTGCCTGTAAGCAGGGCTACAAGGGCGCAAATTACGCACGATGCTAATAAAAATATGTTGGGATTTAATATCTCTAGACCATAATAAATCAAAGTTGGAACTACACCACTCAACATCCAAGACCCTGATATTGAGCCTATTAAAAGCAGTATTATTATGGCCGATGCCGATGCTTTGATATTGTCAACTATCGCGTCCTCTAACTTGCTCCACTTGCCTCCGTAAAAAAAAATAGATATCATTACGCACACCGATGTGGCTGATAATAAGGCTATTTGGCTACCTCCACTAATTGCGTCAGCGCCAAAGCAACTTATCATTAAATAAAGAAGTAGCATGAGCACCACTAGGGGTGTGACGGATGCTACGAGCGATGGTTTTTTATTTGCGCGATTTTTAAATAATATCTTCACTAGAATTTTTCTTTAATTTCATGCAAAGATAGTAAAATTTAGTTATCTATGAATTTTTTGAATTCTTCTTTATATGCATCGCCTATGCTTATAGCCTGGTCGCCTATAATAATTCTCGCTCTCTCGACCACTTTTATCTTGTCTTTGCGCACTATAAACGAGCGCGAGACTCTTATGAAATCTTCTTCGCTGAGCAGTTCCATAGCTTTTTTAAGATTCATTAGCGAGATTATGGGTTTTGGCGTGCCTTCTACATAAAATTTCACGTAATCTTTCATGCCTTCGACATATAAAAGCTCATCTAATTCTATTCTAAGTAGCTTGTAATCAGACTTTACGTAGATAAAATTTTTCTCCTCGCTAGAGTTTTTTAGCAGAGTAAACCAGTCCAAGGCCTTGTTTGCCGAGGAGAGGAAATCCATGTAAGATATGGGTTTTAGCAGGTAGTCCAGAGCATTGACCTTATAGCTATCTAGGGCATACTCGTGAAAGGCCGTTGTGAAGATTATGCGAGTTTTCGCATCTATCATTTTTGAAAATTCAAGACCGTTTAACGTGGGCATCTGAATATCCAAAAAAATCAAATCAGCCTGCTTTAGCTCTTGGCTGTGCACGGCTTCTATGGCGCTTGAAAACGATGCTGTTTGCTCTAGAAAAGGCGTCTTGCTAACGTAGCTTTCAATCAAACCCAAAGCTAGTGGCTCATCGTCAATGACTATGGTTTTTAGTTTCATGAAATGTTAGTTTTAAGTGATAAAACGCTGCTGTAAGTGTCTGTATCTTGTTTTATTTCCCAACTATAACCCTCTGGATATTGCAGTTCAAGACGTTTTTTGACCTGCTCTAGGCCTATGCCGTTGCCACTTTTGTCAGTTGAAGATTTGGCGTTGTTGCTGTTTTTAATAGATAAAGTGAGTTCACCTTTCTCGGGCGAATTGTCCATGTTTATCTCTATAAAACTAGGCTTGTCGGCGCTAACTCCGTGTTTGAATGCGTTTTCGATAAGCGAAATGAAAATGAGGGGGGCGATTTGTGTAGAATCGTTTTCCTTAATGTTGAAATTTACCTCTAATTTAACGTTTTTTGTAAGCCTTATACGCATTAATTCTATGTAGTTGTTAAGGAACTCGACCTCATTTTTAAGGCCAACCATGTCGCTGTGATTATCATATAAAATATAGCGTAGAAGACGGCTTAATTCCTGAATCGCTTTTTGAGCCTTGTCGCTGTCTATGGCCGTTAGTGCATAAATATTATTGAGCGTATTTAGCAGAAAGTGAGGGTTTATTTGGCTTTTTAAGTTGTCTAATTCGGCTTTGATTCTAGCATTTTCGGCCTCTTTAAGTGCCTCTTCGCTAGCTTGTAGCCTGCCCATAAGCCTTAAAGCTGTGACAAAACCTATCATCAAAACATAGTTGATAACATCGCGGGCTATAAAATCCAGAGCATTTCTAGGTCTTGTAGGTCGAGTACCACTATACTCAACAAATTTTTCGGCTATAGTCTTATCGTCAACAAAATACGAAAAGGTTACAAGCGAAAATAAAAACAAAATATTTGCAATCAAAAACCACCCTCTCTTGTTCTTGAACAAGAGCTCGGGTATGAAAATAGCATTGTTGATAGCGTAAATAAGTAGCAGAGGAATAATATTTAGGATAAACATAGCCATCCTAAATGAGTTGATATTCTCGCTATCTGTAGTTGCGCTCCAAAGAAAGGATATACCTATTATAATACACCATCCGACGAATTTTAATAGGTAAATCCAATATTTTGTTTTAACTGCTCCCATTTATTCGTATCTAATTGCATCAATAGGGTTGAGTGCAGCTGCTTTTTTAGCAGGATACCAACCAAAGAACACACCTGTGAATGTACACACGGCAAAGGATAGAAGTATAGTCCAGCTCTCGATAAGTACAGGCCATTTGGCTACGTTTTCGATAATGTAAGCTGCCCCACATCCAACAATAACGCCTATAATACCACCCGTTATGCTGATAAGCAAGGCTTCGATCAAGAATTGCATCAAAATATCTATACCTCGAGCACCAACAGACATTCTAAGACCTATCTCTTTGGTACGCTCAGTAACTGAAACATACATAATATTCATGATACCAATACCACCGACAAGCAGCGAGATGCCTGCGATACAAGCCAAAAGTGTAGTCATAAGCGAGCTGGTAGAGTTCATCATAGAGGCAAGCTCTTGTTGAGAACGCACATGAAAATCATCGGCATCTTGTATTCTAAGTTCGTGATTTGTGCGAAGTATTGAAGTGATTTCTGCCATGGTTTCTGTGGTTAAATCCTCGTCTAAAGCGCTGACAATCATGCTGTTAAAGTGAGTGTTAGCATTAATACGTTTCATTACAGTAGAATAAGGTGCTAGCACGATATCATCCTGGTCTGTACCCATAGTATTGTAGCCTTTCTCGGCCAAAACACCTATCACGCGCATAGGAATAGTTTTAAACCTTATGACCTTACCTATGGGCTCTTCGCCGTTAGGGAATAAGTTGTCTTGTATGGTTTTACCTATCACGCATACCTTAGCTGCTGAATGAATATCTTCATCAGAGAAGATAGTTCCCTTACTCATTTTTAGCTGACGTATAGTCATATAGTCTTCGCTAACTCCATAAATTGAAGAAGGGTAGTTATTTGCCCCAAAGATGTATTGCCCCGACGAGTTAACGATAGGAGATACTTTGTCTACGTACTCTGACTTGTATTTAAGTGATACAAAGTCAGGAGTTTTAAGTGTGCGCATTGTAGATGGGTCTTGTCTGACACCACCACGACGCTCAGCACCTGGACGAATAGTAATAATATTTGAACCCATTTCAGATATTTGGCTATTGATGCTATCTTTTGAACCCTGACCTATGGCAAGCATAGAAATCACAGAGGCAACACCTATAATAATACCTAGCATGGTTAGAAAAGCCCTCATCTTATTGTTGACTATGGCTTTAAGTGCTATGATTAATAAATTTGTTATATTCATTTTCTTAAAGTAATTTTTTTCTTTTAATCTTCAACAACAGGTAGAGCTGCAAGTGCCTCGCTAGCCTTAGATATGTTAGTGTTTAATGTATCACTATTGATTTTACCGTCTCTAAGCACAATGTTACGGCTAGAGAAATCTGCCATCTCGGGGTTGTGCGTAACAAAGATAATAGTACTGCCCTGAGCGTGTAGATTCTGAAGTAAGACTAATATCTCAAACGAGGTGCGAGTGTCAAGGTTACCCGTAGCCTCATCAGCTAGGATAACGGCTGGCTTATTCACTAGCGCACGAGCTATGGCCACACGTTGCATCTGACCACCACTCATCTGGTTGCTCTTGTGATACATCCTATCGGCTAGACCCACGGCCGTAAGTGCTTCTTTAGCATTTTTCTCGCGGTCTTTGGCTGAGTATGCTTTAGAGTACATTAGAGGTAGCTCCACATTAGCTAAGGCTGTGGTTTTAGCTAGTAGATTATAGTTTTGAAACACAAAACCAATCTTTTGGTTACGAAGATTCGCCCTTTGGTTTTTACTCATTCCTCTAACCAATATACCGTCAAGATAAAACTCTCCTTGGGTTGGCATATCTAGGCATCCTAGCACATTTAGTAAAGTACTCTTGCCACTACCAGATGTTCCCATGATAGTTACAAACTCACCTTCCTCTATGCTAAAGGATACGCCTCTGAGAGCTTTAACTAACTCTTCACCCACTTGGAAATGACGAGTTATATTTTTTAGTTCTATGACTTTTTTGCTCATAATTTCTTGAAATTATCTACCTGGACCACGTTGTTGAACAAAAGGACTAGATGCTTGTTTGCCGTTTTTAGCAGTGAAAGTATATTCTACACCAGTTGCAACTGTGTCACCAACTATTACGCCTTCAACAACTTGAGTTAAGATGCCGTTTGTAATGTCGGTTTTAACTGCGTGAGGGATGATTTTATCTCCACGTTTAACCCATACGGTTTGATCGCCTGCTTGAGGAGCTCTTCTTTTCTTAGCGTTTTTGCCTTTACCAGGACCTCCTTGACCCATGCCAGGGCCACCACCTTGTCTCATGCCAGGGCCACCTTCACCCATACCTTGTGGCATACCGTCTTTAGGCTCTTCTAAGTCAAATCCTGGATCGAAAGTAAGTGCTGAGGCAGGAACTACTGCGTCGCATTTTAAATCTAAAGTAAATACTTCAACGCTAGCCGTTAAACCTGGTTTAAGTTTTAGATCTGGGTTAGCTGCTGAGATTACAACTTCGTAAGTTACAACGTTGCTCTCGATAGTAGCCTCTTGTCTAACTTGAGTAACTATACCTTCAAATGTGTCGTTGATATAAGCGTCAACTGTAAAGCTAACTCTTAGGCCTTCTCTAACTTCGCCTATGTCTGCTTCGTCAATATCAGCAATCACACGCATATCAGTTAAGTCGGCTGCCACGGTGAAAAGTGTTGGTGTGCTATAACTAGATGCCACAGTTTGACCTTCTTCTATGTCTTTTGATAAAACTACACCGTCGATAGGCGAGTAGATAGTAGCGTAACCAAGGTTGATTTCTGAGCGCTGAACACTGATTTTTGCAGATTCAACTGAGTTTTTTGCTTTAGTGAAAGTGTAAAGCTGAGCCTCGTATTCTTGGCTAGAGACTAATTTATTCTCGTAAAGAGCTTTTACTCTAGTGTAGTTTGCAGTTTCGTAGTCTAACTCTGCTTGAGCTTCAGCTAGCGAGAATTTGTTGTTGTCTAAGTCTAGTGTAAGTGTGCTTTTGTCTAATTCTGCTATGACTTGGCCTTTTTTAACTACACTATTGTAGTCCACATAAACTGTTGTTACGATACCCGAAACCTGAGTACCCACGTCAACCGAAGTAACTGGTTCGATAGTACCCGTAGCAGTGATACTCTTAACAATATTTTCGCTCGTTACTGGCGAGAAAGTCCAGCTTTGAGCTGTTGCCGTAGCTTTGTTTGGTAGGAAGAAATATACTCCCCCAGCTACTAAAGCGATGATTATAAGTGCTAAAATGATTTTTTTCTTTTTCATGATATTTTATAGTTTTATTATCCCGTTTTGATAGAAGTTTAAGATTGCTTTGTTAAGTATAAAGGTGTATTTGTTTTCTAGGTATTCGCCCGATGCAGTTCTGTAACTGTCTTGTTCGGTTAGAAGGTCTATGATGTCTTTTGAGCCTAGTTCAAATTGTTTGGTTACAAGTTCTAAACTTTTGTCAAGTGCCTTAAGTTTTACTTCAGATACTTCGTATAAAGATTTGGCATTTACAGCGTTATTGTAAAGGCTTTCTATGGTTTGGTATAGATTTTTAGTTTCTTCTTTAAGTTCAAGTTTTGCGTAACTAACTGCGTTTTGAGATTTTTTCACAGCGTTTTTAGTCGCATTTCTGTTGAAAATAGGCACAGAAACATTTACTCCAACCGAGTGGTTGTAATTGTTTTTTAGCTGATTTGAGAAAGTATAGTCTGAGCTAGTATTGTGGCTTAGACCTATGCCTGCGCTTAGGCTAATGGTAGGTAGGTAATCTGATTTTGCAAGTTTCTGGTCATACTCTGCTGATTCTATGCTAAGTTTGCTAGCTTTGATTTCAGCTCTAGACTCTAGTGCTGCTGCGTAAACCTGCTCTAGGCTTGGTATTTTGCTGATGATAGCCTCTGATGCTAGTTCATCGCTAGGTATGCTTAAAGTTGCTTGGTCTGAGATTTCAAGTAGTTGTTTAAGTGTAAGATATTTGCTCGAAAGAGCGTTTTTAGCAACTACTAGATTGTACTGCTCTGTTGAAACGGCTGTTTCTAATTGAGCATAGTCAGATTCGTTGATGCTGCCTAGCTCTAATTGTTTTTTGCCTCGTTCAACGTTTTTAAGGCTTAACTCTAGAGAGTTTTCTACCACTTTGATTTGGTCGATAGAGTAAAGAATCTCAATATACACTTGAGTTACGCTAACCTCTAGTGAGTTTTCTAATTCTTTAAGCGCTTCCTTTGAAATAAGTGTTTCGACTTTGCTCTGTTTAAGAGTTAGTGAGTTTGAGCCACCTTTATATAGGTCTAAAGATAGGTCTGCACCGTAAGAGCCAGTGTAAACATTTTTATCACCCACCTCAGTAAAAGGTGTGTTGCCAAAATTTTGACCCACCGAGGCCGAAACTTTAGGCAAGAAAGCTCCTTTGGCTGTACTCTCTTCAATCTCGCTGTCGCTAATATTGTACTTAGCTTTTTGCAAAGTGATGCTGTGCTCTTTTGCATAAGAGAGGCACTCCTGCAAATTCATTACAAGATTTTGCTTGTCTTGAGCGTAGGACTGAAAGCTTAGTGCGCAACATGATATTGCTACTAACTTTTTCCATGCTTTAATTTTTGTCATATTTAAGTTTTTTATTTAGTAAATTCTTAGAACAAAGCTAAAAAAAATTACTAAATAAAAAACATTTAATAGACTAACGCCCCTTTTTTATATACGTTCTACCTTTTTTTAGAACGTTTTTTATCCTTAGTTTTTGATTTTTTGTCTTTTCTGCGAGATTCTTTGTTTTTCTTGCTCTCTCTAAATGTTGGGATTTCTTTCACTTGTTCTACTTGGCCAGCAAGAGTAAAATCAATTTGTTTGCGAGCTAAATCACCACGTAACATCTTGATTTTAATAGGATCTCCAAGAGTGAATCTTTGGTGTGTGCGCTCGCCTATAATCGCGTATTCATCCTCGTTAAAGGCATAGTAATCACCCGTCAAATCGCGCATAGAGATAAAGCCCTCGATGTGAGTTTCATTTAGCTCAACATAGATTCCCCATTCGGTAACTCCCGAGATATGACCGTCAAATTCTTGGTCTATTCTCTCAAGCATAAATTCCACCATTTTGTATTTGATAGATGCTCTTTCGGCCTCAGCAGCCCTGACTTCCATTTCGGATGAGTGCTCGCACAGACCTTCATAAGTATCCTTGTCCTGAGATTTTGCTTCGTCCATGTATAATGCAAGTAGGCGATGAACCATCATGTCAGGATAACGTCTAATTGGCGATGTGAAGTGGGTGTAGTAGGGGAAGGCCAGACCGTAGTGGCCTATGTTTTCGGTGGTATAAGTTGCTTTTGCCATGGTTCTTATGGCAAGCGTTGATATTAGATTTTCTTCGCTTTTGCCTTTGATATCTGCCATAAGCGAGTTCATCTGTTGAGATATTTCTCTATCGTTATTTGTTTTGAAATAATAACCAAATTTGAGGATAAAATTGCTGAATTTAGATAATTTATCTGAATTAGGCTTGTCGTGAACACGATATACAAAGGTTTTTGCAGCTTTTTTGCCTTTCGCAGCCTTGCCTATAAATTCTGCTACCTTGCGATTTGCAAGCAACATAAATTCCTCGATTAGTTGGTTGGCCTCTTTTTGAACTTTGAAGTACACGCCAAGAGGTTTGCCTTTCTCGTCCAAGTCAAATTTGGCTTCCTCTCTGTCAAAAGTGATAGCCCCCTTAGCAAAACGCATTTGTCGCCTTATTTGTGCCAAACGGTGTAGGGTTAACACTTCGTCTTTGTATTCTCCTTCGCCTGTTTCAATTATGCTTTGAGCATCGGCATAAGCAAAACGCTTGTTAGAGCATATCACCGTGCGACCTATCCACTGGCTCAAAACCTCGGCATCATCGCTTAGTTCAAATACGGCCGAGAAACAATATTTATCCTCATTTGGGCGCAGGGAACACAGACCGTTTGAAAGTTTTTCGGGTAGCATAGGAACTGTTCTATCAACCAAATACACCGAAGTAGCACGGCTTTCGGCCTCTACGTCTAATACAGAACCTGGTGTAACATAGTGAGTTACGTCGGCGATGTGCACGCCCACTTCCCAGTTGCCGTTGTCTAGTTTTTTAATAGATAATGCATCGTCAAAGTCTTTGGCATCGGCTGGATCTATGGTTATGGTAACTATATCTCTAAAATCGCGCCTTGATGCGATTTCTTTCTTAGTCATGCGCGTAGATATCTTGTCGGCTGCGGCCTCTACCTTTTTCTCAAATTGATAGGGCAAGTCGTATTCGGCAAGTATGGCGTGCATTTCGGCATCATTATCGCCCACAGCTCCAAATATGTCAACTATTTTGCCCGTAGGGTTTTTGTCTCCTTTTTTCCACTCTATGATTTCCACGGCTACTTTATGGTTATTTTCATATTTGCCGTCGTCCTCGGGTTTTAAAGGGATGAAAATATCAACGGGCATCTTGCGCGAATCTGCCTTAACAAAGGCAAAGCCACGTCCTAATTCAAGTACACCAACATATTTTTTCTTGCTGCGCTCAATGATTTCTACGATTTGACCCTCCATAGTGCCATTTCTGCGTGTGTGAGTGACTACTGCGCGCACCGTGTCGCCATTTAGGGCGTTGGCAGTGAAGTTGGGTGCTACGAAAATATCTTTTTCTAGTTCATCTACCATTATATATATAGAGCCCGAAGGTAGCATATCAGCTGTACCCTGATATGATGGCAATTCATTAGAATTTAGCATGTATCTTCCCTCGGGGACTTTAATTATAAATCCTGTGTCGCACAAAGAATATACTATGTCTTTGACCATGGCCTTGGTTTCAACACCACCACCTATCGAAGTGTTTAGGGTGGTTACAGTGAAACTCTTATCAGCAAAGGCACGGAATTTTTCGACTATAAGTGATGAAAGCTCGGCTTGGCTTTGAATGAAACTCACTTTTTTACTTTTATTTCTCATATTCTTTTTTATTTTAGTGCAAAGATATTCAAATATACTACAATATATGAATTTTTGAGCTAAAGCTATGCTTTGATGTTATAGATTTTTTTTATAACTTTGCGAAAAACTATAAGATTATGACCATAGTACAATTAGAATATTTGGTGGCAGTGGTGAATTGTGGCAGTTTTTCGCTGGCCTCAGAGCAGTGTTTTGTGACTCAGCCTTCGCTTAGTATGCAGATTAAAAACCTAGAGCAAGAGCTTGGAGTAGTGCTGCTGGATAGGAGTAAGAAACCAGTAATTCCCACAGAAGTTGGAGCTATGGTTGTGGCTAATGCGCGCGAGGCATTAAAATCGTATAACTATGTAAAAGAGTCAGTTAGCGAGTTTAATGGCGAGGTGTCGGGCACTTTGCGCTTTGGTGTTTTGCCTACGATTGCGCCTTATTTAATGCCTAAATTTATACCCGAATTTACTAGAAAATATCCTAAAGTTCATTTGGTGGTTCATGAGTTGAAACCCAAAGATATTATCGCTGCGCTTAATAAAGATGAGTTGGATGTAGCGCTAATGGCAGGTGGGGCGTTGCCAAAATCTATAACCGAGCAAGAGCTGTTTAACGACAGATTTTTTGCCTACATTTCGCCTATGAATAATCTGCATGATAGGAAAAATATACGTTTTGAGGATATTTCTATCAAGGATTTGTTGCTGCTTGGCGATGGCCACACCTACACCGACCAAATACTTGAACTGTGTGGAATCTCGCGCAAGGGTTATAACGCGTATTCTTTTTCGGGAGGATCGCTTGAGACGCTTATGCGCATAGTTGACACCACTTCTAAGGTGACGGTAATCCCCGAAATGGCAGTGCCTTACATAGCTGACAACAGACGAAAATATGTGAAAATGTTGGCTAAGGGAGCAGCATCGCGCAAGATTTCTCTGGCCGTAAGGCGTACTTATGTCAAAGCCTCGCTGATAATGGCCTTGAAGGAAACTATTTTGGCAGTTGCGCCCAAACTACATGTTAGGTTGAAGTAAGTGAGGGGTAAAATGTAATAAATGTTCAATTCTGGGCGTTTAAATTTTTATATCTTGTTAAAAATTTATATCTTTGTAGGATTATAAATCTGTAAAATATTTGAATTAATATATGAGTAAATTATTAGAAACAATCGTTGGTGCGATAGAAGATAAAAAAGGTAAAAATGTTGTGTCTTTA
Organism: Rikenellaceae bacterium; assembly: GCA_044433645.1. Lineage (GTDB taxonomy): Bacteria > Bacteroidota > Bacteroidia > Bacteroidales > Rikenellaceae > JAWXTK01. The sequence continues at coordinate 25,161 of JAWXTK010000015.1, read as the reverse complement.
GACCTTTCGGGGTTTGACGGTGCTATTTGCAAGAATTTTGTAATTTGTAATGCTGACTCAACTGTGCAAGTTGGCGCGATTGCTGATGGTGTAGACAAAGATGTGAAAGAAAAAACTGGCGAGAAAGTTTGGCGAGTTGAAGGTATGACTAACAGCCTTTGGGTGGTTATGGATTATGGCGATGTTATGGTGCATATTTTCCAAACTGAGCTTCGCGATTTTTATAAATTAGAGGAGTTGTGGGCTGATGCGCCAGCAACTAAATATGATTTTGAGTACTAAAATTTATGGCAAAACTAAATAATAAACCCAAGACTCCCGTGGGTGGAAATAAACCTAAGTTTAAAATAATTTGGGTGTATGGGGCGATTGCATTAGTGCTTATTGCTTTTTCTTTTTTTGGAGGCTCTGAGCAAAGCAAAGAATCTAACTGGGATGAGTTAAAACCCATGATAGAGAAGGGTATGGTTCAAAAAATTGATATGATTAATAAAGAATCTGTCGAAGTATTTTTGACTAAAACAGCCCTTGATTCACTCAAAAAAGATAAACAATTTGAGAATCTTCCTGACTCGGGACCTCAATTTTATTTTAATATTAGCTCGCCTGAGTTATTTGAGGAGAGATTAGATATAGTAAAAACTGAGTCACAATATAAAGTGCCTTTGAATGTAAAAACTAGAAAAAGTATGTTCTCGGACTTACTATTTTCGGTGCTGCCTTTCGTTATTATTATAGGTATATGGATACTTATAATGAGAAATATGTCTAAAGGTGGAGGTGGAGGAGCCGGTGGTGGCGTGTTTAACGTCGGCAAAATGAAGGCTCAGGTTTTTGACAAAGAAAATAAGGTTAAAATCAATTTTAAAGACGTAGCAGGATTGGAGGAAGCTAAGGTTGAGATTATGGAAATAGTTGACTTCCTTAGAAAATCTGAAAAATATAAAGAATTAGGCGCTAAAATTCCTAAAGGTGCGCTGCTTGTAGGCCCTCCAGGAACGGGTAAAACATTGTTGGCCAAGGCAGTAGCTGGCGAGGCTGATGTTCCATTTTTCTCAATTAGTGGTTCTGATTTTGTAGAAATGTTTGTGGGTGTTGGAGCTTCGAGGGTTAGAGATTTATTCCGTCAAGCCAAAGAAAAAGCACCTTGTATTGTGTTTATAGATGAGATAGATGCAATAGGTCGTGCGCGTGGTAAAAATGCAGGTTTTTCGTCAAATGATGAGCGTGAAAATACTCTAAATCAACTGCTTACGGAAATGGACGGCTTTGGTACTAACGCTGGGGTGATAATCTTGGCAGCCACTAACCGTGCTGATATTTTGGATAAAGCACTTATGCGTGCAGGTAGGTTTGACCGTCAGATTGAGGTTGGTTTGCCTGATGTTAAAGAGAGAGCTGAGATTTTTGAGGTGCACTTAAAAACACTTAAACTTGAGGATAATTTAGATAGAGAATTCTTAGCTAAACAAACTCCGGGGTTCTCGGGAGCTGATATTGCAAATGTTTGTAATGAGGCAGCGCTGATAGCTGCCCGCCACGATAAAACAGCTGTGGGTAAGGAAGATTTCCTAAGTGCAGTAGATAGGATTATAGGTGGACTTGAGCGCAAAAATAAGATAATTACTGATAGCGAAAAACGCACGATAGCTTATCATGAGGCTGGACACGCTACGGTTAGTTGGATGCTAGAGCACGCAAATCCACTAATTAAAGTGACTATTATCCCACGAGGAAAAGCACTTGGCGCAGCATGGTATTTGCCCGAAGAGAGACAAATCACTACATCTGAACAACTTATGCATGAACTTGCCTCGATTTTAGGAGGACGTGTGAGCGAAAAACTAAATTTTGGTGCAATTTCTACGGGTGCACTTAACGACTTGGAGCGCGCAACCAAACAGTCTTATGCTATGGTGGCATACTATGGTATGAGCGCAAAAGTTGGAAACTTGAGCTACTATGATTCGTCGGGTCAAAGCGATATGGGATTCACTAAACCTTACTCTGAAAAAACTGCTCAGGAGATAGATTTTGAGGCTAAAGCATTGATAGACAAGGCGTATGCTATGGCAGAAGAAGTGCTTACAGAGAATAAAGAAGGCATGATTAAACTAGCCGAGCTGTTGCTTGAAAAAGAAGTTATCTTTACTGAGGATTTGGAGAGAATCTTTGGTAAAAGACCTTCGAGCAAGGTAGAAGTAGTGGAAGATGTTGTAGCAGAAGTAGTTACAGATGTAGCTGAAAAACCTAACCAAGAACAAATTTCTTAAAAAAAGAAACTTAATTATGAACTTTAGAAGCCTTTTAACTCGCACTCTTAGTGGGGCTGTGTTGCTTATTATCATGATTAGCATGATGAAGTGCCAATATGGTTTTTCGCTGATGTTGGCGATTATTTCGTTTGGCTCACTATATGAATTTTATAAAATTTCTACCCTCAGCACGGCCAAAATTCAAAGAGTTTGGGGGTATTTGTTAATGCTCATCGTGTTTGGATTGAATTCAATGGTATTCCTTAAGATATTGGATATTAAGTACTTAGTCTTGATTATGCCTGCATTTTTATTGCCTTTTGTAGTTGAACTATATCGTAATACCAAAAACCCAGTTGCTAATATTAGTGCTACCATTTCGGGTGTTGTTTATTGCTCGTTGGGCACAATTTCGCTTATGTATTTGTCGGCTTTCTCGGGCGAATATATGTTTAAGATTGCGCTTGGATATTTTATTTTGGTGTGGACAAATGATGTAGGTGCATATTTAGTGGGTATGAGCATAGGTCGACGCAAATTATTTGAGCGTTTGTCGCCTAAAAAATCTTGGGAAGGATTTTTTGGTGGTGTAGCCTTTACTATTGCGTTAGCTATGTATTTTGCTAATATTCAAGGCTTTAGTCTTGTCTTTGGCGCAGGTTTAGGAGTTGTGATATCGGTGAGTGGGGTAGCTGGAGATTTGATTGAGAGTATGTTTAAACGCTCGGTAGATGTTAAGGATTCGGGCAGTATTATCCCTGGTCATGGTGGATTTTTGGATAGATTTGACGCTTTATTGATTTCAGCGCCGTTAACTTTAATTTATTTTATTATCTTTACATAAAATAACCCAAATTTTACAATCTTTTAAGTATGAAAATAAATAAAGAAGGATATAAAATAATCACAATCGCGTGTATTTGTTTTATAACTATACTTGTGCTAGGGCTAGTATTTTTGCCTCTTGTGTGGGGCTCACTCCTAGCTGCTTTTTGCCTTGTCAAAATGTTTTTTATCATTAGGTTTTTTCGTGAGCCTAAGCGCGAATTACTCACAGACGAGAGCTTAGTGTATAGCTCGTGCGATGGCAAAGTTGTTGCTATTGAGAAAGTGTTTGAGGATGAATACCTTAAATGCGAATGTATGCAAATATCTGTGTTTATGTCGGTGTACAATGTGCACGTCAACTGGTATCCAGTCTCTGGAGTAGTAGAATATTTCAAACATCATCACGGTAAATTCTTGGTGGCGTGGCATCCAAAATCTTCGACAGAAAACGAGCGTACGACTACGGTTGTTACAACAGACAAAGGCAAAAAAATATTGTTTCGCCAAATTGCAGGTTTTGTTGCTAGACGCATAGTCTCTTATGTGAAAGTGGGAGAGAGAGCTGAGCAGAACACCAAGTTTGGATTTATAAAGTTTGGCTCGCGCATTGATTTCTTTTTGCCCTTGGATAGTGAAATATTAGTGAATATTGATGATAAAGTCCGAGGAACACAAACACCGTTAGCTAAAATTAATTAATCTTAATTAACTTATTATGAATACCTTAACTAGATATATTATAGGTGGCGCAGTGACGCTGATTATAGCTTTCTTAGTATGGTTTTTCAGCGATATTGTGGCTTATATTTTAATTGCAGCTGTACTTGCAATCATAGGTAAGCCTGAGGTTAAATTTTTGATGAGCCTCAAAACCAAGAAGTTTAAAATGCCTAAATGGGCTGCTGCTTTAATTACGCTAATAACTATTTGGCTGTGCTTGCTAACTTTTGTGGGTGTATTCTTTCCTATGATATTTGCAAAATTAAATGATATTTCTGGCCTTGAAATGGACTCACTTATTGGCTCGTTTAGAGCTCCAATAGACTCATTGCAGGCTTTTTTGAAAGATAGTTTTGGTATTAATGCCTCAGTGGAAGTGCTCCAAAATTCACTCTCAACGCAGCTTGCAGATATATTAAATATTGACTCTGTTAACGCAGTTTTTAGCTCGTTCTTTAGTTTTATTACTTCTACGGCTATTGCTTTGTTTTCTATAAGTTTTGTGACTTTCTTCTTTTTAAAGGAGGACGGATTGTTTCAAACTATGGTTATTGCGCTGTTTCCAACCAAATATGAGATGAATATTACTCGTGCTCTTGACTCTGTTACTGAACTTTTGGTGAGATATTTTACAGGTATTCTGGCCGAAAGTTGCATAATGATGTTTATAGTATCTATCATCACTATGCTGTTTGGGCTTAGTGCTCAGGACGCATTTTTTATGGGTATAATCGTTGGTGTGCTTAATGTGATTCCTTATATAGGGCCTTTAATTGGCGCTGCGATTGGGGTGTTATTTGGATTTATGAATCCTATCGCTGATATGCCTATTTATATGACCTCGGTGATAATTGCGTGTACTATTTTCTTTGCTCAGGGCATAGATAATTTCTTGTTGCAACCCATGCTTTATTCAAATAGAGTTAAGGCTCATCCACTTGAAATTTTTATTGTGATTCTCATAGCTGGTAGCATGGCAGGAGTTTTAGGTATGCTTTTAGCTATTCCTTCTTATACCGTGATACGTGTGTTTGCTAAGGAATTTTTCTATAATTTTTCTCTGGTTAGAAAACTTACTGATAAGATTTAATCCACAGTGTAGTTTGAGGGTGACTGGCCTGTCACTAAGGTGAAGGCGCGCGCAAAGGAAGAATAATGACTGAAACCTACTTTGTAGTAGATATCTTTAAATAGTAATTCCTTGTTTTTATCTTGTTTAATTAGAGTAATTGCTTCCAGGATTCTATGTTCTCTAATATAGGATTGGAACGTGTGTCCTCTCTCTGCTAGGGCAGTTGTTACGTCGTGATTATTCATTTCGGGGAATTGTTTTAATAGATCATTTACCGAGAAATGAGGGTCTGAATAGGGTTTAGTCGCTATTATCCAACTTCTTACTCTAACAGCTCTGTCTGCTAGTTGTTCAAGGCTAAGGCCACTAGGTTTCTCGCACTCAGGCTCTATCAATACCCAGCCCTTGCTAAGAGTTAGTTTGATTTGAATTTCATTAAATTTAGGGAAAAACTTAAACGTACGCACACAGTCAATCAAAATGATAAATGCTATGTTGGCAATGACAGAATAGATAATTTGAGTGTAATATGTGATTCGTATGGCTGTGACGAAATAGGCAATTACGATGATAATTACGGCTGTTGTGTAGCCGTATAGCCACGACATACTATATCTTTCCTCGGACTCGTGTTCTTTGATATATTTATTATATATGGGAACTATTTGTATGGTGCTAATTGTAAGGAAACACGCATATAAAAACTGAATAGAGAGAAGTATGATTAATGAAATCACAGGTGGGGTAGCGATGTTGGCTTTAAAACTTTCTATATCAGTATAAATATGTGTAGCAGGGATATGAGCTGTTTGAATTATGATGATATTAACTATATAAGCGATAATAGCTGGGGAAATAAACAGCAGAAAATTCTTAAAATTATATCTCTTGTTAAAAATTACAGATGCTCCATAGACTATAAGAGTTAGAAATCCTATCGTGCCTGCCGATACAAAGCGATTATTCATATAACCAGAATAAACTACCCCCACTTCGAGGGAAAGAAACTGACGACGTATCATAATCATCATAAGCATAACCCAGAAAATAAGGATACACAAAAATATGTGTCTTTGGTGTGTAGGTTCAGCGACTCTATAAATAATGATAATGCCAGCAATCAAGGTAAACAAGAATGCAAATGAGCACATCAAAGGAATAATCTCGTATAAAAGCATAAATTTCGTAAAATTTTATTGCAAGGGTTAATACAAAAATACAAAAATATCTGTAATATACAAATTTAAACGCAAAAAAGACGGCAACTATTATCTTGTCGCCGTCTTTCTTTCTATAAAAAAACTAACCCCTATTTGAAATAACGCTCATATAATCCAGCAAATCCTTTACCGTGACGAGCCTCATCTTTAGCCATTTCGTGAACTGTGTCGTGAATTGCATCGTAGTCTAGTTTTTTAGCTAGAGTAGCAATACGTTTTTTATCGTCACATGCTCCGTGCTCAGCTGCGATACGTTTTTCAAGATTTGTTTTAGTATCCCAAACAACTTCGCCAAGTAGTTCTGCGAATTTAGCAGCGTGTTCTGCTTCTTCAAATGCGTAACGTTTGAAAGCCTCAGCTATTTCTGGGAAACCTTCTCTGTCAGCTTGACGACTCATTGCTAGATACATACCAACCTCAGTACATTCTCCGTTAAAGTGAGCTTGTAGGCCTTCAACAACCTCAGCATCAAGGCCTTGAGCTACACCGATACGGTGCTCGTCAGCATATTCTAATTTAGATGTGTCTTCTAGTTCTTTGAATTTGTCAGCTCCTTGTTTACAAAGTGGACAGCTTTCTGGTGCTGCATCTCCCTCGTGTACGTAGCCACATACTGTGCAAATAAATTTCTTTTTCATAATCTTTTCTCCTTTTATTTTTTTAAACATTTTGGGCACGTGCCCTTGTAATAAATTTGTGTCTTTTCTATTTTAAATCCTAAATCATCGCTCAAATTAACTTCTGCGCGAGGGAAGTCGTAAAGCTCGCCACAACAATCGCAAAGAAAGTGGGCATGTGAGCTGGTGTCTGAGTCAAATCTTACGCATTTGTCTGAAATTGTAAGGCTCTGCACCAGTCCTTTTTCGGCAAAAAGCTTAAGCGTGTTATAAACTGTTGTTTTTGACAAAGTAGGCATATTTTCTTGCAGATCATTGTAAACACTATCAACGCTTGGGTGAGTCAAGTGATTTAGCATATAATCGTAAATTGCTAAGCGATGAACCGAAGGTGATATGTTATGTTCTTTAAGTTGTGATGCTAACATAATTGTAATCATTACAGATTTATAACTAATACAAAAGTAGAGTAAAATTATTTAACTTCCAAATATTTTAAGAGTTTTTTTATAAAAAACAGAAATATTAGGGTATATTTGTGTAAATACCTTTGCATTATGCGCGAAAAAATTGAAAATAAGATACAAAAGCTATATAAAACCACAAATTCAGGCATTTTAAAAGATGTGAATTCAAGGCTCAATTACCTCAAAAAATTAAGGTCTGCGATTATACACAATCAACATAAAATAGAGCTTGCTCTCTATGAAGATTTAAAGAAATCGCCCCAGGAGGCATTCTTAACTGAGATTGCTATGGTTTTAAAGGAGGTGAATCTGCATATTTCTAAGCTTAAAAAGTGGGCAAAACCTAAAAAGGTCTCTACACCTATATATATAAACCCCTCGCGCAGTCGCATAATTTATGAGCCTATGGGTGTCGCACTGATTATTGCACCGTGGAATTATCCGTTTAATTTGCTAATGACGCCCTTGATAGGAGCTATCTCGGCAGGATGTGCTGCGATGCTTAAAACAGCTGAAATAGCGCCTGCAACAGCTCATGTGGTGGATAAAATCATTAGAGAGGTATTTGATGAGGGGCATGTAGAAATTGTACACGGAGGCAAAATAGAAAACACAATTTTATTAGAGCAAAAATTTGATATTATATTTTTTACTGGAAGTCCTAGGCTTGGAAAGATAGTCTATAAGGCTGCTAGTGAGACTCTTACACCTGTGGTCTTGGAGCTCGGAGGAAAATCTCCTTGCATCGTAGATCAGGATGCTAATTTAAAACTTGCTGCTAGACGTATTGCCTGGGGTAAGCTAATCAATGCTGGGCAGACTTGTGTTGCTCCCGATTATGTGTATGTGCATAAATCCTTGAAAGACAGGTTTTTACAGCAATTAGTTGTGGAGATTGAGCGTATGTATGGCTCCAATGCACAGCAAAGTGAATATTATCCTAGACTTATTTCATCCGAGGCCTTTGATAGGGCAGTGGCTTTATTAAAAGGTGAGCAAATTTACTATGGTGGCAGTGTGGATAGAGATGAAAAATATATTTCGCCCACAATTTTAACTTCGCTTGGTGCTGATTCACCCGTAATGTGTGAGGAGATTTTTGCACCTATTTTGCCAGTTTTAGATTTTGAGGATGTCTCAGAGGCTATTGATTATATAAATTCCCACGAAAAACCCCTGGCCTTGTATTATTTTGGCTCTTCAGCTCAAAGCGTTCTAAAGAGAACCTCGTCGGGTGGTGCGTGTGTGAATGACACGATTATGCACGTGTCTAATAATAACTTGCCCTTTGGAGGGGTGGGAAATAGTGGCTTGGGGCGCTATCACGGCCAGGAAAGTTTCTTATGTTTTAGTAATACGCGCTCGGTGGTTTACAGTCCTACGTGGGTGGATATGCCATTTAAATATCCTCCATTTAAGTTTTTTAGCTTTGTTAAGCGCTTGTTTTAAGAGAGCTGTTGCATCTCAATTAATTTGGCGTAAACGCCTTTGTTTGCCATTAATTCTTGGTGATTTCCTTGCTCAACTATTTGTCCTTCTTCTATAACGATAATCTTGTCAGCATTGCGTATAGTGCTGAGTCTGTGGGCAATAACTACTGATGTACGACCTTTAAGTAGGCTTTCCAGAGCGCGTTGAACCAATACTTCGCTTTCTGTATCTAAGGCAGATGTAGCCTCGTCAAGGATAAGGATTTCTGGATTTTTAAGCACAGCGCGCGCAATGCTTATTCTTTGGCGCTGACCACCAGAGAGTTTCATGCCTCTATCGCCTATGCTGTTTTGGTAGCCCAACTCATTTTCCATAATAAATTTATGTGCATTTGCGATTTTGGCAGCGTTTTCAACATCCTCCATTGTTGCTGTAAGATTTCCAAAACGAATATTATTTTCTATCGTGTCGTTAAACATGAAAGAATCTTGTGCAACCATGCCCATAATCCCTCGCAGGCTGTCTTTTTTGTAGTCTTTAATGTCTATGCCGTCTACTAAAATTGCGCCACTTGATACATCGTAAAACCTTGGTATTAAGTCTGCTATGGTACTTTTACCTCCACCTGATTGACCTACTAGGGCAACTGTTTCGCCTTTTTTGATAGTAAAGCTTATGCCTTTGATTATCTCGCGAGTTTTATCGTAGCTCATGCGTACGTCTTTGAACTCAATCTCATTGTTAAATTCAGCAAGTTCAATAGCATTTTCTTTGTCCTTAATTTCGTTTTCGGTGTCAAGCAAGCCTAATACCCTCTCGCCAGCTGCAATACCTTGATTGATAGTTGTGAATGAGTCTGCAAGTGTTCTAACCGGGCGTGTGATTTGTGAGAAAATAGCAATGTAAGCCATGAAATCTGCTGCATCAAGCGAGCCTCCAAGAACTAGTTTACCTCCAAAAATAAGTATAATAGACACAGCTGAGATGCCTAAAAATTCGCTCATAGGTGATGCAAGTTGTTGACGGCGAGATATATACTTAGAAATTTTAGAGTAGCGTTTGTTTATATCTTTAAATTTTGAGACTATATAATCCGTAGCGTTATACGCCTTAATGATTTTTACCCCTGCTAATGATTCATCCAGAGCACTCGACATTTCGCCAAAGTTTTCTTGTGCACGTTTTGCGCTGCTACGAAGTTTTTTAACTATTCTTCCTATAATAAATGCTGTGATAGGCAAGAATAGCGCTGTGAAAATAGTAAGCTCCCACGAGATTTTAATCAGGGCAAATAGATAACCAAAAATTAAGAATGGTTCTCTAAAAACTACCTGCAAAGTATTGGTTATACAAAATCTAACTACTTGAACATCAGAGGTTATCTTAGAGATGATATCGCCCTTGCGCTCGTTGCTGAAAAAACCAACGTGCATACCCATAACATATTTATAAACCTTGTTACGGATTTTCTCAAGTGTATCTATTCGCATATTCTCCATTGTGCGTTGCGAGAAATATTTAAACAGATTGCTCAAGAAAACCGACACTACAATAATTATGGCAAGTAGAATAAGCACGTCCATAACCTGGTAACCTGGCCCCCAAATTACATATAGTGCGTAGTTTATAAGTCCCTGGAAATAAGCAGTATTAAGTGCGAATTCAGGCATTTGGGTGACAACTTCTTTGGCAACTGAACTTTCAAAAAGAGTGTTCAAAATAGGGATAATCAACACAAAGTTAAAGGTGTTGAAAATCGCGTGAAACAGCACGGAAAAGAAGTAGGGGATAGCATATTTTTCGATGGGCTTAGCAAAGCCGAGGAGTCTCCAGTATGTATTCATTGAATGATAATTCTTATTTTAATTAGGCAAATATAAGAATTTTTTACAGATAAAAAAACCCTGATAAAGTTATTATTTATCAGGGTTTGAATTTTGTGAGTTAAAAAATACTATTTGTCGTATTTTTTCTTGTCAGGGTTGTTGAACCATGTGTTGTTGTTTTTACCTTCCATGCGTTCTACATATCTAGCAAGTTGCTCTTTGTGTTTAGCGCAAGGAACAAGAGTTTCTTCTATATCACCACGTGGAGTTTTTTCAAGAACTTTATTACCTTTTTTGATAATTTCAATAGCCTCGTTGTACTGAGCTTTATTAGCTTTTTCACCTCCTTCGCGAATAGCATCAAGGGCAGGGCTTAACTCAGGACGCTCAAATGAAATCTGTGCTTGAACTTTACGTTTGTGAGATGCAATTTTTGCAAAATTTACACCAGTAAGTTGAGTTAATCGTTTGTTTTGAGCTGCTGTAAGTGGACTACGACCAGCTAATGTATCCCAGAAAGCACTGTCATAAGTAGGGTAGTAACCACCGTTAAGGTCCATCCATGTGTAAAGTATTTGTTTGTCTTCTTCAGACATTTTTACTTTCTTGTGATTACCGTCTATGATTTGAGTAAGCTTGCTTTTGTGAGTTCCCCAGCTATATGCTTCTTTGATAGCTGCTGGACCACCACCAACTAGTGAAACCAAACCTTTTACATAAATGTTAATGTAAGCTGCGTTGAAGAACATGTTTTTGTCGCCAGCAAGAACTAATTTGTTTCTGTCTTTAATATCAAAATCGTGGCATTTAACACAGTTTCTATCAAATACAGGTTGAACTGTTTTCAAGAAAGAGAAGTTCTCAGCCTCTTTACCCATCCAACCATTGATTTTTTGTGGTTTTTGAGTCAAGGCTTTAGGCATTTTACCGTGAGGAGCTGGCACTGATAGTCTGTTTTCGTGACATCCAACGCAACCGTAAGTCTCACCTGGCATAAGCGAAACACCACTTCTCATTGATTGAATCATTTTTTTATCTTTATCCAACAGTTGGAAGAATAGATGTTTTCCAGCTGGTGCCTCAAAGTGAACAGAGCCGTCCTCTTCGATAGGGAACTCACCCCAGATTTTCTTAGTCTCAAAACTGTGCCAGTTAATACCTGGAGCTTGAGCACCTTCGCCTGCCCAACTATCAACTGTGTAAGTACGTTTTTCAGGTGTTTCTATCAAACGTAGATATTTAGCAGAGCCTTTTTCAACACCTTTCATGTTTGTGCCTTCATATACGTTTTGCACATAGAAAATACCATTTTTATCTTCAAAATTTCTGTTTGTAGAAGGAATTACATTAGGTTTTTTATGAGGTGCGATTATTATTGGGTCAAATAGGGAGCGTGGATTAGTTTCGTCAAGACCAAGAATTAAATCTTCTTCTTCAGTCTCAGTATTAACTAGATAAAGTGCTTGTCTAGAGTCTAGGACATTACGTCTACTTCTTTTAACCATAGAAGTTCTAGAAACCAATATTTGAGTTTCGTTTAATGCGTAAGGATCTTCATAAAATCTTGCAATACCTTTAAAGCTGTCAAGGTTGCCAGTGTTCATCAATTTTTTAGATTCTTTAGGAAAAATTTTAAGCACTGGATCTGGTCCGTCAACACCTTTTTTTCTATCCAAAACTACTAGTGCGCCCCATGGTCTGTCGTGGCAACTACCAAAGATACAAGTAATTAAATCACTTCCTGGTATAGCACGTGCATCTATCACACCACCTGGTGATTTAGTGTTGTTACCATAATAAATTGCGTGTTTTGTGCCGTCAGGGTTAACTGTCCAAAGTCCTTGAGCATCACCGAAGTTACGGTCTACATATTCCCATCTATCATACATAATACGGCCATCTTGAAGCATTGCTGAGTGACCCTCAAACAAAGTGCTTACCCCAATTTGAGTGATGTTGCTACCGTCGGCATTCATACGGAATAAGTTAGCCATAATGTGACGGTTACACATACAATATTTTGGTTGACGAGTAGATGAGAAAACAATACCACCGTCAGGCAAGTAAAGTGGGTCTATATCAGATACGCCTTCTTGGAAAGTTAGTTGTTTAACTTTTTTGTTTTTAAGCTCCATTTCGTAGATGTGATAAGAAGCATTTTTGTCCTTACGAGCTGAAAAAATAACTTTTTTACCGTCATAAGACATTTCAGGGTCACGAACGATACCTTCAGTAAGTTCATAAAGAGTAGTGATTTCTTTTGTGTCGAAATCCAAAACTCTCATTGCACTACCACCCTTAAAGCTTTTCTCGTTAATCTCTCCTTTTTGGAAAAGAGTCGCCGTGTTGTGGTGGTCTCTTACATATTGAATACGCTCAATATAAAGAATTTTCTTACCTTTCAAAATGTCCGTATTCGCAGCTATTGCAGCTGAGCATACGAGCATTGCAAGGGTTGTTAACAGTAATAATCTTCTCATTTTTTTTATTATTTGTGTTGTTTTTTCTAGTATCTAGTAGCTTTACCTTGTTTAATGGCTGCCAATTTCTTCTGCATCTCAGCTGCTTTCTCAGGGTTTTTAGCAGCTAGGTTAGTTGTTTGATAAGGATCGTCTTTTAGGTTATAGAGCTGAACCTTAGGTGCTGTTGGCAATACAACTCCGTTAGCATAATCGCTATTAGGTTTTTTGTAATGCTCAGCTGCTTTATAGCCCCCAAAGTTGTGAAGACCGTGTTTTTTACCTACAAATCCACCACCTGCTCTAGCTCCTATGAACACCCAGTCGCCCTCGCGATAAGCCACATGAGTTAGTTTATTTGCAGAAATTATTGTGTTATCTCTAAGCTCCTTGTCAGTTTTGCCAAATAACACGGGCAACATATCTTTGCTATCTACTGCATCACCTTCTTTAAGCTCGTAGCCTACAAGGCTTGCCATTGTGTGCAGCATATCAACATTTGAGATGAGCTGAGTGCTGATTGTGCCTGCTTTAACTTCTTTAGGGTAATTCACTATCATAGGCACTGTGTGGCCACCTTCCCAAGCGTCGAATTTGAATCCAAACAAATCGCCATTGATTTTATGACCTTTATCCATAGCGCCTTGGCCACCTAGATTAAGCATTGCGCCATTGTCGCTAGTGAAGATTATGATAGTATTTTTATCAAGTTTTTGTTCTTTCAGTGTTTTTACAACTTCGCCAACTATCCAGTCCAATTCGTGGATGAAATCTCCATAAATTCCAGCCTCACTTGTGCCCACAAATCTAGGGTGAGGGGTGAAAGGGTGGTGGATATTAGTTGTTGATAGCAACATAAAGAAAGGAATTTTCTTGTTTTCTTTAATCCATGCAGTCGATTTTTCGCATAATGTTGTGCCCACCATTTCGTCTATATAAAGTGCGTGAGCTGCATCTGCGCCACCAATTAGTGGTTTGCAGGTTTTGTCCTCATAAAATTTGGTTTTAGAGGCTATACCTAATACAAAAGGGTCTTTAGCGTCGTAACCCACCACGTGGTGATTTTCAACATATACAAAAGGAGGCCCACTATTCACACAGGGAACTCCAAAATAATAATCAAATCCAAGTTCTAGTGGCCCAGGTTTAAGTTCACCATTCCAATTAGGTGCTTCGCCCGTGCCAAAGCCTAAGTGCCATTTTCCAAAAACGCCTGTCTTGTAACCCGAACGTTGCATAACGTCGGCAAGCGTAAGTTTGTTTTCGTCAATCAAACACGTAGTTTTATAACTAGCTGGACGTGTTAGTTTCTCTCTCAAAGGATATTCGCCCGTCATAAGCGCATAACGAGAAGGAGTAGACACAGATGAACCTGAGTGCATATTTAAGAAGATTCTACCTCCCTTAGCAAGTTTATCAAGGTTAGGAGTGCTCACTTTTGTAGCACCATAACAACTTAAATCGCCATAACCTATATCGTCAGCAAGTATCATAACCACATTAGGTTTTGACTCTTTAGCCTGTGCCGTAAGTTGAGCCGCAGCTGCTAATAAAAGTAAATTTGCAGGTTTTATGTATGGGTTCATGTTCTAATAATTGATTATTTAAGCAAAATTAATAAAAATTTATTGAATATTCATAATAAAACCCTCAAAATGTACCCTAAGGTTGATTTTTTATAAATTCATGATTCTTAATTCTTTTGGGTAGAGGTTATTTACTCTGTTTTGTATGCGTTTTGCCCAGCCTAAAGGTAGGTTATTGTAGCAGACAAGGTTTAGTCCCTGCTCAAAATTTTCGGCTGAGATATCTTTTTTTCTTAAGAAATCTTGGGCATCTTCTTTAGATAAGAAGCAGGCGTTTACTTTTGTTTTATTGATATCAAAGAATAAAGCTAAAGGATGTTCAGGCTTGAATTTTGAGTTGAAAAACTGTCCCATTTCTATGCCAGAATACACCACAGAATAACGCTCAGCAATTTGTTTAATTCTCTCATAACCCTGGCCATAATAAGTGTAAATCTTGTCGTTTGCCCTAACTGTGTGCATTAATTCACCTTGGTTAAACCATGTTTTCAGCTCACTGCGCTCTTTATTATTTAGGTTTTCAAACACTTCTCTTCGAGATTTTGAGAGCTTTGTTCTTATTTTATCATCAGCTTTGCGCACTACGCTCACAAAAAATCCTTCACCAGGTATCTTGCCTGGGAAAAATCTAAAACAGCCGTGTCCGTTAGACTCTGTTTGTGTGATATTCCACTCATCGTGGCATGAAATATCTACTTTTTCGCAGTCATATTCGCTGGTTAACCATTTAATGTTTTCCTCGTTTTCTTTGCGATTAAAGGTGCAGGTGCTGTAAATTAATATTCCTCCAGGCTTTAATGATTGCCATATTTGAGATAAAATTCTCTTTTGGCGAGCAGCGCATAATTCTACATTGTCAGCTGACCATTGCTCTCTGGCAGCCTTGTCCTTGCGAAACATTCCCTCGCCCGAGCACGGTGCATCAACTAGGATTAAATCATAAAATTCTCTGCTGCTATCAAAGTGAGAAGGGTCGTTATTAGTGACTATAACATTACCTAGACCCCATTTTTTGACATTATCGGCAAGCGTTTGTGCTCGCTGACGTATCACCTCATTAGCGTGAACCACGCTCTCTAGGCCTACGATAGACGAAAGCAGGGTAGTCTTGCCACCAGGTGAGGCACACAAATCAAGTGCTGTGATATTTTCATCCTTATCAAAACATTCTCTAACTATATGTTCTACAAACATAGAAGAAGATTCCTGCACATAATAAGCCCCACTGTGAAACTCAGGCTCAAGGGTAAAGCTTGGGCGATGGGGTAAATAGAATCCGTATTTAGACCATGGAATATTCTCTAAATCAGGCTTTTGCGAGGTTTTATATGGGTTAAATCTTATGCTGGTTGCTGAGGGCTGTTCTAGGTGGAGGATAAAATCTTGAATCTCATCTTCGCTCATAACATCCTTTAGCGAGTGAATAAATTGCTCGGGAAGGCTTATCATTTAATTTTTGCTCTAATTTTTTCTATTTTGTCGATGTAAGGGTCAAGTAGTTCGGGGTTAGATATGAAGTCTACTTGGTCTATATTAATTGTGATAAGTTCACCTTTATATATATTATTTATCCAATCTTCGTATTTTTCGTTTAATCGCTCAAGGTAAGACTCGTCGATTTGAGCCTCGTAAGCACGGCCTCGTTTTTTGATTTGCTGAATTAGAGTGGGTACGCTCGCTTTTAGATAAATCATCACGTCGGCCTTGGGAATTAAATCTATGCTAAGAGCGAAAATACGCATGTAAGTTTCGTAGTCTCTGTTGAGCATAAGGTTCATCTCGTGTAGATTTTTGGCAAAAATATAGGCATCTTCCTTTACGGTACGGTCTTGGATTAAGTCGCCCTTGCAGTTTTTTAGTGCCTCACGAGTTTCTTGTATCCTGTTGCCTAGAAAATAGATTTGTAGATTGAACGACCATCTGAGCATATCCTCATAAAAGTCGCCAACATAGGGGTTTTCGCTTTTCTCAAAATAGCTAGTTGCGCCCATTTTCTTCGCAAGTAGTTCGGTTAGAGATGTTTTTCCACTTGCAATATTTCCTGCTATTGTTATATACATTATTTATCGCATTTGATTAGTTGCTCTATTGTATCTCTTTGGTTAGATAGTCTTGGTATTTTGTTTTGACCTCCGATTTTGCCTCGCGTTGAGAGTATCCAACGATTGAAAGTGCCCTTGCTAACAACTGTTACGGTTGGTCTTAATAGGGTGGTATTGTTTTTACGTTTGGCCTCGTAGTCCGAGTTTATTTCTTGCAGTTTTTTATCCATTGCATCTGTAAAGGCATCTAAGTTGTTGGGGCTCTTAGCAAATTCTATAACCCACTCATGTGAGCCTTTCTCCCTGCCTTGCATGTATATTGGAGCTGCCGAATATTCTCTAATCTCTGAATTTGTCATATCACAAGCATGTCTTATTGCGCGCTCGGCATTGTCAACTATTATCTCCTCGCCAAAGGCATTTACGAAGTGCTTTGTTCTCCCTGTAATTTTGATTCTATAAGGATTTGTGCTTGTGAAAGTCACAGTGTCGCCTATCATATAACGCCACAAACCGTTTGAGGCTGAGATGATTATTGCATAATTAACCCCACATTTCACGCCCTCAAGAGGCACTGCTTTTTCGGGAGAAGCTAAGTCATTCATGGCCAAGAACTCATAAAAAGTACCATAGTCAAGCGCAAGCAACATATCATCGCGAGCGAAATCATCAGCAAAAGCAAAGAAACCCTCAGATGCATTGTAGGTCTCCACATAATGCATATTATCTGTTGGAATCAGCTGTTTGTAAAGCTCACGGTAGGGGTTGAAATTCATGCCCCCGTGCAGAAAAATCTCAAGATTAGGCCATACTTCTAGCAAGTTATTTTTGCCCGAATACTCCAAAAATTTGTTCATCATTACAAGATTCCACGAAGGAACGCCTGCAAAAGATGTAATATTTTTATTTTTTGCTACCTTATAAATTTTCTCAACTTTTTCGTCAAAGTCGGCCAAAAGGGCGATAGATTTTTTGGGGCAACGCTTAAAATTTATCCATTTTGGGGTATTTTCTATAAGTATAGCCGACAAATCGCCCGAAAGAATATTTGACCCCTCGCGCTCTATTTTGTGGCTACCTCCCAGGGTTAAACTATCGCCATAGAGCATCCTAGAGTTAGGATTATTAACAAAATAGGTGTAGACAGTGTCTTTAGGGCCTTGTTTGTGCGAGCCCATTAACATTTGGTTAGTTACGGGTATGTACTTACTTTTTGAGTCTGTTGTGCCCGAAGATTTTGCAAACCAGCGCACTTTTGAGTCCCACAAAACATTTTTCTCGCCACGCTGTATTCTTTCTATATAAGGTTGAAAACCACTGTAATCTTGCACCTCAATTTTGTTTTGAAAGTCGCTAAGCGAGCAATTACTACTTATGCCGTGTTCGCTGCCAAAACTAGTATTTTTAAGTCTTTTTACTAGCCATTCAAACTGTTGTTGCTGCACCTGGATAGGGTTACGGCGAAAGAAATCTATTTTCTTTCGTCTAACTGAAGATGTTATATTTATAAATTTGGTTATTATTGGCATTGAAGTTTTCTTTAGTTAAAATAATTACCTATACGTGATATTGCACCCGGCAAAGCAAATACCACAACTCTGTCATAAGCATTTATTTCCATATTTCCCGTAGCGATAAATGTGTTATCACCTCTAACGATACCACCTATCATTGCATTGCGAGGGAATCTTAAATCTTTGATTTTTTGTTTTGTCGCAGGGGCGTTGGGCTTAACAATAAACTCTAATACCTCGGCCTCACAACCTGTCAAACATTTTATGGCCTGCACATCTGTGCTCATGGTGAAACGGAAGATATTGCTGGCCGTGATAAGTTTTTTGTTGATTATCGTGTTGATTCCTATGCTCTCGGCTAGGTTAATGTAATTTATGTTTTCCACCTCGGCTATAACTCTTTTCACGCCCATGCGTTTTGCTAACATGGCTGCTAGAATGTTTGTCTCGGAGCGTCCAGTCACTGCTACAAAGGCATCCATTGAGCTCATACCTTCCTCTAACATTGACTCTATATCTCTGCCGTCCTCGTTGATAATTAAGGTTTTTTCTAGTGTTTCTGCTAGTCTGTAAGCCTTGTCTGAGTTGTATTCTATAAGTTTGATGTTAGCCTCGTTTTCAAGCTCTTTGGCCACTCTCACACCTATTCTGCTACCTCCGAGTATCATTAGGTTTTTGATTTGGAAATTGCTTTTGCCCGAGAAATCCATAACATTGCTCACAGATTCCTTGTTACTCATCACATAGATTGTGTCGCCGTCCATAAATTTATCACCTCCACGAGGTATGATAGTCTCACCCTCGCGCGATATTGCAACGGTTCGGTAGGGCAGAAGGTCACGGTTTGAGGTAGCCTCCAACAAAGTTTTGTCAACTAGCGATGATGAGCCGTCGATTTTAAACACAACGAGTGATAGTTTGCCACCCGAGAAATCCACATATTCAGTTGTGGATGTGTGCCCCAATAAATTTACTATCTCGCTAGCTGCCACCATTTCGGGGTAGAAAAGGTAGTCTATACCCATTTCTATGAAAATTTCCTTGTTATTTGGCTCTAGGTATTCGTTGTTGTCAATTCGTGAGATTGCTTTTTTAGCACCAAGTTTTTTGGCCAGGATAGAGGCTAGTATGTTGGTGTTTTCTATGGGGTGAACAGCGATGAAAAGGTCGCATTTTCTAACTGATGCACGTTTTAGAGTTGCAAAAGTTGTGCAATCGCCAATAAAAGTGATGATGTCTGAGATGTCAGCCACCCCTTCTAATCTTTTGGAATCGTCGTCGATTACTACTATGTCGTGCGAGCTCCCACTAAGCATTTTTGCTAAGTGACAGCCTACTTCTCCAGCGCCTGCTATAACTATTTTCATCTTTTGTTCAATTAATTAAAAGCAAATATATATATTTGTATCCAAAATCGTACACTTTATTTAATATATAATGAATAATTTTTTAATTATTGTTGTTTTTGCTGTTATAATGATAGCATTTTTCTTAGTTGGGATGTCGTTGACACTAATTTTTAAGGGTCATCACATAGAATCTGAAATTGCCGATAATCCTAACATGAAAAAATTAGGCATCAAATGCGCCTCACAACAAATGCGCGCCCAAGAAATGGGCGAGGCCACCGACGACTGTTTGACTTGTAGCACAGGCAGTTGTGGCTCTTGCACTGAGCATGAAAAGAAATAGGGTATTTGTGTAAAAAAATACATAAATAAACAATATTATATAAACAATATCGTTTATTTTGTGTATATTTGCAGTAAATACTTTCTTATGACTCCAGATATTAATATAATTAAAGGTATACACCCTGGTATAATTATAGCTCGCGAACTAAAAAAACGTTCGTTGGCCAAGGGTAAATTCGCCCTACAAATTCAAGAATATCCTCAAACTCTTGGTGCAGTTATCTTGGGCAAAAGAGATATTAATCCTGCACTTTCTCTAAAATTAGAGAATGCCTTAGGTTTTGAGGAGGGATATTTCATGGTTTTGCAAGCCTATTACGATATCAAACAACAAAAGAAAAAACAATCTCAAACGCCTGATTTATCTAAAATTAGGCCTGTTGTATTTTGGGATACAGATTTAACCAACATAGATTGGATTAAATATAAAGATGCTGTTATTAAGCGAGTGTTTTCGAGAGGTAATGAGAGTGAAAAATCAGAAATTGCAAGATTTTATGGGCTTAATACCTTAGAGTTATGAAATTAAAACTAAATACCGTAAATGATCTGTTGTATAAGGTGCTGCTAAAATTAATGCAAGCTCCTGAGTTTCTGCCCTTTAGGTTAGTTGGAGGTACTAGCTTGTCACTTCAGTTAGGGCATAGGCTTTCGGTTGATATTGATCTATTTTCTGATTATTCTTATTCAAGCATTGATTTTGATGCAATAGATAGATTTCTTAAAAAAGAATTTAACTATGTAGATAGTGTTGATATTCAACAAGTTGCCTTGGGTAAGTCATATTATGTAGGTGATACTGCACAATCTTGCATTAAATTAGATTTATATTATACAGATAGTTTTATTCGTCCCTACATTGAGTGTGATAATATTAGGCTTGCATCCTTAGAGGATATTGCTGCGATGAAGTTAGAGGTGATATCAAACAAAGGACGAAAGAAAGATTTTTGGGATATTCACGAATTAAGTAATGTTATGACTCTTGAAAATATGCTCTCGTTTCATAAGGAGCGATATCCGTATTCACACGATAAAGTTAATTTGATTAACTCCCTCACTGATTTTTCTATGGCTGATAATGATTTCGACCCTGTGTGTCTTAAAGGTAATTATTGGGAACTTATTAAATTAGATATTATTGATATGGTATAACCACGTCAGATGCTCTAGAAATAAAAAAAAGGCTCGCGATAAGCGAGCCTTTTTTAGCTATAAATACGACTATTATTTCATAACAGGGTAAGGATAATTCTCATCACCGTAAAGTATAGTCCAAGAATCTGCTGTTGTGCCAGATGCAGAAACATTGTAGGCTGTGGCACCAGCGATTAGTTTAGTACACATCTCATCGTTAGTGTAAACTGTTGTTTCTGTGCTAGAGTTTGCTGTGTCGTCGTAAGTTAAGCCTACGCCGTAGCAATTTGAAATATTTGAACTTGAACCATTAATGCAATAAAAGTTAGATGACATACCGAAGAAGTTGTTGATAACTGTAATTGAGCTAAATTCATAACCAATCTCTGCAACTTGATCATAGTAATTGTCTGAACCACCATTAGCTGTCAATGTACCGTAGTTAGCACAGTTTATAACAGATCCATATACAGTGCAAGCTATACCACTAGGAGATTTATATGCAGATGTAATAGAGCCCATGTTAATACAGTTGATAACAGTACTTCTGCTGTTTAATGTACCACAAATACCTCCATTGTCAAGACCACCAGACTTATAAGCATAAGTTATATCCACATAACTTTTACAGTTTGAAATTTCACCAGACGATTCACCAACAAAAGTTGTGGCTGCAGATGCACCTTTTAGAGTAAGGTTTGAAATTGTAGAAGCTGATGTTGTAGAGTAAAACAAGGCTTGTGAAGCAGAAAAGTTTACATCTGAGATAGTGAAGTCAGCACCGTCGAAAGTACCTGCAAAATTACTAGCTCCAACCCAACTCTCGTCGTTGTTTAGGCCAAGATCTTGCGCCAAAGTAAAATTTCCAGCTACGTAGTCTGCCTCCACTTCATTGATAAGGTAAGACATAGCAGCTAGTTGTTGGATAGTTGTGATAGTTGCTGCGCCTTCTTCTAAAGGTAGGATTTCTTTTGCATCAGCAACAGATGTTGGGTAAGTACCGTCCCAGTTGATGTAGTCGATAGGCTCTGGATCTAGAGTATCGCTCACTGCGCCCCATCCCTCGATACTTGGACCTGTAATCTCAGCTGAAGTAGGACCTGCAGCTACATTGTAAACTGTTTGGTAACCAGCGTTAAGCACGCAAGTGAAAGAAGTGCTGTAGTCTTCTTTGGCAGTGTCAGCGATTTGAGTAGTAAGTTTTAGGTCTACATTATAAGTAGCAGAAGTAGTGTTAGGGATAACAATAGCCTCAGCCAATAGGTCGTAACCGTCTGTCGCGTAGTCAGCTGCTGTAAGCTTCATAGAGATAACAGCAGTTGATGCGTCAATTATAAATGCTTTAGTAGCCATGTTGTAGGTTGCAGTTGTGTTTAGGTAGCCTACTTTTACAAATTGATTATCAGTTTCAGCAATAACATTGTCGATAACTGTTTTGTAAGAGATTTTAAGCACGATTTTAGACATCACGTGGCTGAATTGCAAATCGCGTGAAGTCTCTGCTACTGTAACATTAGAAATGTTGTCTGAAACCAAAAGATCTAGGTCTTTGCTTTGATCAGTCACATCAATTTTTACTGCAGTAGCGTCAGTGATAGTTGCATCAAAAGGATAGTAACCAAAGAAACTAACCCTAGTTGCGCTTTGGCCTTCCTCGGTTAGAGGATAGTAGATAGTATGGCTATCTGTAACTGCGCTGAAAGTTGTAGTTTCGCCACTTTGGTCAGCTTTGTACTCGATGTTTTCTGACAAGTAGCTAGTAAATGAACCTTCGCCCATGTAGATACCGACTTTGTCGTCTTCTTGCCATGAAGTGCCCGAAACTTTTGCGCCTATGCCAGTAGACTCAAAGTTTACGGCTCCATCATAATCGCCTGTGTTGGTTAAATCCAACTCTTCCTTGGTACAGCCTGCCAAGACTGACAGAGCTAGGACAGAAAATAAAATTCTTTTCATTTTTTTCATAATGTTTGTAGTTTATATTTAATTGTTATTTTTAATTTATACTGGTGTTGCGGGTAAATAATCTTCGTTGTCCTCGTTGTCATTCCAATCTGTAATGCTGCCTGATCCAAGCTCAGCCTCGGTTTTCTTAACCTCGACAACTGCGCTAACTACTGCTCCTGAGACTAGGTTTAGGCTGTACTTTGATAAGTCAGCTGTTTTTTCGCCGTTGCTCAGGGTAACTACCGATAGCGTGATGCCACTAAGCGCCTCGCCCACGGGGAAAATTATAGCCTCGTAACTAGCATCGTAACCAGTTTGTGTGGTGCTGACACTAAATTCTACTTCTTCTGAATTAAGAGCCTCAAACTCCTCGCTCATAAAGTTGTAGTTAAACTTAGTTGGTAGTCCCGATAGCTTAACCGAAGTGATATCGCCTGGCACATAATCAAAATTTGTGAAATTTATATCGAAATATAATTTACACATTTTGTGATTAAACACAAGCTCAGCCTCGGTGTTAGCCGACGAGTATAGGGTAGACTCCGAAGATACCATAAAATCTACTGCGCCACTCGATGCGTCTACATAGCAAGTGCTATCAGTGCAATTTGTGCTAGAGTAGGGATAATAAGCCCAAAAGCTCATCTCAAACTCATAATCCTCGGGGTAATACATTTTGGTAGTGCTCTCAAACTCTAAAGAACTGTTAGCCGTGAAGCAAATATTCTGATAATCAACGCTTTTGAGCACGCCCTTATAGTAATCCACCATGTAAATACCAACTTTGTCATTAGCGCTCCACTTATCGCCCGATGCGCGACTAAAATCGTCGGAAATCGTGCAGGTAAAGCTAGCACTGCCGTCACCAGTTTGCTCCGAAGAGTTCTCATTCTCAGATGAGCCACCCTCACAAGCGCAAAACAGAGCTAAGGCAATAGACAAAATTAATAATTTTTTCATATTTTGGTTAGTTTTTTTTAGTTTTTTTATTCTGAAAGAACTCTAATTTCAGCAAATGTGTATTCTGCACCTTCATCACCTAATGCAACGTTGCCATTTACAGTAACAGCGCTATTTGCTCCCAATATCAAAGTAACCTGTGATATTGGTGTTGTTGTGCCAAATGAATCATAAGTGTCATCAAAGAAGAAGCTATCTGCAGTGCATTTCAGTCTCAATAAAGATGTTAGGCCTGCCAAGTCACTTATATATCCTGAAAATTTTGTAGAAGGCAAATCTAGGAATTCTAATGAGGAGCAACCAGATAAGAATAAGCCGTTAGCGTTTGCTCTCTGCAAATCCACTGAATTAAATGCTGCGTCAGTTAATTTAGTGTTGTAACGAATAGAATACTTAAGTCCGAACACAACATTTGGTAGATAATATGATGTTACAGATGAGTTACCATTTAATGCATTTCCAGATTGTAGTGAAACAAACCCTCTTGCAGACAAAGATTGCATACCTGTCCATGAACTAAAAGTTGAACCATAAACTTTAGCATAGATGTTAGGGAAAATAAGGTTAATTCCTGTTTGTGCATTTACTAATGCTTTAAGCACTGCAATTTCTACGTTTAGTCCTGTTGCACTTGCGTTTAGCTGAGTTGCATGAGGGGAAGAGACTGAAGTTCCATAACTATCTAGGATAATCAAGGTTGAGTTATCAGGCAGAGTGAAGTTAGATGTTAAATCTGCAAAATATAGGCTGTGAGTATTTGGGTCAATTTCGTTGCCTTGGTGGTCTATGTAGGTGATTGATTTCCATGTAGCACTTGCCCAAACATTTTCTACAAACCCATCTTCAAAACCTTCCCATTTGTTAACGTTGATGCGTAGATCGCAGCTCTCTGAGTTAGTAAAACTTGCGAAACTATCTTCGGTGTAGAATGCAACTCCCGAAAGATCTAGTAATGTAATTGAAGAGTTTGCAATTAAGGCAGGGTCGAAATTATGCATCCTACTAAAACGTAGAGACTTAACTTTTGAATTACTGATAAAGCCTGTGTTGTCAAGTTCATAAGCATTTGGCAGATAGATTTCAATATTCTCGCTCGATGATGCTTCAATTGCACTTACTATTGCATCATGTTCGTCTGATGTGACAAACTTGTAATCAAATTCATAGGTTTCATAAGCATCAACATCAACGTCAACGTCTACTTCTTCGCTGTTTTCGTAAGAGTAGGTGTAGATGTTAGATGCACTCCAACTTTCGATTTTTGTAGTTTTTAGCGATGAATTGTAGCCTGTGTCGTTGAAAGAGAACATTAAGTTAGTGTTTTCTAGTGACGCGCTAGCTTTCACGAAGATAGAGTCGGCCATGTAACTGCCGTCAGTTTCTTTA
>JAWXTK010000014.1:0-56035 GCA_044433645.1 Rikenellaceae bacterium | reverse complement strand
CTACCAACTGAGCTATTTTCGCATTTTTTATTTCTACTCATTCTTTAAGTACTTCCTTGCCAAGGTTGAAGTTTTTGATTCTTTCTTGGGGCAAGGTTGTGCTCTACCAACTGAGCTATTTTCGCATTTTTTATTTCTCGAAACTTCATGATTAAATCACTCTGTTTCTTTCTACAAATCGGCCCTTGAAAACCAGTCTTGTCGGTTGTTCCCGTTTTGTGAGTACAAATGTACGACAAAAATTTTAATCTGCAAATTTTTTGATGAAAAAAATTAACTTTTTTTGAAAAAAAATTGCTCTCACACTACTGAGAGCAATTTTATTGAGTTGTAAAACTACTTCTTTTTACTGCCTTTAATGATGATTTCAGGCCTGTGATAAACCACCGAATTAGCTGGAACTGATTCAGTTAACCATACATTACCACCCACTACCGTACCCTTACCTATAATGGTGTCACCACCCAAAATAGTAGTACCGGCATAAATGATAACATCATCCTCGATTTTAGGGTGACGACGCACTCCCATAAGTTCTTTTTCAACAAAAGTAGCTCCAAGAGTTACACCCTGATAAATTTTTACGTTTTTGCCTATCTCACACGTCTCGCCAATTACGATGCCCGTGCCGTGGTCTATGTAAAATCTTTTGCCTATCGTAGCTCCGGGGTGAATATCTATTCCTGTTTTGGAGTGAGCATACTCAGATATTATACGTGGCAGGATAGGAATATGAAGGCGTTGCATAACATTAGCTAGGCGATATATCATCACAGCGTAGAATCCTGGATAACACAAAATAATCTCCTCCTTGCAAAAAGATGCAGGGTCTGAACTATTATACATCTCAGCATCTTGCATCAGCGAAGTGAAAATCAGAGGTATCTCCGAGAAAAAGCTCTCGGTGATATCATTGCAATTACACTTTGTGCATAGGGGCGCTATGATGTGGAAGAAATCTACTTGAAGTTTCTCCCATTTATGCTCTATTTTATTTAGCGACATATTTTTATCGTCTCTCACCAGAAACAATAAGTCGACTAATTCGTCTATGAATTTATGCGCCTGCATAGTTGAAGGCACTTGCTCATAAAAGGCCTTGGTAATCTTATAAAGACGCTCAGGGAAACTTTTTAATGGTGAATTTGCCATAACTTTATCTAATTCTATTGAGTGATTTAATCAAAGCCTCGTCCTTAACAACCCCACGATAAGCCAAGAAAATCAAAATAAGATTTAACACGGGGAAAATATCAGCCACACCGAGACTCATAGAGTGCATCGAGTATTGCGCAAATGTAGAATTTAGCTTTAAAATATAATATACCAAAAAGGCAATAATGCCTAATTGCAACACAAACTGCACTAGACACATACGAATCTGCAACCACCTACGTTTATACAAAAACACAGTCATAAAAGGCAATATAGTAGACAAAGTCATTAAAACAGCCATCTGAGACGTTGGCAAAATCCTAACACTATCAGCATCTAAAATACCATAAGCCCACAAACTAGCAGTCTGCCCATCGCCCATAAACTCAGCCAGAGGCAAGGCAAACATAAGCCCAGTGAAAAGTGTAACAAGTAATAAATATACTGTTTGAATACGTTGTATCATAATTTTATCTTATTTAAATTTCTTTATCTATAAGGTATTTGTTTCTATCCGAACCGTTGCGCCCTATTAACTCTGCTAAAAATCCTGCCAAAAACAGTTGAACTCCCAAAATAATTGCCATGATAGCTATGAAAAATATAGGTTGATCGGTAATAGCCCTACCTATTATATTATTTGCTTGGTTATAAATCTTCTGGGCAATAACCCAAATAGTAGTACCCCCACCTATCAAAAACATAATAGAACCTAGCGTGCCAAAAAAGTACATAGGACTCTTAGCAAACTTAGACATAAACATCACAGTAAACAAATCAAGATAACCCTTAATCATACGCTCCCAGCCGAATTTCGACACTCCATATTGGCGAGCTCTGTGCTCAACCACTTTTTCTGTAATCTTACTAAATCCTGCCCATTTCGCTAGTATAGGTATGTAACGATGCATTTCACCATAAACCTCTATGCTTTTCACAACTTGTTTTTTGTAGGCTTTAAGTCCACAATTAAAATCATGAAGTTTAATGCCCGAGGCTATTCTCGCTGTGCGATTAAACATTTTGCTAGGTATGGTTTTGCCCATTGGATCAAAGCGTTTTTTCTTCCACCCTGAGACCAAGTCGTAACCCTCTTGTTTAATCATTTTATAAAGTGCAGGCACTTCATCTGGCGAGTCCTGCATATCAGCATCCATGGTAATCACAACATCGCCCTCGGCTAAATCAAAGCCACAATACAAAGCTGCCGATTTACCATAATTACGCCTAAATTTTATAGCACGCACTCTATCTGGGTCAGCCTCCTTAAGCTCAGTTACCCTAAGCCAGGAGTCATCTTTACTACCATCGTCAATAAAAATTACCTCATAGACGACATTTTCTTTTTCGAGCACCCTATCTATCCACGCCTTAAGCTCAGAGAGCGACTCATCCTCATTATAAAGAGGTACTATAATTGATAGATCCTTATTCATTATTTTCGTCTAATTGAGGGAATCTTTTAACAAACACAGAAACTAAAAGTCCTATAAAACAAGAGTAACACATCACCGTAAATATAGAACTTATTACTATAACCACAGGGTTTTGCACCATTTTCTGGTAAATATCCAAAGCCATTTCAGCATTAATATCAGCCTCTAGGCTAACTCTAGCAATCTCTATTGTTTTATCCAAAATTTCTTGATAATATTCTGGGGCAACATAATTCCATACAAAAAACTGCCCCACACCAAAGATAAAACCTGCAAAGGCAGCAATAGCTAAAATATAACCCATACTCTGTCCGTAGCTATATCCAAGTTTCCCCCGCGAGAGAGAGCGTTTTTTAGAAAACATAGACACGCTCATAGCTATCACCAGAAAGCTAAGCATACTCGATACTGCGCCGTGATCTAAATCCAGGCGAAAAGCAACACCCAGAAAAACTAAAACCACTAGGGCTAGACCAAAAAACAGCCCGTCTCTAGCTGCACTATTCCAAAATTCTTTTTTATTATTATTCATCTTACGTTTTAATATTTCAATTCAGCTTTACCCTCGCGCACTATTTCCCATTCATCCTCCGAGAAATCTACCACTGTTGTTAGTCCACCGTCTGCTATACCTCCGTCAACTACCACAGCCACGCTTTGACCATATTTTTCAAAGATTAACTCTGGGTCGGTAGAATATTCTACATCTTCCTCTAGTGGGATACTTGTAGTTAACAGTGGGGCATCCAGCGCTTCGACTATTGCTCTAGCTATATCATTATCAGGGATACGCACGCCTATAGTTTTACGTTTTCTAAGCGCTTTATCAGGCACTTTCGACGATGCTTTAAGTATAAAAGTAAACGCACCTGGTAGGTTAGTTTTCAGCATCGCAAAGGCATCGTTGTTTATGCGCACATATTCTGCAACGCGTGATAGTGAATCACAGCAAAGCGAGAAGTTATTAGTTTGTTTAAATTTTATATCCTTAATTTTCTCTACGGCCTTGCTACTTTTTAGGCTACACGCAAAGGCATACATACTATCTGTGGGATAAATAATCACACCGTCATTTCTCAGATGCTCAATGATTTGAGAGATGATTTTTTCGTTTGGGTTACCCGAGTAAAGTTTCAGTAGCATAGGCATAAGGTTAGTTAAGGACAA
This sequence comes from Rikenellaceae bacterium, assembly GCA_044433645.1. Taxonomy (GTDB): domain Bacteria; phylum Bacteroidota; class Bacteroidia; order Bacteroidales; family Rikenellaceae; genus JAWXTK01. Next base: position 52,277 of record JAWXTK010000014.1, on the reverse strand, counting down.
AGATATAATAAAATTGCTAAACGCAAAAATAGTTGTTAGTTTTTAGTTTTTAGCGCTACTACACTCCCAAAACGATAGAGGCATCAATATTAAGTTTAATAGATATATCTCTAGCTACTTGTAATGTAGGCTCGCTTCTTCCGTTAATAAACTCACTAACCCTTGAGGGACTGATGCCAAGCATCTGAGCAACACCTTTTTGCGTTAATTTCATTTCATACATACGCAATTTAATAATAGAGCCAAGTGTTGGCTTATTAATTGGGAAATGTATTTCCTCATAGTCTGAGACTAGTCCAGATAGAAGGTCCAATTCAACAAAATTTTTGTCATCTGAAGATGTATCTTCACCTACAATAGGCAACAACTCCTCTATGCGCTCCATTACAGCTTTGTACTGCATTTTAGTTTCGATTTGTGTCATATTCTTAAATATTTTTGCAGTTTATTTTATCATATTCTTGATGTGTTCCAATAAATCTAATATAGATTGATTGCATTGTAAATTTCACAACTACTACAAGTCTATAATCATTTCCTTTAATATTGAAAACATATCTCTGCTCACCTATATAATCAACACTATTAAAATCACGCTTTATATCTACAAACGAGCTCCACTTTGCTTTTTTTACTTTACTATACCATTCTTCAAGAGCTGTTTTCGACGAGCTATGTTTGGTGTAAAATTCTATTAGAGCATTTCTCGTTATTATCCTCATTGTGTTAATTATTTGATTATTACTTTACAAAGATAATTATATAATTCTGTATTTCCAAACATTATTCCAAAATTCAGAATTTTTTTACATTAAATATAATAACAGCACGTTACCCTGAGCCCTGATTCAGGTTCTAAAAACTTGAAACTAACAAATTATCTCATCAAAATCAAATCCAGCAAGAAAATAGCCGCCAAGATATACATAATCAAACTAATTTTCTTACCCTGGCCAATAATTAATCGTATCAGCACATAACTCAAAAATCCATAGACTATACCCTTGGCAATTCCATAGCTCAAAGGAATGATTAAGATAGTTAAAAACGCTGGCAAGGCATCTTTATAATCCTCAAAATCTATATCTTTAATGCTGCTCATCATCATAAGACCCACAACAATAAGTGCTGCCGAAGTGGCCGAGGTTGGGATAAGCGAAAACAAAGGAGCAAAAAACAGAGCCAAAATAAACATCAAGGCCGTAAACACAGAACTAAGTCCCGTCCTACCACCTGCGGCCACCCCCGTGCTACTCTCAACATAAGAAGTCACAGTACTTGTACCCATCACAGCACCAAAAGTTGTAGCTATCGCATCCGACAAAAACGCTTTCTTAGCATGTTTCACATTACCTTTTTCGTCCACCAATTTACTCTTAGAACACACAGCAATAAAAGTTCCTGCCGTATCAAAAATATCAGAAAATATCAACGCAAACAACACGATAAGCATCTCACCCGAGAGCAAAGCAGAGAAGTCCATTTTAAAAAATACAGGTTCAATAGAGCTAGGCATAGAAAACACCGTAAAGCCCTCAGGCACAGTTACAATACCCATAGCAAGTGCAATGAGAGTAGAAATTATCATGCCCACAAGTAGTGCCCCACGCACTTTTTTAATCAACAAAATCACTATAATAAGCACTGAGATAAGGGTCAAAAACACCTCACCAGAGCGTATTTCCCCCATAGCAGAAAAAGCGCCCCCTGTCTTAATAACACCAGAATTAACCAATCCTATCAAGGCAATAAACAGTCCCACACCCACAGAAATAGCTGTTTTTAAAACTTTAGGTATGGAATTTACGATAAGCTCGCGTATCTTAAACAGAGAGAGCAAAATAAAAACTATCCCCTCAACAAAGATAGCAGCCAGCGCAGTTTCCCACGAGTGTCCCATTTGCAGGACTATGGTATAGGTAAAAAATCCCGTGATTCCCAACCCCGGAGCTAGGGCGATAGGCAAATTTGCAAACACACCCATTAATAGGCAGGCCAAGGCCGTAGACAAAGCCGTAGCTGTAAACACAGCGCCCGAGCTCATGCCAGCATCGCTAAGCATAGAAGGAATCACAACCATGATATAGGCCATGGTCATAAAGGTTGTCAGGCCAGCTATGGCCTCGGTTTTTAATGACGTATTATTCTTTTTGAGTTTAAAAAATTTCTCTAGCATGCTCTTAAATTTATTTCAAGCCACTAAAGTACAATTTTTTGAGTGTAAAATCAATTTTTGAGGTAATAATGTGTGCATTTTTTTGGCAGGGTTCGCAGGGTCACTAGCTCACAACTAGCCACCCACGCTTAAGGTAAGACACTCACGACCCTCAAGACCCTCTTGACCCTAAAAACTCTCATTATGAGCACAAAATACCAATTTGCGCAAATCATAACCTCTTCGCTCAGCCCTACGCAGCAAAGTATTCAGCACCTTATAATCCATGGTCGGAGTCCTAGATAAAACCCAGAAAAACTTGCCGTCATCACTGCCAATAACAACATAAGAATACCCTGCCTCGTCTATCTCCAAGACATTATAATCCGAATAAAACCACAAGAAAAACGCAACCCTGAGCTTGCCCGAATTATCTATCTTATTGCGCTTTAACCTGCCACAAGACTTTTTCTTTTGTCCCTGCAAATTAGTAGAATAATTCTCTACCTTGACCCTACCATTATCCTTTAACGTATAAACGGCCGTGACATTATTAACATCCTTCTCAAACCAGGTATCAAAGCGCACAAGCTCATACCACACACCCATATAACGCTCCAAGTCAAGGCTATCGACAACCGTGGCATCAACATAAGTCTTCTTTGCATTGATGAAAGAAGTACAAAAGAAAGAAAAAATAATAAAAAGTAAAGTTTTCATACACATTAGATTTAGACTAATGTGTACTACATATTTTATGCCACTAAATAAGATTATTTACACATAAATTCCTCGAGCATCTTAGGCGAAGTTTGATCGTTACCCGTTAACAAGAACAAAGCCATACCTGCATCCGATGCATCAAAATACTTATCTTCCTTAGGCATACCTCGCCTGCTTTTTTGGCAAGACTCAAGCCTTTGATACAGAAATTCCCAAGCGCCAGCCCTAAAGTTAGACTTGCCCTCACCCTCTTTTGCAGTTTTCACCCAATCAAAGTCCACCTTAGGAGTGAATAGCCCTGGGTGGGTCTTAGCGCCATTTTGGTTAGCTATTAATAGGTAAGTTATCTCAGCAAATTGTTCTTTCATATCGTTCCAAGTCCAGCCCGTGTGCTCGTCCCAAGGGTGTCTTTTGGTCATAGGTGCTTTGGCATGACGATTATTCCACTGCGAGTGAGATATTATAGTCACATATTTATGTTTTGATTTATCCGAACGATTCATGCCCTCGCCCACAACTTGCATAGGCCCAGCAGCTATGATAAACAAAGGATTTTCCTCTGAGCTAAGATTAATCTCTCTGGCCATTGCATCATAAGCTTTCTCGGGGTGATCCACAGCGCTAATAAACTCACTATTATCGAATTTAAAGAAATATTTACCTCCTATTGCACTAAAGTGCATGTGCTCATGTGCATTTAGTCCACCTTTATTAGGGTAGGTTTTACTACTTCCCCACACATGGTCGCTATAAGTAAAAAGCGTAAGTTTATCTTGAATCCCACGCGATGCGATAATTGCAAGTGTTGTAGGGGTAGCTGCCCAGTCATCATCATCGTGCTCGTTTCCGTCGCTACTACATACTATGCGCCCCTTGCCCTGCCATAGAGGCTCTGCTGCCAAGCTTTGAAGTGTAATAAAAAGGCTTAATATTAGAACAAATAGTTTTCTCATTTTAATTATGATTTTTAGTTTGCTAACAAAATTAAGAAAATATAAGCATAAAAAAAAGGTTTTCTGAAAAATTTTCAGAAAACCTTGTGCTACTTTTTAGCTTTAGTAGCGGAGGAAGGACTCGAACCTCCGACCTTTGGGTTATGAGCCCAACGAGCTGCCAACTGCTCCACCCCGCGATATTGTGATGCAAAGGTAAGAATAAAATCTTACAATGCAAATTTAAAGTGAAAATATTTCTATTTTATTTCTAAATATAGAGAACAACCCCCGTTACGGCTGATAAGATAATAAGGTATATAGGGTTGAATTTCAAGGCCGAAAGCACAAAACAGGCCGAGAAAATTATCCAACTTTTATAGTCAATAAAATTTGTAGGCGTAATAAGTATAGCCGCCGCAGCACCTATCATACCAAGTATCATAGGCTTCATGCCTGCCATAGCCCCAGTCATATATTTATTATCACGCAGCTTTAAATAAAACTTAGTGGCCGCCAACATAATAGTAAGTGAGGGCAAAACCACAGCAAAGGTGGTAAGCAATGAGCCCCAAACATTGCCCGTGACCGTGTAACCCACATAAGTTGCGCTATTAACGGCTATGGGCCCTGGTGTCATCTGCGAGATTGCGATAATATCAGCCAACTCAGCGTTGGTTAGCCATTTATTTTGCACTACTATCTCGTTTTGCAGTAGAGACAGCATGGTGTAACCTCCTCCGAAACCAAAGAAACCTATTTTAAGGTAGGATATAAAAAGTTGTAAGTAAAGCATCTCTATCTATTTTTTCTTGTCAAACAATTTAATATTAGTTTTCATCCAGGCTATTCCTCCCACTGCCCCAACGATAATACAGTAAATAGGCGAAAAACCAAAGTACCACACAGCCACAACAGTCACAACAGCCACGGCCATTTGCGCAGGGTTAAGATTTCTAGCCAAAGAAAAAACAGGCGCTACAATCAGAGCCACCACGGCAGGGCGCATACCCTTAAATGCTGCCTCAACATAATCGTTATCCTTAATCCTAGAGAAAAACATAGCCACCAAAAGTATAATCAAAAACGAAGGCAATACAACCCCAATAACAGCAAGCAAAGCCCCTTTTAAGCCCATAACTCTATAACCCACAAACACCGAAGAGTTTAAGGCCAAGGGCCCTGGCGCAGTTTGAGCTATGGTTAACAGCTCCAGGAAATCGTCTTTTTTTACCCAACCACGTTTTTCGACTATCTCCTTTTGGATAAGAGCTATCATCGCGTAACCTCCCCCAAAGGTAAATATCCCGATTTTCATAAACGAGGTAAAAAGTTCCCAAGCACTAGCTTTTTCTTTCATTTTTTTAACGTTTTTTTCTATCACAAAGTGTCATTATTGCATCTATAAACGTGAGAGGATGCACAGGATTGCCTGGTATATATAAATCCACATCATGCTCGCTCAAAAAACTACGTTCAACAGACTCTGAGCCCTCATACATAGCAGCTGCAATAGCATCCGAGCCACTCAAGATTATCAACTTAGGCTCGCTCATAGCATCGTAACAAACTCTCAAAGCTTCGTCCATGGCCTTAGTTACGGGGCCCGAAATCACTAAAGCATCAGCATGACGAGGCGAGGCCACAAAGCCAACCCCATAGCGCGAGAAGTCAAAGTTGGTATTCATCGAAGCATTCATCTCCATTTCAGTAGAGCCGTCACCTCCAGCGCATACACTTCTAAGTCTGAGCGCCTTAGCATATCTTTTTTTAATGATTTTGCGTGTGTTTTGTGCGTCAAAGTTCACTTTGTCTTGCCCTGGTCTTATGATTAAATCCTCACGAGAATTTGATGACGTGTGCCAATTATTGGTAAAACTTACTAAATCGGGGAAACTAGCAGCACACTCGCCACAAAACGTGCATCGCCCAAGATCTAGGCTAAGCTCGCCATCATAAGCAATAGCTCCCATAGGGCATAAATCCACACATTTCTTAGCGCTAGAGGCATCAACCCCCTCTCTTAAAGAGGGCACACCTCTGAATCTTTCACTCACCTGAGCCTTATCCAGATCAGTGATATATTGCTTACCATGGCTTAAAAGCACCTTAATTTTACTTAAAAACATACCTATATATATTATAAATCAAAGCCGCAATACGACAAGTTAAAACTTTTATTACAAATTGGGAAATCTGATATTCCCTCGCCACGCAACACATTAGCTAGCGCACTCCAATTATGCAGCGAAGCATCTTTTATCCTATAATCCACAATCTCACCTCTCTCACCAGTGATAGCCACGTGCACTATCTCGCCCCTGAAACCCTCAATTAGGCTCAGCGAAAGTTTATCAGCCCCAAATTCTAGATTATAGTTTGGCTTAGGTGCGATATAAGACGAATCATGCAACCTGAAAATATCAAAACAATAGTCTATAGACTGAATAATCTCGCGAAAACGCAACATTACCCTGGCCATAACATCGCCCTGTGCTCTAATCAAAGCCTTGTGCTGAATATGTTTTTCAAAGCCTAGATAAGGATGAGTTTCCCTTAAATCTCTTCTAAGACCACTTGCTCTGGCTGACATACCAACTGCACCCATATCGCGTGCTTGCTCAAAATTAAGAATGCCACATTGCTCAAAACGCGCAAGGATAGAAGGTGTGTTTTTGATGTTATCTATCACCTCTAATACCCTAGCTCTCACATCATTAAGGTTTTCGATTATGCCTTTTTTAGTTTTAGCATCCAAAGTGTAATTTGCGCCAGCGAGCCTTATCATGCCCTTGCTAAAACGATTACCACACCATAATTGCGAGCTGTTAATCACCAGTGTTCTAAGAGCCTCTAGCGCCACTTGCCCCAACTGATAACCTATATCATTGCACAGCGCCCCCGTGTCGGCTAGGTGCATAGCCACGCGCTCAAGCTCTATGGCAGCCGTGCGCTCTAGTGCCAAATTTTCATCTAATATAAAGCCTGAATTAAGCTTTTCGAGAGTCATAACACTGCACGCAGTGTGAGCTGCCACGCTATCGCCCGAAATAGTCTCGGCCAATAGATTGCGTTTTAATCCACTTGATGCCTTTAAAATAAGTTTCTCTATGCCACGGTGCTGATAACCAAGTGCAATTTCAAGGTGCAAAACCTTCTCGCCATGACAAATAAAACGAAAAGCTCCCGGCTCTATCACACCTGCGTGTATAGGCCCCACGTTTACCTCGTGCAAAGCTTCGCCCCCGATTTTATAAAAAGGATAATTCTCTATTTTTGAATTTTTATCATACCCTCCTGAGATAAAACGCAAAGGCCTAGCATAAGGCGAATTTTCAAATTTCACACCATAACGTTCGGTGATATCACGCTCAAAAACATGAACTTCAGCACACTCACCCACCATGGATTCCAAGCTCTCAGAGGCATAATAATCATATTTGTAAGACGAGATATTTATGCTCTTATCGCTGTCACAGAGCACTATAACAAACATTTTAAAGTAACTCTCCTTGAAAGGCACAGCAAAATAATGAGCCAAGTGATTGTCCTCACTCTTTAGCATCTGCACAAGCTCAGCTCTTAGCTCATGATATTCTATTTGAGGAATATCCTCTAAAGATACAGCCCCAGCATTATTATATGTTGTTAACCAATTTGTCATCTTAATTAAATTTAGCTATATCCAAAATAAACTCATGAAACTCACCAGCCCACACCAGCCCGAAAACTAATACTGCGCCAAAAAGCAGAAGTATGCTCCAAGTTAGGATAGGCTTTTTATTTACATCTGTTTTAGGTTTATTTCTAGTTTTCTTATAACACAAATTAAGTATATGATCAGCAAAGCTATAAATCACTATGCACACAAGCAAAGTAATCACCACAAGCAACCACCACTGCCCCCCTGAGATTATCTCGCGCAAAATCATAAGCTCGGTAAAGAACAAAGGCGAGGGAGGAAAAGCCAAAATAGCCAACATACCCAAACTCATAGACCATGCCCACAGCGAGCTGTAACTCATGCAATCGCCTATCCTATTAATTCTATAATTTCCGAAACTCTTACCTATCCTAGCTATCTGCAACATCAAAGCGCACTTAATAAATGTGTGGGCGGCAACGTGTACAAGCGCAGCATAAACACCTAGGCCACCTACGCCCAGACCTATTAGCACTATACCCATATTCTCCATAGTGGAGTAAGACAAAAACCTCTTATAATTATTAGTCCTACGCATAAAAAATGCTGCCAAAACCAGCGATACAACACCCGTTACTATAAGAACATTGCTACACCAAGAGAAAACCTCGCTCGCAGCCATTATCTTATACATCCTAAAAATAGCCACAAACCCTGCATTGACCAAACCCGTAGAAAGCAAGCCCGAGATAGGCGAAGGCACCGACGAATTTGCATCTATACCAGCTGTGTACAAAGGGAAAACCTCCATTTTAGAACTATAACCCACCAACATAAATAAGAAAGCGAGCTTCATATACAAAGGATTGGCCGAGGCTATCTCCTTAGACAAATTCACATAACTAAGTTCCCCATGCGTAGCTGCACTACTAGCTAGCAGTACTCCCAAATAAGCCACAGCTATACCCAGCGAGCACACAAAAATATATTTCCAAGTAGCCTCCAAGGCCTGTTTATTACCCCTAAAGTATATTAGTGCCGCCGTGCATATAGACGTTAGCTCCAAAAATATCCACGTCACAGCCAAGTGGTTTGCAAAATAAACTCCCCCTATGGCCGTGCATAGAGCGATAATCAGCGCATTATAAATCTTATAAGCCCTGAGATTTTTCTCCTCTATATAATGAGCTGCATGAACACACACATACACCGAAACCACACTCAGCAGACTAAAAAACAAAACCCCAACGGAGTCAAAAGTAAAAATCTGAGCACTCGTAGCATTAAAATCGCAAAACGCACATTTAAGCGCAAAGCCTGCCTGAGTTAAGTAAAACAAAGATATAAAACCATTTACCATCCACCTTTTAGGCGAAAGTAAAATAAAGCTAAGCAGTAGAACTACAATAATAAAGTATAATAACATAATCTTCTAATCTTTTAACGAGGCCAAATCATCGGTATCCACAACATTCATTTTATCGCCCAGCTTATTCATAAACACACCGAGCATCAACACACTAATCAAGATATCGAGCAAAATAGCAATATTAATCAAAAATGGCATCTCTACCCCCATGGCCATAGAAAACAAGAACACCCCATTCTCAACAACCAAAAAACCCACTAGGTGAGAAAATATCCTCCTACGCGTAACAACCATTAGCAGCCCACTAAGCAAAGCATACAAGGCTACACACAAAAATATCATATTAACGCTCGTATCAGCAATGTAATAAGTAATCACAACGCTCATAACTAAGGCCAGGAGCGAACACAACAGCGAGGAGGTGAGAGTCATACCAAAGGGTGCTATTCTATTTATTTTGGTGCGCTTAATTATTCTAAACAACATCCTAGGCACTATGATAGCCTTGAAAATCAAGGTCTCAGCCACCACAAATATCATTTCTGAAAGTTCAATAGTATGCAACTTTAACAAAGCCACAAAAAACAAAATCCACCCCTGCAAAGCTATCAGCGAGGCATAGTTACGATATCTCTCGGTAATAGACAGATACACCAGCGTAACCACATATAATATAACTAAAGCAAAAATCATTATACAAAAATATTTTGAAGAACTATATACGCAACAACAAACAATACAAGCGCAATAGATGAAATTATCATAATAAAGGTTGAGTTTCTAGACATCTTGTTTTTAGCAACAAAGGATTCAACAAATCCTATATAAACTCCTGTCAAAACACTAAAAATCAAAGTCGCTATCCACCCCCCGGCACAACAAGCCGACACTGAATTAGCTGCCAAAACACTCAGCGCGCCCATTTTAAGCCACATACTAAGAGTGATAAACCCTAGGTCTACGCCCGAATAATCAAGTATCATAACCTCGTGAACCATAGTAAGTTCAAGGTGGGTAAGCGTGTCATCAAAAGGAATACGCCCAGTTTCAACAGTTAAAATCTTAATAAATAAATAGGCCACAAGCACCATAACAAGCACAAATTCCACCGACAAACTACCCATAGATGAGAACACCGTAGAAAAACTAATATTGCCCGAGATAAGCGCCAGAGTACCACCTATAATAAATATAGCAGGCTCTAAAAGCGCACCATAAAAGGCCTCACGCGCTGAACCCATACCCTGAAAACTACTACCCGAATCCATAGCAGCTATTATCATCAAAAATCTAGAGAGGGCCAACAAATAAGCAAACAAAACTATGTCGCCATCAAAGCCTAGCACAGCCTTAAAGTCCCCAAAGGGCACAAATAGCAGCACCCCAAAACTCAGCGCTAAACTAACCACCGGCACTATGCGAGTTATGTAGCTAGAGCTATAAGAATAAACCACGCTCTTAGAAAGCATCACCCTAAGATTATATAAATGTTGAAAAAAACTAGCTCCCTTGCGCCCCGACAATCTAGCACGCACTCTGCAAATCACCCCTGGCAAAACCAAAGAGACTACAATCAATAATATTAAACTCAAAAATTCCATACCTAACATTAAATCAACTTAACAAGTGAAAGAACAAGTATCGCAATTAAAAATATCAAAGCATAAAGCACCTGATAATTTACCTTGGCTGTTCTGATTTTCATAACCTTAGAATTGGCCTTAGCAATAATCTCAACCCACAGATGCGAAAGCAGGGTATCAACTCTATCACCATGCTTGCTCGTGAAGCTATGATTTTTAGCAAAAATCTCATCTTTACTCACTTGCGCCTTACTATCATCATCCTTGGTTAGTGGCAAAAGAGCATGAAGTTCACCCGTGAATGACTCGCCCGTGTATTGCATCTTCTCACTCACAGCGCCAAATCCACAACCCCACGTAGGCGTTTTGGTGGCAGGCTTACCACGTAACAAGAACTTACGCCATAGATAAAAAACCACGCTCAGCACAATAATAATCGTGCACGCAAAAGTTATATTAGTTAAATTCTCGCTCAAAGCACCCAAAGACAACAACTCAACCCCCAGCAAAGATTTAGCAAGAGAGAAAAATCCTCCACCAACAAGCCCGGGCAGCAAACCCACAGTCAATATCCCCGCAGTAGGCACTACCATAGCCAAGAGTCTAAACACATCAACTTCCTTAGCATCCTCAACCACCTCACTGCGCTCAACTCCAAGGAAAACAACGCTAAAAATCTTAGTAAATGCCAACAGTGCAAGCCCTCCGATAAAGGCTAAAACAAACATAAACACCACAGCATAAATCACCACTTTGCCCCCAAGGCTCATAGTATCAAGCAGTCCAAAATATAAAATAAACTCCGAGACAAAACCACTAAAAGGAGGCAGGGCACAAATAGAAAGCGCTCCAACTAAAAACAAACTTGAGCTCAAGGGCATACGGCGCATAAGGCCACCCATTTTATCTATATTTCGCTCGCCCCCAAGCTCACTTATCACATTTCCACTCGAGAAAAACAACAAACTCTTTAGCATAGAGTGGCTAATTGCATGAACTAGGCAAGCTGCCATTCCACAAACGGCAAGCATAGAATTAGAATAATAAACCCCCAGAGCAGATGCCCCCAAAGCTAAAAACATTATCCCCATATTCTCTATACTTGAATAAGCCAGAGCACGTTTTAGCGAATTTTGCAAACAACAACAAAGCACACCCCAAAGACCCGTCAGCGAACCCACTGTGAGCAGAATAACTGCCACCGTGAGCATATCACTTTGCATTTGAGTAAGAACCCTGATTACTCCATACAGCCCCATTTTACTAACTGCTCCCGACATAATAGAGGACACATGCGAGGGCGAAAGGTCATAGCTCGAAGGCATCCACACGTGCAGAGGAAACATACCTGCCTTAAGCCCAAAACCAAGCAATAAGAGCACAAACATTAGCACCCCATTATTTTCTTTAGTAAAGGGTGCAATGCCCTCAAAACCAAACTCATAACCAGCATTTGAGATAAGAGAAAAGCCAGAAATAAGCAATACAAAACCTAGGTGCATAAACACCAAATAGTTAAGCGCAGCACGCCTAGTTTTATAATTGTCAGCATCTAACAACATCAAAAAGAAAGATGTGATACTCATGGCCTCCCATGCAAACAAAAACTCTGCTCCGTTGCTTGAATTCACAACCCCCAAAAGCGATAGTAGCAACAGCGAAAGGCTTAAGTAATGCAGCGAAGTGCGAGAGCGAGAATAAGCACAAGAATTAAAAAATCCCTTAGAATAAACCACCACGCTAAAGCCACATAGCGACACCAAAAACGAGAAGAACACCGTAAGAGAGTCACCTCCACCAACTACATAGGGCACACTAAAGCCCAAAATACTCACTAATAAACTACTCAAAAACTTCAACCTTGTAGGCAAAATAAACACTACTAAGGATAAAAAAGAGAGTAATATCATAAAAGTTACTAATTGCATAATCTTAACTATTTATAAAAGCCAAATTCATAACCACACTCAAAGCTGCCGTCTCTGTCCTAAGCCTTGCCTTGCCCAAAGACACAGGAGCAAACCCATTATCAAAGGCTAGCTTCACTTCCTCAGGCGAGAAATCACCTTCGGGGCCTATTAATATTAATACGTTATCTTGTTTTTTGACTAACTCCTGAATCAATCTGCGCTCTGAGACCACATCGTGGCAATGAGCAATTAATTTTACGCCCTCAAATTTTGTTTCAACTGCCTCTTTAAAGTTAGTTAAATTCTCTACCTGGGGTTTATAAGCCTTTAGCGATTGTTTAAGGGCGCTAACGACTACTTTTTCTAATCTATCTTTATTAAAAATCTTGCGCTCAGAGTGAGTGGTAAGTATGGGGATGATTTTATCTATGCCCACCTCGGTTGCTTTTTCGGCAAACCACTCTAGTCTATCATTGTTTTTCGTGGGCGCAACGGCCACTGTGATTTTATAATCTCGGCGCTCAAAATCATGCTGAGTTTCTATGATTTCTATTGCGCAGTGCTTAGCATTGGCATCCGTGATTTTAGCCTGGTGCATATCGCCTGAGCCGTCTGTGATGAAGATTTTATCCCCCACTTTTAGCCTAAGCACTTTGATTGCGTGGCGCGATTCCTCCTCGCTCAAAGTATGTAAAGGCACACTTAGGGACGGTGTGTAAAAAAGTTGCATAAATTTTTAGTTTAAAAACCTCGCAAGTTAAGCATTAATTTTTGTTTAGGACCATTCTTTGGCGTAAAACTTCAAATTTAGTCCTAAATATAGGTGTTTTTGAAAATATCTTCTTGAATTCTCTTTTTTCTAGGGCTAAAAACTGCTCTTTTTCGATGTTGCTAGAAGTTATTAAGGGCAAAAATCTAGCATCTTGAGTCTCTGCTTTATCCATGTTATTTTGAGGGCAAGCTCTCTGACACACCTCACAGCCAAACACCCAACCATGCAGCTGCTCGGGGGATTTATCCGTGCTCTGAGGGTGAGTCGTTAGCGCAGATATACACCTATTTGCATCCAGAGTTTTATTATCATTTATCGCACTCGCAGGGCAAGCCTTGATGCAATTATCGCACCCCTGGCAAGGATTCCAATCCATAGCAGAGTCATAACAATCTACTGTTTTGTCAATTAATATCTCGCACAACAAAACCATAGAACCATACTGGGGAGTTATCAGCAAAGAATTGCGCCCCACAACCCCAAGACCAGCTCTCACGGCCCAAGCCTTCTCAAAAACGGGGGCTGAATCCACACACATTCTGGTGGAAATCGAGCCATATTCGCTCTCTAATTTTGTGATTAATTCACTCATCATAGCCTTTAATGTAAAGTGATAATCTATCATCAAGCTGTAACTGGCAAATTTATTGCTCGCACTATTATTTTGGAAAAAATTTTGATTGTTTTTATAGTTAACTCCCAGAGAAATTATGCTTTTAGTATCATTCATCAATGCCCCAACGTCTTTTCTCAAATCTGCGTAGCGATTCATGTAATTTAGCTCTCCTTGGCAAGAATTTTTTAACCATAAATCCAGGTGCTCTGCCTCGCCCTGCATGAGCTCGTAACTAGCTATGCCACAGAGACTAAAGCCTACCTCAAGAGCCTTTTGTTTTATAAATTTACTGTCAAGCATTGTTTTTAATCCTAAAAATTATCGTAAAAGTAAATAAATTATATTATGTTTGTAATATATTGATAGAAATTTTAGTAAAAATATGTTTGCAACACTAAGAGATTTATACCTAGAAAGCATAGAAAAATTCGCAGATTCAACAGCCTCGGGCATGCTGAATTTTGAGACTTTAACTTACCGTGATTTTGACCAAAGAGTCAAACAAGTACAAGATATTTTAGCCACAGCAGGACTTGAAAAAGGCGATAAAATAGCAATTTTAAGTAACAACATGCCTAACTGGGGCATATCTTACTTTGCCATTGTAATTTCTGGCTTTACTGTTGTTCCTATCCTGCCAGATTTCTCGGGTGAGGAAGTGGGCAAAATCCTTGATCACGCCGAAGCCAAAGCACTTATCGTATCAGATAAATTATTTTCTAAACTAAATAAAGCTGATACCGAAAAACTAAATATAGTTATAAGGAGCAAAAACCTAGGCATACTTTCACAAAAAGTAAACAGCCCAAGTGTTTTTAGCGAACCCAAAAGCGATGATTTAGCAGCTATAATCTACACCTCGGGCACAACATCTTCGCCTAAGGGAGTTATGCACACTCACAGAACTTTGTGTGCTCAACTAGACATGATTTATGGTCTATTCCCTATGTATCCTGAGGATGATTTATTGTCTATCTTGCCTTTGTCTCACACCTATGAGTGCTCGCTAGGGATGCTTTTCCCATTTATGTGTGGTTGCTCGGTTTATTACATAGACAAAGCACCTACGGCAGCTGTGTTAATGCCTGCCTTTAAGAAAGTTAAGCCTACGGTAATGTTGGTTGTACCTCTTATTATCGAGAAAGTATATCGCAGTCAGATAGCAGCTAAATTTAATAAAAATGCTCTATTAAGAGGCATATATAAATTTGCACCTACACGTAAACTTCTACACAAAATAGCAGCCAAAAAACTATATAAAACCTTTGGTGGCAGACTAAGATTCTTTGGTATTGGAGGCTCTAAAACAGACTTTGACACCGAGCGTTTCTTAAACGAAGGTAAGTTCCCTTATGCCATAGGTTATGGACTAACAGAGACTGCGCCACTTATTGCAGGAGCACTTCCAGGCCTAACTAAGCTAGGTTCTACGGGGCCTCACATGAAAGAAATTGAATGGAAATTAGATAACATCAATCCCGAAACTGGCGAGGGTGAGCTTATGGTTAAGACCCCAAGTATCATGACGGGTTATTATAAAAATCCTGAGGCTACGGCCGAGGCTATCACCGAAGATGGTTGGTTTCACACCAAGGATTTATGTAAGTTAGACAAGCACAACTACCTATTTATTAAAGGTCGTCTGAGCAATATGATAGTAGGTCCTAGTGGCGAGAATATTTATCCTGAAGAGATAGAAAATGTGATTAACAGTCACTTCCTGGTTACGGAGTCTATCGTTACGGAGGAGAAGGGCAAGTTGGTTGCACTTGTTCACTTTAATTACGAGGCTTTAGAGCAGAAGTACTATGATATGAAGGAGAATTTGAGTTATCGCATGGACGATATCAAGTCAGACCTTATGAAATATGTCAATTCCAAGGTTAATAAATTCTCTAAGATTTCAACTGTCGAAGAGCAGAAAGAAGAGTTTGAAAAAACGCCAACTCAAAAGATTAAGAGATTTAAGTATAATAAATAGTTTCTCTCTAGCTCACCGGGGAGCACCCCAGTGAGCTAATGACCCTCAAGACCCTTTCAGACCCTAAATAGCCCTTAGGCCTCAACCTCCTTATAAAGTTTATCACCACGACGAACCAGCAACGGTGTCTTAATAGAACAATAAACCCCCTTGTCAGCCCTTAAAGTAGGTTTTAAATCCACAAAAATCTCCTCGGTCTTCATCTCAACAACACCCGTAGATTGACCCAAAAACAATAAGTCATCCCCAGAATTTAACTCCGAGGCCTCAACAAGTACCTCGGCTACCGAAAGCTTGCTAAAGAAATTAGTTACCTTGCCAACATATACCTTCTTGCGCTTAGCCGACGAGCCGTAATTTTGTGTAATCTCAGCCACTGGTTTGCCCAAATAATAGCCTCCCCAGAATCCTCGATTAAACACTGTCTCTAATATTTCTTGCCACTCTTGAGCCTTCTCTAACGAGAAAGTGCCCTCTATTATGGCCTCTATTGCTTGATTATAACACTCACATACTCGCTTAACATACTCACCTGAGCGCGCTCTACCCTCGATTTTTAGCACCCTAACCCCTGCATCAATGAATTTATCTAAAAAAGTTATTGTACATAAATCCTTGGGCGAAAGCAAATAATTGCCCTCCAAAGAGAGCTGCTCGCCTGTGTCCGTGTCTGTAATGATGTAATTTCTACGGCAAATCTGACGACACGCACCCCTGTTGGCCGAACATCCAGTCTCGTGAAGGCTCAAATAACACTTGCCCGATATAGCCATACACAAAGCTCCGTGAGCAAACATTTCTATTTTTATCTTTTCGCCACTAGCCCCTGTAATATTCTGAGTTTCAATATTTTGATGTATAGTTTTAACCTGCTCTAAACTAAGTTCACGCGCTAAAACTACTACGTCAGCCCACTTGGAATAAAACTTTACAGACTCAGTATTAGATATGTTAAGTTGGGTAGAAAGATGAACCTCCACGCCTTTTTCACGAGCATAAAGTATAGCTGCTTGGTCGGCTGCAATGATAGCTGTGACGCTCTCCTGGGCTGCTCGATCTATGATTTTGTGCATATATTCTATATCCTGGTCATAGAGCACCGTGTTTACTGTAAGGTAACTTTTCAGATCGTTTTCTTTGGTGACTCTAACAATTTCTGCTAGGTCGTCAAGTGTGAAATTTGCACTAGATTTTGAGCGCATATTCAGGCCCTCAACACCAAAATATACGGAGTTTGCCCCTGCGTTTATAGCTGCATAAAGTGACTCGTAGCTACCTACGGGAGCCATAATTTCTATATCTTCTCGCTTTATCATTCTTTTATTTGTTGCGATTAAGTAATTTTTCTGCCATTAGCGCTAAGGCAGCTACTTTTTGACTACTTACACTTAGGTTTTCTAGGTGAGAATTTGCCTTTGAGATATAGTTTTTTATCTCTTTTTCGGTTTGATGTCTCACGCCTAAGTTTATGTAAAGTTCTGTGACTTGTTTGATTTTAGTCTCAGCATTTAGGCTTGTATTGTGCAGAGCCTCAAGCATAATATTAGGCTCTAAGTGAGCACATAAATTTATTGCACTTATCGAAGTGAAAGTTTTTTTAGCCTCCAAGATATCACCTCCTATGGGCTTACCAAAGGTTTTAGCATTGCCAAAGGTGTCTAATAAATCGTCCTGAATTTGGAAGGCTATGCCCAAATCTATTCCAAAATTGTATAAAAATTCAGCATCCTCAGCCCTAGCACCACCAAGCAAAGCTCCCATTTTGAGCGAGCGAGCTATCAGCGCCGAAGTTTTGAGTTTAACCATTTCAAGATATTGCTCACGGCTAACGCTCGTGCGCTTTTCAAACTCCATATCTAGTTGTTGGCCTTGGCATACTTCCATAGCCATTTTATTGTACTGCTTAAAAATCTCAGCAAAATTTTCACTCTCTACTCTCTCAAGCAAGGAATAAGCATATATCATCATAGCATCACCCGAGAGAATTGCAGCATTTGCACCCCAAGCCTTGTGCACAGCATCACGGCCGTGACGAGTGGGAGCATTGTCCATAATATCGTCGTGCAAAAGTGTGAAATTATGGAACACCTCAACACTTGCAGCCAGTGGCAGTGCACGCGAGATATCATCCGAAAAAATATTATAGGCCATAAGCAAAAACACCGGTCTAAGCCTTTTGCCTCCACCCTCAAGTGAATATTTGATGGGTGAGTAAAGCTGCTTAGGAGAGTCATCCAAAGGTAGATTTTGCAGATAATCTTTGAATATAGCTAAAAGTTCTTGCATAATTTTAATTATTTTCTGTTACAAATATAGGGCATAAATTTTGATTTCTTAGAAAAATTTTATATTTTAGGAGAATTATTTTCTAAATCAGATAGTGCTATGAAAAAATTAGCTGTAGGTATAGATATAGGCGGCACAAACACGGTTTACGGTTTGGTCGATTGCGAGGGCAACATGTATGGTGAGAGTAGTTTCCCTACGGGTAATTACCCAAATTTTAATCATTATATTAAAACTCTTAAAGATAGTATAGAGGAGTTAATTAGCGCCCTGGACTACCCCATAGAACTTGTGGGCATAGGCGTGGGAGCACCTAATGCTAATTATTATTCAGGAAATATAGAACTTGCGCCCAACTTGCCCTGGAAGGGCATAGTCCCATTTGCTAAGGATTTAGAGGCTCAGTTTGATAACGTGCCTGTGGTATTAACTAACGATGCTAATGCAGCTGCCGTGGGCGAAATGGTCTATGGAGGAGCTAAGGGCATGAAAAACTTTATTGTCGTAACTCTGGGCACGGGCGTTGGCAGTGGCTTTGTGTGCTCGTCTGAGGTTTTATATGGTCACGATGGTTTTGCAGGTGAACTAGGTCACGTCACGGCTGTTAAAAACGGCAGGGCGTGTGGTTGTGGCAAGCGAGGATGCCTTGAAACCTACGCCTCGGCTACGGGACTAAAACGCACAGTCTATAAATATTTGGCCAAAGAAAATATGCCTAGCACACTCAGAAGCATTAGCTACGACGATCTAACATCGGCCAAAGTATATGAGGCCGCAATCGCGGGCGATATGATAGCCAAAAAAGTCTTTAAATACACAGGCGAAGTGCTTGGTTACTCGCTTGCCAATGCTATACAAATCACCTCGCCCGAGGCTATCTTCCTATTTGGAGGTTTAACCAAGGCTGGAGACCTGATTTTTGAGCCTGCGCGCAAGACTATGGAAGAGAATCTTATCCCTATATTTAAAGGCAAGGTGAAACTCCTGCCCTCGGCTATTACTGGCGCTAACTCAGCTTTGCTGGGTGCATCGGCTCTTATCTGGAAAGATTATTTGTAGATTTTACTTTTATCTAAGGCCTTAGAGTAAGAGCGTGCATTTGCATTGTGCTCTTTAAGTGTCACAGCAAATTTGTGGTAACCCGTAAAGTTAGGGTCGGCACAAAAGAAAATATAATCATGCTTTTCGTAGTCCAACACAGCATCTATAGCCTTGATTGACGGCATACAAATAGGCGCTGGTGGCAGTCCCTTATATTTATAAGTGTTATAGGGCGAGTCTAGGCGTATGTGTTTGTATAGAATACGGCGCAGAGAGAAGTCACCCACAGCAAATTTAACCGTTGGATCGGCTTGCAGTTTCATGCCTTTATTGAGCCTATTGATATACACACCAGCCACTCTTGGCATCTCATCGCTCATCTTGGTTTCTTCAAAAACTATGGATGCTAGGGTCATCACCTCATTCTCACTAAGATTTAATTCTTTGGCCTTGGCTTTACGCTTTTTTGTCCAGAAATTATTTTTTTCTTTCATCATCCTATCGGTGAACTTCCTAGGTGAATCACCCCAATACATTTGATAGGTGTTGGGTATAAACATTGCGATGAAATTCTCTTTATTATAACCATAACTCTTTGCTACACTATCACTTAACAGGTGACTAGCAAGAGTCAGAGAATCTACCTCTAACTTTTGAGCTAACACTCCTGCAAGTTTATCAAGTGAGCGTATATTGTTAAAAGTTATGTTAACAGCCTGCTGCATACCTCCTTGCAAGTGTCGAATTATGTAGGCATAAGATGAATTTTCGGGGAAAATATATTTTCCTCCTTTAATATTTCCTTCTAAGTTATGTTTTTTTGCGTATTTTATAAATTTTGACGGGTTTTTCAGCTCATTTTCCAATAATTTCACCACATCTATAAGGTTTGCATCAGACTCTACAAAGCAAGTATTTTTATCATTCAGCGCAGCCACATATCTATACTCATACGCGCCCCACACATATCTGAGAGCTATTACTGCCAGCAAAGTCAGTGCAATGATGATTAATTTTTTATTAAAAAATTTAAGCATAAAGTAGAGTTTTTTTTGCAAAGATAATAAATTTGTTTACTTTTGTCCCCGGGTAAGTCTTATACGACCAGCTCCTACTTAATCCCCCAGGGTTGTGAGACAGCAAGGGTCGGTGGTTGTAGCGGTGCGATATAAGTAGCTTACCCTTTTTTTTTTGAGTTTCTAGTTTCTAGAGCCACTATCGTTTGGGTATAGCCCACTTTCCGTTATGCATAGCCCCGATTCAGCATCTATCTCATACCAAATCTAAACACGTAAGTGTCAATAATTCATAACTCATAATTTAACACGTAAGTGTTATTAGAAACTAATTAAGCAAAATAACCTCACCCGTGCTTAATTCAAAGAAAGCACCTACGATCTTAATCTTGCCCTCAGACTCCAACGTGCGCAAAATCTCGCTTCCCTCACGCGCCTTAGAGACCATCTCCCTAACATTTTGCTCAACAACTAAATCCTCGAAATCATCAGCTCTAACACCACAAACCATATCGTCAGTGTTAGTTATCGAAGTATTTATCTTAGCGAGCATATCAGTCATATTACCCCCACTCTCGCCATGACACGCAGCATGAACTGCACCACACGAGCTGTGACCTAGTATCATAACTATCTTAGAGGTAGAGTGAGCCGTAGCATATTCCATACTACCCAAAACATCCTCGCTAATAACATTACCTGCCACACGAGATACAAAAATATCACCTAGCCCCATATCAAAAATCATCTCCACAGGAACTCTAGAATCTATACACGAGAGAACTATCGCCATAGGCGCCTGACCAAGCTCATCACTTTTGCCAAGTTGAGCCTTAATATCACGAGAGGTAGGTTTGCTCTGCATAAAATTCTTGTTACCCTTAATTATCAAAGCTAATACATCATCAGGGGAAAGCGTAGCCATTTTCTCTTTGGTTAACACATCAGTAACCACACCCTCAGCTGCATACGAGGAAAAAGCAAGGACAAAACACCCTAAAAAGGCAAGAAATAACGTTCTCATATTATATTATTATTTTGTTATTAAACTAACACAAAAGTATATATTAATCCACATAAAACCAAATTATAAACACAAGGCGTTAAAAATAATACAAAGCATGATTTTCTTGTGAAAATACCTTAAATTCTGTGAATTAATTTGGCTTTAGCTAAATGATATTATACTTTTGTAAACTGAAGGGGGTGTGTAAACCCTAAAAACAAGAGCAGCGAATTCAAATAAACGTATATATAAAAAAACTATGCAACACAATCAAAGATTAACAAAACAAGGCCTTTATGACCCACGCTTCGAGCACGATGCTTGTGGTGTAGGACTATTGGCCAACATACACGGTACTAAATCGCACGAGATTATCGAGAAAGGTCTTCAAGTGCTTGAGAATATGGTACACCGTGGAGCAGAGGGAGCAGACCCACTTACGGGTGATGGCGCAGGTATAATGTTGCAAATTCCTCACGAATTTATTTTATTGCAAGGCATAGCAGTTCCTGAAAAAGGACGCTACGGTACTGGTTTAGTATTCTTGCCTAAGGGCGAGGTAGACCAAGAGAAAGCACTTGAGATTATCAATCAAGCCCTACTTGAGGACGGTTTATCTTTGCTAACTCTTAGAGACGTGCCCGTTAACAGCAGTATTTTGGGCGTTGGTTCAGGTGCGAGCGAGCCTGATATCAAACAATTATTTGTTATTAGCGAAAAAGAAAGCGAATTAACTCTTGAGGCTAGACTTTACTGTCTACGCAAAAAAATCGAGCTTAGAATCCAAGAGTCAGATATAGAAGACAAAGTATCTTGTTATATAGTTAGTCTATCAAATAGCATTATTATATATAAAGGTATGCTATCCTCACTGCAACTTAGAAATTATTTTTCTGATCTTGTAAATCCTTACTTCACTTCGGGTATGGCTTTGGTTCACTCACGTTTTAGTACCAACACCTTCCCTACGTGGTCGCTAGCTCAACCTTTCCGTTTTATGGGTCACAATGGTGAGATTAACACCGTAAACGGCAACCGTTTGTGGATGGAGGCTAGAGAAAAAATGATTAAATCACCTCTTTTAGGTACAGCAGACTTAGGACCTATTGTCCAAAAATCTATGAGTGATAGTGCATCGCTTGACAACGTGCTAGAGTATCTAGTTATGTCGGGCATGAGTTTCCCTCACGCACTTTCTATGCTAGTGCCTGAGAGTTTCAACGATAAAAACCCTATCTCAGACGAGCTTAAAGCATTTTATGAGTACCACAGTATATTAATGGAGGCATGGGACGGTCCTGCTACATTATTATTCTCTGACGGCAGATACGCTGGTGGTATGTTGGATAGAAATGGTCTACGTCCAGCTCGTTATGTGATAACTCAAAACGATACTATCATCGTAGCATCTGAAACTGGGGTGCTTAACTTTGAAGGCGCTGAGATTAAAGAGCGTGGTCGTCTGCAACCAGGTAAAATTCTTATGGTAGATATGGAAAAAGGCGAGATTTATCGCAATAACCTACTTAAAGAAGAATTAGCAGCAGCTCACCCTTACAAAGAATGGCTGAGCAAAAACCGTATTATACTAGATGAAATCAGTTCAGGTAGAGCTATTAAATATGATGTTGAGAGTTACGCTCAAAAACTTCAAACTTTTGGTTACACACGCGAGGAGGTTGAAAAACTTATCTTGCCTATGGCTGTTGCAGGTAAAGAACCTGTAAACTCTATGGGTAATGACACACCACTAGCAGTGCTTTCAAATGAGCCTCAACGTTTGTTTACTTATTTCCGTCAACACTTTGCTCAGGTGACTAACCCACCTATCGACCCTTTGCGCGAGGAACTAGTTATGTCGCTTAGCAGTTATATTGGTGCTATCAACGGCAATATCCTTGAACCATCGGGCGAGCTTTGTAAAATGGTAGAGCTTAAACGCCCTATACTTACAAACTCAGAGCTAGATATTCTTAGCAACCTACGCTATAAAGGCTTTAAAATGGCTAAACTTAACATGACTTTCACAGCTGATGAGGGCGATAAAGGTCTAGAGAAAGCCGTTGAAAGACTTTGCGCTGAGGCAGAAGAGGCAGTTGACAAAGGATGTAACTATGTGATTATGAGTGATAGAGGAGTTGATGCTGAGAACGCACCTATTCCTTCACTTTTGGCCGTATCGGCAGTTCATCACTACCTTATCTCTAAACGCAAAAGGGTACAAACAGCTCTAGTTGTTGAAACAGCTGAGGCTCGTGAGGTTAACCACTTTGCATTATTGTTAGGCTACGGAGCTAGCGCTATTAACCCTTATCTAGCATTTGCTGTTATCAACGATGCTGTTAAGAGCCAAGATATTCAGTCAGATTACCACACAGCCGAGAAACACTACATTAAATCCATAGACAAAGGATTGCTTAAAATCATGTCTAAAATGGGTATCTCAACGATAGGTAGCTACCGTGGCGCTCAACTTTTTGAGGCCATAGGCATCTCATCTGAAATGTGTGGCAAATACTTTAAAGGTACTACAACTCGTATCGAGGGTATTAACCTTAAAGATTTGTGTGTTGACTTGCTTAAAGAACACGCGATTGCTTATAGCGAAGACTTTGACGCAAACAAAGAATTGCGTTACGCAGGTATCTATGCTTTCCGTAAAGACGGTGAGCACCACGAGTGGAATCCAGATACTATCGCCACACTTCAACTTGCAACTAGACTTGGAAGTTACAAGAAATTTAAACAATATTCATCTTACGTTAACGGCAAAGAAAGCCCAGTATTTATACGTGACTTCTTTAACTTCAAACGTAATCCTATTGATATTTCACTTGTTGAACCAGTAGAGGCTATCACACGCCGTTTCACTACCGGAGCGATGTCTTTTGGTTCTATATCTAAGGAAGCTCACGAGGCTATCGCTATTGCGATGAACAAAATCGGTGGACGTAGTAACACTGGTGAGGGTGGTGAAGATCCAGAACGTTTCAAAACACGTGAGGACGGCACACTAGCTAGAAGTGCTATCAAACAAGTTGCATCGGGTCGTTTTGGTGTTACATCAGAATATCTTGTTAATGCAGATGAGATTCAGATTAAAGTAGCTCAAGGAGCTAAACCTGGTGAGGGAGGTCAACTTCCTGGCTTTAAGGTTAATAAAGTTATTGCTAAAACACGTCACTCTATACCAGGCATCTCGCTTATCTCGCCTCCTCCTCACCACGATATTTACTCTATCGAGGATTTGGCTCAGCTAATTTACGACCTTAAAAACGTAAATCCACGTGCTGTGATAAGTGTGAAACTAGTATCTGAGAGTGGAGTTGGAACTATCGCAGCTGGTGTTGCTAAGGCTAAAGCCGATCTAATCGTAATCGCAGGTTGCGAGGGTGGCACAGGAGCTAGCCCTATTAGTTCTATTCGTCACGCAGGACTTCCTTCGGAGCTTGGTTTGGCTGAGACTCAACAAACTTTGGTGTTAAACAACCTACGTGGTCAAATCACACTTCAAAGTGACGGTCAGCTTAAAACAGGTCGCGATATCGTTGTAGCAGCTGCACTTGGAGCTGAGGAATTTGGTTTTGCAACTAGTATTTTGATTGTTCTAGGTTGTGTTATGATGCGTAAATGTCACCTTAACACTTGCCCTGTGGGTGTTGCAACTCAAAACGAGGAACTTAGAAAACGTTTCTTGGGTCGTTCGGAATATGTTGTTAACTTCTTTAACTATCTAGCCGAAGAGGTTCGTGAGATTTTGGCCGAAATGGGTTACAAATCTTTGGACGAGGTTATCGGTCACCCAGAGCTTTTGGAAGTTAATCCTGAGAAAAAATCTTCTAAAACCGAAGGCTTAGACTTCTCAAATATTCTTTACACACCTAAAGAGGCTGAGACAAACGCACTTCGCAAAGTTAAAGATCAAGACCACGCAATATTTAATATTCCAGATAGAAAACTTATCAGTTCGGCAGTACCAGCCCTAGAATCTGGTCTTCCAGTTGGCATAGAAATGCCTATTTGCAACACAGACCGTTCGGTGGGAGCTATGCTTTCGGGCGAGGTTGCTAGCAGATATGGTAATGCAGGTTTACCAGACGATACTATCACTTGCAAATTTAAAGGTTCGGCAGGCCAAAGTTTCGGAGCATTCTTATCTCACGGTATCACTTTCCGTTTAGAGGGCGATGCTAATGACTACGTTGGTAAAGGTGTTTCGGGAGGTAAAATCGTGATTGTACCACCTAAGGGAGCTACATTTGACTTTAGCGAAAACATTATCGCAGGTAATACTTTGCTTTACGGTGCAACATCGGGCGAGGTTTACATCAATGGTAGAGTTGGCGAGCGTTTCTGTGTTAGAAATAGTGGAGCAACGGCCGTTGTAGAGGGAGCTGGTGATCACTGTTGTGAGTATATGACAGGAGGTCGCACAGTAGTTCTAGGTTCTGTTGGACGTAACTTTGCCGCTGGTATGAGTGGTGGTGTTGCCTATGTTTGGAACAAAGACGGTAACTTCGACTACTTCTGTAATATGGAGATGGTTGAACTATCACTTATCGAAGATCTTTCAGATAGCCGCGAGCTAAAAGGTTATATCAAAGAGCACTACAAACAAACAGCAAGTCCATTGGCTAAAACCATGCTAGATGACTGGTCGGAATATGTTGAGCAGTTTATCAAAGTTACTCCATTTGAGTACAAAAAAGTATTGGATGAAGAAAAAATGCAGGCCTTGCAACAAAAAATAGATAAAGTTCAAAGCGATTATTAAAATTGGAGATAAGAGATGGGAAATCCTAAAGCTTTCTTAAGCATAAAAAGAAAAGAGGCTGGATATCGTCCAGTCCAAGAGAGAATACATGATTTTGGAGAAGTTGAGCAAACGCTTAACGAAGAAGATAGACAACTACAAGCATCACGTTGTATGGATTGTGGTGTGCCTTTTTGTCACTGGAGCTGCCCACTGGGTAACAAACAACCAGAATGGCAAGAAATGGTTTACAAAGGAAAATGGAAAGAGGCAGCACAAATTTTGCTTGAGACCGACGACTTTCCTGAGTTCACAGGCCGTATTTGTCCTGCACTTTGCGAAAAAGGTTGCGTGCTAAACAAAACTAAAGAGGCAGTAACTGTTCGCGAAAACGAGGTTGCTATCATAGAAAAAGCCTTTGCAGAAGGTTATATCGTGCCTTTCATCCCTAAAAAGAGAACAGGCAAAACTGTGGCTGTGATAGGTTCAGGACCTTCGGGACTAGCCGTAGCTAATCAGCTAAATAGAAAAGGTCACAGCGTTACTGTGTTTGAGAAAAACGAATATGCAGGGGGACTTGTTCGCCTAGGTATTCCAGATTTCAAACTTAGCAAAGCTATCGTTGAGCGCCGTATTAAACTTATGGAGCAGGAAGGCGTGACGTTTAAATACAACCAAGAAATCGGGGTTACAACTCCAGCCAAAGAAATTCTAGATAATTTCGATGCTGTGTGTGTGACTATAGGTTCGGGTCAGCCACGTGATTTGGCTAATGTAGAGGGTCGCTCACTTAAAGGAGTGTACTTTGCACTAGAATTTTTACAACAACAAAACCGTGTTATCGCAGGCCAAACGTTCTCTGCTAAGGATAGAATAGACGCTAAAGACAAGCACGTGCTTGTAATTGGTGGTGGTGACACAGGTTCTGACTGTATAGGTACAGCTAATCGTCAAGGTGCTGCTAAGGTAACTCAAATCGAGATTATGCCTAAGCCTCCAGTTGATGATAATCCTGACACTCCATGGCCTTACTACCCTATCGTGCTTAAAACATCTAGCTCACACAAAGAGGGTTGTGATCGTTTTTGGTCGCTAGACACTAAACGCTTTATTGGCGAGGGTGGCGTATTAAAAGAAGTGGAAGTTGTAGAGGTAAACTGGGAAAAAACTCCAGAAGGACGCATGAACCTAGTGAAAACCGACAATATTAGAATCATCAAAGCCGATCTAGTGTTCTTAGCTATGGGTTTTGTGAATCCAGTATTTGAAGGACTACTTGAGCAACTTGGCGTTGAGTTAACTGACAGAAAAAACGTAGCAGTTAACAAAGCTCAACAAAGCTCTGTTGAGAAAGTATTTGCCGCAGGTGACGCAGCTATGGGAGCTAGCCTTGTAGTTAGAGCAATCGCTTCGGGTAGAGATGCTGCCAAAGGTATAGACGCTTATTTGAGCAAATAGAAATATTTTATTTTACATATAAAAAATTATTATGGAAAAGTCAAAAGTATTAGAAGTTATGGCCGCAGCTGGCGAGCCTCTTAACGCAGGCAAAATTGCTGAACTAACAGCTTTAGATCGTAAAGTTGTAGACAAAGTAATGAAGGAACTTAAAGCTGAGGGAAGCATAGTCTCACCAAAGCGTTGTTATTGGGAACCTGCAAAATAAATTGTAAAAAAAACAAGTCTTTAAAGGCTGGTTTTTTTATGTCTTTTCCAATTTTTAAAAACAAATTAAGTACATTTGCAGGTTGAATTCAGCAAGAATTAACAGAAAAAATGGCAGAATTAAGAGATTCGATAGATTTCGGCAAAGAGGATATACCCTCATTATTTAAAAGAATGTTGTTACCCACCCTATTTGGTATGGTGTTTAGCGCAATGTTTTTCATCACAGACGGGATTTTTGTGGGACGAGGTGTTGGGAGCAATGCCCTGGCAGCCGTAAATTTTGTATCACCACTTACTTTGATTTCTGTTGGTCTAGGACTTATGTACGGCATAGGCTCGTCGATAGTTTGCTCTATACACTTAGCATCTCAAAAGTTAAAAGTAGCTCGCATAAACATGACTCAGGCAACGGTCATATCATCGCTTGTTTTGGTGCTAATCTCCTCATTTGTACTTATTTACCCCGAGACTGTACTGGGTATTTTTGGCTGTGACGACCCTAATCTTTTGGCTTTGTCAACAGAATATATCAGGGGTTACGGCTGGTTTATGACTTTCAACGGATTTATCATTACAGGGGGATTTTTCGTAAGGCTTAACGGTGCACCTCGCTATGCTATGATGTGCTCTATTGTGTCGGCCTTGCTTAATATCTTACTCGATTATGTGTTTATCTTCCCCTTGGGCATGGGAATTTTTGGCGCAGCACTTGCTACGGGCATAGGCACAACTGTGGGAGTTGCAATGATGATAATTTTCCTTCTTAACAAAAAAAGAACTGTCCACCTAGTACCTCTTAAAATAACTAAGAAAAGTTTAGCACTTACAGCTCGTAACATAGGCTATATGAGTAAGTTAGGCATATCATCTTTCCTAGGTCACTTCTCTATCGCGATTATGATAGTGAGTGGAAATATGGTATTTTTAAGGCTTATGGGAGCTGACGGCGTTGCTGCTTACAGTGTTATTGGTTACATCTCGCCCCTAGTTTTCACACTTTACAATGCTATCGCTCAGTCGGCTCAACCTATCTTAAGCTATAATTTTGGCGCTGGCGATTTAGGGCGTGTGCGCAAGACTTTGCGTGTTGCTATGGGCACGGCCGTGGTGTATGCTACGGTGGCTATGATATTGATTTTTATCTTTAACCCTTGGATAATTTCTTTATTTATCGCCCCAGGAAGCAATGCCTATGATTTGGCAGTTGACGGTTTCCCATTTTACGCCATGGTTCTTATCCCCTGCGCTGTAAATATTATTGCTATAAGTTATTTCCAGAGCGTCAAACAAGCTACTAACGCTACGATAATAACAATAATGCGTGGTTATGTATTGATGGTGGGCTGTTATGCCGTAGTGCCTAGACTCTTGGGCAACACAGGCGCATGGCTATCAACTCCACTAGCCGAGACCATTACCATGTGTATCGTGATACTATTGTTTGTGTTAAATGCTAGACGTTCGCGCTCTTAGCCTCAATCGCTTTGGTTATGAGGTAGGCCGTAGACCATGCAGCTTGCAGATTAAAACCTCCAGTTATAGCATCTATATCCAAGACTTCGCCTGCAAGAAAAAGATTGGCATGTTTCTTAGACTCGCACGTGCTTAGGTCTATTTCACTTAGCGAGACACCTCCACAGGTGACAAATTCCTCTCGAAAGCGAGTCTGCCCCAATATTTCATACTCATCATTTGAGAGCGTGTTCACCAACTTATTTATGCCCTTTGTGCCAAGTTCGGCACACCTGCGCGAGGTTGATATGCCCGATTTTTCTATCAGCGCTACCCACAGTCGTTGGGGAAGGGCAAAGGGTTTAATGCTAGTGATTAATTTCTGAGCATTTTCGTTAAGTGCACTATTTAGAGTCTGCAAAATCTTCTCAGGTTTTGTATCGCCACACCAATTCACAAAAAACTTACTCTTATAATCTCGCTCACTAAGCACTCTAGCCCCATAGCTCGAAAGTTTCAACACAGCAGGCCCACTCATGCCCCAATGGGTAATAAGCAGTGTGCCTAAGGAAGTGATTTTACTGCCCGAAAGGCTCAATTTAACATTATCAACCACAGTGCCCATTAAAGAGGTAATATCATCAGAAGGGATATTAAAACTAAAAAGTGAAGGGCACACCTCGCTAAGCGTAAGGCCTAAATCACCAAGCATCTCAAATCCCTCTAAGTTAGCCTGTCCACCCGTAGTAACTACCACAATATCAAACGATTGAAAGCTCAACTTCTCATCAACAAAACTAAGCTCATAGCCACTATTTTTAGCACTTATGAGCTTAACTTTGTGTGAATGTTTTACCGTAATATTATATTCTTTGGCCTTATCAGCAAAGAAATTAACTACCTCTAAAGCATCTTGCGAGCGAGGGAAAACGCACTCATCTTCTTGCGTTACGAGCTCTATGCCATGGTCTTCAAACCAGTCGAAAGTTTGCTTATAATCAAAGGCTCTAAAAGCGCATTTCATTAATTTTTCACCACGAGGATAGGCCATTTTCAGCTGAGAGATTTGCTCAAAGCTATTTGTAAGATTGCATCTGCCACCTCCCGTTACAGCTAGCTTGGTCATGCTCCTACTCGAAGCCTCAAAGATAGTAACATCGCAGTCACTTCCCACGAGTTCCTTAATATTTATTGCGCAAAAATATCCAGCTGCGCCACCTCCTACAATAGCTATTTTCATAGAGGCAAAGATAACTAATTTTTAGATTTTATCAAGTACCCCAGTTAAATCCTCCAACAAATCATCTATGTGTTCAATCCCCACAGACAGGCGAATAGTCGAGGGATAAATCTCTAATTTACTAGCTCGCCCTCGCTAAATTGTGAGTGCGTAGTTGTAGCTGGGTGATTCATATCCATGAGATAGACCTGAGGAGTAGTTTCTAGTTTCTAGAACCACTAACGTATATATACCTAAACGTCAGCAGCACTAGAAACTAACAACTAGAAACTATTCCATTCCCATAGCACGTGAGAGGCCCTGCCCATAATTTACATCGGCTTTCATACAATTACTGACATGGCGCTGCTTGATAAATTCCTCGCTGCCCATCATAGCCCTAGCCGTATTTTCAAATAATACCATTTGTTGCTCGGGGCTCATCAAACGAAACAAATCGCCAACTTGCGAAAAATAATCGTCATCATACTCCCTCTCATTATATACAAAAGCATCGCCCTCAATTTTTTGAGGCAAGTCCAAGAGTTCTGGACTATCCTGCCACTGCCCATAGCTATTTGGCTCATAAGCTATAGTCGAGCCATGATTAGCATCTGTGCGCATCATGCCGTCGCGGTGATAGCTATGAAACGGACAGCGAGGCTTATTTACGGGTATATCATAATGATTTACACCCAAACGATAACGCTGGGCATCACCATAAGAGAACAAGCGCGCCTGCAACATCCTATCAGGCGAATAACCTATACCAGGTATAATATTCATAGGATTAAAAGCTGCCTGCTCAACCTCGGCAAAGAAATTCTCAGGATTGCGATTAAGCTCCAAGATACCCACATCTATCAAAGGATAATCTTTGTGAGGCCACACCTTAGTCATATCAAAAGGGTTCATCTTAGAATCATCAGCCTGCTCTTCGCTCATTACCTGAATTTGAAACTGCCAGCGAGGGAAGTCTCCACGCTCTATGGCATCAAACAAATCTCTGCGATTTGAATCTCTATCCTTGCCTATAAGCTCTGCGGCCTGGGCGTCCGTTATATTTTTTATACCTTGCAGAGTTCTAAGGTGAAATTTCACCCACGTGCGCTTTTTATCCTTATCTATAAAGCTGTAAGTGTGCGAACCAAAGCCGTGCATGTGTCTAAACGAGGCTGGTATGCCTCTATCACTCATGATTATAGTCACTTGGTGCAAAGATTCAGGTAGCAAAGTCCAGAAATCCCAATTACTATTAGGGTTGTGCACCCCCGTTTGAGGGTCACGCTTAACCACATGATTTAGGTCAGGAAATTTCAAAGGGTCGCGCATAAAAAACACAGGCGTGTTATTACCCACCAAATCCCAGTTACCCGTTTCAGTGTAAAACTTCATCGCAAAGCCCCTGATATCACGCTCAGCATCGGCTGCTCCACGCTCTCCTGCCACGGTCGAAAATCTAACAAAGCAGTCGGTTTGTTTGCCAAGTCCGTTAAACATCGAAGCGTTAGTGTACTCGCTTAAGTCATTTGTAAGGGTGAAAGTTCCGTAAGCGCCCGAGCCCTTGGCGTGCATACGTCTTTCGGGGATGAGTTCACGGTCGAAGTGAGCTAGTTTTTCTATTACCCAATGCTCCTCCATTAGTAGAGCTCCTCTGAGGCCTGCTGTCTTAACATTTTGATTGTCTTTGACAGGCGCACCCGAGGCCGTAGTTAATTTTTTAGTATCCATTTTGCTAAGGTTTTGATTTGTGAATACTTATGTTTAGCAAAATTTGTGCCTAAAAAAAGCCCGACTAACTACATTTAGTTAGTCGGGCTCTTTATACTATAATAGGGTGATTAATAAGTATTTAGATGCAACGATCTGATTTTCATCCTAAACGGAGCGTACTTAAGGTACGTGAGTATTAGGCAGGAAAGCTAGAATGCAGCAGATGAATGCTTATTAATCACCCCCACTTTTACACTTAAAGATATTAACCTATTATTGGCCTCCTCTCATACCTCCACCACCTTGTTGACTTCTTTGGCCACTTTGACCTCCACGTTCTTCACGCATAGTGGTTGTAAATGAGTTATCTTCGCACAATTTAGCGTAGAATTTCACCCATTTTTTTAATTCTTTTTCACCTAACACACTGACTATGGTGTTATTTAGTATCATGTGAGCCTTAACAGTTTTGGTTTTGATGTTCCTCACGGCAAGCATCACTCCCTGCATTTCGCTGCGAAGTGACTGCATTGATGCACCGTCCTCCATTTTGATTTGAGCCACACGTATGTTGTTAACTTCTTTTTTGTGCTCTTCTCTCACGGCAATAATAGTTGCTTGGTAAGTGTCTATTACGTCGGTTACTGTTTTAACGATTTCAGCGTCTTTGATCTTTAGTTTTTTGATAGTTTTAGCAGCATCAATGTCGATAAGACCAGTTGAGCCTAGTAGGTTGATGTTCTCTTGCTCACCTTGCTCTCGGCCACCACCTTGTTCTCGGCCACCACCTCCTTGGCCTCCACCACCTCCCATGCCACCACCTCCACCACCTCCACCAGGTTGTGCAAGAGAGACAAGAGAAAATAGCATCATAAGAGAGACTAGAGAAAATAATTTCTTTTTCATAATATTTAGTTTTTATAAGTTAATTATCCTTAACCTATAGAAACTATTTTTACCAAAAAGTTAAATCTAAAATTGCATTTTTTTAGGCAAAAAGTTCATCTAGCAAGCCTACACCCACAGAACTCTCTGTAAGTGAGGGCAATAAGGGTACTTTACCATATAAAGGATGTTTAATAGTGCCATAGGGGTCTATGCCCATGAGTTTGTAAACACTACCTATCAAATCAGCAGGCGTTACTGCACGCTCCACCACTTGTTCACTCTTAGCATCGGTAGCTCCCAGGACCTCGCCCCCTTTAAAGCCACCACCTGCAACTAAATAAGAAAATGCTGAACCATGGTGACCACGTCCACCATTCCAAGGTGGCTCCCACATTACTTTAGGCGTTCTACCAAACTCTCCTCCACACAAAATTATCGTATCATCCAACAAACCTTTTTCGTCCAAATCTAAAATCAAGGCCGAAAGCCCCATATCAAGAGTAGAAAGACGTTGATCCATACGTTTAAAATGTTCTTTATGAGTGTCCCACCCATTGTAATTCACAGTAACAACAGGCACTTTAGCCTCTACTAAACGCCTAGCAACAAGGCAAGACTGGCCAAATTCATTGCGGCCGTATTTATCACGGAGCTCATCGCTCTCTTTATTTAGGTTAAACACCTCGCGACTCTCGCCCAGGATAAGTTCATAGTTTTGCTCGCGAAGTGACTGCAAGTTTTTCACCTCAGCGTTTTGTTCAACGTTGGCAGCGCCCAAATGCTCTATGGTCTCTAGCAGGCCTTTTTTGTATTTTAACACGTCATCATTGGCCCTTTTGTTGACTATACCTTCCACCTCAAAAATTTTATCGTGAGGTTTACCACCCGTGCTATAAGACTTAAAACTTGCACCCAAGAAACCAGCCTCATTAAAACGCACCGAAGTATTTGGCACACTTATATAAGAAGGTAAATTTCCCGAATAATCCATGGGATTAAGATAAGAAATCACAGAACCAAAGGCAGGGTAAACTATACTCCCCTTGCTCATATCACCCGTGTACATCATATATTGCCCCACCTCATGAGCGTTTGAGTTGGTCCTCATGCTTCTGATTATGGAATATTTGTCTGCGATTTTGGCAAGATTCTTAAGGTTTTGATTGATGAACGTGCCTGCAATATTGGTTTCTATGGGAGTTTTATAGCTACCATAAATCTCACGCCCAGCATTTGGCTTAGGATCAAAAGTGTCGGTATGCGAAGGGCCTCCAGTTAAAAAAACTAAGATTACACTTTTGGCCTTTTTAGCTTTAGTCTTAGACTCTGGCGCTGACTGCAAACTCTTACCCTTAGCAAAAGCATCGCCTACTAAAGAAGGTGCTACCATAGCTGTCGCACTAAGCGCCAAGGACTTTAGCAAGAATTTTCTACGTGATATTTGCTCTTTCATAATTACAAGATTTTTAAGGTTAGACCCCAAAGAGAATCAAATGTTAAATGTAAAGTTACAAAAAAAACACATAAAACAAAACAGCGGGTAAAATTAAATAGTTTTTTAAATAAATAGCCCTAAATAAAGCCTAAATGTGTTTGTTATCTAAAAAAAAAATTATACCTTTGTATTATAAATGCAATAAAACACACTTAAAATAATAAAAAATATGAAGACAAGTTTTAAACTAACTTTGCTTATCGCAGTATTTTGCTGTGCAATTTGTGAGGCTGGTGCTGCCGAGGCTGCTCTTCCTGCATACTACAAGTATGGTTGGGTTGAAGGTCAAGACGAGCCTGTTGTTATGAAGGTTGGTCGTCCACAAAATTACATTGAGCCTTACATTCCTCAGGATTCTGAACTAGAAATCCTTATGGAAGAGGTTCAGTGGATTAATCTTGAGTCTATTGCTCTTGCAATGGAGGATATGTCTAAAAACAAAAGCTACGATGCAGCTAAAGCTAAAGAACTTTACGCTGAGCTTAAAGCATTATGCGCAACAGGTTTCCCTGGTCTAAAAGACAAAAACGCTGACGCAGTAGCTTCTGCTAAGAAAGCAGTAGAGATTAAACGTTCTATTTTGCTCTCTAACCCTTTACTTGTAGACAAAAGCATCGTTGCTACAAACTACAAACTTGACAAAGGAGCTCGTCACGCTATGGCTAACCTTATCGGTGGTCAAAAAGACAACTGGTCTCCACACATCAATGCTTTGCGTGAGGACTTTAACGCTTCTATCGTTGAAATCAGCAACCTAGAGAGCCGCGATAAAGTATCATCTAAACAGCTTTACCATGCTCCTTACACATCATCTATTTCTGAACTTCGCCTTCACTGGGATTGTAGTAAAGTTCTTTTCACTCAAACTCAAGAAGACAAACGTTGGAATGTGTATGAGTTCAAACTTGATGGTGACGGCACTGCCGAAAAAGTTATTATCAACGAAGAGCCAGATGTTGAATTTTTTGATGCAACTTACTTGCCAGATGGACGTATCATCGCTAACTCTAACATAGGTTACAATGCTGTACCTTGTGTGAACGGTAAAGACGGTGTGTCTAACATGGTAATGTACAACAGAGATACTAAAGATATTCGTCAAATGACTTTTGACCAAGACTCTAACTGGAATCCTGTTGTTATGAACAATGGTCGTGTGATGTATACACGTTGGGAGTACACTGACTTAACTCACTACTACTCACGTATTATCATGCACATGAACCCAGACGGAACTGAGAATAAAGCTCTTTATGGTAGTGGTTCTATGTTCCCTAACTCTACTTTTGATATTAAACCTTTGCCAGGTGGAGCAGCATCATTTATTGGTGTTATCTCTGGTCACCACGGAACTATACGTACAGGTCGTCTTATCCTGTTCGATCCACTTAAATCTCGTAGAGGTGCTGCTGGTATGCTTCAAGAAATTCCTTACCGTAACCGTCCAATAGTTGAAGAACTTAAAGATAGATTGGTTGACGAGTCATGGCCTCACTTCTTCAAACCAGCTACTATCGCAGATAGCGACAAATATTTCCTTGTAGCAGCTAAACTTTCTGCTAAATCACTTTGGGGTATTTATCTTGTGGATATCTACGACAACGTAACTTGTATCATGCAAACTGAGGGCGAGGCGTTCTCTAACCCTAACCTAAAAGTTAAAGTTAAAACTCCTCCAGTTATTCCAGATAAACAATATCCAGGTGTAGATGGTGAATTAACAGCTACTTTCTTTGTTCAAGACCTATACGAAGGCGAAGGTCTTCAAGGTGTGCCACGTGGTACAGTCAAAGAAGTTCGTCTATTTGCTTACGAATACTCTTACCTAGATACTAAATCTGACCACGACTGGCAAGGCATACAATCAGGTTGGGATATCAAACGTCAACTTGGTACTGTACCAGTTAACGAAGACGGTTCAGTGATGTTTATCGCACCAGCTAACACACCTATTTCTATTCAGCCTATCGACCAAGATGGTGTTGCTGTACAATGGATGCGTAGTTGGGTTGTAGGTCAACCAAACGAGGTTGTATCTTGTGTGGGTTGTCACGAAGACCAAAACCACATTGCAATGCCTAAACGTGTTACTGCATCTATGAATCCTGCTGTGCCTTTGGCTACTCCAGAGGGTGGTATACGTTCATTCACATTTGATCTTGAGATGCAACCTATCTTAGATCGTGCTTGTATCGCATGTCACAATGGCGAAGAAGGCAAACCTTTCAGCCTTAAAACAGGTAAAAAAGACCAACTTGGATTTGGCCCAGCATATATGAACCTTATGCCTTACGTTCGTCGTCAAGGTGGTGAGGGCGATATGGCAGTTCTTAATCCTTACGAATATCACCCTAACACTAGTGAGCTTATTCGTATGTTAGAGAAAGGTCACTACAATGTGAAACTTACAGACGAGGAACTTAGAAGAATCTACGCATGGATAGATCACAATGCTCCTGACAAAGGAAACTTTGATCAAAACCAACCTAAGCGTATGCCTTATGACAGAAACCCACTTAAAGATCCTTATGCACGTCGTATTGAGCTTAAAAACAAATACGCAGGTGGTATGGGTGTAGATTGGAAAAAAGAAATCGCTGACTATGCTGAATTCCTAAAAGCTAAAGGTGAAATCACTCCAGTTATGCCTGAGCCTATGGCAGCTGTTAAGGTTAAAAATGTGAAAGCTAAAGGTTTCCCATTCTCTGCCGAAGAAGCTAAAGCAATGCAAGGAAGTGAAACTAAAACTATAGAAGTAGCTCCAGGCGTTAACATGACTTTCGTGCGTATCCCTTCAGGCGAGTTTGTAATGGGTAGCTACAATGGCGATCCTGATGCTTATCCAACTGCCAAAGTTAAGATAGACAAAGCATTCTGGATGGCAGAGCTTGAGGTTACTAATGGTCAAGTTAGAGCACTTATGCCTCACGATAGCAAATATGTAGACCAACAATGGAAAGACCACGTAGTTCCAGGTTATACAGCTAACGATGACGATCAACCAGCAATCCGTATTACCTACAATGAAGTAGTTAAATACTGTAAACTTCTAAGCGAGAAATCAGGTCTTAACATTACATTGCCTACTGAGGCTCAATGGGAATGGGCAGCTCGTGCAGGTAGCGCAGATGACTTCTGGTATGGTGGTTTAGATACTGACTTCTCTACTAAAGAGAACATGGCAGACAAAACAACGCTTGATTTTGCTGTGATTGGTATTGATCCTAAACCTATGAAAACAAACAATGCTAAATACAAACACTACACTTATCTACCTAAGGATGAGAGATCTAATGACGGATCGCTTATTCAAGTAGCAGGCAAAAAATACGAAGCTAATCCATTTGGCTTGTATAATATGCACGGTAATGTAGCTGAGTGGACAAGTTCAGATTACCTGCCTTATCCTTACAAAGCTAAGACTAAAGAGACATCTGAGTATAAAGTAGTTAGAGGTGGTTCATACTTTGAGCGTCCTAAATACTCTACATCTCACACACGTAAATATTACTTCCCTTATCAATCAGTTTACAACGTTGGTTTCAGGGTGATTATCACTGAGTAATAATTACTTTTATATAGTTAAAAAGGCAGCCTTTGTTCAAGGCTGCCTTTTTTAGTTTCTAGTTAGTGTCTCATTAGCTCACCGGGGAGCACCCCGGCCGTCGGAGACAGTCAAATGTCAACGGGGCACGAAGCTCATAAACGGAAAAATGCACGCATTTTTCTTTGAGTGCCACAAATCGCAAGATTTGTTATATGCGTTTAGGGTCTTGAGTGACTTTAGGGTCAAAAGAGTCTAAATAGACCCTCAAGACCCTATACCTCTAAGCTAAAAAAGGCCACTGACTATCAATCAGTGGCCTTTAAACTTAAATCTAAATCTAGTCAAAGCTAGGATCAACTATCTCTACATTCCTAACAACATAACTCTGATTGCCTGATAAATCTGTGCAATAAATAGTAAAGTGATAATCACCCCTAGTTGCATTGCTAGGTATAATAATTTCATGGTGGTGGATATCCTCATTACGCAAAGTCTCACCATTGCTTCCCTCGATAACCCAACTATTATTATACGAAAAATCTACGGTATCCTCATCGTCATGTCTAGAAAGCGAAGCATGAGTGTGACCGTCAAAGTTTGAGTGAATCTCAACTTTATAAGAGCTCAAACCCTCATCATCCGAGAAAGATACTTCAAAGTGCATCCCTGTGCTATCTGCTTCTAATTGTTCACCCTCAGCTGGCGAGGTTAAGTCAATAACTGGTTTTGTAACATCGCCTTCGGCCTCGCAAGAGATTAATGCTACTGACAATAAAAGTGCCGCAAATAAAGATTTTAATTTCATAATTTAAATGGTATTTTAATTGATAATTGTACATTTGCTCCCCCCTCGGGGATTTCTATCTGGCGATAATAGCTCAGATGATTTAAATAAAAGGTATTAAAAATATTATCAGCAGACAAAACTGCTGTTGCTCCCTTTGTGATAAAAGGAAGCTGAAAAATTGCCTTGGCATTAAACAAATTTGCTCCAGGCGTGCACTCCTCATTCCTCGCTATTCTAGTTTGCTCGGCTATCATCTGCCACTGAAAGCTAAGCTCCACAAAACTATATTTCCACGACAAAGTATTGCGCATAGTAGTTGGTGGTGTGAAAGGCAGAGCTATACTCTCATCCACATTATAAGTATAAGAATACTCAAAAGTAAAGTCATACCTAAAATTTAGAGGCAACTCATAAGATAGACTCACCTCACCTCCTGCTAATAGCGCCTCGGTCTGCTGATACTCATAAATCTGCCCTGCGTGAGGCAAAATAGACCACTCACCCATAGGTTGCTGATATATATAAGAAGAATACCAACTCACATAAGGCGATAGGTTTACACTCAAACCATAACCTTTATAACCATAAAAAACATCGGCCTGCCATCCTCGCTCTGAATCCAGCGTTGGTGTGCCCTTCTCATGACGAAAAGCGCTATGATGCACCCCATTAGAAACCAGTTCGTTGGCTGTGGGAAGACGAAAACTGCGCCCAAGATTAAAGTGAAGATTATTACTAGAATTAATATTCCACACACCTCCTAAGCTCAGCGAATAATCACCAAAATAGCGTTCCAGAGCATAACTCCTAACCCTATTCGCCTCTATAATCTCGTCGCTATAACCTGCATCCTCAAGATAAGTCACAAGGTAAGGATCTTCGTACTGCTCCGATGATATATAACCTGCATCGTAACGCACACCAGCACTAAGTTTTAATTTATCATTAGGATTATAATCTACAACCCAGGCCAAGGCAGCCGTAGTTCTTGTATAGTTGGGTAGCAAAAATGAATAACCCTCGATTTGGTTATTTGTGTAAGCAAAATCAGCTGCTAAAGTACTGCAAAACAGAGAATTATGACCCAAATGCAGCTTAGTATTTGCGCTATAATTCTCTAGTAGCAAGGCTATCTCCATGTCGGGATTCACCTCGGGTGCTACTTGAGTTGAGTAATGCGTGTGAAATGCGCTCCACTCCTTCCTGTCGTTGTTCTGATAGGCCAAATCTAAGGTTAAATAGTTTTGTTTCCACCAAAATTTATTTAAAGAAGATATCTTCAAGTGATTAACCTCGCTATAAGGTAGGTCTATATCTCTAATATCACCGTCATCCACAACACTACTAGAGCTTGGAACACCATGCGCGCCAGGGTAAAACCCAGCCTTTTGATAAGTGTCGCTAGCAGACAAAGCCGTAGAGAAAAAAGAGCCACCATAGCGTGCATAAACACTTGATGAGCGTTCAAGACCTGCCGTATTATTAACATGATTATCTGTTATGGGCATGACTTGAGTTAGATAGACAACATGGTCGGTTGGCACATAAAAATCAGCAAAATGCTGCTCAGAATGTCTCAACTTAACATACCACCTATCATATTTGTAGGCCATCATAGCTGAACCCCCAAACAAATCATTAACCGAGCGTGCCAACATATCCACAGAGCCATAAATACCGTTAGAGGTGGGGAGTGAAGGCTGCATAATATCTATCACGCCACCCATAGCATCACCACCATAAAGCAGTGAGGCTGAACCCTTTACAATATTAACTCGCTCTATATTAAAGGCATCAATCTCAAGTCCATGATCGGCACCCCACTGTTGACCTTCTTGTTTCACACCTGACTCAATCACACTTACTCTATTAAAACCCATACCTCGAATCATAGGTTTAGAAAAGCCCGAACCAACACTCATAGCCTGCACACCAGGGATATATTCCAGAGTTTTCATCAGATTACCTGTGAAATTCTCTGTCATATCTTTTTGGTCTACAACCTCGATAGCTAGGTTGCTTTCGCTCTGCAAACGCTCTTGTGCATTGCCCGAAATAACTACCCTATCTATATTGATAAGCTTAATAGAATCTTGTGTATTATGAGCCGTAGCAGAGATGAGAGTACTTAGAAAAAGCACACTCAAAAATAATCTTAAACGCATAAATTCTATATTCTTTAAAAAAATTTTACTGAAATTTTAAGCTAAAGAATAAGGTGGTGCGCGAGAAGATGATTTAAGGATTAATGTTTTAGCCTCGCTTTTTAAGTAAAAAGCAGACAAAATAAAGATTAAAATAGCGAACACACTAAGCGTAACGCTCTCAGTGCTAAGAGCCGAGAAAAAGAAGTGACAAACAGCACAATCTTCTTGATTATCAGTGCTTTGTGCTCTTTCACAGCTAGCATGTGAAGCGTGTTCTAAGGTATGCACAGCCACCCCCACTAGTAATGTACACATCACCAGGGCAAGAAATGCAGCTATAAACTTAACCTTAAGATTTTGCTTCATGTTTAACTCTAGTTATTCATGCAAAGCTAAGATTATATTTTAGATTTTGCAAAACTTAAACATAATTATTTATGTCTTTTCTTGCGAGATATCATCCAACCTATTGATACTTTGGCTTTTAGAGGTGCAAATACTGAGTAACGACCTGTCTCCAACTTAACGGCACGCCACCTAAGCTCATTGCTATCATAAAAGGCCTCGTAGTAAGCATAGTCACTCTGCAAGTAACCAAAGCCTAGCGAATATTCCATTCTAAGATTTCCTCGTTTGTTAAGCGTGTGGGCATAACCACCACAAGCACCTAGAGCTAGATAAAACTCTCCTTGATAACCTTTTGCCGCGCGCTCAAAGTCATACAAACCTCCCGAAGAGAACACACCTGCATACCAGCCTGTAAGAGCTCGTTTATTTTCTCTATTACCAAACCAATATTTCACATCTAAGCTAGCATTTAGCAGCTGAGTACGGTTACGCGCACTATTATAATTACCATTATCGTTACACCACCATGGGAAAACCCACTCTCCAGCAATAGAAATTCTGTTTTTAATAGGCACTTCAATCTCAACGTTCACAAGTGTCGCAGCATCAAACAACAAGTTGGTCTTAACCTCCATAACTGGCACTCTATCATAGCCAACAGACTCCCACCAATCTTTGCGTTTTTTGATAGCTGAGCTTATCACATCTTTAACTCGCGAAGGGGCAACTGACAAACCCACCAAAACCGAAGTATTAACATCGCCAGCGCTTAAAGGTGAATCATTGAAACTATATACCACACTCGAGACTTTGGGCTCAACAAAAATACCCACCGAGGGCGAGATATTATACTGCAATCTAGTGCCTAGTTGCACTCCAAAGCTCAAATCTTTGTTATAATCAGCCGTTAAACCCGACAGGAACATTAGCTCCCAACGCTTAGGGGTTTCACTTCTCGAAGCGTAAGAAGTAAGATTAAACACATAATTAAGATTAGCACCAAAATAGTTTACATTGTTGAGCCAATTCCACGTAATACCTGCCTCCACAGCATGCACAGGGGCGATTCTATAACCCACAGACACGTTTTCGTTTTTCCACCACGAAGAATTATCAAGAGCCAAAGAATTTTGCCAACCTTGCATAAGACCTGTTCCAAAATTAATATAATAGTCATATTTATGTTGATGTTCATCGCCAGAGTAAGCCTTACCCGACCATGGCTCAACACCTTGGAATAGATAATCCATAGCACTATCACTCATAGGTCTCACCCCTGCTTTCTGGGCGAGCACTACTCTAGGTGCTAAGGATAGTATTAAAACTACCAAGAAAATATGTCTAAATATTTTTCTCACTAAATGTTTTATTCAATTTTTATCAAATCATATATATCAAGGATGTCGGAGTCTATCTTAGCTATTCGCTCTAGCGTAGGGTCCAATTCCATGGCAAGTTGCAAATATACCATGGCCGTATTCAGGTCCTCTTTTCTATTTGCACATATTGCATACACATAATTATACTCGGGAATCATGGCGTTTGTAGCATCACGCATCATCTCCTTCATTTTATCATAGGCCTCATCGTTGCGTTTCATACACAACAAAACAAGCACCTCATTAAGGCCACCTCTTTCTTGGAAATAGTCGTAGTTTTCACTATAATTTCCACGAATAAGACCCACGGCCCTATATAAAAACTCCATTTCGGGAGTAATAGTAATCAAATTTAAGAGAGAATCTGCCACCTCCATTTCACGCGCTCTAGTGGCCATAATAGCCTGATTATAGCGCAACTCATCGGGCACATCTATGCCAGCGAGACAAGGTTTCAACAGCTCTAAATCTATGCTATCCGAGGCTATCAAACGTAGCGCTAAACGGTTAGCAGCAATGGTAAAGTTTGGGAAGTCCTTAATTGAGGCTTCTTCAAAAAACTCTCTTTCATTTTGGTTGGTTAATTCGGTAATAAGCTTGTAATACTCGAAACGAGAAAGGTGACCCCCATCAACCTTGTATTTCTCGCGAATCTCATCGATAGTCAGAGGCCTAAATACCGAATAATCAACCATGTATTCCACGCGACGAAGCATGGGTAAATATTTTGGAGAAATGATTTTTCTATACTCGGCCAATCGTCTAAATTGGTAGGAAGTATTCACATAATCATCTCCTGTTTTTTTAATTATTTCATCAAGTTTAGCAGCCACGGGCAAAGAATCTGCACGCGCTAAATCGGCCACCTTGCTCCATTTTTCAACCACACCACTGCTAGATATGGTAATATATTTTTTTAATTCATCATCAATATCCTGAGTCACGATCTTCAGCAGCTCCTCGGTACGTCTAGAGGATAGCGATTGATTAACCTGATAACTACCATCGGGCGAGGCATAACCCACCATGCTCACTGCTTTAAGTGTGGAGTTTTCGTCCATTTGCACCGAGCGTATCACCTCACGGATAAGGTCTATATTGGTTTTATTCTTGGTGATTTTATAGTTTATCGTAGACTTACCCACCTCAAATTCAATGTCGGCACTACCTTTTGTATTACAAAGCTCCATTTCGGGCGCAGGCACAAATTTACTTTCATCTATTGCAAGCCCATTAACATCCTGCATCTGCATAAAGCGCAGAGGATTTACCGTACCCTTAGCTATGGTAACCGTGTCTGAGAATATCGCAGGCTCGTGATACGATACTATCGCCAAGAAACAATCGGCCTGAAAATCATTGTCAAGGTTATTGCTTTCTATATAAATTGAGTCCTTATAAGGATATATTTGGTCTTGTTTAGTGATAGTGTTTTCAACTATAAAGCTCTCTAGTTTATCTTCAGTCTGGCCAAAGTGTTTGTGACGGTGCTCTATGATATCATAATTACGGCCGTCGATAGCCACAGGGCGCATATACATCACCTTATCTTGCGTAACATCATACACGCTAGACTGCACCACAAACCTACAATCTGTCTTAAGCATTTTTGCAGGTATAGAGAATTTGGTTCTTAAGTGGAAGTAGTTACCCTTGATTTCAATGTCGGTAGGCTCGGCCGTAACCTTATTGTTAAGTGCTTTTACAGTCACCACGACGCTTTCGATTTCAACGACCTTGGTTTTCATCCTCACCTCTATCTCTTGCTCGCCACGCAAGGCAAATGTTTCAAGATCATAGCCCTCTTTATAGAAAGACAGCACAGCATCGCGTTCAACAGTGATAGAGAATTTACCGTCCTCATCTGTCGTGGCTATACTCATATCATTGACCGAGATAGAAACCCTAGGCATAGCCACATGATGCTCAAGCGTGTAGACCACCCCCTGCACCCTAGTTTTTAGCTGAGCACAAAGATTAGTAGAGGCCACAAGAGCCACACACATCAAGGTTAAAACCTTTAATATCTTAGTTTCTAATTTCATTAATCTATAATATAGCAAAATCCTACTTTAAGTTTGGTAAGGGCTGGTTTCAGTGCTCTCTCACCCGAGTAAGCATCCTCATAAAACACACAACCCACACCCAGCGACGGCACTAAGGCCCACCTGCGAGACAAAATCACGCCATAAGAATACACAAGTCCTAAACCTAGACCCATTCCTTTGCGCTCTAAATCATTCATTTTGATTTCATAAATACTAGCCAAAGCATTGACTCCAAATCCGTGAGAATAATAAGGTCTTTGCAACCAATAATTAGACTCAGCCGAAACGGCTAGATGCGTGAGACTAAAACCTGCATACACACTCTCAAAAGGGTTTACAGCAGTTTGCACATGCACAGTAATCCTGTCACTCACAGCTGCACTAAGCTCTATATTAGGCG
The DNA here is from genome assembly GCA_044433645.1 of Rikenellaceae bacterium. Classification (GTDB taxonomy): domain Bacteria; phylum Bacteroidota; class Bacteroidia; order Bacteroidales; family Rikenellaceae; genus JAWXTK01. The sequence goes on along the minus strand of JAWXTK010000014.1, from coordinate 7,400 downwards.
TAGCACCTAACAAGCCAAGCGCATCTGTAGAAACGCTTGCTCTCTGAGCCAGGGCTGGCAGCGAAAGCATCACTGCAAATATTATTAATAGTTTACGCATTATTCTTTTTTATTCTGTCTCTGCCACCACTCTCACTGGCATACCCGTGTTGGCCGTATAACCACTATATCCCATATAAACCGAAGCTCCATCTATGGCCAAGAACCATGGCGAAGTCACATTATAAGCAGTCGATGAAGGGTAATTTGTAATCCCCTCAACAAGTGCCCCGGTTGTGTATAAAAGTGTACCACCTGCTGGGAAAAACAAAGACGAGAAGTTATTTTCGTTGTAAAACAACACCCCACTAGAGGCCTTATCCTTAAGCGAGCTCACCCCCTGCCTATCATAAAATCCGTCGGCATACGTACCCTCGATTACATTACTAGCATAATCAGTAGTAGGGTCTACAAACAGTGATTGTTTAAACTCACTACAAGTGTAGTCCATAGTAGTCACGGCAGCATCCGTAGCCCCGTCCTGCACTCTTCTAAAGTTTTCGGGAGCAAGCTCAACGCTCTCGCTCAGTGTGCTCCACCAGGCTGTGTTTGCCGTAGTAGTCCACCCCGTAGTGCTTCTGCCCGAAGGCAACCACGCATAAGGTCTCCACCACTGAAACATTGCGCCCATTTTAGAAGGGTAATCCACAAAAGTGGCTCTATCCGTCACAGACAAACTCACACAATCGGCAGTCCCCCACTCGCTAACCGATAGGTTATAAGGCGAGAACTCGCGAGCATAATCTCTCACAGTGCCATTATACTCATCGCCCTGGCGAAACAAATAGTCTGCATCTTCGCCCTGGCGCAAGTAAATAAATTGATATTTACTACCGTCAGCATATATTAGGAGTATGGTAGCATAACGAGCAGCGCAATACTCACCCGTTGTATTATTAACTTTGTCAAAAGGAGCATTTTCGTCTAAGCCCACCCTAAAGATTATAGGCACAGAACTATCGTAAGCAAATCCATAAAGAATCTGAGTGGTCTCGCTTATTTGAAACTGCTCAGCATCCGTAGAGCTTAAATCCACATTTGACATATCGTTTGATAGCCTGATATTATCGCGACTATCCCAGTTAGCATCCATTTTATATACTATCGCCCTCCACATTCCTAAGTCATCATCTGTGGGTTGAATAGTAATTATACGCTCGCCCGACTCATCTGAGCGCCAAAAAGCACCTATCGTACCACTATTATCTGCGATTTGAAACCCATCAGAGGGCAAGCTATTAACGTCGATAATGTAGTAAATATATTGACTAGGCGAGAAAGTTACTGTATTATAATTTTGCTTAGCATCACCACTCTCATCAACATAAAACACATCTACACTGTGCGTTGCGCCCAGATAAGGGTTTATTATATAACGGTAATGGTTACTAGAGCCTAAGTAAGCTCCTTGATTTAATTGTTGTAAATAGCCGAAAACATCTACTCCGTCAATTTCCACTCTCTGCTGAGAGATTTCTTGATCGGGAAATTCAAAGTGCATCATGCTCATTTGGTGCTCAAAATTAAAGAATAGCGAATGAGATCCAAGGAATATATTTTCAAAATATCCTGTTGCTATCATTAAATCTGAGAGACAATAACCATAATCACTTTGATTTTCGCTCACTTGCCAATTCTCTATCACCTCCTCAAAGAAGTCTGCCGCAGTAGCCGCTGAGGCATCCACTTTGTCAAGGCTAATAGTTTCATTATAGGGAAAGTAAGCATAGTACACCACATCACTTTTAAGCTCGCCATTGCTATGATAATCTGCGCCACCCATATACGACATATCACCTATCCACTCGTCTAGAGCGTTGAGTGAGAATTTTTGGTTTTCGCATATCACACTGCCGTTTTCCACGACATAAATTCCTATGGCATCACCTGTTTCAAATTCTGTATAGTAATATTGCTCATAGGCTTTAGACACTGGCGAAAGGGCATAGCCTGCATCGCTCACCATGACCGTTAGCTCAGATGAAGTATATACATTATTACTTTGTTCCGTCTTCTCGCAGGCCAAAATTAGCAGCGAGAAGATAGTCAACAAAATTTTAGATATAGTGTTTTTCACTTGCATTTATTTTTTTTAAATCAAATTATTCACCAGCAGCAGCCTCAGCCTCAGTTTCTACGAAAGGACGAAGTAACATCTGACCGTAAGCTGCGTAATAACCTGAATGTGTTACCTCTGCATAGCTTACTCCACCTGCACTACCAGCTACAATAGCATCATTAACTTCTGATGTATTATAATCAGCCATCAGGTGCAAGTAATAATGTAAGTATTGACTTTGCTGAGTAGCAGTTAAGTAATATCCGTTTTTTGGTATTATAGGGAAAGTCTGATTAGATGAACTTGCTAGTTCTTCCACAGCAAACGCTGGTGTTGTTGTACTTTTCACACCTCCCGTAGGGAAGAACACAGATGCAAAGTCACGCGAGTTATAAAACAACAGACCTGTTGCAGCATAGTTAGTGTAACCATAATCATAACTAGGGTCCCAGGTGCCTGCAAGCACATATCTATCATAATATCCGTCGGCATAATAACCTGCAATAACGTTAGTTGGGTCGTTAGCTAAAGGAGCAGCAAACAAAGACTGACCTACTTGCGAAGCTGTACCTACATAAGACGATATGTAAGCACTTTCAGAACCTGAGTGAGGTCTTTCGTAGTTGAAAAAATAAGTACTATCAGCCGAAGGATAGTTAGCAGGACACTGCTCATAGGTTGTATAAATATTACTCCATACATCCTTAGGGCCTTGATAGCCATTATTAAAGTTATTATCCGCACTATATGCAGAATACATCCAGCATGGATCTGCAGTATTTGCAAAAGCCGTATAACCACCTAATTTAGATGGGTAATCTACAAATACACCTTGACCATAAGGCACCTTTTCTTGTGTATCATAAGTAGACGCCCAAGTAGAAGAAGTAAGGTTATAAGGTGAAATTTTAGATGCGTGGAAACGTCCCGTATAAGCACTTGAAGCACCTATATAAGCATCATTATCTTGCTCAAATAAGTAGTCAGGGTCTTCACCTTGGCGCAAGTAAATAAGTTGATATTTTTTGCTATCAGCATACATAAGCATAATCACAGCATAACGCGCAGGCACATAAGCTCCCGTAAGACCTTTCATATCAAAGTCTTCGTCTGTAAGACCTATACGGAATACGATAGGTTCATTCGCGCTAGCTATACCACTTACAGTTTGAGCCAAAGTAGTGATTTGATAATTCTCAGCATTAGTATTATAATATTTAATGTTGGCAGTCTCGGTTGACAAACGAATATCGCTGGTATTATCCCAGTTAGCATCCATTTTGTAAACCAAAGCACGCCATGCGCCATAATCCTCTTCGATAGGTTGGATTTTCACGACACGCTCACCACTCTCGTTGTAACGCCAGAACGCACCCACACAAGTTGGGAAATCGCCTGCTGTACGTATAGGCTGAGGGTCACCGGTAGGTATCTGACCGTCGTCCATTAGGTAGTGAGTATAAGAGTTTTTGACAGGATAAAGGTTTTGGTTAAATGTTTTATCAATAAGTACATTGCTGTCATCATAATAAGAGTATTTGATGTGCAAATAAGCTACCGAGGTGTGAGGACGCAAGATATAACGGAAGTTATTAGGCGTGTTATAGTAAATAGATAGAGAGTCTTCGCTCAAATCTTTAAGACCACCCTCAATATTATACACACCCGCGATTAACTCAGTGTGGTCATCATCCTCAATAGCATCTATCCACACGCTCAAAACAGCATCGTTGGCTTGAGGATTATCACTAAACTCAGTTTGAACTTTGCCCGAGGCATCTTGGAAATTAAGCTCGTCTGGGAACTCTAGGTGTATCATAGAGTGTTGGTGAGCTAGTTTAAGTACCAAAGGATAAGAGTTAACAGTAGATTGATTAAAGTATCCTTGACACACCATAAGGTCTGAGTTGGTGTAACCTGTGCCCGATTGATCGTATTTGATATCCCACTGATCTATCAAATTATCAAAGAAAAACAGATCTTTGTCTGAAGCATCTCCATTATAAGTAGGGTATACTTGATAATCACGCCAATCTACAGTGTCTGCCTCCATTTGAGATGCTAAAGACTCAAGGAATTCATCTGAAGGATTAAGTCCTAGAGTTTTTGCTGCGTAGTTTTCGTAGAAGAAATAATCTTCACGATAAGGGTAGTATGCAAAATAATACACATCAGAGTTTTCATCACCCCAATATGAACCATCACCATTCCAGTCGCCATAGGCATTCATGGTGTAGCATATGTTAAACTCCTTGATGTAGCCACCAATGACTACAAAAAGTCCAATTTTGTCGCCAGGCGTAAATGTAGTGCTGGCATAATCTTCTGCTGTACGCGTACTGGCCGTCATTACAGTCACTGTGAAACCCTGGTTGGCTTCACCAAGGTTTTCGTAGATGAATTCTTCTTTCACACAAGCTGTAAACAGACTTGCTAAAAGCATGAAAATCATCATTAATTTTAAATTTGATCTCATCTTGTTTTAATTTAATTAGTTTGTATTTTAATTTATTTGTTTTAATTTATGTTCGTATCTGTTAATCCTGATTCTGTGTTATCGCCCCCGACTATGGTTGAACCACCAGTCCACTGACTATCGTCCACCTTGTCATCGACGGTTATATTGTCTTGGTTTTGCACCTCTAGCATACTTTCGGTTACTATTTGCGAATCCCAAGTTGAGTTAGTGACTGTTGCGCCACCTTCGGATGTTGTACCTTCGCCCGTGCCACCAACTGTGGTAGTTAAAACCACTTCACTATCCCAATCCGTTGTGGTGACAGATGCACCACCCGAACTAGTTGAACTATCGCCCGTGCCACCTACTGTTGTTGTAATTACTATATCACTATCCCAATCCGTTGTAGTGACAGATGCACCACCCGAACTAGTTGAACCACTCGTTGTACCACCAACAGTTGTAGTAAGCACTATATCACTATCCCAATCCGTTGTGGTGACAGATGCGCCACCCTCAGAGCTTGAACCACTCGTTGTACCACTAACAGTTGTAGTAAGCACTATATCACTATCCCAATCTGTGCCCGTGATAGTAGTTCCTCCCGTACTAGTTGAGCTTTCACCTGTGCCACCAATATCGTAGCCTGGGACAAGACTCATATCCCAAATATCAGGAGTAGCATTTGTGCCACTCTCGGCCGAAGTAGTACCATTATCAAAGCTCACATCATATCCCGGAGAGATTATCATGTTCCAATCATCAACACTAGGTGTCATACCACCCTCAGAGGTAGACGAGCCCTCAGTCATAGAAGAAATGTCCACAGTAGAAACAACTTCACCAAGCCAGTTAATAACACTAATACCGTCAATTAAGAAGTGGTCCTCGGTAAGAACTATCAAGGTAGCCTCCCAATCATAAGAGCTAACTCCTACGCTCTCGAAATCCTCGGCACCCACTGTAAGATTATATATTATACGTTGGTTTGCCGACCATGAGCCCGACAAATCATAGTGATAATACTCAACAACATCAGGCTCAGCCTCGGTAGTAAAACCAAGGTTGATTTGCACACCCGAAAGCGACTGAGGTAACAGCATCATATAACCACTCGCCAACATAAAGTCTGACGAAAAATCTGAAGTTATACCCGCAAGCTCCATTTCATAGTAACCCGTAGCTGGGTCAACAGCTATGCCCGCAAAGTATTCTTTTCTGTCGCTATCATCCGAGCTAAAAGTCCACTCTATATTACTACCGTCCATTTTAGCCACACCCTGAGAGTGAAGTCCCGAGATAGACAGCGACACTATACGACGCTCGGTTTTACTCCAGTGCTCAACCACCTCGCGCACTTGGAAACCTATACAGGTCAAGGCATGGTGGAAGGTGAAAGACACGTGGTTGTGTGAAGGACGATAAATATTATATACTGGCTCGGCCAACATAACATCGCTCTGAAGAGTTAGCTCCGTTGGGCAGTCATAAACCACGTAAGGTATGTCAGAAGTTGCTGCATTATCAGTGTAGGCTGGCACCAAAATCCATGGGCTATTATCATAATCCTCACGATATTGATAAGGCGCATAACTAAAGAACGAGAATTTGTCCGAAGCATCTGGATTGCCCCAAGTAGCATAGTCCGAGGCATAATACCACGATGTGCCATTGTAACACATCTGGTAGTTAGGCACTAAATCATAATTGTGAGGGTTCACCTCAACCCAGTTTTGGCTCTCAGTAGCCGAACCCAACACACCCACCTCGGTAAGCGAAGATGAGTTTAAATCAACCAAAGAAGCATAGGTATCTCCCGATGAAATATTATAATACACAGAGCTACCTAGCTTGGTTGTACTTGAGTCTGTGATATATATCACATCAGTAGTACAAGCAACTAGCATAGTCACCAGTAAAATTAATATTTTAGAGAATTGTCTCATTATAACTTCTTTGTTTGTTTTCTAGTGATTTATGGGGCGATCAAACCCCATAAATCTATGGTTAGTTATTATTCTTGTTCGATTATATTAGTTTCCCAATCAGCCAAAGTAACTGCGATACCAATAAGACCGTCAGCATCTGCCAAAACAGGGTCTCCTGGTAAGTAGTATTGTGTGTTAAGAGTTAGTGGAAGTTTATTACCACTTTGGTCATAGAAGTTTGATTCAACTAGGTAACCACCAGTAGAACCTACAAGACCACCAAAACCAAGAGTTATGTGGTAGTATTTACCCATAGCAAATATGTTTGTAAGTGGGAAAGCAACTTTCACAGAAAGAGGATCGCCTGCTGCTGGATAAGGGATAGCATTTGGGTAAGAACCTGGTGCTGCGTCATACGCTGTTTTAGAAATTGTAGTTGTGTCAGCACTACTTACAAAATATCTCTCATTAGCACTAGCCACTGCATCAAAACCAATAACTAAAGACTCATCGTCAGCATAAGCACCTGCAAAAGTTACTGTGTTGCTATTAGCATCTGTTTTAGTACCGTAATAGATAACCTCTACATAAGAGCATTCACCAGCAGCAATTTCAGCAGCAATTTTAGTATTAGTTTGAGAAACATCAAAACCCACAGTAGTTTGAGGAAGAATCATCATAGAACCATAATCCTCATCTTCAGTAGCCAAAAGCACAGCTTTAGCGCTTGTGATTGATGTGATGGCAGAGTTATAGTGTTGCATATAACCGTAGTTTACACCTGAATTACCACCAAGAGTCCAGAATTCATCAACTTGATTCTCTTCTATTGAAGCTGCAATATCAAACTCAGCTGTACCGTCCATGTATTTAATGCTAGCATCTTGAATATAAACTGTGTTAATTGTATCAGCAA
>JAWXTK010000013.1:0-57649 GCA_044433645.1 Rikenellaceae bacterium | reverse complement strand
TAGTGCCTATGGGAGTCCATGAAATATTTTCAAGGTTTATATTAGCAGCTAATTTAAAATACTCCCCTTCGTAGGTATTACCCCCTTGAACTTGTTGAGATATATAAGTTAGGTTTCCCTCTTTGGTTATTAGGTAGGGGCTCTCGCTTGTGCCCTTGCCAGAAAATGTTGTGGTTGTGATTTCATCTTTTCCACACGCTACAATACCTAGGGCTAGTATTGTTATAAGTGCAAGATTTCTTAAAATTTTTCTCATAATATTGGTTTTATTCAAAAAACAAATATAACAATTTTCTTTTAGAAATAAGCACACGAAAATGAAATAGTTATTAGTGTGTAGTTACTTTTCGTTATGCTGAACCCCAATTCAGCATCTCTCTTATAATCAAGTATATAGCTTGGGTGAGATTCTGAATCATGTTCGGAATGACCAAAATAGGTGTATTTCAAATCTTCGATTTGATGCCCTCCTACAAAATGCTAAAGCATTTTGTTTTTATGGAGTGTCGGGCACCGTTAACATTTAACTACAATAGAGCGTTACTAGAAAAAAAGAACAACCAACATAATTAAATGTTAGTTGCTCCCCTTGTGTTTTGCTAGTGTGGCTAAGAAGTGTTTAGCCGCAACGCTCTGATTTTCAGACTAAACGGAGCGTACTTAAGGTACGTGAGTATTAGGCCGGAAAAGCTAGAAGGCAGCAGATGAATGCTTATTAGTCACACTTTTTAGTTCTATAAAGCCATTTTCAATAGCTCCAACACATCATCCTTGCTAACTGGTGGGTTGCAAGACAAATAACCATCTGCGCCAAAGCTTACTTTGACAACACCGTCGCGTATTGCTTCGATATCGCCTTCGCTGATACCTGCTTCGCTCATCGAACCTGGAGCGCCTATATCTGTAAGGAATTTCTTGAATTTGCTGATTCCCTCGCTGATAATTTCTTTCTCAGATTTGCCCTCTGTGCTTACTTGCATTACATTTTTTGCAAAACGTAGGTAAGGTTTTGGTTTGCGAGCTGAGAATAACTCCATCCAGTAAGGCATAAGTATCGCTAGTGATGCTCCGTGAGCTACCCCGTGGCGCGATGTTAACACGTGAGCCACTTGGTGGATAGGTGTCCATGCGTCGCCTGGTGATGCCCAACCGTTTAGTCCACATGTAGCTGCCCATTGCAGGTGAGCGCGCGCTGAAACATCGTTTGGATTCTCTAATACCTTGCCCACGTTGTCTATCACGGTGCGCATTACCCCCTCTTGGAAGTAGTGTTGAACGTCTGTGTCTTCCTCTCCGTTGATGTAAATTTCTAGCACGTGAGATATAGTGTCAGCAGCTGCACATGCAGTTTGGTAAGCTGGCAGGGTAAGCGTTAACTCAGGGTCTATGATAGATAGAGTGGGGAACAAACACGCTGCCCAGATGTAAGATTTCTCTTTTAGAGCTGCGTTGCTCACCACGGCACATTGATTCATTTCGCTACCCGTAGCAGGCAGAGTTGGCACCATAATCATAGGCAAACTCTTCTGGGGAGGAGTTGACACCCCACCACTGTGGCTTGAGTTCACCATATTCCAGAAATCACCCTCAAAGAACACTCCCGATGAGATTACCTTAGCAGCATCCATGGCGCTACCACCCCCAACGCCTATTACTAGGTCTACGTTGTTGGCCTTGCAATAAGCTGAACCTTGCTCAGTAACTCTAATTTCGGGGTTAGCCTCCATTTCGCAAAAAGGGAACACCTCTAGGCCTGCATCCTCTAAAATTTTTGTGATACGATTAATTAGAGGCTCAAGGAAAGTTAGGTCTTTGTAAGATACTAGACAAACTTTTGAGCCTAATTTTTTAGCCTCCTCGCCTATGCACTCTACTTTACCTGCACCCACGATAATTCTTACGGGGTTGTAATATTCAAATCCATTCATTTTTTAAAATATTTTATTATTTAACTTTTACAATAACATTTTTTACATTTAGCCAAGGCCACAAATCCTCCCACAGTAACAACTGCAATTACGCACCAAGTAGCCCAAAGTGGCATAGCAAACACGCCTAAGCACTCCACAGCCGAGAAAATAGAGAAAGTAAATATCAAAGCCGTAGTTGGTGGGTCTATGTGAGTATCAGCTCTGTAAAGGAACAAACAAGCACACACCTCGCCAAGATAAGCTGCTAAAACAGCAAAGCACATACCCCATTCTATTGAGCCAGTCAAGGTAGTAACCATAGACGACGATAGTGCAATGTGGTGGGTTACAGGAACATTGAATCCCATTAACATAAACAATAGCAATACAGTCACAAAACCAAAGACTATACCTATACTATTAGGCACGGCGAGCGAAAGATGAGCTGCTGGCAGACCAATTGCAATAGCAAGAAGTACTAGAGATGCTGGCTCAGACTGATATTTCACCCATTTTGCATTTTCGGTTGGTTTCCAACAAGATTGACCTTTCTCTCTCTTGCCAAAAAGTCCAGTTTTACCAAAGATAAAGCGAGTTAACACCATATTAAGTATCACAGACAGAGCAATTACGTTAGTCCAAGGGAACTCGCTATAATTAGGAACATTAAATAAACCCCAAGTTATTACATAACCAATAGCTCCGAACAGACCACCGACTACTAGCACCGAGGGTTTTTCAAGGCCTAAAAGCGAGGTTGAGATATCGCGACCACTATCAATAAATTTACGTTTTGCAGCATAAGCAGCAGCTGCCACACCTCCTGTAAACGCAGTTTGAGGGCCAATAAACCATCCCCAAGCTATGATATTAGTAAATTCTTGGTGGCCAGTAAATGCAGCTACGGTTGCTCCCAAAAGAACACCAAGTCCACATAAAATCCACACAGGGAAAGCGCCTATTGCTGCGCCAAAAATTCCTCCAGCGAAGGAAACCATTAATTCTAAAAAGCTAAATTCCATAGTTTTATTAATTTATTTGAGATATTAAGTTAGTTGCTTTAATAAATGATTCAAGTAATTTGTCATACTCACCTTTCTCACTCTCACTTGGAAAATAACTTGATTGCTCGCTGTGCAGCTCGTCTATGATAGAGTAGCCCTCCCATAGACCCACACCGTTGAATGCTAGAGCAGCAGCTCCAAGGCTTGCGGCCATTTGATCAACGTTAGTTTTTAGTATTTCTGTGCCATAAATGTTGGCAAAAAGTTGCATCCAAAAAGGACTTTTTGCTCCTCCACCCACTACTAGCATTTGCTTGATGTCGGGGCAGAATTTGCCAAGGATATCTAGCGCAAATCTTAGATTAAGAGCTATGCCCTCCATAGTTGCGCGCGCTATATCCTCACGTGTGTGTTTAAGTCTTAGACCTAGGAATGCTCCACTTATCATAGGCGAGGGCTCAATAGACGATCCTCCACTTAGACTTGGGTTGAAAATAAGACCCTTAGCCCCTACGGGCGAATTTGCTGCAAGAGTGCTAATAGCGTCGTAAGAATCCTTGATTTTGCCTTGTTTTTCAGCCTCCACAAGGTCTGTAAACATATTATTTCTAACCCATTGCAATGAACTACCTGCCGAGAATATGCAAAGTGCCGAAGCATACATACCTTTTAAAACGTGAGCAAAAACATAGGGCTTGTACTCGCTCTCAACTATGGGTTCGTTGTCCACAACAGCTATCCACGATGAGCTTCCCAGCGATGTGTAAGTCCTAGCAGGAGCTATACCCTTAGCACCCAAGGCCATACACGAGTTATCAACTCCTCCACACACCACGGCTGTGCCAACGGCTAGACCAGTCTCCTCGGCCGCCTCTTCAGTGATTAGTCCAACCACTGCATCCGATGCTATGATTTCAGGCAAAATATCTTTGTCTACCTCTGATGCTGCTATAAATTCGTCTTTGTAGCTCCAATCCTTCAGTGAGTAAACCCCCGTGCCCGATGCGTAAGAGTAGTCGGTGCACAATCTGCCCGTGAATTTGTAGTTGCAATAGTCTTTTGTGCCTATGATTTTGTCTATTTTGTCATACATTTCTTTCTCCATATCACGATACCACATGATTTTAAAGATAGAGTAACAAGGAGCTGGAAAACCACAACCTGTTTGCATGTACCACTGTTTGTAATCTGTTTTGGCAAAGAAGTCATCTGCTTGTTTTGTAGCTCTTTGGTCTGACCAAATAGGTGTTTTATCTCTTAATAATTCGCCATTTTTGCCTATGGGCACAACCCCTAAACTGTGGCCTGAGATAGCTAGTGATTTAATATCTTGGGCGTCAATTTTTGATGCTTCAAGTAATTTTTTAGTAGAAGTTTTCACGGCTTTCCACCAATCCTCAGGCGCTTGCTCCTGAAAATCATCCGTGGGGAAGTAGGTGTCGTAGGCAACAAAAATGCTCTCCTTGATAGCTCCGTCTTGAGCAACTAAAGATGCCTTGATGCCCCCGGTTCCTAGGTCGTAAGCGATTACGTAGTTCATAGCTTTTTAAGGTTAAGTTAGGTAAGTTTTATTCTAGTTCTTTCATTATAGCTAGCGCCGAATTGTAGCCTATGCCAAAACGAGAAACGCCCATTTCGTGCATAGTTAGTAGGGTTTTCAAATCACGAACACCTCCTGCAACCTTAATTAAAATATTATCTCCCACCGTGTCCTTGATTAATTTCACGTGCTCTAGAGTTGTCGAGCCAGCCCAACCTGTGCCAGTTTTCACAAACGTTGCACCTGCCTCCATTACGATTTTTGATGCTGTAACTATCTCATCATTAGTTAGTAAGGCAACTTCAATGATAACCTTTAAAGGTAGGGGCGATACCACTTCCTTAACTTTAAGTATGTCCTCTTTAACCTCGTCAAGTAGGCCTGATTTTAGTTTACCTATGTTGATAACCATGTCTATCTCGTCACAGTTTTTAGCCTTCATTTCTTGAGCTTGGAAAACTTTAGCTGCCGTAGTCTCAGCGCCCGAAGGGAAACCTACTACGCCTCCACACAAGACAGTCGGCATTTGGCTCATTTCATAAGCTATCTTGTCAACCATAGAAGGCATCGCAAATACACAAATAAAATCGTGTTTTTTTGCCGCTGCTAATACTTCGTTAATTTCGCTTAGTGTCGATTCTGCTCTTACGGCACTAATGTCTATCATCCTTGCAATTTTGTGTTTTGTCATGATTGTATGTTTTTTAATTTATATATCCTAATGTGCGCGAGATTTTTAGTCCCACCTTTATTACCGTGTCTTTGATTTGGGTTATGCGCTCCTTGGTGAGCCTGCCCGAGGGGCCTGAACTCCATAGTGTGGCCGTGATATCGCCAAACTGATTATATATAGGTACGCCTATGCAGTGCACGCCCTTGACCTCTTCTTCAAAATCTAGTGCGTAACCTCTCGCTTTGGTTAGCTCTAATTCTTTTGTGAAATCAGTCATTGTGCAAATAGTATTTTCATTAAATTTCTCAAAATCAATAGATTGAAGTAATTTTTCTTTGATATCGCCCTGAGAGTAGGCCGCGAAAATCTTGCCCGGAACCGAGGCGTGAGTCACAAAGCTAGTGCCTGGGCGTAGCAAGAAAGTGAAAGAGTAAGAGCCCAAAACCTGCTCTAATAATACACTCTTATTATTCATCAACACCCCCAACATTATGCTTTCGCCTATCTCGTCTCTGAGTGCTCGCATAAGGGGCAGAGATTGCTCCACAAGGTTAGTCTCGCCAAAAACCGATAGCCCAACCTTTATCATTTTCTTGGTTAAAAAATACTCTGAGGTTTCCTCATTTTTGTAGATATAACCCATTTGAGTGAGTGAAACCAGCAGACGAAAGATAGTAGTTTTAGAAATATCAAGGCTCTCAACCAGGCTTTTCATGGGCACACCCGAGGGGTTCTTGGAGATAAATTCCAATAACTTAAAACCATTTTCGAGCATGGGTATGCTGTAATTTTGCTCTCTTTTGTCCATTGATTATCTTTGTTTCAACAGCGAAACTAAGTTTCCACCTTTAACAAAGTTATAATTTTTCTTTCGGAAAACAAAATTATTTTAGTCTTTTCTAGTGAGAGCAGCAGCTTTTCGAGCGTTTTAGGTACTTGCGTATCATCGCGTTTAGGAACAACACGATAAATAGCACGCTAGTTGTGGTTTGCCACCAGATAGGTCCATGGGTGCAATTTTCGTGATTGTGGTGTTCATGTTCGGTAAGAGGTTCAAGACCAGTAAACCACTCTGGGGGCAATAATTTATCTATAATCAAAGCGCACACAATAGCACCAATAATAATAGAGCCCAGATAAATCCAAGTCTTGCGAGCTCCTATGCCTTTGCGCAAAATAATCAGCGATGCCACATTAGTAGCAGGCCCAGCCATTAACAACACAAAGACTGCACCAGGCGACACACCCTTAATAATCAGCGACAAGGCAACAGGTATAGAACCCGTAGCACAAATATACATAGGGGCTGAGATTAAGAGAATCAGCAGGATATTAAGGAAATAATATTCTTTAAACATTGCAAAATATTCTTCAGGTATCCATGCTGTGATAGCAGCTGCCACAAGTAGGCCTATTACTAACCATTTGCCGAAGTCCTGCATCATGCTAACGAAACCATATTGAAGTACGGCTTTTATACTTTTTTCTTTTTTGCCCTTTTCGTTTTCGTGAGAGCAGCCACAGCTGCATTTTGGCTCAGCTGGTTTGGCCGCAGCTTGAGGTGCAAAAGTAAATTTCGAGTAATTTATCGCTTGTTTTTTCTTTTTTGTGCCAAATTTATCGACCGTAAGTCCCGAGAATATCGCTACGAAGAAGGCTGCCACGGGTCTAATTATAGCAAATGGAAGTCCTAACAAAGAGTAAGTTGCCAGTATGCTATCAACACCAGTTTGGGGTGTTCCCACTAAGAAGGCTACCGTTGCGCCGTCTGATGCTCCTTCTTTTTTCAGAGACATAGCCGTTGGTATCACCCCACATGAGCACAGGGGTAGGGGCACGCCCAAGATAGCTGCACCCATTACTGAGCCGAAGCCTTTGCGATGCAGGAATTTAGCGTATAAGCTGTTAGGCACATAGACGTGAAGTATGCCAGATATTAGAAAGCCCAAGATAAGGTAGGGCGACATTTCGTTTAGTGTAGATAATAATTCGTTGAGGTAATGCATGATGATTATTTTTTGCGCAAGATACGAAAAAAAATAGTTTTTAGGGTCTTTAGGGTCAAAAAAGGCCTCACTCAACTAAGAGCAAGGCCTTTTAAAACTAAACAATCGTTTCTTAGTAAATAATCACAGCGATTGACTGTGCAGGAACAGCTGCTTTTGCATTTTCCTTGCCTGGCTCTGTGATATTGTAAATCACGTCTTTGTCAGTTGTGTTTTCTACAAATACATAAGTTTTACCCTCGTATTTGAAAGTCATTGAACCTTCGCCTGGGAATGCTCCGATACGTACTGCACCTGGACGAATGTATTTACCCATGATAGCCATAGCAGCGAAGTCTGGGTTGTAAGTTACTTTCTTAGTGTTACGATCAATAACGATAAGGCTGTTTTGTTTCCAATCCCAACCACTTTTCTTTTGCTCGTCAAGAATCATGTTCCAGTAAGCAAAGTTTTCTGAACCACGGTTAACGTATTTAGCAACCTCGCCAAAACGTGAACGACCTTGAGCCATAGTGTTTTGAGATTTGTAACAAATACTTTCTGTGTGCATAAGTGGTTTGTTTTGAGAAAGTAGGTTGATATCAGAGATGTAGTTGTCGCCTGTGTATTGAATACCTATACCCTCTACTGCGTCAACATATTCTTTGTTAGATGCGTACTCAAGTCCGTGAAGGTTAAGTTTTGCAGTTCTAAATGTACCTGCCCAAATCTCAGCTTTAGTTTTGTTTTTCTTGAACTCAGGACGAAGATATTTAATGATGAAATCACCCATTTCCTCTGCTGACATAAAGTTTGATGGGTATTTTGCGTTCATATCAGTCTCGTTTTGTACCATGATTCTGTCTACTGTGATGCCTTGCTCAGCGTATTTCTCAACATAAAGTCTGAAATATTTTGCATAAGCTTTGTATATTTTTGAGTTTTTGATAAGCGTATTTTTCGCACCAGTATCTTTACCTTTGTCCATTTCGCCTGATTGTTTCATCCAAGCTGGAGGAGACCATGGCGAACCGAAAAGTTGCATCTCTGGGTTGTATTTAAGAGCCATTTTAATGTAAGGAATTACACTTGTCATCTCTCTTTCGATGGTGAAATGCTCCATTTCATAGTCATCTTTAGTGTCTGCATAGCTGTATGCCGATACACCAAAGTCGCTAGAGCCGATAGCTGTACGACAAATTGAGAAGTAAGCTCCGTCTTTAGAGAAAAGGTTAGCCATAACTTCTTCCCTAGCTTTTTCATCTAGGCTCATAAGCGCTACACCACCAATCTCGTTGAAACAACCTCCGATACCAGACATTGTTTGATACTCAACGTGAGGGTAGATAAGCATAGTTTTGTTGGCTTTACCCGCAGCTTCTTTTTTGTATTCCTTGATAGGATTACCTGTAATTTTAGTGCCGTCTGCAAGGTCTACATAATAAACTTTTGCCTCAGCAAAAACGCTTGCACATAAAAATGCAAATGCGATAGATAATAAAGATTTTTTCATAGTATAATAATGTTTTAATATTCACATAAAAACAAAATTATGAAAATTTTTTAATATCTCCAAATTTTGGCATAAAAAAACGACTTACTTTTAAAGTAAGTCGTTAAAGTGACACTGACAGGACTCAAACCTGTAACCTTCTGATCCGTAGTCAGATGCTCTATTCAATTAAGCTACAGTGCCTTGCTTGATTTGCGTGTGCAAAGGTAGGAAATATTATTTAATTTGCAAAATAAATAATGATTTTTTTGAAAAATATTTTCTTCTACTCCACAACTATATCTATATGTTTCTGATTTAGAGACCCAAAGTAGCCTATTGCATCGTTAGAAATATTGCTTGGTAAGAACACTGCGCCCGAACCAAAGATAGGGTTAGAACTACCTGAACTTTGGTTTAAAACAGTGATAAAATCATAGTACCCTTCGGTTATTGTACACATCGAAATCTTGATTGTGTCGCCTGTGGCCAAGAATTTTGGCTGAGTGGTAGAGGTAGAGTCAAACATTTTCTCAACCATTTCTCTATCCTCCTCAGCAAAGAACATAGCGTTGACGTTGGTCATATCCAAAAACGGCACGTAGTCATAAGGCTCGCTTCCAATCAGAGTGCTAGCCTGAATAATACTAACATCGCTCAGGCCTTCGAGCAAAATGGAGTCCTCATAGGTGAAATAAACATACCAATATTCCTCGTCTTTAAGCCCCGAACTGGTAAGAAATGGGGTGTAATATCCTATGCCCATAAGGCTGGCCTTGACTAGGTGGCCTCCGGTGATGCAAGTGGTGTCGGCAAGGGTGGTTGTGGCCGTATATTCTTGGTTGTCGTAGTTGACTTTGAGTGTATAATCCACGTCTTTTTCTGCGCCAAATGCCACATCCGATAGGTAATAACCTAGCGAATCTACAAAGCTATAATTGTATATGTCGTTTACGCTTACGGTGGCGCTGCTTATCGTGGTATTTTCGCCCGTTGAGAGGTAGGCCACACTCTTTGAAATTTCTATTCTTTGGCGCTCTACATCGCTAGAAAGATGGCCGTAAATCACTAGGGAGCTTTCCACAGTGTTGATATCCACGTCGATAATCTCAGAACAGCTAGAGAGTGTTAGGGCTAAACAAAATATTATTATGCGTTTCATACTCTTAGAAATTCAAATTGTAAGTAAAAGAAGGGATGATTCCAAACAAATAGTAGTTTGTAACTTCGCCCTCGTTAAATCCGTACATCCATGTGTTTTTTCTGTTATACACATTATATATAGATACGTTATACTCCGAGCGCCAACGTTTTTTCTCAGGCTTAGGTGTGAAATTCACCGACAAATCCAAACGGTGGTAGTCCAGGTATCTGTAAGTATTACGCTCGTAAAACACATTGTAGACCTCGCCATTAATAGTTATTGTAGACTCAGGGAAAGATGCTGGAGCGCCCGTGTAGTAAACCCACAGTAGAGAGAAATCCCACTTTTTATTAAGCTCATAATTCACCGATACATTCACTGCGTGGGGTCTGTCGTAGGGCGAGAGATAGGTCTTGCCGTTGTTAATCTCCTCTATTGTGTACTCAGAGTGAGAGAATGTATAGTTTATAAATCCTGTAAGTTTGCCCGAGGTCTTAGCTGCCATAAGCTCTATCCCGTAGCCCTTGCCCTTGCCACTGCGCACCTCGCCTTGAATGTCCGATGCGAATAGGTTGGCATTGTCAGCAAAATCTATGACGTTGTGATAATCCTTGTAATAAATTTCTCCCGAAAGCTCAAACATATCATTGTTTAAGTTTTGGAAGTAGCCCACCGAGTAGCTATACAAAACCTGAGGTTTGATATTGCTGCTCGCTGCAAACCACACGTTCATGGGTGAGCCCGAGGCCGAGTTGTTGGCCCATTGTATAAACTGATTATTGCGCTCTACGTTTAGTTTTATAGAATTGTCAGCCTTTAGGGGGAATACAGCGCCTAGTCTGTAATCTAGTGTGTTGTAGGTCTTGGGCGAAGATTCTGATTTGTTAGAGAATATATTGTATCTTAGTGTGCCTGTGATAGTTATGTCGTTGTAGAAAGTATGCTCATCTTGGGCAAATATGGATAACTCTAGCGCGTTGTAGTTTTCTATCGTGTAGCTATTACCGTCGTAAAGGTCTACATCGCCTGGGGTCAGGAAGTGGTAGAAAGTTTTAGTGCCCAGAGTAAGTTTATTGTTGGGGTTGATGAAATAATCTGCCTTATAACTCGCTGAAGGCGAAGAAATTGACGAATCCCACGTGATTTTGTCTATATACATATCAGACTCTAGCGTGTAGGAATATTTGCTCCAGTCAACATTAAGCGTCGAGCTAAGTTTGTTATTAAACTTGTGAGCCCACTGGCTGTAAACCAAGCTATTACCATAGGCAAAATTCAGCAAGTCCATGCCCAATCTATCGCGCCCTAGATAGCTGCCCAGCGATATAACGTCGTTGTCTGTGGGTTTGTACACAGCCTTAGCATTGAAGTCATAGAAATATAAATAGGTGCTAGGCATCTCATATTGAGTAGGTAAAAGCAAAAATAAATCTGCATAACTCCTACGCCCAGCCACGCTCCAGTAAAATTTCTTGTCCTTAGTTGAGCCGTTAAGCATTGCACGCGAAGAGATTAGACCTATGCCCAAATTCCCTGAAATCACCTCATCACACTCGCTGTTAGTTTGCACCTCCAGCACCGAAGATAGTCTGCCTCCGTGCTCAGGTGGGAAACCACTTCTATACATAGTTACATTGTCAACCACATCATTATTAAACACCGAGAAAAATCCAAGCAGGTGTGAGGGATTATAGATATTTGATCCGTCAAGCAGGATAAGATTCTGGTCTGTTGTGCCACCCCTTACGCTGTAACCACTGCTCCCCTCAGAACTTTGATTCACCCCAGGCATTAATTGCATAACCTTAATCACGTCCACCTCGCCCATTAGTTGAGGCATTTTAGATATCACCTCGGCACTTATGGTGTTAACGCTCATTTGCACTGAGCTTACGTTGCGACTCTTCTCTTTTGAGGTTATGGTTATCTCTTGCAGGTCTTGTTCTTTGGTTTTTAGACTGATATTTACGCTAAGGTTTTTGTCTAGTTTGATTTTTTTGAGCTCACTCTCATAACCTATCGAGGTTATGGCCAGAGTGTAGTCTCCTTGGTTTAGGTAGAGCTGATAATCGCCGTTAGAGTTTGTGAAAGTGCCCTTAGAGGTTTTTTCTATGCTCACGTTTGCCCCTGCGATAGCCTCGCCATTTTGGTCTGTGATTTTGCCTTTTATGGTGTAGGCGTTTTGGCTTTGGGCGCAAAGGCTCATAGCTAAACAAAAAATCAGGGATAAATATATAGTTTTCGAGAGTTTAAACATCGTTTTTATAGTATTCTTTCGTTATGCCCACAAATGTACGAATATTTTTAGTTATTTTGTATCTTTAATAATTATTTATATCTTTCTAAAAAATTATAACATTTAATATGAATTTTGGATAAGAATTTCTTATCCAAAATACCTCTAAAGTGAAGTCTTCCCCAACGGTTTGGGGGAGATGCAAGAGGGGGTTATCGAACATAAATCGGCTTTTTAAAGCCGAAAACCTAAGTTTTAGATATGGGAAATTAATAAAACTGGCAGGTAAATAATAAATTTCCCATATCTAAAACTTAGGTTTTTAACATGAATTTCGAGGGTTTAATTATTGGTATATCAACGTTTTTAATCATAGGTATGTTTCATCCTATTGTAATCAAATATTACTATTATTTTGGTACTCGCGGCTGGGGAATCTTCCTTTTGGTGGGGTTTGCAGCTATCGCAGGCTCACTTTATTTGGATAACACACTGCTCTCCTCGGTGCTTGGCGTGTTTGCATTTTCGTCGTTTTGGTCTATAGGTGAGATTTTTGAGCAGCGCAAACGTGTTGAAAAAGGTTGGTTTGCTGATAATCCTAAACGCAAGAAAAAGAATTAGACTTTTATCTGCAATATATCGTCCCATTTTGTAGTGTATTCGGGCGAAACTCTCTCGCGTGAGGAAAACTGAGCTATCTTGCCTTGGCTTGCAGTTTTGATGCTGCCACGACCATTTGTGCCGTTGATTTTATCCATCACCTCCATTATTTTATCGTGGCGAGGGTTACGAGCTGGCTCAAATAGCGAGGCCTGAATCTCATTTTTGGGGCATAATTTTGTAATCACTACTCCTGCTTTCTTATAGCCATACCCCTGCTTAAATATTTTCTTTAGCGCAAGTGTCGCTGTTTTTGTAATCTCCAGAGTGCTGTCCGTCGGGGCGCTAAAATCTATCAGCGCGTTTTCAAAACTTTGAGCTAACTCGGTTTTAAAACGGTTGGTATAAATAAACACCTGCATCTGGCATGCCAAAGAATTTTGAGCACGTAATTTCTCGCTCACGTGCGAAGCAAAAGTCGCCACCGAGGTGCGCAAACTCTCAAAATCCTCTATCTCGCGCGCAAACGAACGCGACACGCAGATGCTTTGTCTTGAGGGTTTTGTGTATTCAAAACCTATTGAGCTCTCGCCTTTGAGCTCTTTTTGGGTGCGCAGACCCGTGATGCTCATGTTGTTTTGAACCCACACAGGACTCATGTTTGCAAAGTCATAAGCTGAGCAAATACCCTCGTTATGAAGTCTTTTGGCGTGCTTACGACCTATGCCCCACACATCTTCCACGGGGAATTTTTTTAATACCTTATCTATATCTTCGTGACGGTGCATCAAACACGCGCCCCTAAGTTTTGGGTATTGCTTGCAGAGCTTGCTTGCGATTTTGGCTAGGGTCTTTGTTGGGGCTATGCCTATGGATACGGGGATGCCTGTGTGTTTTTTAACTTTTTGTGATAATTCTCTAGCATAGTCCTCTAGCGTCGAGATATCCATGCCCGTAAAATCCATAAAAGCCTCGTCTATGGAGTAGACCTCAGTGTTGGGCGCGCTATCTCTAAGTATGCTCATTACGCGCTGCGACATATCGCCGTAGAGTTTGTAATTACTAGAGAAAACTTCAACATTATACCTATTTATTATAGGCTGAGCTTTGAATAAGGGCATACCCATAGAAATCTGCAAGGCCTTGGCCTCATTACTGCGCGCAATCACACACCCGTCATTGTTGGATAACACAACCACAGGCTTGCCATTTAACTCAGGGCGAAACACCCTTTGGCATGAGACAAAGAAATTATTGCAATCGCACAGAGCAAACATCTTATACCTTTTTAATTATATAACTCACAACGCCCCAAATCATAAAATCATTGTCTGCATCAACTCTTATAGGCTCAAAATCCTTGTTGGCAGGCATAAGTAGAGCATAATCACCCATGTCTCTAAAGCGTTTGAGGGTGAATTCTCCGTCAAGGTAGGCCACAGCCAGAGCGTTGTTGTAAGGCTCTATGCTCTTGTCGATTACTAGCAAATCGCCATCGTTTATTCCCTCGTCTATCATCGAGAGACCACTCACACGCGCAAAAAATGTGGATGCAGGATTTTTGATTAACTCGCGATTAAGGTCTAGGGATAAATCCATAAAATCGTCGGCTGGCGAAGGAAATCCAGCGGCCACACCATTTTGTGAGAGGGGGATTTCAGTGTGTTCGGTTATCTCGGCTGAGAATATTTTTAGTTTTTCTGTTTTCATCGGGTAAAGTTATTAAAAAATAATTTAGTGGAAAGGTTTGTAATGTAAAATATTTTTTCTACCTTTGCGCACCCATATATATGTGGGTAAGGATCATAATAAACAAGTATTAATTTTTAAACTTTAAAGAAGTGGAGTCATTAAGCTACAAAACAATCTCTGTCAATGCTGCGACTGCTACCAAAGAATGGGTAGTTATCGACGCTAATGGCGAAGTATTGGGACGACTTGCAGCGCAAATTGCGAAAATTTTGCGTGGTAAGAACAAGCCATGTTTTACTCCTCACGTAGATTGCGGTGACAATGTTATCGTTATTAACGCTGAGAAAGTGAAATTGACTGGTAAAAAAATGACCGATAAGGTCTATGTAAGGCATACAGGTTATCCGGGAGGACAACGTTTTGCCACTCCTGAAGATATGCTTAAAAGAAAGCCTATTTTCGTAGTAGAGAAAGCCGTTAAAGGTATGTTGCCTAAAAACAGACTAGGTTCGGTTCTTCTAAACAATTTAAAGGTTTACGCTGGTGAGGAACACCCACACGCTGCGCAAAACCCAAAAACAATCAAATTAAACGAAATTAAGTAATGAGTATGGAAGTTGTAAACACCGTAGGACGTAGAAAAGCTGCAGTAGCACGCGTTTACGTAAAACCTGGTAAAGGTACTATTACAATCAACCACAAACCTTTGGAGACTTACTTTCCACTAGAGATTTTTCAATTTGTTGTAAAACAACCTCTTTTGGTTCTTGAACAAACTGAAAACTTCGACATTACCATTAACTTGGTAGGTGGTGGTATCAAAGGTCAAGCTGAGGCTGCTCGTTTAGGTATTGCTCGTGCTCTTTGCGAAATTGACGCAGAGAACCGTCCAGCACTTAAAAAGAACGGTTTCATGACACGTGATCCACGTGAGGTTGAACGTAAAAAACCTGGTCAACCAGGAGCGCGCGCGAAATTCCAGTTTTCTAAACGTTAGAAACGATTTTTGCAGAGCACAGGGTGGTCGCATAAAAAATATTGGACTATATATACATTATATATATACTACCAAATTTTTGCCACTTTGCGGAAAACCAATGGGACTACAAATGTACTACCACATTGGTTGATGTGTAGAGAATTAAAAAAAACAGAACATTAAGAGTATTATTAAAATGCCAAGAACTGATTTTAATCAATTATTAGAGGCCGGAGCTCACTTCGGTCACCTAAAGAGAAAATGGAATCCTAAAATGGCTCCTTATATTTTTATGGAGAAAAACGGAATCCACATCATCGACCTTCACAAAACAGTTGTGAAACTTGATGAAGCTGCTGCGGCTATGAAACAAATCGCTAAGAGCGGTCGTCGTATACTATTCGTGGCTACAAAAAAACAAGCTAAGGACGTTGTTGCAGAAACTGTTTCTTCAGTCAACATGCCTTATGTTACTGAACGTTGGCCAGGAGGTATGCTTACAAACTTCCCAACAATACGTAAGGCCGTTAAAAAAATGTCTACCATTGACAAAATGGAGGCTGACGGTACTTTCAACAATTTCTCTAAAAGAGAAAAACTACAAATCTCTCGTCAGAGAGCTAAACTAGAGAAAAACTTAGGTTCTATCTCTGATCTAACTCGTTTGCCAGCAGCTCTTTTCGTCGTTGACGTACAAAAAGAGTCTAACGCTGTTAAAGAGGCAAAAAGACTTAACATCCCAGTATTTGCTATGGTTGATACTTGTTGTGATCCAACTGATATTGATTATGTAATACCTGCAAATGACGATGCAACTAAGTCTGTATTTGTTGTTCTTGACACAGTTACTAAGGCTATCGCTGAAGGACTTGCTGAACGCAAACTAGAGAAAGATAAAGAAGCTGCTGAAGCTCCTGCAAAAGAAGCAAAACCACGCATCAAAAAAGCTGTAAAAGCTGAAGTTCCAGTAATGGAAGAAGTTGTGGCTGCTGAGCCTGTTGCAGTTGAAGCACCTGCCGCTGAATAATTTTAAGTTAACAATTACAATTTTTATTTATTAAGATGGAAATTAAAGCAGCTGAAGTTGCAAAACTTCGTAAAATGACCGGAGCTGGTATGATGGATTGCAAAAAAGCACTTCAAGAGGCAGAAGGTGACTTTACTCGTGCTCAAGAAATTATTCGCGAGAAGGGTAAAATGATAGCTAACAAAAGAGCTGATAGAACTGCAACAGAAGGTGTTGTTGTTTCTAAAATCGTAGATGGCAAAGCATATCTTATGTGTTTGGCTTGCGAAACTGACTTTGTTGCTAAAAATGATGATTTCTCAGCATCTGCTAACGAAATTCTTGACATCGCTGTTAAGAACGACGTTGCTGATCTAGAGTCTTTGTTGGCAGTAAACGAGGGTGGTGTAAGCGTAGCTGAAATCATCACAGAAAAATCTGGCCAAACTGGTGAGAAAGTTGAAGTTCCTTTCTACGCTAAGATCGAGGCAGCTATGTGTGTTAACTACATTCACATTAACAATAAATTAGGTACAGTTATCGGTTTTAACACTGAAGTTCCTGCAGAGGTTGCGCATGACATTGCTATGCAAGCAGCTGCTATGGCTCCAGTTTCGATTTCTGCAGCTGATTGTCCTGCAGAGGTTCTTGAAAAAGAACGTCAAATTGGCCGTGAGCAAGCTCGTTTAGAGGGCAAACCAGAGGCTATTTTGGACAGAATCGCAGACGGTAAAGTTAATAAATTCTTGTCAGAGAACACTTTGATGAACCAATCATTGGTTAAAAACAACAAAATGACAGTTGAGCAATTCCTTAAAGGAGCAGTTGCAGATGCTGAAGTTGTTGCTTACAAACGTTTCTCTTTGAACGACTAAGGATACGATATTTTCTTTTATGAAGGCTGGCTAAATTATTTAGCTGGCCTTTTTTTGTGTGTGGGTTAGGGTCTTTAGGGTATGAAAGGGTCGTGAAGGGTCTGCGACTAGCATCGAGCAAATAAAAAGCCACTGACATTAGAAAACGTCAGCGGCTATGAAAACTAGAAACTTAAAAAATCTTCTAGAAGTTTGTTTTAACCTCGCTAAGAGATATACATTTGATACCCATATTTCTCATATCAAAGATATTTGCTTGGGCAACTTCTGGAGTTTTAGCAGAACAAGCCTCAAGACAGATTACAGTCTCGTAGTCAAGACTCATTGCATCAGCAGCTGTACCTCTGACGCAGTTAGGATATTGAGTACCTGCGATAACTACGGTTGTGATGCCCATGCGTCTAAGTATCATGTTAAGTTCTGTTTCAAAGAATGCACTGTTGCGACGTTTGCTTACTATCATATCACCAGCCTCAGGAGTTAGTCCTTCAACTATCTCAGCCCCTTTAGTTCCAGTTACACAGTAACCTTGTTTGCCATCTTTGAAAAGAGGAATACGTGGAGCGTCAACATCTACACCACTTAGACGGTGTTCGCGAATAATGTGAATAACAGGCCATTGTTTGCTACGTCCGTGTTTTGTAAGTTCTTGGATAGCTGGAATAGTTGCATAAGCGCCGTCAACACATAATACAGCTCCTGGAAGAACAAAGTCGTTTTGCATATCAATTACTAAAACGGCTACTTTAGGCTCGCAAGAATTCTCACTTGCCGTTGCGCTAACTACGCAGAATACAGATGCTAGGACAATGCTAGCTGAAATGAACAATTTTTTCATAATATAAAATCTTTAGTTAATAAATAAAAATGTGCTTTTAATGGCGACAAAAGTGTATAATAACTCATAGATTTTATATCTATATATCTCTCCCTCACTGGTAAATCTTATGAAATACCACTCTCTCGCTCAGGGACAAAGGTAGAAAACTTTTTTTGAAATATTACAAGAAATTTTGTGATATTTTGTAATCGCTTGATTTTCAATAAGATAAAAAGCTAGTTTTTTAGTCAAATCGGTCAACCTGAATCCAAAATCAGAGTCTCTCCCATGCTTGGTCTAAAATATATCAGTGAAAAATAACTTATGATTTCCCTTTAAAAATTTAAATAGTTTGTTAGTTAATTATTTTTTTTATATTTTTACAGCTAACTAAACTAAATTTACTTCTTAAAATTATGCTTAAAAGACTTCTACCTTTAATATTACTTCTTCTGTGTGTATGCTCTTATGCCCAAGAAACAAAAGAGAAAACGGCTAAACCCGAAGATAAAGAAATCGAGATAGATGAAGTGGTGGTGACTGCTGAGGTCGAAACTATCTATTCAAAAACCAGTATCTCATTTGTTGTACTTGAGCGTGGTGATAAACTTGATATGACCATAGATACAACGGCCCAGAACATAACTCTGCTGGGAAAATACAACAAAAACATCATAGACACCAAAAGAATTTATGTGGGTAGATCGCGTGCCTCGGTCATAGATTCTGATACGATTTCAAAATATGTGCATAATTCTACAATAGCTAAAGAGGTTGTGTCTCAGTGGTTTAACCGTGATGAGCATGGGGTTATGGATTTATATAAATTCTTGGAGCGTAACGAAAAAAATCCTGATGCAACCATGCGTGCTTATACTTCTAAGGATGATGTGTTAAATAATATTGCTCACGAATTAATTAGTGGTAGCTACATTGTTGTGCTGGATTATTACCGTTTGGCTAAGGGCAAGGACCCTAGAACCAGAGCTTTGCTGATGACTACTAACGTTACGGCCAGCGTTTACAAACTAGAATATACCAAAGAATTACACGAAAAAGTGGTGCAGACCTGGGTGAATGAAGATGATGCTCCCGAGGTGAAAAAACAAAAACTTGAATTATTTGAATCGCTTGATTTCAAGCTTAATTTCTATACTACTATAGATTCTTTTGTGGCAGTTAATTTCCGTCAGGGCTTTGATTCTCTGGTGTTAAATGCTTGTTACTCAGCACTTAGTCTGGTTGAAGAATCCTTTGTTGATTGGAAGCACGATGTTACTATATCGAATCTTAAACCTATTCAAGCTCGCATAGGTTTAAAAGAGGGCATGAGAACAGGTGATAGATTCAAGGCCTATACCTTCAAAGAAAGCAAAAGAACGGGCGAGACTAAACCTAAAAAAGTGGGTTATTTGCGTGCAACACAAATTGGGGATAATAAGAAATTCTTGGTTTCGTCGAATACGCCTTCTAGTTTCTTCCAGATTTCGGGGCTCAAACGAGTTGAGTTGGGCATGATGGTAGAGGAGGCCGATGATCTTGGGGTTACATTTAATGCGACCACTTCCATGGGTGATGGGCTTACTACTTTTAGTGTTGGGGCTGATATTTTGGTGGGTGCAACTAGTTTTGGGGCTAATCATTATGTGTTGTCTGAGCTTGGTTATGACTTCTTGACTCACAAAGATTATATGGTGGATAACTACTTTAAAGATATCTTTAAATTCTATAATTTCCAGGTAGGCTATGGCTTTGGTTATAAGCCTGTTAGGTATATTGAATTCATGCCTTTTGGAACAGGAGGTATAGAATTTATGGACGCTAAAACATCTCTAGTTGCAGATTATGGATATAGCGATTATCAGGAGAATAAAAAGACTTTGTTCTTGGCTTACTTCCTGCGTTATGGCTGCAAGATGAATTTGTCTTTCCTTTATCCTTTGCAGTTCACCATTGGTATAGATTACACGACTATAGTTGCGCAGAATGAGGCTTATAAGCTGTATAATAAATCATTTGACACTAAATCTCAGTATCAAGACGAGGGCATTTCTAAGAGAATGGGAGGCCTAGGTTACAGCTTCGGGGTAGGTGTTAGTTTCTAGAAACTTGAAACTTATAGCTATAAACTAACTCTCACATACTCAGCAACTTTTTGAAGTAAAAATTTGCATGAATAAAAATAAATATATATCTTTGCAGATGTAAACAAAGGGATGGGGACTATATGAGTCCCCATCTTTTATTACATAAATCACTGAATTACAAGAATTTAACGAACAATATACTGTTTTAAAAATGGACAACTTAAATTTGATAAGCAACTTTGCTGAGTTCAAAGAGCTTAAAAATATCGACAAAAGCACTATGATAGGTGTGCTTGAGGATGTGTTTCGTCACATGTTGATTAAAACTTATGAGACAGACGAAAACTTTGATATTATCATCAATCCCGAAAAAGGTGATCTTGAGATATGGCGAAACAGAGTCATAGTTAATGACGATGAAATCGAAAATTTAAACAAAGAGATTTCACTTACTGAGGCTCGCAAACTTGACCCAACTTATGAAGTGGGTGAAGAGGTTGCAGACGAGATTAAATTAGCTGATTTTGGTCGTCGTTCAGTGCTTTCTTTGCGTCAAAACTTGGCTGCAAGAATCATGGATCTTGAGAAAACTGTACTATATGATAAATATAAAGAAAGAGTTGGTGAGATAGTAACTGGCGAGGTTTATCAAGTTTGGAAAAAAGAAATCCTAGTTTTAGATGACGAGGATAACGAACTTATTTTACCAAAAGCAGAACAAATCCCTAGCGATTTCTATCGTAAAGGCGACACAATTCGCGCCATAGTATCTAAAGTTGAAATGAGAAATAACACACCAGTTATTATCCTTTCACGTGTTGCTCCTGAATTTTTGGAAAGACTATTCGAGTTGGAAGTTCCTGAGATTTTTGACGGTCTAATCACTATCAAAAAAATTGTTCGTATCCCAGGAGAGCGTGCTAAGGTAGCTGTTGAATCTTATGATGAGAGAATAGACCCAGTAGGTGCTTGTGTTGGTATGAAAGGTTCTCGTATTTATGCTGTTGTTAAAGAGCTTAAAAACGAAAATATCGACGTTGTTAACTATACATCTAACACACAACTACTTATCCAACGTGCACTTAACCCTGCAAAAGTATCTTCTATCACACTTAACGAGGAGAAGAAAACAGCAGATATTTACCTTAAACCAAACGAAGTATCGCTTGCTATTGGTAAGGGAGGTCTTAACATACGTCTAGCTAGTATGCTAACAGGTTATGATATCGACGTGTTTAGAGAAGTAGAGGAGGAAGACGTAGATCTTCAAGAATTCTCAGACGAGATAGATCAATGGATTATCGACGCTCTTAAAGGCATAGGTTGTGACACTGCTAAAAGTGTACTTGATCTTCCATTTGAGGACTTGGTTAAACGTACTGACTTGGAAGAGGAAACAGTTAGCGAAGTGATTTCTATTTTGAAATCAGAATTTGAATAGTAACAGAAAAAATAAGAAAAATAAGATAGAATATGTCAGAAGAAAGAAAACTTAGACTCCATCAGGTTGCAAGAGAGTTTAAAGTAGGACAGTCAACCATTATAGCTTTTCTCGATAAGAAGGGTATCAAGTTAGAAAACTTGCCTAGCTCTCTTATCGAGTCTAACGTTTATCAGGTTCTTGAAAAAGAATACGGCTCTAACAAGTCATCGTCTGTAAACATTAGAGAAAAAATAAACTTAAAGCATGAGACTGTTTCTTTGGATGACAAAAGAGAGCCTGCTCCTGCACCTAAAAAAGAGCCAGAGATTATAGCTGAGCCTGTAAAAGGGCCTAAAATCTTGGGTAAAATAGATTTAGATGTACACAAAAAATCAGCAGCTAAGGTAGAGAAAGTAGCAGAGAAAGTAAAACCAGAAGTTAAAGCTGAGGTAAAACCTGAACCTCAAACTCCTGCGCTTAAACCTAAATCAGAGCCTACTCCAGAGCCAAAAGTTGAAGCTAAACCAGAGCCTAAAAAACCAGAGCCTAAGCCCGAGCCAAAACCTGCACCTGCACCTACACCTAAAAAAGTAGTAGAAGAAGTGAAGGCTGAGCCAAAAGTTGAGGCAGTAGTGCAAGAAAAAACTTACGACGAGCGTCAAGCTGAGAAAAGCGATAACGTGTTCCGTGCGTCAGATTCTAATAAGATTGCAGGCCCTGTTGTGCTTGGTAAAATAGATATCAAATCTTTTGAGAAAAAGAAACCTGAGCACTCTAAACGCGAGAAACGTAAACGCATCACTAAAGATAAAGTAGACGTTACAAAACAAAACCAAGGTGGTGGCCAAAACCAACAAGGTGGTGGCGCTAACAAACAAGCTCAAGGTCAAAAACCTCAAAATCAACAAGGTGGAGGCCGTCCTCAACAAGGTCAAGGTGGTGGAGCTAACAATAACTCTGCTCAAGGCAATAGAGGAGGATTCAACAACCAAAATGGTGGAGGCAAAAAAGGTGGTAAAGGTAACAAACCTGCACCAAAACCAGTTGTACGCCAAGAAGTTAGCGACGAAGAAGTACAAAAACAAATAAAAGATACTCTAGCTCGCCTTACACAAAAAGGAACTAAGGGCAAGGGTGCAAAATATCGTAAAGACAAACGTGAGGCAGTATCAGCCAAACTAAACGAGGAAATGGAAAAAGCTGAACAAGAACGTTCAGTACTTAAAGTGACTGAGTTTGTGACTGTTAGTGAATTAGCTAGCATGATGGATGTGTCTGTAACTGACGTTATTACAGCGTGTATGAATCTAGGTCTTATGGTTTCTATTAACCAACGACTTGATGCTGAGGCACTTGCAGTGGTAGCCGAAGAGTTTGGCTTTAAAACAGAGTTTGTATCTGTAGAAATTCAAGAATCTATTGAAGACAAAGAAGATGAGGACAGCGACGAGGATATGCAAGATCGTCCACCAGTTGTTGCCGTAATGGGTCACGTAGACCACGGTAAAACCTCACTTTTGGATAATATACGTAAAACCAATGTTATCGACGGTGAAGCTGGGGGTATCACTCAGCAC
This sequence comes from Rikenellaceae bacterium, assembly GCA_044433645.1. Taxonomy (GTDB): domain Bacteria; phylum Bacteroidota; class Bacteroidia; order Bacteroidales; family Rikenellaceae; genus JAWXTK01. The sequence continues at coordinate 34,606 of JAWXTK010000013.1, read as the reverse complement.
ATCGGAGCTTATAGCGTTAAAACAAATGGCAGACGTATCACTTTCCTAGATACTCCAGGTCACGAGGCATTTACAGCGATGCGTGCTAGGGGTGCTAAGGTAACTGACGTTGCAATTATTATCGTGGCTGCTGATGATAGCGTGATGCCACAAACTATAGAGGCTATCAACCACGCCTCAGCAGCAGGTGTACCTATGGTATTTGCTATCAATAAGATAGATAGAGAAAATGCTAATGCTGAGAAGATTAAAGAACAACTTTCTGCCATGAACTACTTGGTTGAAGATTGGGGTGGTAAATATCAATCTCAAGAGGTGTCGGCTAAGAAAGGTTTGAACCTTGATAGATTGCTTGAAAAAGTATTGCTTGAGGCTGAGTTCTTAGATCTTAAAGCTAATCCTAACCGTAAGGCTTCGGGTGTGATTATAGAATCTACACTTGATAAAGGTCGTGGATATGTAGCTACGGTGCTTGTTCAAAACGGAACTCTTAAAATCGGAGACGTTATGCTATCGGGTACTAACTCAGGCCGTGTGAAAGCTATGTTTAACGAGAATGGTAAGAAAATCGACAAAGCAGGTCCTTCGACACCAGTTCAGGTGTTGGGTCTAAACGGAGCTCCTCAGGCTGGCGACACATTTAATGTTATGGATGATGACCGCTCGGCACGTGAGATTGCTAACAAACGTGAGCAATTACAACGTATGCAAGGTCTTAGAACTCAGAAACATGTTACACTTGACGAGATTGGTCGTCGTATTGCAATAGGTAACTTCAAGGAACTTAATGTTATCATCAAAGGTGACGTGGACGGTTCTATCGAGGCTATGGCAGACTCACTAATCAAACTTTCTAAGGATGAGGTTCAAGTGAATGTAATACATAAAGCCGTGGGTCAAATCTCTGAGAGTGACGTACTTTTGGCAGCTGCATCTAATGCCGTTATCGTAGGTTTCCAAGTTCGTCCTTCGGTTTCTGCACGTAAGATAGCTGAGAAAGAGGAGATTGAAATTCGCCTTTACTCTATTATCTATGATGCTATCAACGAGATTAAAGACGCTATCGAGGGTATGCTTGCGCCAATTATGAAGGAAGAAATCGTATGTTCGGTTGAGGTTCTTGAGACGTTTAAAATCTCTAAAGTTGGTACTATCGCAGGATGTATTGTTCGCGAGGGTAAGCTAACACGCAACACATCTATACGTATTATACGTGACGGTATTGTGGTTTACACAGGTAAGCTAGGTTCTCTGAAACGTTACAAAGATGATGTTAAGGAGGTTACAAATAATATGGAATGTGGTCTAAATATCGAGGGTTACAACGATATTAGAATCGGCGATATAGTTGAGGGTTACGAAAACGTGGAAGTTAAGCGTAAGTAATATTCCTTTAAGAAAAAAAGCCTGCTAAGAAATTTCTTAGCAGGCTTTTTTAGTTTCTAGCGCCACTGACGTTTGGGGAATAGGAATTCGATAAGTGAGCTAATGAGACCATAGACCCTTTAAGCCCCTTAATAACCCTTAAAGGCCCTCTTTATTTGAAATCTAGAACTTCGACAGTTTGTTTGATATCATCAAAACTAAAGCTCTTCTCAACCTCTATCTCAGTCTTTCTCTTCTTGCCTTCAAGCAAAACCTTTTCGCTATAAACAACAGTTAAACCCTTGTCATCCACATCTTTAAGTGTTGCTGTTAGCTTTATCCCTGACTTTAATACCACCTCAATTAACTTGCCAACAAGTTTTTTGTATTGACGAAGTACCTTAAGTGGCTGGCCTATACCCGAAGATGCTACGGTAAGCTCAAAATCTTCAACCTCACGATCAAATTCAGCCTCGATAGCTCTAGAAAGTTCTATGCAGCTATCTATACTAACCGAGGTGTCGCTGTCAATCAGTAACTCAATTTGGTTAGATGGTGATATTTTGATATCAACAAAAAACAAAGAGCTATCTTGCAAAAGATTTTCTGTAATAGATATTATCTTATTTTTATCCATGTTTTATTCTATATCTTCAAGTGATTTTTTGTTGTTGTAAGGCTTTAACACTCCTCGCTTAGATGATTTAATAAAGTCAACTATCAAATCTCTCTCTGCGCTAGCTGCAACTTGCTCTAAAACCATATCGCAGGCTTTAGTATATCCGTAACCACTTTGGAAAATAAGTCTAAATATTTCTTGAATTTGGCTAACTTGCTCAGAGTTAAATCCTCTACGACGCAGACCTATATAGTTAGCACCAACAAAAGATAAAGGCAAGTGAGCTGCCTTAACATAAGGAGGAATATCTTTAGATACTAGAGAACCACCACTTATCATAGCGTGCTCGCCAATGCGGCAGAATTGATGAATAGCCGATGAGCCACCTATAATAGCCCAGTCGCCAACTTCAACTTCGCCAGCTAACAATACTGCATTGACTATCACACAGTTACTGCCAATAATACAGTCGTGACCTATGTGTGCACAAGCCATAATAAGATTGTTAGAGCCTATGACTGTTTTGCCTTTGGCTGCTGTGCCTCTGTTTATTGTTGCGCACTCTCTAACTGTGTTGTTATCGCCCATTTCTACGGTCGAATATTCTCCTCTAAATTTAAGGTCTTGAGGTACACCTGCTATTACTGCGCCTGAGTGAATTTTGCAGTTTTTGCCCATGCGAGCGCCACTTTGAATCACAGCGTTAGGACCTATCCAGCATCCCTCGCCTATAACTACATCGTCTGCGATATAAGCAAAAGGCTCTACTGTGACATTTTCGCCAAGTTCAGCACCGGGGTGTACGTAAGCTAAATTACTTATCATTATTTATATGTTTTTTCAGGTTTCTTTTTGTTTATTTAAGCTTTGTTTTTTGCTACTTGTGCCATTAGTATGGCCTCAGTTGCTAGTTGGTTAGCTACAAATGCTTTAGCCTTCATTAATACTATACCACGACGTATAGGCTCGATTAATCTAAGTTCAAATTGAAGTGTGTCGCCTGGCACAACTTTGCGTTTAAACTTAACACCGTCTATTTTCATGAAATAAGTTGAGTATTCTTCTGGGTTATCAAGATTATGAAGCGCTAGAATACCTCCACATTGCGCCATGGCCTCAACTATCAAAACCCCTGGCATAACAGGCTCTTGAGGGAAGTGACCCACAAAGAAAGGCTCGTTCATAGTCACGTTTTTGATACCTGCGATAGAATCTTCGTTTATGTGTATAACCTTGTCAACCAACAAAAATGGAGGACGGTGAGGTAACAAATTTTTAATTTGATTGATATCATAAACAGGTGTTGCCGCTGCATCATAAATATATTTAGGGCGTGCTGCATCACGACGTATGATTTTTCTAAGATTTTTTGCAAGCTCAGTATTAGCTTTGTGGCCTGGTCTAGATGCTATTACGCGACCTTTGATACGCATACCCACAAGCGCCAAATCACCTAGTAAATCTAGTAGTTTGTGGCGTGCTGGCTCGTTAGTGTATCTTAGTTCTAGGTTATTTAAGTAACCTTTTTCGGCTCTAATATCAGTTTTGTTAAACACTTTTTTAAGGTGCTCAAGCTCTGAGTCAGATACTGTGTTTTCAACCACAACGATAGCATTGTCAAGATCGCCACCTTTGATAAGGTTCATATTAAACAAAGGCTCTAGCTCTTGCAAGAACACAAAAGTTCTACACGATGCAACCATTTGCTCATAGCAATCATCTTGACTAAATGTAGCATATTGATTACCAAGCACATCTGAGTTAAAGTCAATTTGAACTGATACGTTGAAATCTTCATCTGGGTAAAGTTCGATTTTTACGTTACTCTCAGGAATTTCGTAAGTTGTTTTCTCGTTTACTTTATAGTATTGACGGAGAGCATCTTGCTCGTTAAGCCCTGTTTTGATAATAGCCTCAGCATATTCGCGAGCCGAACCGTCCATAATTGGAGTCTCGGGCGCGTCAATTTCTATCATTGCGTTGTCAACTCCTAGAGTCCAAAGTGCTGACATTATGTGTTCTATGGTGCTAACTTTAGCTTCTTGTTTAGCGATAGTCGTGCCTCTAGATGTGTCAACTACGTTATCGCAAAGAGCTTCAACTATTGGCTCGCCTTCTAGGTCTATCCTTTTAAATATTATACCTGTGTTTGCGACTGCTGGTTTAACAGTCATGTTTACTTGCAGGCCTGTGTGCAAACCCTTACCTTTAAAGCTTATAGGGGCATTGATTGTTTTCTGATTAACGCTCATTTTGTGTAATATATGAAAATTTAATTAACAAAGATATAAATTTTTTGCAAAGAAATCGTATTTTTGTATCATAATTAGTGATTTAATGTCAAAAAACGAGGAAAAACCACAAATTAAACTCCCCTTTACGCCTAGCTCTGTTGATATAGGCGAGTGGGCTTATGACAATAGAGTTGGACTGTTGTTTGCTTTTGTTATAGGTGTAATTTGTGTTATTTCAGCACTTTACGTAACTATTAGCATAGAAAATGCTAGGGCTTATCACGCTATATTAATTGAGCTCGAGGCCGAAGAGGAACTACCCCAGGAGAGAGAAAAACCTAAACCCAAGCTACAAGAAGTAGAATACACCCAGGTCGAGAATCAAATCTCAAACTTAAATGCTCAGGGCTTAGACCAAGAACTAACTGACGATAGGCATTCATCGGCCAAGCAGATTTACGAAAGTGTAACGGCAATGCAAGAAAAAGCTGATGCTAATAAACAATTATTTGAAAGAGCCTTAGCCGAAGATGCTGCCATTCGCGCAGGAGGGGGCTCTGATATCAAAGAGCTTACACCCGTAAATATTAAGGTTGAGGGTAATGTAACGGTTAGCTTTTCGTTTACCGACCCTGTGAGGCGCTCGGTAAATATTATCGTGCCTGCCTATATGTGTGAGGGTGGGGGTATGGTGGTCCTTGAGGCCACGCTTAACACTAACGGCAGGGTGGTGAGTGCTGTGCCAACTAAGAGGTCAACTACAACGGATAATTGTATGTTGCAGGAAGCTATTAGTGCTGCAAAAAGTTCGCGTTTTGACGTAAATAGTTCTGCGCCTGAGCGACACAAGGGAGAAATAACTTATATATTTATACCACAATAAAACAAGAAAAATATGCTTAAACACATAGTTATGTGGCGTTTAAAAGAAAACGCACTTGGAAAAACAAAACAAGAAAACTCACTTTGGATTAAAGAATCCCTAGAGGCTTTAGTTGGCCAAATTCCTGAACTTATCTCTGCAAAAGTTGGCATCAATGCTAACGAAAATGAGCTTTGTGACGTAGTGTTAGTCTCTGAGGTTAAAGACTTTGACGATTTAAAAGCGTATGCTACTAATCCTTTGCACGTGGCCGTTGGCGCTGAGCTAAAACAAATGTGTGAGTCGCGCATAGCAGCAGATTACTGGGAGTAGTAATGAAGGCTACAATCATAACTATAGGGGACGAAATATTAATGGGGCAAACCCTTGATACTAATTCTCAATATATTGCCGTGGGGCTTACAAACATAGGCTTTGAGGTTGATATGATGCTCAGCGTGCATGATAGTGAAGAAGATATACGCTTTGCTGTGTCTTACGGTATGGAAAATTCTGATGTTGTGATAGTTACCGGTGGCTTAGGCCCAACGCGAGATGATATTACTAAGAAAATCTTAGCTGATTATTTCAACACTACCATAGAGTTTAACCCTGTGGCAATGAGCTATTTAGAGGAGTTGTTGTCCTCGCGTTCGCTACCTATGAACGAAAATAATCGCTCGCAGGCTTACTTGCCTGAAAGTTGTAGGTTGCTTCGTAACTTCAAGGGCACGGCTTCGGGCATGTGGTTTGATAAGGGTGATAAAACTCTTATTTCATTGCCGGGCGTACCTTTTGAGATGGAACACTTGGTGGATATGTATGTTTTGGGTGAGCTTAAGGAGCGTTATCCTAACCTAAAATTTGAGTATAGAATGCTCAAGGTTTATGATGTTCCAGAGTCTGCCTTGGCGCATATTTTGGAGCCTTGGGAGGATAAAATCCCTGATGGTTTCTCGCTTGCTTATTTGCCTACACCGGGCATGGTAAAACTTAGAATCACGGCTCGTGGCGAGGCTATTTATACTCTTGATGAGTTGTTTTTGTCTCTGCAAAAGGCTTTAGTGGGCTGTCGTATCTCGCTTTTGGACGAAAGTTTAGAGTCAGAACTTGGTGCTTTGCTCAGAGCTAAAGGTAAAACTGTTTCAGTGGCTGAGAGTTGCACTGGAGGTGATATTGCTAGGTCTATCACTTCGGTGAGTGGGGCATCAGAGTATTTTATGGGAGGTGTCGTAGCTTATGATAACTCTGTCAAACACAATGTGTTGGGTGTAAATATGGAGGATATACAGGCACATGGAGCTGTGAGTGAGAGGGTAGTCTGCCAAATGGCCGAGGGAGTGCGCAGAGTTATGAATACGGACTTTGGTGTGGCGACTTCGGGCGTTGCAGGGCCTACGGGAGGCAGTGAGCGTACGCCTGTTGGTACGGTGTGGATAGCAGTTAGTAGCGATAAGGGTGTGAGGGCTGAAAAATTTAGGTTTTCTTTCACACGCGAAAGGAATGTTTCTAAGTCTACGGCCAAGGCTATGGAGATGCTGGTTAAGGTTTTAGTTTCTAGCTTTTAGAGTGACAAATAAAAAAAAGAGTCGTAAAAATTAATTTTTACGACTCTTTTTTTTCTATTTAATAAAATACTTCTGAGCTTTCAATAAGTTTCTGCTTTGAAGTATCATTGTTTTAGTTTCTGTTAATATGTTGAGGTAAAGCATGCTAGCCTTAGTGCTCGATGACTTAGCTCTAATACGGCGAAGCTGGCTCTTAATGGCGTCTGCAATTTGCTCAAACAATTTATCCTTAAGCGTTAGTGCGCCCTCTAATTCGCTAAAGTCTTTGGTCTCAAGCATGGTATTTATGCGCTCATAAATTGCGTAAACAGCCTGATTTACTTTAATCAAATCCTCTACCTGCTCCTTGGTCATACCTTCGTGATTATTATCTATGTGCTCAAAACAAGGGCGTGTGATGTGAACCAAAGCCTTGCTAGCCTCAGAAAGGTAGTCCACAATCTGAACATAATAATGCCCTGTGTCCATATAATCATCCTGCAATTTTAAAAGCGTAGGCAATACTTTGCGTTTTCTCTCACGCGCCAACAAAAATATCTCATTACTTTGCTTAAACATAGCTTTAAGAGTCTTTCTATCTTCGTTAGATACGGCAATCAGCGTGCCTTGATAAATATCGGTGATTTGTTTCATTGTCACTATCACCTCGTGAGTACATGACTCTAGGATAGACTCTGCGCTCTCTTCTTTTTGGTCTTCTTCTTCTTTTTTAGCCTCGTCATTTTCTTTTCTACGGTGAGATATACTGCTTTTTACCATCATGAAAATGCACAATAGAGTAAGAATTACAACGGCAATTATTCCACCATACATAAGAATTAAACCTATCACATAAGCTATCACAAAGGCAATAAACGCAGTTAAGAACCAGCCTGAAATCACTGTCAAAACACCAGTAATCCTATACACAGCACTCTCTCTACCCCAAGCTCTGTCGGCCAGAGAACTACCCATAGCAACCATAAAAGTCACGTAAGTTGTTGACAGTGGAAGTTTAAATGAAGTAGCTAGTGATATAAGTATAGAGGCTACTGTAAGGTTTAGCGTAGCACGTATCAAATCAAACGGAGCTTTATCTTTTTGCTCAACCTCATAAGGAGTGAAACGTTTTTCTATTGCAGCCTGCAATTTGTGAGGCGTTACGGCGCTAATGTTTTTAGCCGCAGCGATAGATAGACGAACTATAGAACGTGAGAAAATAGTCGATCCAAAACGCTCCATGCCCTCGTCTTGTTTGGCAAGATTAATCTCAGTTTGAGTAACAGCATTTGCTTTTTTAGAGGTCCACAGCGTGATAACCATAATCACACCTGCTGCTATTAAGAACCATTGATTTGCTTTTACTGCGCCCTCAAGTACACTCATGGAATCAGGGTTTGCAATACCCTTAGCAACCATATTATAAGAATCAAAACCTGCGATAGGCACACCGATAAAGTTTACCAAATCGTTACCTGCAAAGGCTAGTGCAAGTGAAAAAGTACCTGCTAGAATAGTGATTTTAAGTATGTTAACCTTAAATAAATGTTGCAATAGAGCCATAATTGCGCTCCAACTAACAAAGGTCATCAGTACGCATTTACCCATGTTGGCCGAGATGTAGGCAAGTACCTCGGCTGGGATGATATTTGCGCTCTTAATCCCTTTAAACACAGCGAAATAAGTGATAGCTGTAAATGCTATACCACACCAAAAATAGCCTATGTAAGTGAAAATTCTGTGATATCTAAACGAGAAAAGTATCCTCGTGAAGTACATAATAATAGACCCCGTGATAAAAGCCACTACAACGCTAATAAGTATGGCCGAGATAATAGCCATGGCCTTGCTGGAGTTGATAAAAGTACTCAAGTCACTGATAATCAATGTGTCGCTAGCTGAAATTTTGACCGTAGCCACAGCAATAGCTGCCCCGAGCAATCCAAAAACAAGAGACACAGTAGTAGATGTAGGCATACCAAAGGTGTTAAACAAATCTAGCAGCATGACATTTGCAAACATCACAGCTAGGAATAACATCATAACCTCCTGAAAATTAAATTGTGCAGGATAGAACACCCCACTACGCGCTACCTCCATCATACCATTCGAGGTAATAGCTCCAATTAAAATACCCACCGATGCTACCAACATAATCACTCTACGTGGAGCTGCTTTAGAGCCTAAAGCCGAGTTTAGAAAATTCACGGCGTCGTTTGCGACACCTACAATCAGCCCTGAGACTGCTAGTACCATCAAAATTGCGACGATAATAGTATAAACACTATCCATAATACATGGTTTTGATTAGAATTACATGGCAAAAATAACTTATTTTTTTAATTAATGTAATAAAATCGAAACAATTTTGAAACAAAAAAGAATATTTTTTCTTTTGAGGGTGAATAACGACACAAATTTTAGCTTACCCTTGCCCTTGTATATTATTATTTATTTACTAAACCCTTTTTTAGATGAAAAAGATTCTACTTTTTTCGCTAGGGCTTGCCCTAGTGTTGAGTTCGTGTTCAAAATATGAGCTCGACCAGATCCAAACAAGTGAGGGAGACTCTAAAATTGCTTACTTAAGTCTAGCAAGCATTTCTAGAAGTGACATCCCCACATCCAATTATTGGTCGTTTGCCGAAACTTCGGCCGAGTCTGATGAGTTTACTGAACTTCTTGCTATCTTAGCAGAGGTTGCTACAACTTCAACTCGCCAAATCACTATCGAACTTAGCGCGATGGATACTATTCCTGAAGATGCTTTCTACAAAGCTGAAAGTGCACTTGTTAAGCTGTATGCTCCTAAAGCAGTCTTTGTTGGAGAAACTGCTTTTAAGTATTGCTATGGTCTTAAAGAGGTAGATTTGCCTTTGGTTAATACTATTGAGGAATGTGCTTTTGAGAATTGTAGTGCTTTAGAGCAAGTAAACCTGCCTAAGGTTGACACTCTTGGTGAGTGGGCATTTTGTTCGTGCTATTCTCTTAAGAGTGTTAGTATGCCTTCGCTAAAGGAGATTAGTGAAGGAGCATTTTACGACTGCAATTCTCTGCAAGAAGCAAGTTTTGATGTAGCTACTCGCATTGGAGAATATGGCCTTGATTATTGCTACTCTTTGCAGAGTTTTTCAGCTCCTAAAGTAGAGGTTGTGGAATCTCAGGCCTTTTATGATTGTTATGCTTTGTCTTCTATAGATTTACCTTTAGCCACTTTTATAGGTGAATACGCATTTGGTTATTGTTACTCTCTTGTAAGTGCTAATCTTCCTTTGGTTACCGAGCTTGAATCTAGTGTATTTTACTACTGTACTGCTCTACAATCTTTGAATTTACCTAAAGTTGAAACTCTTGGTATTCGAGCTATTTATAGCTGTGAATCATTAGATGAGCTTAGTCTTCCTGAGGTGACTACTGTTGGGGACGAAGCATTTAAGTGGTGTTTGCTTATCTCTTTGTCTTTACCTAAGGTTGAGTCGATTGGAACATCTGCTTTTCAATCTAATGACGTGCTAACATTTTTAGAGTTAGGCACAGAAAATAATGAGGCTATTGGATTTAGCTCAAATACATTTAGTGGTATAGATGCCGAAGACATTTATTTAACTCTAGGTTCTGCTAACTCTGGCGCTGTCCAAGGTAATGTGTTTGAAATCGATGGAAGTAATGTAACATTTAAAAGTATAACTTTAAAATAAGATAAACTACTATGAAAAAATATATTTATATACTATTAGCTTTTTGTTTAGTGTGTGCATCTTGTTCTAAAGATGACACCACACCAACTGTAACTACAAGCGTTGCAAAGGCTTATGTTAGCCTAGATACTTTGTCTGCAACTAACTTACCTAGCGCAGAAGATTATTGGGTGATAGAGGACGAAGATTCGCTTGCGAAAGAAAATTTTGAGGGACTTTTCGCTGCTCTAACTTCTTTGGAGACTAGCTCTAGAGAAATCACTATTGAATTTGCTAACCTTACTTATTTACCAGAATATTGTTTCTCTGATGCACCTATATCTCTTGTGAGTGTGGTAGCTCCCGAAGTTATTGAACTAGGAGAAGGTATTTTTGCAGGTAGTAAAGGACTTAAAGAGCTTTATCTTGATAAGGCCTTGGTTGTTGGTGAGGTTGCTATCTATTGTTGCCCAGTTTTAGAGTATGTTTACTTGCCTAAAGCTACTGAAATGAAAGAATATGGCATGTGTTGGAATGTTAAATTAAACCAACTTTATATTCCTAAGTTAGAGACAATAGAAGATTATGGTCTTTCATATAATTATGCTCTAGAGACTATTAGCGCTCCTGAACTTTTAGAGGCGCACGCTGGTGCTTTCTACGAAAATAATCTACTTAAAAGTGTGAATATGCCTAAATTAGACTCTTTAGGATGTCGTGCGTTTGCTAATTGTTATTCACTTGAAGATATAACATTAAAATCTCTAACTAAAATAGACGATGAAGTTTTTTATTTTTGCACATCTTTAGAGTATGTGTCTATGCCTTTGATAAAAGAATTTAATGGGTGGACATTTAGCTGGTGTTATAATCTTAAAACTGTTAATCTGCCCGTGTTGGAGACTATTGGTGATGGAGATTTTTGCTCTTGTGTCTCTTTAGAAAGCGTGAATTACCCTAATGTTACCTCTGCTGGTGGGAGCGCGTTTGAATATTGCTATTCGCTAGTTAGTATATCTATGCCTAAGTTAACCGAACTAAACGATTATGTTTTTAGTGATTGTACAGCTTTAAGAGAATTAGAAGTGGCTACTTCGGGCTCTCCTCTAACTTATGTAAATAAATATGCACTCAGCGGTACTCCTTCGCAGTGGGTTACTTTGACAGTAGGCTCAGTTGAGGCGCCAGTGTCTATACTAGAGAATACTCTTTCGGATAGTGACACGGGATACTCGCAGACTTTTGCTCAGATAATAACTCAATAAGTATTTTAACTAAAAAAAGGGGGGAAAGCCGTTAAGCTTTCCCCCCTTTTTTAGTTTATGGAGTGATTATTTTTTCTTAAACAAATATTCCATTTGCTCTAGGCTTTTACCTTTAGTCTCAGGAACGAATTTCCAGATGATAATAGCAGAGATAACTGCCATCACACCGTAAACCCAGTATGAGAAACCATTGTGGAAAGTCTCAACCAAGAATGAATTTTTGTCCATCATAGGGAAAGTCCATGACACCAAATAGTTAGCTATCCATTGAGATGCAACTGCCAAGGCCATAGCTTTAGAGCGTATGCTGTTAGGGAAGATCTCAGATAGAAGAACCCAACAGATAGGACCCCAGCTCATAGCAAACGCAGCTGTGTAAACCAACATAGCTATCAAGGCACCCATGCCCATGCTACCTGTGAAGAATAGAGTACCAAGCACAAACATGCTAATAGCCATACCTGCACTACCTATCATCATAAGTGGACGACGGCCAAACCTATCTACAGTAAATATCGCTACAACAGTAAACGAAAGGTTGATGATACCCACCAAAATAGTTTGGAACAAAGCAGCATCTGTGCTCATACCCATGCCACGGAAAATTTCAGGAGCATAGTAAAGCACTACGTTGATACCAATAAATTGTTGGAAAGTAGCAATCAAAAGACCTACGATAACAACGCCTGTGCCATAAGCAAACAATTTGCTGCTAGCAACGCCTTTAAGTGAGTGTTTAATCTCGCCAACTTGTTTAGTTACATCATTAGTACAGTTGACTTTTTTAAGCACGCTAATAGCCTCATCATCAAGGCCTTTCATCATAAGCCAACGTGGACTTTTTGGTACTAAGCTAACCAAAATAAGCAATAAACTCGCTGGAATAACCTCCGAAAGGAACATCATACGCCATCCTGTATCGGTAATCCATTGTTCGTCGCCTGAGCGAGCGATATAGTAGTTCACAAAATAAACTACCAACATACCAAAGATAATAGCAAATTGATTCCACGAAACTAGCGAGCCACGTCTTTCGGCTGGTGCAATCTCAGCGATATACATAGGTGATAGCATAGATGCTAGACCCACGCCTATACCTCCTAAGATACGGAACAGCACAAAAGGAGTCAAAAATTCGTGCACTGGAGCTCCTGCGCCCATGCCCATTTCTGGGAAGGCAGAACCCAAAGCAGAGATAATAAATAGAGCCGCCGCAAATAAAAGACTATTTTTACGACCAAATTTATTAGATAAGAACCCTCCGATAAGACCTCCGATAATACAACCAATCAAAGCACTAGATACAAGGAATCCTTCTAGTGAGTTGGCAGCTGCTTCGGCTAATTGCAAAGGGTCGATAAAGTTTAATCTAAGATATTTTACAGTTCCTGATATAACTGCTGTGTCATAACCAAATAGTAGACCTCCAAGAGTAGCTACTAGGGTAATAAACATTAAATAACTTCCAGTTTTTTTCATTTTAGGTTACATTTTAGGGATTAAATGTACATAGATATTAGTTGTTCGTATTTTTCTTGTTGTCCACTAATAGTTTTTGGCTCCCCTGTGCTCGCTGCGTAGTTACGCAAATCCTCTAAAGATAACTCACCTGCCTCAAACTTAGCTCCCATACCACTATCAAACGAGCTGTAACGCTCAGTTACCATAGCTTGGTAAGGAGAAGAATTTAGTACTTCATCTGCAATAATAAGTGCGCGTGCAAATGTATCCATAGCTGCTACGTGAGCGATGAACAAATCTTCTACATTTGTAGAATTACGACGAATTTTAGCATCAAAGTTTACACCACCTGAACCTAGGCCACCTGCTTTAAGGATAACCATCCAAGCCTCAACGCTTTCTTGTAGGTTGATAGGGAATTGGTCTGTGTCCCAGCCATTTTGAGCATCACCACGGTTAGCATCTATGCTACCAAGTAGGCCTGCGTCAGCTGCTGTTTGAAGTTCGTGCTCAAAAGTGTGACCTGCAAGTGTTGCGTGGTTAACCTCAATGTTAACTTTGAAATCTTTGTCAAGTCCGTTAGCTTTTAAGAAACCGATAACTGTCTCAGTATCAAAGTCGTATTGGTGTTTAGTAGGCTCCATAGGCTTAGGCTCAATTAGGAAAGTTCCTGTGAAACCTTTGCTTCTTGCATAGTCTCTAGCTTTAGTTAGCATCATAGCTAAGTGAGCTTTTTCGCTTTTCATTTTTGTGTTAAGTAGAGACATATAGCCCTCGCGACCTCCCCAGAATACGTAGTTTTCGCCACCTAGTTCGATAGTTGCGTCAATAGCGCATTTGATTTGAGTAGCAGCATAAGCCACAGCATCAAAATCAGGGTTAGTAGCAGCTCCGTTCATATAACGAGGGTTGCTAAATACGTTAGCTGTACCCCACAAAAGTTTAATGCCTGTCTCAGCTTGTTTTTTCTTAGCATAAGCAACGATTTCTTTCATGTTAGCCTCATAGTCTTCTACAGTTTCGCCCTCAGCGATAAGGTCAACATCGTGGAAACAATAGTAAGGAGCGCCAATTTTTACGAAAAATTCAAAAGCAGCGTCCATTTTCATTTTAGCAGCTTTAACTACGTCTGCCTCCATTTGCCATGGGAAAGCGTGAGTTGCACTTCCGAAAGGATCGCTACCGTCACCACCAAATGAGTGCCAGTAAGCTATTGCAAAGCGCATGTGCTCTTTAAGAGTTTTGCCTGCAACTACTTTGTTTTCGTCGTACCAACGAAATGCTAAAGGATTTTTTGACTCTGGTCCTTCGTAACAGATTTTTTCAATGTCTGAAAATAATGTGCTCATAGTATTTTTTAGGTTTTAATGATTAATAAATATTTTTTAAAAGTTGATTTTTCCATTTTTGGTAACCTTCCTCTAGGACTTGTTTTATCTCAGAGTTTGAGTTTATGGTCTCTAGTTTTTTAAGTGAAGCAAATGCCTGCTCACGACTATCAAAAAGTCCTGCGCCAAGAGCTGCTCCACGTGCTGCACCCAAAGCGCCGTCTGTGTTGTAAAGCTCTATTGTAACATCACACAGTGTAGCCAAAGTCTCTCTAAAGAGAGGGCTTAAAAACAAATTAGCCTTGCCAGCTCTAATCACCTTAGGCTCAAGTCCCACTTGTTTCATTATGTCTATACCGTATCTAAATGCGTAGGCTATGCTCTCTTGAGTTGCGCGCAAAATATGAGCTCTGGTGTGGCGATTAAACTCTACATTATTAATGGCTGCACCTGTGGTTTTATTGCCCAACATACGCTCGGCGCCATTACCAAAGGGGAATAAATTTACCCCGTCGCTAGAGGCTGGAGCTTGACTACAAAGATCATTAATCTCATTATAACTTAACTCAGGAGCAAAAGTTCTGCGAGCCCAAGCATTTAAACTACCTGCGCCATTTATGCACAATAATACTCCATAGCTAGGTTTTTCGCTAGTGTGATTCACGTGCAAGAAAGTGTTTACCCTGCTTTGCTCGTCGGCTTTAGGCAGAGATGTAACCCCGTAAACTACGCCCGAAGTACCTCCCGTAGCTGCTATCTCGCCACTTTCCATAACATTTAGTGAGAAGGCATTGTTGGGTTGGTCGCCTGCTCTATATGATATAGGTGTGCCTTGTTTGATGCCCAAGAATTTCTCGGTCTTAGCATCTGTTAGGGCTTGAATTCCTATTGAAGGTTTATCCGTTGGGATTTTATCTAGTTCTATGCCAAAATATTCGGCTATGAAATCTGCACGTTTATCATCTTTGAAGTCCCAAAGAATTTGCTCGGATAGGCCCGATGAAGTTGTAGCGATATCGCCCGAGAGTTTGTAGGCAATGTAATCGCCTGGCAGTAAAAAATATTTGATTTCAGCATAAAGCTCAGGTTCGTTGGCTTTGACCCACGCAAGTTTAGATGCAGTAAAGTTGCCTGGTGAGTTTAGCACTCTAGCCAAACATTCACTTTCACCTATCTCTTTTAGGGCTTTCTCACCAATTTCTACGGCTCTGGAATCACACCATATAATAGATTTTCTCAAAGGCTCGCCGTTAGCATTCAGGCACACTAGACCGTGCATCTGATAACTAATACCTATGGCTGCAACTTCGCTTAAGGGGTATTCACGCCCTATGGTTTTGATTGCATCACATACATAAGACCACCACATATTAGGGTCTTGTTCAGCCCAACCCGTTTGCAGGGCACACATAGGCATTTCAACTTCAGGCAAAGTCACAGAGCTTAAAGCCTCACCCGATGTGATGTCCATCAGCGACACTTTAATAGATGAGCTACCCACATCTATTCCTATAGTTTTCATAAGTTCTTATTTTACAGTTAGTTTTATTTCTTTTAGGTTACTAACAAAGTTATATTTTTATTTTGAGAAATCAAAGTAAAAATTAATTTTTTTTAAAAATAAAAAAAGGATGCGACTTTTATTAAGTCGCATCCTTTATAAAAAATAGTATAAATTATATTATACTAGGCTTTTGATCAATTCTTCTTTCTCGCCGTAAAGCATATCTATCATAGGAATTTCTATCATAGTATAGCAACCAGCTGCTTGTGCAAAGCTAGCTCTAGCACAAGAAATCAAGATTTGAGCAGTCAAGGCTGGGTTGTTGATTTTCATGTTGAACTCAAATAATTGGTTTTGAGTCTTGCCTGAAACACCTTTACGAGTTAGATTAACTCCGTGACCCATGTCCAAAAGAGCATCTACGCACTCAACTTGCATAACGTGAGTTTCGTCGCTTGAAAAGTAAGGGTCGATTTTGATGCTGTTAGCAACCTGAGAGAAATCAGCTCCGTCTTCTAATTCGATGTAAACCATACGACGGTGTATGCCCGTACCAGTAGGGATAGTCATAGAAAGTGCTGCTTTAACACCTGCTTTACTTTTCACACATACAGTGTGACCCATACTCATACCTGGACCGAAGTTAGTGTAAGTGATACCTTTAGGTGCACAAGCCTCAAGCAAAGCACGAACTACTGAGTCACTTCCTGGATCCCAACCAGCAGAGATAATAGCTACTGAATTGTTTGCTGCTGCAACTTTGCTCAAATCAGCGCGAAGAGCAACGATTTTTGAGTGAATATCAAAGCTATCAACAGTGTTAATGCCCATAGCAAGGATTTTTTCTGCATGCTCTTGCACGCTACGTGTTGGAGTACAAAGAATTGCAACGTCAACGCCTTCTAGTTTTTCGATAGAATCAACTACTGGAGTCTTAGAAAGTTCAAATGGAACATTGCTAGAATCGCGACGAACAACACCTGCTAGTTCAAAGTCAGGTGCAGCATCTATTGCCTCAACAACAAATTTGCCGATATTGCCGTAACCAATTACGGCAGCTCTAAATTTTTTCATATATTTAAAAGTATTATTTTTTGCGATGACAAAGATAATACTTTTTGGTAAATATAACAATTATTTACCTATACAATAGTAATTTATGCCTAGCTCGGCCATCTCGCTAGGGTTATATACGTTACGTCCGTCAACTACCACCCTGCCACGCATACTCGCTATGATATCTTCCCAACGAGGAAGTTTAAATTGTTTCCACTCTGTCATTACTGCCACAGCGTCGCAACCTTCGGCACACTGATAAATGCTATCACAAAACTCTATATCATCGGACAAGATTCTGCGCCCCTCGTCCATAGCCACTGGGTCAAAAACTTTGATTTTAACACCTCTAGCCATTAATTTTTCTATTACAACCAAGGCTGGAGCTTCGCGCATATCGTCGGTCTCGGGCTTAAACGATAGACCCCAAATAGCTACTGTTAAACCCTTAAGCTCGCCTGAGAAAGCCTCGCTAAGCTTATTAAAAACCACATTTTTTTGATTTTCATTAACAGCCTCTACTGCTTCTAACACCTGCATGGTGTAGCCGTTTTCTTTGCCCGTTTGAGCTAGGGCCTTCACGTCTTTAGGGAAACAACTGCCTCCGTAGCCACAGCCTGGGTATAAAAATCTGTTGCCTATCCTAAGGTCTGTGCCCACACCTCTGCGCACATTGTCTACATTAGCACCAACTCTCTCGCAAAGGTTGGCTATGTCGTTCATAAAGCTTATTCTGGTGGCCAACATAGCGTTAGCTGCGTATTTAGTCATCTCAGCCGAGGGCACATCCATAAATAGTAGACGGTAGCCGTTGAGGGTAAATGGGCGATAAAGTTTGTCTAATATCCCTTGAGCTTTTTCGCTTTCAACGCCTATTACCACTCTGTCTGGGTTCATAAAGTCTTTGATAGCTGCGCCTTCTTTTAAAAATTCGGGGTTAGATGCCACGTCAAATTCTATTTCTGAGCCTCGTTTATCTAGTTCTTCTTGAATCGTTTGTCTAACTTTTTTGGCTGTGCCTACGGGCACTGTGCTCTTGGTTACAACCACCACATATTTATTAATATTACGGCCTATCTCGCGCGCAACATTTAATACATAACTCAAATCTGCGCTACCGTCCTCATCTGGAGGAGTTCCCACAGCACTAAACACTAAATCTACATCATCTAGCACAGAGCAAAGATTAGTTGTGAAATTAAGCCTTTGTGAGGCAACATTACGTCTAACTAGCTCATCTAGACCTGGTTCGTAAATAGGCATTATGCCACTAAGTAGCTTATTTATTTTCTCTTGATTAATATCTACGCACGTAACAGTTACCCCCATTTCGGCAAAACATGCCCCCGAGACTAAACCTACATAACCTGTACCTACAATTGCAATTTTCATGTTGTTCTTTGTTTTTATTAGCACAAAAATAGTATTTTTTCTTAGAATTTATTAGCTGAGCTAAAATATTATTACAATTTAAGTACAAAAACGTATACACTTTCAGCAGATAATGCGTATTTTTGCAGAAATATTTTAAAGAAAAGAAATTATGAAAAAGATTTTTACACTGATTTTTACACTATCTACACTGTTGGCAGTAGCGCAAGAGAGCGAGGAGAAAAAAACAAAAATTGAATTTCCTAAAATTTCGGGTTATGTGCAAGGTTCATACTCAGCTAACGAAGACGCTAATGGCTTCTCTGTGCAAAGAGTTCGTTTGAGCATCAAGGGAACTATAGGCGATCAATTCCTTTATACTATCCAATCAGACCTTAAAGGCCCTTCTTTAGTTGACGGTTTTGTGGGCTATACACCTTGCAAATATTTCAACCTAAAACTTGGTCAATACAAAGTGCCTTTCTCTCTTGAGAACACAGACGCATCACCAACAGGCATGGAATTTATCGAGTACCCTCTAGGACTTAGAATGTTGCAGGGCATAAGCTCGGTTTATAAATCAGCATCTTCATTCGCAGACATAGGTCTTACTGCTTATGGTAGAATCATTAAAGGTGATGATTTTGATTATCTTAGCTATGATTTAGGTGTATTTAACGGCGAGGGTGGCAACAGCTCAGATGCAAACAAATCTAAAGATATTTCAGCTAGACTTATCGCAAGACCTATCAAAGAATTTAAACTTACAGCATCTTACTACAAAGCTGAAACAGGCGCAAACTATGACAAACGCGACCTTTTCTCAGCAGGTGCAATGTACTCAAACGATAAAGTTACAGTAAGAACTGAGGCTTACTTGGGTGATTCTGACTTATCTTTCTTGAGTAAAGACGACGTTATTAGCAAAAGTATTTATGGTTTAGTAGCTTACAATATTACTCCTAAATTTAATCTTGCAGCTCGCTACGATTTCTTTATGCTAGATTCTACAAACAAGAACTATAATCAAACTAACTACACAGTAGGCTTGTCTTATCGTCCTATAAAATATTTCAGAGCTATGCTTAACTACACTTACGCTGATTATGCAAGTGATGACAACACTAACACAATAGCCGTTAGTCTTTTCGGAATGTTCTAAAAAAACAATAAAAACATTTTAAAAAGCTAAAATAGACTTCTAAAAGAGTTTGTTTTAGCTTTTTTTATTTTTTTTACAAAAAATTAAACTAAACATCTTATGAAAAAACTCTTACTTTTAACTCTCTAGACCCTTAACTAATAGTAAACCTGCGAGCGTCCTCGCTCAAGATATCTATCTTAACCGAGATTGCATCATCTGGCAAAAGATCTTTGACTAGCTCTGCCCACTCAATAAAGCAGATGCCTTCACCATAAAAATACTCCTCGTAACCCATATCATAAACCTCGTCAAGGCGATTAATCCTATAAAAATCAAAGTGATAGATAGGTGTTTTATCGCCTGCAAGGTATTCGTTAACTAAGGCAAAAGTAGGGCTAGAAACACTGTCCTTAACACCCATTAGGCGAGCTACCTCGCTGATTAATGTGGTCTTGCCTGCTCCCATAGCACCGTAAATCGCTACGACACACCCTGGTTTAAGCTCTTGGATTAATAGCTCGGCGGCATCGCTGAGCTGAGAAAGAGAATTTATTTCTATGGTCTTCAAAATATTAATTATTTTTTTTTGGTTTTAAAACTATATAAGGCACTATCATCTCCTCCATAGAAATTCCTCCGTGTTGGAAAGTGTCTTTGTAATAACGCACAAACTGATTGGCGTTATTTGGGTAAATAAAGAAATCGCGATTATAAGCAAACACATAGCTAGATGTAAGATTGCTCTGAGGTAGTTGAGCCTGCTCGGGCTTAGTTATTTCAAACACCTCGCGCGAGTTGTATTTTAGGTTCCTGCCCGATTTATATCTTAGATTTGACGAGGTTTCTCTGTCTCCCTGAATCTTTATTGGGTTATCAACTCTGATTGTGCCGTGGTCTGAGGTGATAACCACCGTGTGGCCATTCTCGGACAACATTTTTAGCATAATAAGTAGGTCGGAGTGATCAAACCATGAACGTGTGAGCGAGCGAAAAGCTGCCTCATCCTCAGTAAGTTCACGTATAATCTCAGTCTCAGTCCTTGCGTGAGAGAGGATATCTAGGAAGTTGTAAACGATAACCGAAAAGTCTGCATTATACACATTTTGAAAATTATCTATAAGCCTACGGCTAGCCTCGCTACGAACTAATTTGTCGAAAGTCATCTTGTAATTCTTAGCATTGCTCTGCATCTGGCGACGCAAGAAATCTTCCTCATGCATATTTTTGCCACCATCCTCATTGTCATTTAGCCATAGTTCGGGCATCAAACGACTAATCGCTAGGGGCATAAGTCCTGCAAAAATAGAATTTCTAGCATATTGTGTAGCCGTGGGCAGTATGCTGCAATAAAAATCCTCGACTTGAACATCAAAATAGCTGTGCAGAGCCTCGTTTATACTACGCCATTGGTCGTATCTAAAGTTGTCTATAAGTAGCAGTGTGGTCTTAGAATTGTTGTCAACCACAGGGAAAATCATCTTTTTCATAAGAGTGTGCGACATTATGGGCGCATCCTCATCTTTGAGATTTATCCAGTCAAGGTAATTGCGGCGCACAAACTTAGCGTACTCGTTATTAGCCTCATTTTTTTGATACATAAGTATTTCCTTGATGCCGGTGTCGTCCGAAGATGTTAATTCTATCTCCCAATTCACCAACTTCTTGTAGATAGCTATCCAATCCGAAAAGGTTTTAGCATCTGAAACCTGAGTCGATATTTTGCCAAACTCGCCACGATAATCGGCCATAGTGTGCTCGGTGACAAGTTGACGTGAATGTAAATTTTTCTTAATCGAAAGCAGAACTTGGTTAGGGTTCACGGGTTTTATCAGGTAGTCAGCGATTTTTGAACCAACGGCCTTATCCATAATATTTTCTTCCTCACTTTTGGTTACCATAATCACAGGTGTGGTAGGTCTCACTTCCTTAATCTTAGGCAGAGTTTCCAGTCCTGTCATTCCTGGCATCATCTCATCTAGGATGATAATATCAAAATTATTGTTGGCAGCAAGCTCGATTGCATCGTAACCATTATTGCAGATTTCTATTGAATAGCCTTTGCTCTCAAGAAAAAGTCTGTGAGGTTTTAGCATTTCAATTTCATCGTCTACCCAAAGTATTTTACCTATATTCATGTGCATGTATTTTATTTTAACAAACGAGAATAATTATTATTCTATTGTGTTTTAAAATATAACAAGCCACAAAATTACAATAGTTTAACGAATTAACGAAAATATTTATAATTTTGTAGAAAATTTAATCATTATGAATGTTTTTGATATTGTTATAGGAATTATTTTACTCTATGCACTTTACGCTGGTTTTAGACAAGGCATCGTTGTGCAGCTAAGTGGTATTATTGGCATTATTGCTGGAGTGTATTTGGCTTACCAATTCGCTTCTGTTGTGGCTAAATGGTTTGACTTAAGTGCTGAGGTTGGGCTTATAGTGGGTTTTATTTGCATACTTATTGTGGTGATTATTGCCCTGGCGATTATAGGTAGGCTAATTAGAGGATTGTTTAAGATTACGGGTCTTGGGGTGCTGGATAAAATATTTGGGGCAGCTCTTTCTGCCTTGAAAATAGCGTTTCTTATAGGTATACTTTTAAGTGCGCTAAGTAGTTTGAGCGATAGCACGCAGATTATTTCAAAAGAGACCATAGATTCATCATATTTGTACAAACCAGTGCAAAAAGTGTCTGAATATATCTTCCCCTACATAAGCTTTATTAAAGATAATTTACCAGAATTTAAATAATAGATGCCAAATAATTCAGGAATAGTAATTTGTGCTACCGGTAGCCGTTATGATGTATTAGACTCAGTAAGTGGCGAAAAAGTAGAGTGTAGAATACGTGGTAAACTTAGACTCAAAGGCTCGCGCTCGACTAGCCCTGTTGTTGTGGGCGATAGGGTGAGTTATGAGATAGACAAAACGGGCGAGGCTGTGATTACAGATATTAGCGAACGACAAAATTATATTATTCGTCGCTCGTCTAATTTATCTAAAGAATCTCATATTATAGCAGCAAATATAGACCAGGCTTTTTTGGTTGTGACGCTTCATTCGCCCAAAACTAGCTTTGAGTTTATCGACCGTTTCTTGGTTACCTCGGCAGCCTATAAAATCCCGGCAACTATCATATTAAATAAGGTAGATACTCTGGAGGATTACACCGACGAGCTAGAAAATTTCATGCGTGTGTATTCGTTAGCAGGCTACGAGATTATTAAAACTTGTGCTCTGGATTTAACTGGTATCAGCGAGATTAAAGATAGATTAAAAGATAAAACCTCACTATTCTCGGGCAATTCTGGGGTAGGTAAATCTAGCCTTATAAGGGCAATAGAGCCTTCGACAAATGCTAAAGTGGGCGAGATATCCTCGTCACACAACAAGGGCAAACACACCACAACTTATTCAACGGTTTATACCCTCAGCGAGGGGGGATTTATTATAGATACCCCGGGTATCAAGGGCTTTGGCTTGATTGACATAGCCACCGAGGAGCTTTATCGTTATTTTCCCGATATAATGAAATATTCTCACGACTGTAAGTTCTATAATTGCACCCATTTACACGAGCCTGGTTGCGCAGTGGAGAGGGCGATAGTAGAGGGGAAAATAAGCATAGAAAGATACGAGAGCTATCTTAAAATTTTAGAAGAAGATGGAAAACACAGAAAATAAACATAGCATAGAGTGGTATCAGCAGCGCATAGATTATCTTAAAGAATTCGCCTTGCCTGAGCGCTGTGAAAAGCTAAAAAGTATCTTAGAGGAGCGCACAGATTACATGACTATATGCACCGAAAACACTTTTCATCCTCAGAATGCGAGCGCGCTGGTTAGAAATTGTGAGGCCTTTGGCATACAAAATATTAATACTGTTGAGGTGTTGTGTAAGTTTCGCCCTAATGTGAATATCGTAAAGGGCACAGACAAATGGATAGATCTTCATCGTCATAAATCGTCCACTGAGATGATTTCTTCGCTTAAGGCTCAGGGTTATAGGATAGTTGCTACCACGCCTCATATTAACGACACAACTCCTGAGAGTTTTGATGTTACTAAGGGTAAGTTTGCCCTGGTTTTTGGCACTGAGCACGCAGGTATTTCGGAGGAGGTTATTGAAAGTGCCGATGAATTTATTAAGATACCTATGTGTGGATTTGTTGAGAGCTTAAATGTGTCAGCTTCGGCAGCCATACTTTTATATATGCTTTCACGCAAGGTTCGTGAGGGAGCTTGCTCTTGGCAATTAGATGAGTTAACTAAGGCTGAGATTCTGTATCGCTGGATGCTTTCGAGTGTTAAAGATAGTGAGAGGATTTTAGCGAAAAGATTTTAAAAAATCATTAGCTCACCGGGGAGTTCACCAGTGAGCTAATAAGTCGCTATTTCTTATTCTTAGCTCTGTACCTCTCGTTTAGACCAACCCTAACTTCACTTGTGATATTCAGCTCAGGCAAAGCATTTAGCACTACGCCCCCTTGTGAATTGCTAAGTATCATAGAGTAACGGCCGTCCTTATTAAACTCCTTAAGATATTTAATTATGGTGCTCTGGATTTGACCAAGTAACTCATTTTCACCCTGAGTCAACTCATTCATAGTCTTTTCTTGCTCACTATAAAAATCCCTTTGACGTAAGGCTAATTCCTGCTCCATGCTAGCTGCTTGAGAGCGTGTGATAAGTCCCTTTTGTACTTTTTCTTGGTAATCAGCTATATCTTTTTCTATCTTTTTGCCTGCCTGAGCCAATTTGCTCTCGGCTGCGCGAACTCGTTTTTCGTAGATATTTCTTAGTTCTGTGTACAAATCATAGCCCATCATCAGAGAATCTATGTCTATATATGCCACAGGTGCATAGCTTGGTGTTGCAACTATTGTAGTGTCAATGCTTTGAGGAGCTGTGCTTTGGCTTATGTTTTGGCATGAGGCCAATAGTAAAGTTGAGAAAATTAGAGAATATATAAGCTTTTTCATTTTTTATGGTGATTTTAAACTAAAATTATTTTATCTTCGCAAAGATATAAAGATTTATCAAAATACAGAAAATTATTAACGTAAGTTTTTGATAAGATTTCCCATATCTAAAACAAGATTATTATGTACGAATATATCACAGGAAAGTTAGTTGAATTGGGCTCAAACTACGCAATTATTGATTGCGCAGGAGTTGGTTACCATATAAATATATCGCTGCAAAGCTATAATGATATAGAAAAACAAGAAAATGCTAAACTCTATATTCATTTTATCGTGCGCGATGATGCTCAACTTTTGTATGGATTCTCGCAAAAGAACGAACGTGAGATTTTCCGTTTATTAATAGGTGTGTCGGGCGTTGGAAGCAACACGGCACGTAATATTCTTTCAACTTATACCTGTCGAGATTTGTCGTCTATAATTTCTTCGAGCAACGATGCTCTGCTTAAAAACGTAAAGGGGCTGGGTATGAAAACAGCTCAGAAAATCATAGTAGAGCTTAAAGATAAAATCGTAGGTGTGGATTCCTCTGCCTCGCCTCTAGGATTTGGCACAAGTGTAAATCAAGACTTAGTAAATGAGGCTGTTGCCGCACTTACCATGCTTGGTTTTTCTAAAAATATTGCCACTAAGGCTGTGAATAGTATCTTAAAAGATAATCCTGATTGTGATGTTGAGGCATTAATTAAGCTTGCGCTTAAGAAGATGTAGATATTATTTTTTGCAGCCTTTGCTGCATCCATCGCAATTACAGCAACCATCAGATTTAGCAATACGCCTTAATCTGCGCACTATAAAAGCAACGCAGATTAGGGCAATAACTCCTAATATAATATACTCTATCATAATATCATTGATCCAACTTGGTAGACTATAAATGAGACTATCCAAGCTAAAATTGTGGTGTAACCTATAACAAACGCACCCCATTTCCACGAGCCACTCTCCTTAACCACGGCCACTATGGCTGCAATACATGGGAAGTAGAGTAGTACAAATAATAGGAAACTAAGTGCTATCAGTGGCGTAAACAAAGGCTCGCCCGTCTCAGGATTTTTCTCCTCACGAAGTTTCGCTGCCAGGCCTTCTATATCTTCACCATCGTCGTCACCTGTGTATAAAACTCCTAGTGTGCTCACAACAACCTCTTTAGCAGCTGCACCAGTTAATACTCCCACGCTCATTTTCCAATCAAAACCTAAGGGACGCATCACAGGCTCTATACCCTTGCCGATTTTACCTATGTAAGATTGTTCTTGGTGAACCTGAGTGCTCATGCCTTCTTGTTGTTGAGGGAAATAACTCAAGAACCATATAACGATAGAGGCGATAAGAATCACACCTCCCATTTTTTTAAGGTATTGGCGTGATTTTTCCCACATTTGTATAACTGTAGCCTTGATAGTTGGCATACGATAAGGTGGTAATTCCATTACAAAAGGAACTTCCTCTTTAGGGAATAAAAACTTCCTGAAAATCTTAGCCATAACAACAGCCAGTGCTATACCTGCAAGATATAAAACAAGTAACATAGTGCCTGGAATCTTAGGAAAAGCAACGCCAACTAGCAATAAATAAACTGGCATACGCGCGCTACAACTAAACAGAGGATTAATTAGCATGGTTATCATACGGCTACTACGGCTTTCGATAGTACGAGTTGCCATAATCGCAGGTACGCTACATCCAAAGCCCATGATTAAAGGTATGAAAGACTTGCCGTGAAGACCTATTTTGTGCATTAATTTATCCATAATAAAGGCCACACGCGCCATATAACCCGTGCCCTCCATAAAGGCTATAAAAGCATATAAAATAACGATGTTGGGCAAGAAAACTATAACGCCACCTACGCCACCTATTATCCCGTCAACCAATAAATCCTGTACTGCCCCCTCAGGAACTAAACTCTGCAATAAATCGCCCAAATAACCTACGCCAGCCTCTATCCACTCCATAGGATAGCCCCCAAGATAGAATGTAGCCTGAAACATTAACCACATAAAGATAATAAAGATAGGGAAGCCTAAGTATTTGTTAGTCACTATTTTATCTATGGCCTTAGTGTTGTTTTTTTGGTCATTAGCGCCTTGGCTGTAAGTTTCTTTGAGTGCTCCGTCTATAAAACCGTATCTAGCATCTGTGAAGGCTGTCTCGCTCTCTTGTTTTAATAGCGCATCACATTCCTTAGCCAAAGTGTCTCTTTGCTCTAGGATATGGCTGTGATTGCTAAGTGAGCTAAGTTGAGTTTCCATTTCTTTGTCACGCTCCAGGAGTTTGATAGCCACGTAACGAAGTGAAATATTTTCGGCTAGGGTTGTATTTTCTTTTAAATAAGTCTTTAGCGAAGAAATTGTGCGCTCAAGAACTGAACCATAATTTATATGAACGTGTCTAACGTCGGGATCTGTGCCCTCATAAACCTCAATCACTTTTTTGAATAATTGCTCAACGCCTTCGCCCGATCTTGCCACTGTTGGCACTATGGGCATACCTATCATCTTGCCAAGGTCGTCGTAAGCAAACTTATCACCCTTGCGCGCTAGTTCGTCATACATATTTAGAGCTATCACCGAGATAGCGTTCATGTCGATTAACTGAGATGTAAGGTAAAGATTACGCTCAAGATTTGAGGCATCTACCACATTAACCACCACGTCGGGGTGATTATCCTGCAAGTGGCGATTTACGTAAATCTCCTCAGGTGTGTAGCTAGTTAGCGAGTAAGTACCTGGCAGATCAACGATTTTAAATGTGTAGCCGTCCTGGCGAAAAGTAGCCTCTTTGGCATCTACCGTAACGCCACTATAATTACCCACGTGTTCGTGAGAGCCAGAGGCGTGGTTGAATAGTGTGGTCTTGCCACAGTTGGGATTTCCCACAAAGGCAACGTTTATTATCCTACCTTTTTCTAAGGCTATTTCTCTTAGCTCATCTAAAGTTGGGGTAAGAGTTGAATTAGATACTAGAGAATTTTGCTCTAGGTGCTCTCTATCTGTTAAAACTTCTATTAATTCAGCCTCTTTGCGACGAAGTGACACGTCGTAGCCCATAATATGAAATTGTATAGGGTCTTTCAAAGGTGCATTTCTAATTACCTCCACATCTTTACCACGTACAAAACCCATTTCTAAAAGTCGCTTGCGAAAAGCTCCACGACCCGAGGTTTTTACTATGATTCCACTCTCTCCTGTTTTAAGTTCAGATAATCTCATTATGTGTGTTTTTTTACATTTACTTTGTAAATATATATAGATATAGGTATTCTACCAAAAAATCATGGTAAAATACCTATATGTAGGTATAGTTTTTAGCTAAAAACTATAAATTTTCGTGTTGATATTGCAGGTTTTGAAGTGTGCCTATCTCCATGAATGATGCACCCTCGTAAGAGCCAAATCTACCTCCAAGCACAACAACCATATCTTCTTTGTCAACCCATTGCAAATCCTCTAAATGGGCGCAAATATCCATCAAAAAGCTTGTGTGACTTCCTTGTGGTTCTTTGTAAATTGCATACACACCATAAGAAAGAGCCAAACGACGCATAGAATTTTTACGGTAACATACAGCGTAAACAGGTTTTTGACCCCTGAAAGCTGCAATATAACGACCCGTACGACCAGTCAGTGAGTCTATAACTATGGCCTTGATAGGTAGGTTGATAGTAGCGCGCACGGCCGAACGTGCCAACTGAGCTGTAATTTCACGATTGATTCTCACCATGTTCATATCTAGGAAAGGGCCATTGAAATTATTGTCTTTTTCTATCTCAAGTGCTACTTTAGCCATGGTTTTAACAGCTTCAACTGGGTAATCGCCCGAGGCAGTTTCGCCACTTAGCATCACAGCATCTACTCTCTGGTAGATAGCATTTGCCACGTCAGATATTTCGGCACGCGTAGGGCGTGGGTTGTTTATCATAGTGTGTAGCATTTGAGTAGCTATAATCACAGGTGCTTTGGTTTGTATGCATTTTCTAACTAGCTCACGCTGAGTTACTGGGATTTGTTCGGCTGGAATCTCAACACCCAAATCACCACGTGCTACCATAACTCCGTAAGTTTCCTCTAGGATTTCTTCTATATTATTAACGCCCTCTCTGTTTTCGATTTTAGAGATGATTTTAATCTTGCTTTTGCGCTCGTTGATGATTTTTTTAACCTCCAACACGTCTTGTTTAGTACGCACAAAAGAGTGAGCAATAAAATCAAGATCCATGTCTATCGCCCAGTTGATAAAGTCTTTGTCTTTTTCAGATACTGAAGGCAAGTCTATCACCACACCTGGTATATTCACACTCTTGCGAGCTTTAATAGCACCTAAGTTTTGCACCTCGCAAAGCAGCGTTTCCTCGCTTTTGCTGACAACCAAAAGTTCTAGTTCTCCGTCATCAATTAAAACTGATGTACCCACAGGAACACAATCTGCAATATGAGGGTCGTTCATGTAAATCATCTCGCGCGAGCTTTTTAAGTCGCAATCTGTGCCTTTGACTAGGAATCTATCGCCTGCTTTAACCTTGATGCCGTCTGCGCAATCGTCCTCCATGCCTGTGATACGTATCTCAGGGCCCTTGGTGTCTATCATAATTGCGATTTGCTCAGAAACTTTTCTGGTGTTTTCTACAATTACTGCTGCGCTTTGTTTTGTTACGTGAGCTGAGTTAATTCTCACTGCATTCATGCCCGCTTTAAATAACGACTCAATAAAATCTACCTCACAACGCTTGTCTGAAATAGTCGCTACTATTTTGGTTCTTTTGTTCATACCCTCTTATATTATCTTAACTAAATTATTTTATAATACTGTGAACTGCTAAACGGTAGCCGTCAAGACCAAAGCCCATGATAGAGCCCGTGCAGTTTTTTGCTATCAAGGATACGTGTCTAAACTCTTCCCTTGCTAAAATACATGAAATGTGAACTTCCACAACGCCAACTTTTATAGCTCCTATTGCATCTGCGATAGCCACTGATGTGTGGGTGTAGCCTCCTGCGTTTAAAATTACAGCGTCAAACTCCCCGTCAGCAGAGTGCAGGGTGTTAATGATTTCGCCCTCTACGTTAGATTGGAAATATTCTAGGGTGTGCTCTTTAAAGCTTTTCTTTAACTCCTCAAAGTATTCTAGAAAACTTTGGCTGCCATAAATTCCTGGTTCACGTGTGCCCAAAAGATTCAAATTTGGGCCATTTATAATTAATATTTTCATAACATTATATTTATCCCACAAAAGTACGTAGAAAAAAAGAAATTTAATATATTTTTGTAGAAAATTAACAACATTATAATGACTAAAAATAGCGAATTTGGCTTTATCGAGCAAATTAAGTCACTTTTTTTGAATCTTGGCGATGAAAATATAGAGGGCATAGGCGATGATTGCGCCATAATTCCTGTCAGCGAAGATGAGTCTTTTGTGATTACAACAGATATCTTGGTGGAGGATGTGCACTTTCTCATTAGTGCTATCTCGGCCTATGAACTGGGGCGAAAATCGCTGGCCGTAAATCTTAGCGATGTGGCCTCTATGGGCTCTAGGGCTGTGGCTTCTATGCTTTCGATTGCTGTGAGCAGTGAGCTTAGGGGTGAGTGGCTCAGTGAGTTTATGCGTGGATATCACTCTTTGTCCCTAGAGCATAATGTTAAGTTAATAGGTGGCGATACAAGCTCTTCTAAAGGTAAAATCGCGATAAACGTGGTGGCTATAGGTAGAGTTGAAAATAAAAATATCAAAAAACGTAGCGCAGCTAAAGTTGGCGACGGAATATATGTAGTGGGCAAACTTGGCGAGTCGGCTAAGGGTCTTCAAGATATTTTACATGGTGATAACACCTCGTACTTGGCTAAAATTCATAACACTCCACGTGCTCAACTCCTTGAGGGTGAGTATCTTGGAGGATGCTCAGAGGTTAATGCTATGATAGATCTCTCGGACGGTTTAGCCTCGGATTTGGGACATATCTTAGAGCTTTCGGGCGTGGATGCTAGGGTAGATTTAGATGCTGTGCCAACCGATTTTGATTATCAAACAGCTGTGTGTGGGGGTGAGGATTACAAATTATTATTCACCTCAAAGGACGAAAAATTCATGGAAAACTACAAGGGTGAGCAAATATATAAAATAGGCGAAATTATTGCAAAAAAAGACACTAACCCAAAGATACACTGGATATTAAACGGCTGCAAGACAGAAAACGATTGGAAGGGTTTTACACATTTTTAAAACAAAAAACAGATAATGAAAAAATATAAAACAGTACTAACCATAGCAGGCTCAGACTCATCGGGTGGGGCAGGAATTCAGGCTGATATTAAGGCGATAAGCGCCTGTGGATGTTATGCAAGCTCGGTTATAACGGCGCTCACGGCTCAAAACACGGTGGGCGTTAGGATGATAGAGTTGCCTAGCGTTGAGATGTTTGTCGCGCAATTAGAAGCCACGCTTGATGACATAGAGTTTGATGCTGTGAAAATTGGCATGCTTCCAAGCGAGGAATTTGCCGTAGCTCTAAGAAATATTATCGAGAAATATTCACTAAAAAACATAGTGCTTGATCCAGTAATGGTGGCTACCTCGCGCGATAAGTTGGTGGATGATACAGCAGCTCAAAGCATAATCAGAGAAATTATGCCTTATGCAGAGCTTGTGACACCTAATATCCCCGAGGCAGAATATATCTCGGGTGTGGAAATTCAATCTCTCGATGATTTTAATCTTGCAGCCGAGAAAATCTTAAGCCTAGGAGCTAAAAGCGTGCTTATAAAAGGTGGGCACTCCGAGCAAAATAATAGTATCACAGACCGTCTTTTTTGTGGTAAAAACCATGTTGAGGAATTTGTTTATCCTTTTGTGGATAGTAAAAATACCCATGGTACGGGCTGTTCGCTTTCATCATCTATTGCATCTTATCTAGCTCATGGCGAAGATATTATAGGCGCAGTTAGTAAAGCTGATGATTATTTGCATAAGGCTCTGGAGGCTGCTAAAGATTACTCTTTAGGCAAGGGGCATGGGCCAGTTAATCATTTTTTATTATAAATTTGCATTTTCGCGCAAAAATACCTATATTGTAGCATCACGCAAATATAAATACCTAAACCATTATGTTTACCGATTGTACACAAGAGCTAAATAGCAAACAATTACACTATTTAAGCTTGCTCTCAGACAAATTTCCTAATATCGCAGACACCTCGCGCGAGATTATAAATCTTGAGGCCATACTTAACTTACCTAAGGGTACTGAGCACTTTTTAACTGATGTTCATGGCGAATATGAGGCTTTTCAACATGTGCTTAAAAATGCTTCGGGAGCAGTTAGACGCAAGGTTGATGATGTGTTTGGCAATACGATAAGTCTTACAGAGAAGAAAGATTTGTGTACTTTAATCTATTATCCTGAGCGAAAAATGGATTTGATTAAGGTTCATGAAGTTTCTTTTGGGGATTGGTGTGTGGTGACGCTAAATCGTTTGGTTACTTTGTGTCAAAATGTGTCGAGCAAATATACACGCTCTAAAGTGCGCAAGGCCTTGCCTGAGGAGTTCTCTTATATTATTCAGGAACTTTTGCATGAGTCTACAACTGATAGAAATAAATATGCTTATGTAGATGTGATTATTCGTACAATTATCTCTACGGGGCGTGCCGAGGCTTTTATTATAGCAATTTGTAATTTAATTCAGCGACTTATTATAGATTCTCTGCATATCATAGGTGATATTTATGATAGGGGCCCGGGGGCTCATATTATTATGGATACTTTGTGTGATTATCACAATCTAGATATTCAGTGGGGAAATCATGATATATTGTGGATGGGTGCAACAGCTGGTAATGATTGTTGTATGGTCAATGTCATACGTATGGTGATGCGTTATCGTAATCTAGCGACTTTGGAAGACGGTTATGGTATATCGCTTGTGCCACTTACTATGTTTGCTATGGATGTGTATGGCGATGATCCTTGCGAGATTTTTGCACCTCGTTCGGTGGCCGAAGATGTGCTTTATAATCAGCGAACTCTGCAACTTATAGCTAAGATGCACAAGGCTATCACTATAATTCAGTTTAAACTAGAGGCTCAAATGGTTGAGCGTAGACCAGAATTTGATGCTACGGACAGAAAAGTTTTAGAAAATATAGATTTTGAAAAAGGTGTTTATATCTATGAGGGCAAAGAATATGCCCTAAAAGACACTAATTTCCCAACCATTGACCCTGAAAATCCTTATGTTTTAACTGAGGAGGAGCGTGAGTTGGTTGATAAACTACATGCTTCGTTTGCTAGGAGCGAGAAACTTCAAAAACATGTGGATTGCCTTTATAAGTTGGGTAGTCTGTATCTTGTTATCAATAATAATTTGTTGTTTCACGCCTCTATACCTTTAAACGAGGACGGTAGCTTTAAGTCGGTTGAGATTTTAGGTGAATATTTCTCGGGCAGAGCGTTTATGGATAGGGTTGATAAGATAGCGCGCGATGCGTTTTTTAACCGTGATAATGCCACTGTGAGAGCTTTCTCTGTGGATTATATGTGGTATTTGTGGTGTGGTAAAAATTCTCCTTTGTTTGATAAGGAGCGCATGGCTACGTTTGAAAGCTATTTCTTGGCTGATAAGAAAATGAGTCATGAGGCTAAGGGGCACTATTATAATCTGCGTGATAGGGAAGATGTGTGTATAAAAATCTTAGAAGAATTTGGTATTAAGGACAAACAACACTCACATATCATTAATGGCCACGTGCCAGTGAAGGCAGCTAGTGGTGAGACGCCCGTCAAGGCCAATGGTCGTTTGCTAGTTATCGACGGAGGATTCTCTAGAGCCTATCAAACCCACACAGGTATAGCAGGTTATACTTTGGTTTATCACTCTAGGGGTCTGGAGCTTGTTCAGCATGAGCCTTTTTCGTCTACTCAAAAAGCTATTGAGGAGGGGCATGATATAGTATCACGTTCTGTGATTGTTGAGCATAATATGCGCAGGGTCATGGTTAGAGATACGGATAAGGGTTTGATGCTCATGGAGCAGGTTAGTGAGTTGCTGTGCTTGCTCAGGGCTTATCGTTCGGGCTTGATTAAGGAGAGAGCGTCTAGGTAGGGCGTTAAATGTCAACGGAGGCCGACACTCCTGAAAAAACAAAATGCTTTAGCATTTTGGCAAGGAGGCCAACAAATCGCAAGATTTGTTATACTATCTATACCCAAACCTCAGGGGCTAGACCCTCACAACCCTCAATTACTTATAACAAATCTTACGATTTGTAGCACTCAAAATAAAAATGCACGCATTTAATGCGTGCATTTTTATACTTATGAGTTTTCGTGCCCCGTTGACATTTAACGCCCTAACGCCGGGCAGGCTTTGGCTAGCATCGAGCTAATGAGCTTACTTAGTAACCCCCTTCAATAGCGCTGCAATCTCATAGTGACCAGCTTGAGTAGCAAAACTCATGGCTGTGTCGCCGTCCTTATCTTTTAAGCTAGCATTTGCGCCAACTGATAGTAGCAACTTGACAATATCCATCTTGCCCTCAGTTGCAGCAAACATCAAAGCTGTGAATTTTTCGTCAGTGTCAATGATATTTACCTCGGCACCAGCTTTTAACAAAGCATCAACCGAATCAACCGAATCAGAAGTTGAGGCCAACATCAAGGCTGTGCGACCCTCCTTATTTAAGGTGTTTGCATCAGCGCCCTTAGATAATAATAGGTGTATAATCTCGGTGTGACCATTATATGCAGCATACATTAAATATGTGAAACCTGTCTCATCTGCGATATTTAAGTCAAATCCCTTGTTTAGCATAAACATAACCGTAGAGATATCTCCCTCAAAACATGCCATGAATAATTCCTCGCTAGTTTGAGTTGATTGGCTCTCAGTGGCCTGGCTTGATGCTGTGGCTACAGTTTGATTAGAATTTGATACACACGCGCTCAAAGCTAGTGCGCAGAAGATGGGTGTTAAAAATTTAATGGTTTTCATATTTTTATTTGTTTAGTTTGCGTAAGAAAACACAAATTTAACAAAATATTTTTATTTCTTGGCATTAAGTAGTGTAAAACAATTATTGCCATATTTTTAACAGCACTCTGAGGAGCGATATTTTTCACTATTAAATTTCAGTATAGAACCACTATATTTTCAATTCAATAGCAAAAAATCTCA
>JAWXTK010000012.1:0-61938 GCA_044433645.1 Rikenellaceae bacterium | reverse complement strand
TTAGGCTTTTGTTTAGCAAATGCTAGCGCTGGAGTTGCGCACAAAAGACATAAAAGATTTTTACTATTCATTTCTAACTACCATAATTAAATTAATATTAATGCAAGTTAGTGAATATTTTTGAAACAACAAAAATAAAATTTTTAGGCCAAAAGGTAGTACACGTAAACCACGTATGCAATCAAGAGAATAATAGCATCGCCTCTGTCTATCAAGTAGCGCTTAAAGCTAAAGGCAGAGATAAATAACAAAACAGAGCTGGCAAACAACATAAGAACGTCTATGGAGCTAAGTCCCACAAGCGAAAGAGGAGAAATAGTTGCCGTAGCGCCTAAAACCAGCAAGATATTTGCCACATTTGAGCCAACAACATTGCCAAGTGCTAATTGAGATCTACCCTTCAGGGCAGCCACAACGCTGGTTGCAAGTTCGGGCAATGATGTGCCTAGAGCTACTATGGTGGCTGAAATTACATATTCGCTTACGCCAAACATGTGAGCTAAATCAACGGCGTTGGATAAGAATAAATTGCCTCCCCAAACTAGAGCGCCAAGGCCTAAAAGTATGGTTAAAATAGATTTCCACAAGGGCATATTTTCTTGATGAGTTTCTTCTTCTTGGTTTTTGCCTGAGCGAACAGAGTGCCACAAAAACAAGCCAAACAAAAGTAAAAGAAAAATCCCCGAAAGACGCGAAATTTTATAAGGCATAAAGTCTACCCCTAAAACTCTAAAGCATAAAACACACAGTATACCACTAACTAAAATCACAAGAGGTATGTTGAAAAAGGTGTTTTCCTTGGTTAATTTTATAGGGCAAATCAGAGATGTGAGGCCTATTATTACAAGTATATTCATAATATTTGAACCTATAACATTACCCAGAGCTATCTGAGAGCTGCCTTTGAGCGCCGAAACCACACTTACAACTAATTCGGGCATGGAAGTTCCAAGAGCCACTATCGTAAGGCCTATGGCTAGTTCAGATACTTTGGCCTTGCGAGCTAGGGCCACCGAGCCGTCGGTTAAAAAACTAGCGCCTGCGATAATCAAAGCTAGTGCAAATATTAAAAATAAAATTGTAAGTGTCATTATATATTAAAAAATTTATTTATTTCCTGCAAATTTGATTGTAATCACACCACGCGCAAGCCTTGTCATCGGAGCACTGAGTGAAAGGTAGGTCTAAGTTGAAAATAGTTTGCAGGTTTTCTTTAAAGAGTTTTTCAAATTCCTCGCTTAGCTCGCTGTAATAGTTAACAGGTCTTTTTGTAGACTTATTATATATAAGAGGTGAATATTTTTCATCGTCCATAGCTCTTACGTAATAAAGCGCAGGCTGTATGTCTTTCTTCTCTTTGTGGCTTAAGACCATAGAATAAATCAGGGTTTGGAGTACGGCCGAGCAGTCTGACTGGCTATCAAAAAGTTTTTCTACAGAGACTAATTCCTTGTGCATTTTGCCTGTTTTGTAGTCTACAACCCTGAGTGTTTCGGCTCCTATGTTGTCTAGTCTGTCAACTGTTCCTCCAACTTGTATGGTTATTTTTTTGCCCTTAAATTCTAATTCTACGGGGAGTTTTATATCGCCTTCAGCTGCCTTCATCGTGAAATCCTCGTGCGAGGCGTCGTAGGGCAGTATGCATTGGTTGATATACTTTATTATTATATCATAAATTAGCACCAACTTGCCAGAGAACTCGCTAAGTGGGGTTTTGTCCTCTTTTAAGTACTCCTCTTGTATGGCTTTGAGGGTGCAATTTTCAACTTTTTTGCTGTTGATTAATTCTTTTGCCTTGTCTTTTATGCTGCCTTTAATGTCTTTGTATAATAGCTCCATGGCTTTGTGGAGTATGAGACCAAACTGCGAATTTTCGACATCGTCACTTATCTGCTCAGGCTTTTTTATCTTGGCTATATACCTAAAATAAAATTGCAGCGAGCATCTACGGTAGCAGTCAAAGGCTGTGGGCGAAATTTTCTTATATTCTTTAGTTGCGTACTCCTCTAGCAGGGATGCTACATGAGAATCTTTTGCTATGGTGATAGCGCTATTTTCTTCAAGATTTACGTCTAGCTCTATGTTTTTCTTCTCTAGAGTGTGGTTTGACTCATAGTCAAGTTGGTAGATGTAACGGCTTTTTTCGCCTGTTTTTTTCTCGTCACTTTGCAATGAATAAACCAGGTGTATGTTTTTTGCACGCTGGATTAAGCGATAGAAATAATAGGCATAAACCCCCTCGTGACGCTCTGGAGTAGGCATATTATAGCCGTAGCGCAAGTTGTAAGGTATGTAAGACGAACTAGAAACCCGACTGCCTGGGAAATTATCGTCGTTCATCGAAAGTATAATCACATTTTCAAAATCAAGATTACGCGTTTCGAGTATCCCCATAATCTGAAGCCCTAGCAAAGGCTCGCCCGAGTAGGGGATTCTCACATTTTGCAAAGTTCTCTTTAGCAAAGATACGTAAGTGTTGCTTGAGAGTTCTATATCTAGCCTCGCAACCGAGTTCGTGATTTTGTGTATGTGTTCTATTATGGTGGCAAAAAACTCGGTGTTTTCTTTTCCTTCCCTCTCAAAAATCATTGATAATGAGGTGATTATGTATTCGCTAAGCTCACTCCACGAAGATGTGGGCTTAAAGATTTGCTGTATGAGTGGGTCTTTGTCCTTAAATAAATTAATATCCACGTAGCTCTTGGCTGCAAGCTCTATTTTGCTTCTAATTTCGCAGGTTTGCTCGGGCAGAAGGTTGCACAAAAATGAATTTGTTAGTAGACCCAACACATCGCTGTGATAGAATTTTGAGCCACCTCGTGAGTGTTTTTGCAGAGCTAATAATCTTTCTACAAAGCAGTAAACAGGCGTTTGAATCAAGGGGTAGCCCATGGTAATATTCACGTTTTCGACATCCTCGCCCAGAGAATACATTACTGGCAGGAGCAGATTTTCGTCGGTTAAAACTATGGCTGTGCGCTTGTCTATGGTGGGTATATCCTTTAAAAAATCGTTGACATAACGGCACTGCATGGCATCTGTGGGCACAGAAACCACCTTGATTTGTTTGGGTTTTACAAAGTTGTTGTTTGCCCCTAGAGATATTTTTTGAGCAAAATCCTTGGTGTTTTCCCTCATAAATAGCCCTGCTTCCTGGTATTTATTGTCTAAGTAGTAAGAGTCTGTATCCCAAAAAAAGTAGCTCTTGTGCTTGTCTTTAAGGTGTTTGAATACTACCTTTTCGCACTCGCTTAGGGCGTTAAATCCTGCGATTATAAACGTTTGGTTTTCAGGATAATATGTGTTGCTAGAGGATTTTAATTTCTCGGCTGCTGAGCGATAAATCATGCCTTGGTAGGCCATGTTTTTTTGCTCAAGAGAATCCTTAAATCCTAAATAAATATCTAGTAGTTTATCCCAAATCTCGTGGAATTTTTCTTGCACATCGCTCCAGCCTCTTTCCAGGGAAAATGTGTTCCAAAAATGCTTTATAACCTCGATTTGTTTGTCGGTTAAGTAAGATAAATCCTTCTCAATATCCTTTAGCTCAGCTATGTTGGTGAACAACATTTTGGCATCTATCAAATATTTGTCTATGGAGTCAAAATCTGAGAGTAGCATCTGTCCCCAAAAGTAGAAAGTATCAAAAGTCTCTTTGCTAAAGTGTTGATTATAAACCTTATATAGCTCAGCTACTAGGCTTACGTTATCGCTAATAGTAAGGCCTGATATATGAGTCATCACCTCATCTATTGACAAGTAATTGGGCTGCCAAATAGGTTTATTAGCTAGTTTAGATAGGGCGTCGTTTAAGAATAATCTGGCGCGAGTGTTGGGCAATATAATATTTAGGGACGAAGTATCGTCCCCAAATTTTGCATATAATTCTTCGGCTAAATCCTCTAAAAAACCTTGCATTGTGAGAGCTTATTTAAGGTTTTCTATTGATGCACCAAATTTTATGATTTTTGGTGTGAAGGCTCTCAGTAATCGTGGTTCGCCAAGATAATAAACTGTGGCGCCTGTTTTAGCACTTGCCACTAATCTTTGCTGAGCAAGTACGTAAATTTCTGCTTGTCCTGACCCTTGTGCATTTACACTAACAGAGGATAGCGAGCGCATATCCACCTTGCTCCTGTCTTCGGCGTTAACAATTAGATAACGGCTGATACCTTCTAATTGTACGACACTATTTTGCAGTGCATCTACTTTAACATCAAGGCTTTGCACTTGAATATTGACTATTGCCCCCGAGCTAGCTTTTATATCTAACATATCTTGACTCATGGGCGTTGTGCTTTTAACTGAGCTAGAATAAGCCTCTAAAGTGCGAAGATTTTTGTAAGATATTTTAACATTTGCCCTGGCGTTTACCTCCGAGGTTGGGGTTTTAAGTGTAACGCTAAGCTTGTCGTTTTCAACTGCCCATCTGATTTTTGTGATGTCGCAGCCGAAAAGTTCAATTTCTATACTGTTTGAGGTGTCCTCGCTTAGTTCTACGGTAAGGTTTCCTCTTAGTTCTATTGTGTTAAAATCAGCCATTGTTTTGCTTGTGATTAGCTGTTCGCAAGATGCGTAGTAACCCACAAGGAGCAAGGCTAGGATTAAAAATATTCTCTTTTTCATGGTTTGTGTAATTTTCTTTTGGCAAGATATGAATTTTTATGCAAATTACGAAAAAAAGTAGTATTTTTGCTCTTATGGGAAGAGTTAGAATATTGAAAGCATCGGCAGGCTCGGGTAAAACCTTTACTTTGGCCTATGAATACATCAAAAGTGTTATAAGTGAACCATCTCTTTATAAGGAGGTACTGGCTGTGACTTTTACTAATAAGGCCACCGAGGAAATGAAGCGCCGTATCTTAATGGAACTTTATTTGCTCAGCAAGGCTAAGGATAGTAAATATATGCCCCTTTTGATTAAAGACACTGGTTTTTCTACTGCGAAAATCCAGAGCCAAGCCGTTATCGCTCAGAGTTTTATCCTGCATAATTACAGTCGTTTCGCTGTGCTAACGATAGATAAATTTTTTCAAAGAATCATACGCTCGTTTATCAAAGAACTGGGCATGGACCTTAACTTTAATATAGAGCTCAAGACGGATACCATACTTGATAATTCGGTGGATTCGCTGCTCGATACCATAGTCCATGACAAGGAATTGAGGGGCTGGATTACTGATTTCGTGGGCGAAAAAATCAATGCAGGCAAGAGCTGGGATTTGAAAAAATCTTTAATCTCTCTAGGTAAAGAAATTTTTAACGACGATTTCAAAAACTCGCCTTTAAGCATGGGAGAGCTAGAAGATTTTGTTGGCTCTATTATCTCTAAAGTCAGCCAAGTGGAGCAACAATTAAAATCTTTAGCCCAGAGAATCAAAGATTTGATGGATGAGAATAATCTTACCGTTGACGATTTTTCAGGTAAAAGCACAGGAATTATGGGTTATGTGTCTAAGGTGCTT
Source organism: Rikenellaceae bacterium (assembly GCA_044433645.1). GTDB lineage: Bacteria > Bacteroidota > Bacteroidia > Bacteroidales > Rikenellaceae > JAWXTK01. The sequence goes on along the minus strand of JAWXTK010000012.1, from coordinate 56,473 downwards.
AAAAGTGGCTTTGTAGAACCTTCAAAAACAGCTCTTAATATATTAGGTGGCACGTCAAAGTGGTTTACGGGCAAGACACATCCTGTTATTGAGCCCCTGTGTGGTGAGCTAACTGATATTTTGGGCGATATCTGTGATACCTATAATGATAATAAATATTTGTACTTTAGTTCGCTGCTGCTAAAGAAAAATTATAGAAATTTTGCGCTTTTGGGTAAATTATCCGAGCATATCAAATCAATTTATGCAAATGAAAATATACTCCACATTAGTGAAACCAACAAAATTTTAGCTGAGCTTATCTCGGGCGACGACACGCCTTTTATCTTTGAGAAAGTGGGCAATGTGTTTAGTGAATTTATGATAGATGAGTTTCAGGATACGTCCACAAAGCAATGGGAAAATTTTAAACCTTTGCTTGATAATGCGCTCAGTGCCAAGGAGAAAGATGCAGTTTTGTTGGTGGGCGACGTGAAACAATCTATTTATAGATTTCGTGGGGGCGACTGGAGTATTTTAAATAATAAGGTCGAGAAGGAATTTTCAAATTCTACAACCTCTAGCCTTCAAACCAACTATCGAAGTCTTAAAAATGTTGTTGATTTTAACAATAATTTCATAGGCAAAGTGGTGGAACTGTGCAATGATGATCTGAATGAAATGATAGGTAATAAACTGCCAGCATCATCGCAAGATATGCTTAAAAATGCCTATACAGACCATGCTCAAAAAACTTTTTCTGATGAGAAAAAAGGCTATGTGAATATTACTTTTAATGAGGTTCAAGACCCTGAGAGTAAGCCACTTGTCATAGAGCGCATAGAGCAGTTGCAGGAGCGAGGTTATGAGCCTGGTGATATAGCTATATTGGTTAGAACGGGCAATGAATCTAAGGCTCTGGCTTCTATGCTATTGCAATATAAGGGCGAGCACCCTAATTCAAAATATTGCTACGACGTGGTTACGGCCGAGGCTCTGCAAATAGGCAAAAGTGCTCAGGTTAATTTTATTATATCTTTTCTTAAATTTAGTATAGACGAGAAAAATTTGGTCGAAAGGGCTATAATAAATAAGTATCTAGGCCGAGATTTTGGCGCTGAATTCGCCACCGAAGAACAAGACTTATTAAAAAAATTAAAAACTCTTTCGCCCCTTGAGGCTTTTGAAGAAATTATTGGCTATTATAATATAGGTAATGAAAGCAAAGAGTTGGCCTATGTGCAGGCTCTGCATAATCAGATTCTATCTTATTGTAGCTCAAATGTTTGCGATTCTTTATCTTTTCTTGATTATTGGCAGAAGCATGGTCGTGAGCAGAGCATAAATATTCCTGCCTCGCGCTCGGCTATAACTATTATTTCTATACACAAATCCAAGGGTCTGGAGTTCAAGACGGTGATTATGCCCTTTTGTAATTGGGGTATGACGCCCTTGTCTCAATCTATTACTTGGTGTGATTATGAAGATCATGAAGATATGGGTAAATTCCCTATCTCGTGGGAGAATAAAATGGAGCAGTCGCATTTTTCTAAGGATTTCTTGGACGAAAAATTATTGTCCTATATAGATAATATAAATTTGTTGTATGTGGCCCTAACGCGTGCTGAGTGTGAGCTCCATATTATTGTGCCGGGCAAGGCTGCAAAGAATCAAATTGATGAGCTTGTGGTTAGGGTTTTACAGGGGCAAGATACTAGAGTAAAACTTGATGAAATAGAACTTAATTACTCAGAGAAAGAGCCTGGTTTTAGGGTGTATGAATATGGTGAGCCAACCTTTGCTCATAGGCAAAAGGCTTCCCCTAGGCTAGTTGCAAGCACGTATGCGAGCCGTAAATTTAATGCACGTGAAAATCTTAGAGTAAATTCTCAAATCAAAGAAGAGGAGGATGAAAAACAGGTTTTTGCGCCTAGAAATTACGGTATTTTAATGCACCGTATCTTTGAAAATTCTAGTACTTCAGTTGAGGTTTTAGCCTCGGTTGAGCAGCTCAGAAAAGATGCAATAATCAACGAAGATGAGAGCGAAAATCTTAAAAAAATCATAGAAAATTCTTTCAAAAATCCCCTGATAAAAGAGTGGTTTTGCACACCTTGGCAGCAGATAAAAAACGAAAATCAGATTATTTTGCCCTCGACGGCCAAGATAAAACGCCCTGATAGGGTGATGATAAACCAGGATAGGGCTGTGGTTGTGGATTATAAATTTGGTTTAAATGAGAGTAATTCTCACAAAAAACAAGTGCGTGAGTACGTGAAAATCTTGGAATCTATGGGCTACAAGAGTGTTGAGGGCTATGTTTGGTACGTTTCAAAAGAAAAAGTAGAAAAAGTGTAATAAAATCATAATATTTTTTGGTGAATTGCTAAATATTTATTATTTTGCAAAACATTTTGGTATGTATAACCTGTAACACGAAACTAAAACCATAAAAAACTATAAAACATGAACATGAAAACATGAACATGAGAACTACAATTATCATGGCACTTTCAGCAGTACTTCTTGCTGGGTGCACAGAAACAGAAGAGATTCCAACAGACGCAGTTGGTGGGCTGTATGTCACTTTGAGTGATGGTGCTCCTAGCGTAGAGGACTTAAAAGTATCTTTTGAGGGTCGTACTTACTCAATCTCGGATGCCGAAGGCGTTGATTTCCCTGGAGCTTTCCCTGTGGGCGATTACACAGCTTACGTTTACAATGAGATTTCTAACGTGAAGTTAGTGGGCGACACACTATTCAACTCTACCGTATTAGGTGATTATGTAACTCCTATGACTGAGGCTTTGTATTATGGCTCAGCAACGGCTACTATCGAAAACAACAAAATTGCAAACGTTGAAGTTGATGTAAATCAAATGAATCAACTTTTGGACTTGACTATCAATGTTACTGAGGGTGATATCGCTGATCTAGCTAGCATTACAGCTGAGATTTCGGGTATTGCTGCAAACTGGGATTGTAAAGCAGATGCTGCCAGTGGCGATGCTGTTAAATTAGCATTTGATTTAGCTTATGCATCTGATGCTTACACTAGCTCGGCTATGGTGCTTGGCTCAAATGGCGAGGCTGAATTTACAGTAACTCTTAACTATGTAGACGGCAGAGAAGAGACTAGTGATGAGATTGTTACATTCAAAACTGACAAAACTCAAACAACTACTATCACTGCAAATATCGAGATTGTAACTCCTGAAGTTAGCGAGTTAAACGGCGGCACTATCTCTGGTTGGGAGGTTATGACCTCTACTCAAATCACTATTAACTAAAAAACTTAAAAAAACACATAATCATGAATAAAAACTTATTTTTCACATTAGCAATGCTAGTTTTGGCGTGCTCATGTTCGAAAGAAACGGAAGATGTGACTCCTGTTACGGGCGACAAAGTTGCAGTGGCTCTTGAAAGTGGCCAAATTACTGCTCGTGTTAGTGATGAGAAGTGGAGCATAGATGATTCTATAGGTGTATTTATGTACACAAACACTATCTCTAGCTGTACTTATAGCAATACTCAGTATGTTAGCACTGTGGCAGATTACACTTCTTCTTCGTCTTCATTTAATGTAGTTGCGGACACTATGTTCTATCCACTAAATGCTGATAAAGCATATTTTGTAGCTTATTTCCCTTACAACAGCGCTACTACTAATGCTAAATACAGCATTAATGTTGCAGACCAAAGCAATGCTAATGCTATCGACTTTATGGTGTCAGCTGAGGCTGAGGGTTCTAAAACTGCGCCAAGCGTTAGTCTAGAATTTACTCACAAACTTTCAATGTTATATTTAACTGTAACTATGGACGAGGGTTTTGGTGAGCAATATAAGTGGAGTGACGTAACTACTGCTATCGAAGGTTTGGCAACTACGGCAGAATATAGCTTTATTTCTAAATCTATTTCTAGCGTTTCAGACATAGCGTCTATTACACCTAATGGCAGTGACGGTTCTTATTCAGCAATTCTTATTCCAAGTGCTAATAATGCTGATGTTAAAATCTCATTCAAGGTTTCTGGCTACGAGCCTTTCACCTATGATATTTCAGAAGCTGAATTTAAAGAGGGTTGGAAATATTACTTATCTCTTAAAATTACTACAACTGAGGTAATACTTACAGGTAGCACAATCAAAGATTGGGCAACTAACGAAGATATTGAAGACGATAACCTAACAGCAGAATAATTTATATATGAAAAAACTTATTTTAGCATTTGCAGCCATTGCAGCAATGGCCTCTTGCTCTAAGGAAACAGAAACAATAGAATCACCCGCTGTTGGTGATCAAGCAGCATCGTTCTTTTCACAAATCTCTTCGCGCGTTGTCGCTGACACTCTTTGGTCAGAGGGAGATCAGATAGGTGTTTATCAAATATTAACTGGAAACACAGACCTAGCTAACTATGCAAGTTACTCTAATGTGTCTTACACATCTACGGCAGCTGATTCATCTGAGGTGGCAGCATTTGAGGTAACTACTGCAGGTAAAGATATTTATTTCCCATTAAATGAAGAAACTCAAGTGGATTTTTATGCTTACTATCCATATAGTGCAAGCAGTGGGTCGGGGGGTATTTATTCCCTTAGCATTCAGGCTCAAGACCGTTCATCTATTGATTTGTTAGTGGCTAGTACTAAAGGTTGTTCTGCAGTGAGTTCAACTGAAGTTGGTTTTGAATTCTCTCATGCTCTTTCAAAACTTCAAATTAACTTGATTGCAGGTTCGGGTATCGAATCTTCAGATTTAGCAGACATGAGAATCACAGTTTCGGGCATGCCTACAAGAGCTAGTTATAACTTGGCAACAAATGAAATCACAGGTCAAACATCTAAACAAGACATGAGCTTTGCTGAAATAGTAAACGGTGAGTCTTATGATGTTATGCTTATCCCAGGCACTGTTGAGCTTAATAGTTATATCACTCTTACATTTAAAAATAATGACAAAGCCGTGATTGACACTGATTTTGAAAGTGTAGTGTTAGAGGCAGGTAAAGTCTTTGTATTTGACGTTACAATAGAGAAAGTGGATTCTGAGTTAACAACTGGTACAATTAATGGTTGGTCAGGTGATTCACTAGGAAGTGGTGTAGCAGGTCAGTAGTTATATCAACTGATATATTATAGAGTTAAGGCTCGCACTGTTGTGGTGCGAGCCTTTTCTTTGGTTCTTAGGGTCTAAGTACGTTAGTGGAACTATTAGCTATTTCCTACCCAAGATTTGCGAGAGAAAATAATAATGAGTATTTTGCAATATACTTATCCATAAACTTAAACCATAGAGCAATCTGTAAAGCGTAATATCAGACGCTTTCCGAATGATTTTATGTTTGAATTAACTTCAGATGAGTTTGAATCTTTGAGGTCACAAATTGTGACATCAAAAGGTCGGGGTGGTACAAGATATATGCCCTACGCATTTACAGAGCAGGGTGTGGCTATGCTCTCATCGGTTCTTAATAGTGAATTAGCTATAAATATTAATATAGGTATTATCCGTGCTTTTGTCGCTATCAGGCAATTACCCAGCTCATCGCCACTTAGCCAGCTGCAAGACGAAATGAAGGAATTGAAAGAATATATTGAAGAAGTATTCACAGACTACAATGATATAAACGATGACACCCGTATGCAGTTGGAGTTAATTAATGAGACTTTAGCTAGCTTGCAAAATCACAATAAGGAAACTATTAAATCTCGTAGGCCTATAGGTTTTAACGTGATTACTCAGAAATAAAGATGAGACTTCTAGCAACTATTAGCTATTTCCACCCCAAGATTTGCGAGAGAAAATAATAATGAGTATTTTGCAACAAAGTTTTTAACTTAACACTTTTTAGAATATGAAAATCGGAACAATTTCATCATCGTTTGGTAAAAAAGCCTTGTTGTGTGGCTCGGGTGAGCTAGGTAAAGAAGTGGCACTTGAACTTCAACGCTTTGGCGTAGAGGTAGTGGCGCTGGATAGATACGAAAATGCACCAGCTATGCAAGTAGCTCACAAATCTTACATAGTGTCTATGTTGGACGCAAAGCGACTGAGAGAAATTATCGAAACAGAGAAACCCGATTGGATTATTCCAGAAATAGAAGCCATAGCAACCGATACACTCGTGGAGCTAGAAAAAGAAGGCTATAATGTAGTGCCTACGGCCGAGGCTACGCGCCTAACAATGGATAGGGAGGGCATACGCCGTTTAGCTGCCGAGGAGCTTGGTATTAAAACCTCAGACTATCGTTTTGCAGATACTAAGGAAGAATTTTATGAGGCTGTGAAGACTATAGGTATGCCTTGCGTTGTGAAGCCTGTGATGAGTTCGTCGGGTCATGGTCAGAGTGTGATTCGTTGCGCGTGTGATGCAGATTCAGCTTGGGAATATTCTCAAGAGGGAGGTCGCTCGGGCGAAGGCAGAGTTATAGTTGAGGGCTTTGTTAATTTTGATTATGAGATTACACTTTTAACTGTGCGCCATATTGCAGGCACAAGTTTTCTTGAACCCATAGGTCACGTACAGGTGGCCGGAGACTACCGTGAGTCATGGCAACCTCAGCCTATGAGCCTAGAGGCTAGGGCTAAGGCCGAGGAGATAGCTCGCAAGATTACTGATGCCTTGGGTGGTAGGGGTTTGTTTGGCGTTGAGCTTTTTGTTAAGGGTGACGAGGTTATCTTTAGCGAGGTTTCGCCACGCCCACATGACACGGGTATGGTTACTATGATATCTCAGGATTTATCTGAATTTGCACTTCATGTGCGCGCGATTTTGGGTTTACCTATTTCTAATATAGCGTTTCATGGACCTTCGGCATCACGTGCTGTGGTCGTTGAGGGGCACTCTACTAATATCGTGATGTCAAACTTAAACGAGGTGTTGAAGGAGAGCGACACTCAGATGAGAATCTTTGCTAAGCCTGAGGTGCAGGGGCATCGCAGAATGGCTGTTCTTTTGGCTAGGGATGAGAGTGTTGAGCAGGCTAGGGCTAAGACAGGCAGGATGATGGATAGCCTGGGCGTTGAGGTAGTTTAGACGTTAGCGGCTATCTGCTCTGGTGCTAGTGGCTACCATACTTTATTGATAATCTCGGAGGTGTCAAAATCACCCCACTTCTCGGCTACATAATCCAAAGTTTTGAGGATTTCTTCGCTGTCATTTAATGTGACTAACTGCAAACGTGTGCCCTTAAAATCTGGCAGACCCTTAAAGTAAGTTGATAGGTGACGTCGCATCTCTAGTATCCCAACCTTATCTCCCTTAATTTCTATGGATTTTACTAAGTGGCGCTTAGCTATCTCAACTCGCTCTATAACAGAGGGTTGAGATAGTACTTCGCCCGTTTCGAGATAATGGCGCATTTCTCTGAAAATCCACGGACGACCATAAGTTGCCCTGCCTACCATAACTCCGTCAACTCCATAGCGATTAAAGGCCTCAGCACATTTCTTGCCTGAGTCTATATCGCCGTTACCTATGATAGGAATATTCATGCGAGGGTTGTTTTTTACCTCGCCTATAAGTGTCCAGTCGGCCTCGCCCTTATACATTTGGGCACGAGTGCGACCGTGAATTGTTAGTGCTGCTATGCCTACATCTTGCAATTTTTCGGCTATCTCAACTATGTTTTTGCTTTCTTCGTCCCAACCTAGGCGCGTTTTTACGGTGACAGGTATGTCCACGGCTTGCACTATCTGGCGAGTCATCTCAACCATCAAAGGTACATCTTTCATCATGCCCGAACCTGCGCCACGACCTGCAATCTTCTTAACAGGACAGCCAAAGTTAATATCTATAACATCGGGATTAACACTCGCTGCCATGCGTGCTGCCTCGACCATGGGCTCTATCATGTGGCCATAGATTTGTATGCCTACCGGGCGCTCGTAGTCTGAAATATTGAGCTTAGCCAATGATTTATGGGCATCGCGTATTAGTCCGTCCGAGGAAATAAATTCGGTGTAAACCATGTTAGCACCAAACTCCTTGCACATAAAACGAAAGGAAGGATCGGTGACATCTTCCATGGGAGCGAGAAAAATCGGCTGCTCGCCTAAATCTAAGTTGGCTATTTTCATTAAAACTTTCTATTTTTCTGCAAAAATAGTTATCTTTGGGCAAAATATATCATACAAAGCAATGAATATCGAAAATTTATTACAGAATATTATCTCGGAGTGCGTAGAGCCACTCTATGGCGATGTGGATGCTAAGATTCTACAAATTAGCAAAACGCGCAAAGAATTTGAGGGCGATTACACTCTAGTTGTGTTCCCCTTGCTTAAAATATCTAAGAAAAACCCCGAGCTTACAGCTAAAGAAATAGGCGAAAAAGTAGTAGAGGTGAGTGAAATCGTTGAGAGCTACAATGTTATCAAAGGTTTTTTGAACCTAACGCTTAGTGCAAAATTTTGGGCAACGGAGTTTGAAGCTATAACTACGGATGCAGATTTTGGATTCAAAAAAGATAGTGGCAAGACTATTATGGTGGAATATTCTTCGCCTAACACCAATAAACCTTTACACCTTGGCCACGTTAGAAACAACCTATTAGGATATTCGGTAGCTCAGATTTTGAAAGCTAATGGCCATAATGTAATAAAGGCTAACTTGGTGAATGACAGAGGAATACATATTTGTAAAAGCATGATAGCTTGGCAAAAATATTCAGGTGGTGAGACTCCCGAGAGCAGTGGACTAAAGGGCGATCACTTAGTTGGTAAATATTATGTGGAATTTGACAAACATTATAAAGTCGAAATCAAGGAGTTAATGCAAAATGGCATGAGCGAGGACGATGCTAAGCGCAACGCCCCTATCATGCTTGAGGCTGGCGAGATGCTTAGGAAATGGGAGGCTAAAGATGCTGAGGTATATGCTCTATGGGAGAAAATGAATAAGTGGGTATATGCTGGTTTTGACAAGACTTATGCGTCTATGGGCGTTGATTTTGACAAGATTTATTATGAATCTCAAACTTATCTTTTGGGCAAAAGCCTAGTTGAGGACGGATTAAATAAAGGTGTGTTCTTCAAAAAAGAAGACGGTTCGGTGTGGATAGATTTAGCAGATGATGGTCTTGATCAAAAACTTCTACTTCGCTCTGACGGCACATCGGTGTATATGACTCAGGATTTGGGTACGGCAGTAACTCGTCACGATGAAAACAGCTTGGATGAAATGATTTATGTGGTTGGAAATGAGCAAAATTATCACTTCCAAGTGCTTAAACTTATACTTTCTAAGTTGGGCAACGCTTGGGCAGATAGCATAACTCACCTTTCTTATGGTATGGTGGAACTTCCTGAGGGCAAAATGAAATCGCGTGAGGGTACAGTAGTTGATGCTGATGATTTGATAGAGGCTATGGTAGACACAGCGCGTGAGATGAGCCAGGAGCTAGGTAAACTAGATGCTTGTACGGCTAGTGAGGCTGACGAGATTTGCAATACAGTGGGTCTTGGGGCATTAAAATACTTTATCTTAAAGGTAGACCCTCGCAAGACTATGTTGTTTGACCCACGTGAATCCATAGATTTTAATGGTAACACAGGCCCATTTATTCAATATACTCATGCGCGTATTCGCTCTATTATCCGTAAGGCTGAGGCTGAAAATATTAGCTACAAGATAACTAGCGATTGTTTTAATAAACTTTCTAGTGACGAGATCGAGTTGATTAAATTAATGGTTGACTTCCCTATGGCAGTGGCTCAGGGGGGTGAAAACTTCTCGCCAGCTGTGATTGCTTCTTATACTTATGATTTGGCTAAGGCCTTTAATGGATATTATCACGATCATCCAATTTTAAAAGAGAGTGACACGGAGCTTCGCGAGGTGCGTTTAGCTTTGTGCGAGAATGTTGCTGCGATTATTAAACGTGCAATGTCGCTTTTGGGCATAAACGTGCCAGAAAGAATGTAGACGATTCTCTCAGCATAATAATTGTTATCCTTTAGTTAAAAAAGGAAAAACAATTATTATGAACAAGATTTATTTTATAGTTTTAGGGGTGTTGCTAAGTGGCTGTTGGCCAAAGCAAGACCCCTTATCTTTTGAGCGCAGGGTTAAAGTCGAAAAAGTTGAGGCGCTTAATTCTTATAGCAAACGATTCGCTGCCCTGGTGCACCCGTCCTCTAGTGTTGACTTGGCCTTTGGCGTAAGTGGTTTGGTTAATAATATGTATGCCGCTGAGGGCGAAATGGTTAAAAAAGACCAAATTCTAGCATCTTTAGATGATGATGATTTTCGTTTGCAGGTGAGCTCGGCGCTGTCAAATTACAATGCCACAAAATCTATCTTAGAGCGAACAGAGCGCTTGCAGGCCAGAGATGCAGTCTCTCTGCAAGATTTGGAACTCGCTAAGGCCGATTATGTGCAGGCCAAGAGTAATTATTCTTATGCTCTAAATCAATTATCTTACACCAAACTTTATGCGCCCTTTGCAGGCTCTATCGAGAGCCAGGGAGTAGACACTTATCAGGAGGTTAATGCCGGAACGCTGATTTATAGGCTTATTACGCCCTATGATTTGGATATTAAATTTACCTTGCCCGAGGTGGATGCTAATATGTTGTTACAGCCTGTAAAATATTGGGTGGTGTTTGATAATATGCCTTTGCGTGAGTTTAAAGCTGAACTTACGAGCGTTATAAATGGTTCGGTGCTCAGTGCTGGCATACCTATTACGCTGAAAATTACTGATAAAAATTTTGATGCTCAGCGGCTTAATATTAAGGTGGGTTTCTCGTGCACAGTCATAATGCAACTTTATGATAATAAAGAGTTTAGCTCTTATGTGAGTGTGCCCCTGAGTGCGCTTGTTAACACCAATAAATTGTGGGTTTATTCCCCTTCTGACTCTAAAGTTCATTTGCGTGAGGTTGCAACTGCTGGGCTCGTAGGTGAAGATATGGTGATAATCTCTAGGGGGCTGAAAAAGGGCGAAATAGTGGTTAGCGCAGGGGTGAATATGCTCACCCAGGGGCAGAGTGTTAAGGTGTTGGAGTAAAAAGGAAGGGGGGATTATGAATATTACAAATTTATCTTTTTCAAATAAGCAACTTGTTTATTTTCTCTTGGCCATTATGCTCTTAGGGGGTGTGTGGTGTTTTGATAGGATAGGTAAGACAGAAGATGCGCCCTTTGTGATTAAGTCTACGGTGCTAGTAACTTCTTATCCTGGAGCTACGCCCTTGCAGGTCGAACAATTAATTACCGAACCCATAGAGCGTGAGGTGCAGACTCTAAAGGGAGTGTATAAAATTAGCTCTGAGAGTTTTTACTCGCTCTCAAAAATCACTGTTGAGCTAGACCCTGCCACAGATAAAGAGCTAATTCCTCAGCGCTGGGATGAGCTTAGGCGCAAGGTGCTCAATATTCAGCCTATGTTGCCTGTGGGGGCAGGGACTATAAATGTGAGCGATGATTTTGGCGATGTTTTTGGGATTTATTACGCCTTGGTCTCTGATAAGGGGTTTTCGTATGCCCAAATGCGCGATATGGCTCAGAGGATAAAAACTTCGCTTGTGGCTGTGCAGGGCGTGCAGAAAGTTGCGCTTTATGGCGAGCAAACAGAGGTGGTGAATGTTGAGATTTCTAGCTCTATGTTAAGTGGTTTGAATCTTAATGTTGAGCAGATTATCGCTGTTATATCATCGCAAAACCAGCTTGTAGATACGGGAGTAAAGAGAGCAGGAGAATTAAATTTAAGGATAATGACCCCGGGGGTGTACACCTCCTTGGAGGATATTGCAAATCAGTTAATCACAACAAGCGACGGCTCAAAAATACGTCTTGGTGATTTTGCAAATATTACAAGTGGCTATCAAGACCCTCCAACGCGTTTGTTTAAGGTGAATGGTAAGCGTGCGGTGGGCATAGGAATTTCGAGCACGGAGGGAGAAAATGTTGTAGAAGTTGGCCGCAGGGTGAGGCGAGAATTAGATATCTTGTTGGCGCAAATGCCGCTGGGCGTAAGCCTTGAACCACTTTATTTGGAAGATGAGATTGCCCAGGAAGCTAACGTAGGTTTTTTGATGAATTTGCTAGAGTCGGTGGCCATAGTGATACTTATTATTATGTTGGTTATGGGGCTCAGGAGTGGGATTTTGATTTGCTCGTCACTCTTGTTTTCTATTGGGGGCACTATGCTTATTATGTATTTTATGGGTGAGGGATTGAATCGAACTTCATTGGCTGGTTTTATTATCGCAATGGGGATGCTGGTGGATAATGCGATTGTGGTGACTGATAATGCTAATCAATTATTGCGCTCGGGTGGGGCGCTTAAAAAATCTTTAATTAGCGCAGCTACTTCGCCCTCGTATGCTCTGCTTGGGGCGACTTTTATAGCTATTATTTCGTTTTTGCCCCTTTATTTAGCGCCTTCGTCGGCTTCAGAGATAGTAAAGCCTTTGTTTGTGGTTTTGTCTATTTCGCTGGCTCTTAGTTGGCTACTTGCCATGAGTCAGACCCCTTTGTTTGGTATGTTTTTGCTTAAAACAGTGGCTGGAGATAAGATAGAGCGTGAGCCTTATACTAGTAAATTTTATAGTGGTTTTGCTAGGGTGTTGTCTTTTTTGATACGCTTTAGGTGGGCGACTTTAGGTGGTGTGGTAGTTGTGTTTTTGTTATCGCTTTTTGTGATGAGTAGAGCCCCTAGTGGGTTTTTCCCTAATCTTGAGAAGCCTTATTTTAAGGTGGATTGCACTCTGATAAATGGTTATTCGATTTTTGAGAGCGAGCGCGAGTTAGATAAAATGAGTGAGTGGTTGGAGCAAAAACCAGGGGTCGAAAATATCTCAGTTAGCTTGGGAAGCTCACCCCTAAGATATTATCTAGCAAGTACTTCGTTTGGCCCACTGTCAAATTTTGGGAATATTTTAATAGAGTTAGAGAGTCCCTTAGCAGCTGCTAGGTTGGAAAGAGAATTTGCGATTTATGCCGCGGAGAATTTCCCAAATGTTACTGTTCGTAGCTCATTGTTTAAACTCTCGCCTGCCGTTGAGGCTGCTATTGAGATAGGTTTTACGGGTGAGAATATAGATACACTTTTATCTTTGAATACTAGGGCTCAGAATATTATGCGAGAGTGCTCGCTTGTTGGTGATGTGAGAAGTGATTGGGGAAATTTAATCCCCGTTTTAAAGCCTATCTACTCGCAAAACAAAGGGCAATTACTTGGGATTTCAAGGCAACAAGTGGCTGAATTTGCAAAGCTAAACACTTCGGGCTTGGCCATGGGTAGCTTTGGTAAGGGCGATGAGTTTCAGCCTATTTTATTAAGGAGCTTCGGCGATGATAACTTGGCTAATATTACGACTTTGCCGATTTCGAGCTCGCTGGGGAATTATGTGTCTATGAATCAGGTGCTTAGCGCAGTAGATTTGGATTATGATTTTAGCGTGGTTAAGCGTTTTAATCGTCAGCGAACAATTAAGGCGCAGTGTGACCCCTTGATTGGGGCTAATACTAAGGCTGCATTTGCCGAGGTTTACGCCAAGGTTTATGAGGCGATGAGTGATGATTTGCCCTTGGGATATACAATGAAAGTATTTGGCGAGCAGGAGAGTGAAAGCGAGAGTAATGAGGCTTTGGCTAAAAATATGCCACTGACTATCTTGTTGATTTTCATAGTGTTAATGCTACTGTTTAGGGATTATCGCAAGGCCTTAGTGGTGGTGCTGATGTTGCCACTGATTTTTGTGGGAGTGGTCTTGGGTTTGGCACTAACGGGCAAGATGATGGACTTTTTTGCTGTGCTGGGTCTTATAGGTTTGGTGGGCATGAATATTAAAAATGCTGTGGTGTTAATCGAGCAAATTAATGTAGAAATGCTTAAAAAATCTTCGCCCTTAACGGCCGTAGTAGATGCTGCAAAATCTAGGATAGTACCCGTTGTAATGGCCTCGGGGACAACTATTCTAGGGATGTTGCCCTTGCTCTTTGATGCTCTGTTTGGGGGTATGGCCGCAACTATTATGGGGGGATTATTGGTGGCATCTCTGCTTACTTTATTTATTTTGCCAGTTACTTTTTGTTTAATTATGCGTATAAAATAATGAGAAAATTTGCTGTTTTATTTCTTCTTTTTTCGCCCCTTATGCTGTGTGGCGAAAATTCGCTTACTTTGGAGCAATATACTCTAAGGGTTGTGGATTATAGTCACGCGCTCAAACAAAGCGAGCAAAGTTATGAGTCAGCGCTTAGCGATAAAAAGCTAAAAAAAACTGATTTTCTACCTTCGCTATCGCTCTCGGGGGATGCTTCTTATCAGATTGAGCACCCAAATTCTGTGCCTGGGATTAAGGATTTTAGCTATCTTTCATACTTGACTCTCTCGCAGACTGTGTATCAAGGGGGCACGCTGAGGGCTAATAATAAAATATCGGACGTTAAGCTCAAAATCGCAAAACTTGCAATGCAATCATCACTCATAGATGTGGTATATGCCTCAGAATTAGTCTATTGGGCATTATCAGCTGCTTATCGTCAATGTGAGATTGCCAAGGATTATGTAGAAAAAATAGAGACACTTTACAAGTTAGTGTCGCTAAAATTTGAGGATGGCCTGATTGCTCGCACCGACCTGCTCATGACCGAGACTCAGCTTAGTGGCGCAAAGTTTTCTGAGGCTGAGGCTTATCAATATTATAAGGATGCAGTTATCGCGTTAAATATTTTGGTGGGGCAGAGCGATGCTCAAGACTATGAGCTAAGCACAGATTTGGACGAGTCCACGGATTTAAGCGAGATTTTAAATCTTGATTATAGTGTAGAATCTCACCCGAGTTTTCGCGCAGCTGAGCTGGCTGTGGACGAGGCTGTGGCTAATATTTCGCTCACCAGGGCAGGGTATAACCCCTCGCTTAGCGTGGGAGCTAGGGCTGTGGGTGGTACGCCTGCTCCTGTGGTGGAACTTTCACCTAAACTCTGGGGTGAGGTTTATCTCTCGCTCTCGGTGCCTATTTTTGACTGGGGAGCTAGGCGCAAGAGTGTGGCTAAAAGCGTGGCTACTAGAAATATTGCAAGCCTAGAATTAGCGCAAACCAAAGATGATTTAATAAGTAGTTACCAAACAGCAGAAAACGATCTGGTGCAAACACTCTCGCAACTCGCGCTCTCGAAAAGTAACTTGGATATAGCAGCTCAGAGCCTTGAGTTGCAAACTTTTTCGTATAAGGAGGGTGGTGAGGCTATAATTTATATCTTGCAAGCTCAGCTCGCGTGGCTGGAGGCTTATAATAATTATGTCTTGGCTGCTTATAATCACAAGATTTCTGTTGCTAAATATAAAAAAGCAAGCTCTAAGTAGTAGAGAATTTATTAAAAATAATTAACTTTGTAACTTATTATAACATAAGTGTAAAGTATGGCATTTTTTAATATATTCAGTAAAAAAACTAAAGACTCGCAAATCGAGGCTAAACAACAAGAAGACCTAAGCCAGGGTTTGGGCAAAACCAAAGAAGGAATTTTTGGCAAACTTGCGCGCGCAATAGTTGGGCGTAGCACTGTGGATGCTGACGTGCTTGATGAGTTAGAGGAAATATTAATCACCTCGGATGTGGGCGTTGACACCACACTAAAAATCATAGAACGCATAGAGGCAAAAGTAGCTCAAGATAAATTTATGAACTCTTCGGAACTTCAAGGAATACTTCGCGAGCAGATAACTTCTCTGCTGCTTGAGGGTGATAAAATGGAGGAGGGTTTCTCTTCGGGAATAGAATCTAGTGATGATATGCCCTTTGTGATTATGGTTGTGGGTGTGAATGGTGTGGGTAAAACCACTACAATAGGCAAGCTCGCAGCGCAATTAACCAAGGATGGCAAGAAAGTTTTTATAGGTGCTGCCGATACTTTCCGTGCAGCCGCCATAGACCAAATCCAGGTGTGGGCAGATAGGGCAGGGGCTAAATTAGTGCGCCAAGATATGGGCTCAGACCCAGCCTCGGTGGCTTATGACACCTTGAAATCAGCTGTTGCAGCTAAGGCCGACGTGGTTTTAATAGACACGGCAGGTAGGTTGCACAACAAAATAGGGCTTATGAACGAGCTTACTAAAATCAGAAATGTAATGGCTAAGATAGTGCCCGACGCTCCTCATGATGTAATGCTAGTTTTGGACGGTAGTACAGGCCAAAATGCCTTTGAACAGGCACGCCAATTTACCCAAGCAACTAAGGTTACATCGCTCGCTATCACTAAGTTAGACGGTACGGCTAAGGGTGGCGTGGTTATAGGAATAAGCGATCAATTTCAAATCCCCGTTAGATATATAGGTGTTGGCGAGGGCGTAGATCAATTACAAATGTTTGACAAAAAAGCATTTGTTGACGCGCTGTTTGCAAAATAATCTTTTTTAAATGGATAAAATAAATGTTATAACCCTAGGGTGCTCTAAGAATGTTGTTGATTCTGAGCATCTTATGGCTCAATTTGCAGATGCAGGATATGAGCTTATCTTTGATTCAAATTCTACAGATGCTAAAATTGTTGTGATAAATACTTGTGGTTTCATAGGTGATGCTAAGGAGGAATCTATAGAAACAATTTTGAGTTTCACTGGGGCTAAAGAGCGTGGTGAGATAGAAAAATTGTATGTTATAGGCTGTCTTAGTGAACGCTACAAGGATGAGCTGAAAAATGAAATCCCCGAGGTGGATGAGTTTTTTGGTGTGAGAAATATTTTTGAAGTGCTCGCGGCTTTGAAATTAGAATATAAAGATGAGCTTAGATGCCAGAGGGTTTTAACTACCCCTAGGCATTATGCTTACCTTAAAATTTCTGAAGGGTGTAACTGGGGTTGTGGCTATTGTGCTATTCCTTTAATCCGTGGAAAACACGTGAGTGTACCTATCGAAGATTTAATCACCGAGGCTAAAATGTTGGTTGAGGGTGGAGCTAAAGAAATAATCGTAATTGCCCAAGACACAACATATTACGGCATGGATTTATATGGCGAGCGCAGACTCTCAGAGCTGTTAACCAGACTCTGCGAGTTAGAGGGCTTAGAGTGGTTGAGACTACATTATGCTTATCCTACGGCCTTTCCTGATGACGTGATTGAGACCATGGCTAGAGAGAAAAAAATATGTAAATATCTTGATATTCCCTTCCAACATATCTCAGATGCTCAGCTAAAAAGTATGAGGCGAGGCATAAACAAGGAAAAAACCTATGCCTTGGTGAATAAATTAAGAACTGCGATGCCTGACATGGCCTTAAGAACTACTATGCTGGTGGGTTATCCTGGCGAGAGTGAGGGGGATTTTAATGAGCTTATGGATTTTGTGAGCGAAGTTAAGTTTGAGCGTTTGGGCGTGTTTGCATATAGCCCTGAGGAGGATACTTACTCGGCAACTGAATTAAGCGATGATGTTAGCGATGTGCTAAAGCAAGAAAGGGTTGAGAGGATAATGAGCTTGCAAAATGAGATTTCTTATCAAAACAATTTAAAACGTGTGGGTGAGCAGATGAGAGTTGTCGTAGATAGGCTAGATGGCGAGTATTACGTGGCTAGAAGTGAGTATGATTCCCCTGATGTTGATCAAGAAATTCTTATAGCGAGTGCAACAAAATTAGAAATAGGAGCGTTTTATTTAGTGAAAATTACTGATGCAGAGCAGTATGATTTGTATGGCGAGCTTATTAATTAAAAAAAATTTTGAATTCTAAGCTAAAATACTTATTTTTGAGCATTAAAAACTACTTTAAGCGAAAACAATTATGGCTACATCGCCAATAATAGAAACCCTAAAAAGTAAGATAGAGCTTATGCTTGCAGAGAATAAATCGCTGCGAGAACAAAACAAAAAGCTCACTCAGGCCAACGATAGACTTAAAACGCAGGCCAAAAATCTTACTGAAAGTCTTAGTGAGGCCAACGAGAAATTAAATTTGTTGCACCTCTCTAAAGGTTTTACGCTTACGGCAGCAGATAATAAACAAGCCAAGGCGCGCGTCAATCAACTTATGCGGGAGGTTGACAAGTGCATAGAAATGCTAAATGGACAATAACAAAATAGTTATGCAGGAGAAAAACTCAGAAATCTTTAAGATTAACCTTACAGTCGCTGGAAAAGTATATCCTATAACTATTAGACGTGATAGAGAAGAGATATATCGTAGAGGAGAACGTGAGGTAAATGGCTTGATAGAAAAATATAAAACAGCTTTTAGAGCTGAGACAGAGCAATATTTAGCTATGGCAGCACTCCACATTGCAGCCAAAAATATTGAAATGGAGCTCAGCCGTAGCTTAGGTGAGGATATAGACGAATTAGTGAAATTAGATGCCAAGTTAGACGAATATTTGGCTCAAGAGAAATAAAATAGGTTCTTTTACATATAAAGAAAACGGAAACTTGCCCGCATAGATTCCTTTTAATTTTTGCGAAACTTAACATTTAATAAATTTAAGACTGTACTTGACCTTTCAAAAACAGGCCTTAACCTCTCTTTTTGGGAGGTGCATCCTCTTAACAATGGTGCCGTTGGACGTTTGCGAATGTAATGTCGGAGGTCTTACACATGACGATTTCGAAGCTTCGTCAAACTACAAAAGGAATATATGAGGGCTTTTTTATGCACTTACATTACACAATTATATAAAAACAATTAAAAAAACAAGAAAATGGAACCAGTTACAATAGTAATTGTCGCTATAGTTTCGGCTGTGATTACAGGCGTTGTTTCTTACTTTATCATCAATAAATCGACCGAAAACCGTCGTAAAATGATATTAAAAGAAGCTGAAACAGATGGCGAGATGATTAAAAAAGAGAAGATTCTTCAAGCAAAGGAGAAATTCATTCATCTTAAAACAGACCATGATCGCATGGTTAACGAGAGAAATTCTAAACTTCAACAAAGCGAGGCTCGCGCTAAACAGATAGAGAATAATCTAAATTCTGCACAAGCAGAACTAGATAAAAAACTCCAAGAAGCTGACAGGGTGCGCCAAACTATGGAGAGTAAAATTGAGGCTTTAGACAAGAAAAAAGAAGAGGCTGAACGTCTTTTCCGTGAGCAAAATGCTCGCCTTGAACAAATTAGTGGCATGAGCGAAGAGGATGCTAAAAACATTCTTATCGAAAACATGAAAGTTGAGGCTAAAGCCGATGCTATGGCTTATATCAGCGACACTATCGAGGAAGCGAAACTTAGCGCTAATAAAGAGGCTAAACGTATTGTTGTTCAGACTATTCAAAGAGTTGCTACTGAGACTGCAATCGAGAATTCGGTTACGGTTTTCAATATAGATAGCGATGAGGTTAAGGGTCGTATCATAGGTCGTGAAGGGCGTAATATTCGTGCTTTGGAGGCTGCAACAGGTATAGAAATCATTGTTGATGATACTCCTGAGGCTATTATTTTGTCAGGTTTTGATCCTGTGCGCCGCGAGATTGCTCGTTTGGCACTTCACCAACTTGTTACCGACGGTCGTATTCACCCAGCGCGTATCGAGGAGGTTGTCTCTAAGGTGAAAAAACAAATTGAAGAAGAAATAGCTGAGGTAGGTAAACGTACTACTATAGATATGGGTATTCATGGTTTGCATCCTGATTTGGTGCGTTTGATTGGTAAAATGAAATACCGTTCATCTTATGGCCAAAACTTGTTGCAACATGCTCGTGAGACTGCAAATCTTTGTGGAATCATGGCATCAGAGTTAGGTTTGAATCCAGGAGTTGCACGTCGTGCAGGTCTTTTGCATGATATAGGTAAGGTGCCCGATGATGAGCCAGAATTGCCTCACGCATTGATAGGTATGAAAATAGCTGAGAAATGTAAGGAAAAACCTGAGGTTTGTAATGCTATTGGTGCTCACCATGATGAGACAGAGATGACTTCTATGATAGCTCCTATTGTTCAGGTTTGTGATGCTATATCGGGTGCGAGACCAGGTGCTCGTCGCGAGGTTGTGGAGTCTTATATCAAACGTTTGAAAGAAATGGAAGATATCGCAATGTCTCACACTGGAGTTATGAAAACTTATGCTATTCAGGCAGGCCGTGAGCTTAGGGTTATTGTTGGTAGCGAGAAGATTTCGGATGCTGAGGCAGATCAACTTTCACATGATATAGCTAAGAAAATCCAAGATGAGATGACTTATCCAGGACAGGTTAAAATCACGGTAATCCGTGAGACTCGTTCGGTTAGTTACGCTAAGTAAGAGGGTTTTTAGTAAAAATAAGGGGCAATCTTGAATTTTCAAGATTGCCCCTTATTCGTTAATGTAGGTTCATTAGCTCACCGGGGAGCACCCTGGCCTCCGTTGACATTTAACGCCCTCACGTCGGGCAGACGCGACTAGCATCGAGCAACTAATAACTAACTAAACCCCACGGCGTGCAGTCTCCCTTTCCCCTTATCCAAAACCTCCTTTTCAATAATCCCCGTCAGCGTATCAGCAGCATCATGCCAACGGTTAACCTTGAAATTGCGCTGATAACAACTTAAATGATGATGCAAGTCGCCCCACAGTGCCTGCCAATTACTCGGAAAATAAACATGACGCAACACCGTAGAGCTATTTGACAAGATTCTAGCCTCCTTATTGCCACCCTGGTGAAACCATGTAACCTTACACGTGGGGGCAAAACGAGCCAGGGCACGCGCAAAACCTCGCCCACCATTATTACTTTCGATAATAGCCTCGCGCGTGAGATTTCTAGTTAACATCTCACTCACCAAAACCTCGGTAACCTCCATCCTCTCGCGCGAATACACAAGGTCGGTGATATAGATATTATCTTGTCTATCCATGCTGTAACACACCGAGCACAAGTAATCATCACCCATATCTGCCGTGTCGGTATAGTTGGCTATGCGAACTAAGTCCTTAGGCAGCGAGGTGTAGGTTAAGAAATTATCGCCATACAGAAGTCCTCCCTTAATCGAGGGGTTGCCCTGATACATGGCCTCAAAACGCAGGGGGTCTAACTTGCGCTTTTGGCTCAGCAGCTCTATGCTGTGACGCTCAGGCCATAGTGCCTGGCCAGTTGAGCGAGAGTCTAGTTCAAAGGCTGGGCCTTGCTTTATGGCCTGAAAATTTAGCCTTAACCACTTGCTATTGTCGTGGTTTGGTATTTGCTCGTAGCTTTCAAGCTCGATTATTTCTTCCTTATTTTGGATTAGGCCTATTAAATCCTCGTTGTGCCAGCGCGTAAAGACTATAAGCTCTGAGGAATCGTTGTGCATACGCGTTTTGACTACCGAGGTGTACCATTCCCAACAATTCTCTCTAATTATGGGCGAGGAGGCCTCCATGGCATCTTTGTAGAGGTCGTCGATTAAGAAAATATCAACTTGATTGCCAGTGAGTGAACCCTCGCGACCCACGGAATAGAGCTCGCCCGAGTGGCCTATTATCTCCACGTGGTCTTGGGTTCTGATGTAGTTGTTTTGGCGTGACGCTCCCTTTTTTATGGTGGTATCGGGGAAGATACTTTCGTAGGCATCGCTCTCTAATATGCGCTGGGTTCGGCGATTAAACCTAGATGCTAGACTCGCACTGTAAGATGCTATTGTGACCTTACTATCGGGGTTAAGCCCTAGGATGTAGGCTGGCAGTAGAGTAGATGAGCCCATGGACTTGCCGTGTTGAGGAGGCATGGAGACTATGAGTTTTTTGATGTTGCCGTGGGCAAATTCTTCTAAGACTCGGTAGTAGTGCTCGTGAAAGGGCGTGATTTCAAGAAAGGGGTAAACTTCCTTGCAAAAATCTATAAAATTAGTTGTCATAGTTCTTTAAATTACGTAATAAGCAAGAGGGCGACTAATAAGCATTAATCTGCTGCCTTCTAGCTTTTCATCCTAATACTCACGTACCTTAAGTGCGCTCCGTTTAGGCTGAAAATCAGAGCGTTGCAGTTAAATGCTTCTTAGCTGCCCTTGTTAAAGCACAAAGGAAGTGACCAACATTTACTTGTTAGTCACTCCCTTCTTTTTGATGCGAAAGACCTATGATTAAAAATAGGCCTTTAAGTATTTGTAAAACTCACCCCAACTAAAGTCGTTGTGCTCAAAGCCATAGGCCGAGGCTGTTTCTAGCTCCCACCATACGGGCACAATGTCTTTAATTGCAAGAAAATTTCTCTCTTCGATACAGTCTCTAGTGTAATAAACCAAAAGTGTGCAATGAAGCGTTGTGTAAAGTTCGCTGTAATCAATCTCAATGGTGCCATTGAAAAGATTAGTAGAGTTAATTTCATTGATTAACTTAAATGCTAAGTCCTGATAAATTTTTTCTTGAATAGAAATCATCTTGGTGTAATTTTTGGATAAATATAAGTTTTGAGAATATGTTTCTTTTTATACAATATTTGAATCTTTTTTTACCTTTTTATCTCTTTTGCAGTAAATTATAATTACGTAACTTCGTGAGATTCAAGTTTGGCTTAACAATACAGACCTAAAACCTAGTTTTGATGAAGCAAAGGTAAGTTCAATAATTGAATTTTATGTAATGTAAAACGTGGTATAAATATTATAATTAATCCTTTTTGATATGGTAAATAGGTTACGAGAAATACGACAAAAACTGCAACTAACGCAGCAAGCAATGGCTCAATATTTGGGCATAGGCAAGAGCGCAATGTCTATGATAGAAACAGGCAAGGCAGCCCTGAGCGAAAGAAATAAGAATATATTAGTAAAAAATTTGAATATTAATCCTCAGTGGCTCAATACGGGAGAGGGCGAAATGTTTAACAGCAATAAAAACAACCTATCGAAAACCCATGACGGAGCTATGCTCACGAGCAACGTCCCTTTGTATAATATAGGCAAGAATTTTGGTCTGCAAAGGGTGTTGCAAAAAGCTAAAAAAATCACACCTGTGGACTATATCTATGTGCCAAAACTGTCTAAGTGCGATGGCGCAGTAGCTATTTTGGGCGATAGTATGTATCCTCAAATTAAGTCGGGAGATATAGTAATTTATAAAACTATGGACTCTATTGATGATGTGTTTTGGGGCGAGATGTATCTCTTGTCGATAGATGTTCAGGGGCAGGAATATGCCACGATAAAGATACTGCAAAAGTCAAATAATGAGGACAGTGTAATCTTGCTCAGTGGCAATGCTCAGTATCAAGATAAGGAGATAGAAAAGAGTAAAATCAGAGCTTTGGCCATGGTTAAAGCGAGCATAAATTTTCGTTAAAGTAGTAATTATTAATTCTTTAAACTCTGGTGGGGTAATTTAACCTTGCCAGAGTTTTTTGTTTAAATAATATGTGTTTTAGGGGGGTAATTATGAAAATACGAGATTTTTTAGTATATTTGTCAAAATTCGGATTTTTATGGGTTATCACGAGGAAAAACAACGTCAATTAGATTCTAGATACATGAGAATGGCTCGCATCTGGGCAGAAAATTCTTATTGCGTGCGCAGACAAGTTGGTGCACTCTTAGTCAAAGATAAAATGATAATTTCTGATGGATATAACGGCACGCCCTCGGGCTTTGAGAATATCTGTGAAGATGATATGGGTAAAACCAAACCTTATGTGCTTCATGCCGAGGCAAATGCAATCACTAAAGTTGCCAAAAGCGCAAATAGTAGCCAGGGAGCTACGCTTTATATCACGGCCTCGCCTTGCATAGAATGTGCTAAACTGATAATCCAGGCTGGCATCAAGCGAGTTGTGTATAGCGATGCTTATCACAGCGATGAGGGCTTGAAATTACTTGCTAAGGTGGGCATAGAGCTAGCAAAAGTAGAAGAATAAACAAAAATTTAAATACGATAGAAAATGTTTGATAAAGAATTAGTAGAGAGTGTTTATGCTGGATTTGCCAAAAAAGTGCAAGCAGCTAAAAGTGTGTTAAACAGAGAAATGACCTTGGCTGAGAAGGTTTTATATGCCCATTTACATGAATCTTCACCCCTTAGAGAATATGTTAGAGGCGAGGAGTATGTGAATTTTTCGCCAGATAGAGTAGCTATGCAAGATGCTACGGCTCAAATGGCTTTGTTGCAGTTTATGAATGCTGGTCGTGATAAAGTTGCTGTGCCTTCGTCTGTTCACTGCGACCACCTTATCGTGGCTGATGCAGGTGCTCAAATAGATTTGCCGGGAGCTAATAAAACTAATGCTGAGGTTTATAATTTTTTGTCTTCAGTTGCAGATAGATATTCAATAGGCTTTTGGAAACCAGGAGCTGGTATTATTCACCAAGTTGTGTTAGAGAACTATGCTTTCCCAGGTGGCATGATGGTGGGAACAGACTCTCACACACCTAACGCTGGTGGTATGGGTATGGTTGCTATTGGTGTTGGTGGCGCAGATGCTGTTGATGTTATGGCAGGCATGGCTTGGGAGCTTAAAATGCCTAAACTTATAGGTGTGAAACTTACAGGAGCATTGTCGGGCTGGGCAGCTGCTAAAGATGTGATACTTAAACTTGCTGGCATACTTACTGTTAAAGGTGGTACAAATGCTATTATAGAATATTTTGGCGAGGGTGCTCGTTCACTTTCATTAACTGGTAAAGCTACTATTTGTAATATGGGTGCTGAGGTTGGTGCTACAACTTCTATCTTCCCATTTGACGAAAAGTCGGCTGCTTATTTATCGGCTACAAATAGAGAATTTGCTGGCGAAGAGGCTAGCAAAATTGCAGATTGCTTGAAAGCTGATGCTGACGTTGAGGCTAATCCAGAGAAATACTTTGATAGAGTTATAGAGATAGATTTATCATCTCTTGAGCCTTATATCAACGGTCCTTTCACTCCAGATTTAGCTTATCCTATCTCGGAGTTTGCGGCAGCTGTTACAGCTAATGGCTATCCTCAAAAAATGGAGGTGGGTCTTATAGGTTCTTGTACTAACTCTTCTTATGAGGATATGGGTCTAGCTGCTGATGTTGCAGCTCAGGCTTTGGCTAAAAACATAGAGGTTAAGGCTGAGTTTTTGATTAACCCAGGTTCGGAGCAAGTGCTTCAAACGGGCGAAAGAGACGGCATAATCGCAAAACTTAAATCTATAGGTGGTGTGATTATGACTAACGCTTGTGGTCCATGCATAGGTCAGTGGACACGTCACACAGACGATAACACACGTGCTAACTCTATTGTTACATCATTTAACCGCAACTTTGCTAAACGTGCTGACGGCAACCCTAAAACTCACGCTTTTGTGGCGTCACCTCAGTTAGTTACAGCGCTTACAGTTGCAGGTGATTTGTGTTTTAATCCACTAACTGACACGCTAGTAAACAAAAATGGTGAGGCTGTAATGTTGGACGCTCCAGTAGCTGATTGGTTGCCAAAAGAGGGCATCACTTGCTCAGATTTAGGTTATCAAGCGCCTACGGGTGATAGCTCAGTTGAGGTTAATATCGCAGATGATTCTAAACGTTTGCAACGCCTTGCGCCTTTCAAAGCGTGGGACGGCGAGGACTACCAGGATATGCCACTTTTAATTAAAACTTTGGGTAAATGTACTACAGACCACATCTCTATGGCAGGTAGCTGGCTAAGATTCCGTGGTCACCTTGAAAATATCTCAGACAATATGCTTATGGGTGCAGTAAATGCCTTTAACGAGCAGACTAACAGTGTGTTAAACCAACTAACTGGTGACTATGCCGAGGTATCAACTGTGGCTAAGGCTTATAAAGTGGAGGGTATAAACTCTATGGTTGTGGCTGAGGAAAACTATGGTGAGGGTTCATCACGCGAGCACGCAGCTATGGAGCCTAGATTCTTGGACGTTAAGGTTATCTTGGCTAAATCATTTGCGCGTATCCACGAGACTAACCTGAAAAAACAAGGTATGTTGGCGCTTACGTTTGCCGATAAGGCTGATTACGATAAAATTTTGGAAACAGATAAACTTTCGGTTGTGGGACTTAAAGATTTCGCTGAGGGTAGAAACCTACAAGTGATTATCTCTCATGCCGACGGTAGCAAGGAGACTATTGAGGCATTACACACCTATAACCCACTTCAGATTGAGTGGTTTAGGGCTGGTAGTGCACTTAACTCTAAGTAAAATTAGTTTTTAAAACTAATTTTACTTAAAGGGGAGAGGGCGTTGAGTTATGTGACACTGACGCATAACGCTGACCCTCACAAAAAAATAAATTATTAATTAACATAAAACAAAAAGGTATGAAGATTAAAGTAGTGAACCCAGTGGTAGAGCTGGACGGAGATGAGATGACACGTGTGATTTGGAAGTTCATTAAGGACAGATTAATTTTGCCTTATCTTGATATTGACATCAAGTATTATGATTTGGGTATGGAAAGCCGTGATGCTTCTGACGACCAAATCACTATTGATGCTGCCGAAGCAATCAAAAAATACAATGTGGGTATTAAGTGTGCAACTATTACCCCAGACGAAGCCCGTGTTGAGGAGTTTGGATTGAAAAAAATGTGGAAATCGCCTAACGGTACTATCCGTAATATTTTGGACGGTACGGTTTTTCGCGAACCTATTATTTGCTCTAATGTGCCTAGACTTGTGCCCGGTTGGACTGCTCCTATTTGCATAGGTCGTCACGCTTTTGGCGATCAATATCGTGCTACTGACACTGTGATTGAGGGCGAAGGTGAGTTAACCATGAGCTTTAAAGCAGCTGACGGCACAGTTAAAGAATGGAAAGTATTTGATTATAAGGGTGGTGGTGTTGCTATGTGTATGTACAACACTGATGATAGCATACGTGGATTTGCTCACGCATGTTTCAATCAAGCCCTAACTAAAAAATGGCCTTTGTATCTAAGTACCAAAAACACTATCCTAAAAGCGTATGACGGACGTTTTAAAGATATTTTCGCTGAGGTGTACACAGAATATAAAGAGCAAATGGATGCTATTGGCATCGTTTACGAGCACCGTTTGATTGATGATATGGTTGCATCAGCATTAAAATGGAATGGCGCATTTGTGTGGGCTTGTAAAAACTATGATGGTGACGTGCAGTCAGACACTGTGGCTCAAGGATTTGGCTCACTTGGTTTGATGACTTCTGTGTTAGTGACTCCTGACGGTAAAACTATGGAGGCTGAGGCTGCTCACGGTACAGTAACGCGCCACTATCGCCAACACCAACAAGGTAAGAAAACATCAACCAACCCTATTGCATCTATTTTTGCGTGGACTCGTGGGCTTGCTCACCGTGCAAAACTTGATAGCAATGAGGCCTTGGCTAATTTCTGCTCTGCGCTAGAGGCTGTATGCGTTGAGACTGTGGAATCGGGCAAAATGACTAAAGACTTGGCTATGCTTGTTAATGACAAGGTTAGCGAGGCAGACTACCTAACTACTGAAGGTTTCCTAGAGGCTTTAGATGAAAATCTAAAAGTGAAAATGGGCCTTTAATAATAAGGTAGTAAAGTGAAAAATCACCCCCATAGTAAAAGAAAAATTAAAAAATTAAAAAAAAAGAGTAATATGACTAAAGAAAAAATGATCGAAAGCCTATCGGACTCAATTAAAGTAACTACTAAAATCGACAAAGAACTTTTTGTCCAACACAACGTGAAACGTGGACTTAGAAACGAAGATCACTCAGGTGTTCTTGTGGGTCTAACTACTATTGGAGATGTTGTTGGTTATGAAAGATTGCCTCAGGGTGGTGTCGTAGCAGTTCCTGGAAAATTGGTGTACCGTGGCATAGACGTTGAGGATTTAGTTCACGGTATTCAAAAGGAAAAACGTTTCGGTTTTGAGGAAACTGCTTATCTTTTGCTTTCGGGCAATCTGCCTGATGCTGTTGAGTTTAAATCTTTCTGCTCAATGTTAACAGACTTTATGCCATTGGAGAAAAAAACTAAGATGAATATCCTTGACCTTGAAGGTCAAAATATTATGAACATCTTGGCTCGTTGTGTGCTTGAACTTTATACTTTTGATAAAGACCCTGATAACACTTCACGTGCTAATCTTATGCGTCAATCAATCGAACTTATCGCTCGTTTCCCAACTATTATTGCTTATGCTTATAATATTGTGCGTCACTCGCGTGGAGATTCATTGAATATTCGTCACCCACAAGAAAACTTATCGGTAGCTCAAAACTTCCTTTATATGCTTAAGGGTGAGTACACAGATCTTGAGGCTAGAGTGCTTGACTTAGCTCTTATTCTTCACGCTGAACACGGTGGTGGTAACAACTCTACTTTCACAGTTCGTGTGACTTCATCGTCGGGTACTGATACATATTCTTCTATCGCTTCGGCTATAGGTTCGCTTAAAGGCCCTCTTCATGGTGGTGCTAACAAAGCCGTTATGGATATGATTAATCACTTTAAACAAAACATCGAAAACTGGACTGACGTTGAGGAAATCGACGCTTACTGCATGAAAATGCTTAACAAACAAGCTTATGATTTCACAGGTCTTATCTATGGTATAGGTCACGCAGTTTACACTATCTCAGACCCTCGTGCATTACTTCTTAAAGAAATGGCGCGCGATTTGGCTAAGGAGAAAAACCGTGTTGAGGAGTTCGCTTTCCTAGAATTGTTAGAAGAAAGAGCTGTTGAGGCGTTTATGAGATTCAAAGGTAACCAAGTTAACAAACGTGTTTGTGCAAATGTTGACTTCTACTCAGGTTTCGTATATGACATGATAGGTTTGCCAGAGGAAATTTACACTCCACTATTTGCTATGAGCCGTATCACAGGTTGGACTGCTCACCGTATCGAGGAGCTTAACTTTGATAGCCGTCGTATTATACGTCCAGCTTACAAAAACGTAAATCCACGTCGTCCTTTTATGCCACTTAAAGACAGAGAGTAGGTTTTACACTTATACATAAAAAAAAGTCCAGATTAACTCTGGACTTTTTTTGTATCAGTACCATCTACTTGCCCACTCCAACACCTCTGGATTATTAATATCTACGGCGTGGAGATAGGCCTTGCGAATTATGTTGGCTGCTAGTTCTATTTTGTATTCCTGGGGGCAGAAACTAAAGTGAGCCTCGGCAGTTTTAATCTCCTGCTTGTTGTTTAGAGGGTACTGTTTTAGCTCGGCTATGCCCCACGATTCTTGTTTTTGTGTGGTTTTCTTGAGATTTGTGTAGAATTGCAAATTTTTCATAGTAGTAGAAGTTTTTGGTTTTTACTTATCTATTATGCAAAATCTGTGCTAAGGTTATTTTTTGTGAGGGTCTAAAGGGTGTTTGAGGGTCTTAAAGGGTCAGAATCCCCTGTATTTTTTCCTCTCACTTGTCATTCTTTCTCTTATACCACCCTGCTCTATGAAGTCTTTTTCTAAGAATTGCAGGTGTTTGTAAAGAAGATACATTGTCATCTGAATTAGAAAAATCATGGTGTTGACGACTATTTCAACATCCTGATTTTCAATAGCTTTGCGAAAAGTCTCGTAGTTAGCATCGTTGTTTCTATTGAGCTCTACAAGTCTTTGCTTTAATCTATGGTTGTTGTCCCAGATAGTGATTTTATTGACTCTCGAAAAATCTTCGTAGTCAATTAATAATTCGCCTAAAGAAGCACGAGCAACATTAAATAACTTGATTTCAGTTTCTTTAGATGTTGCCCCTGCTAAGTTTCCTTCGACTATGTTTTGTTTGCCAGAGCGCGCTGCCTGAACCATTTGGTCAACAGTTCTATCACGCATACTTAAATATTTTTTACAAAAATAAACTGTGCCGTCATAAATTATTGTAGCTTTTTTGTAGCTCAATAACTTCTGGTAACCTCCACTTTTCTGTAAAATCTTAGCGCGACCCTTTTTGACTCTTTTTTGACTCTTTTAGACCCTTAAGTGTTTAGAATCCCATGCGTTGTCTAGCCCAATTCATGACAAGTGCTGGTGGTTTTTTCTCTTCCAACATCTGAGCCATATACTTCATGTAAGGGTCAACGTGTTTGAAGAATATCTTAAAGGCATCACAAAGCGTGTTCATATTTAGCTCGCCATTTTCAGCTTTCTCAAAACGGTGTTTTGGGCACTCGCCACGGCAGGCGAAATACCACTTGCAACGTAGACATTCGCTTGGTAGAGTATTACGTTTGTTTATACCAAATTTGAACTGTTTGTTAGATTTAAACAAGCTCCACATCTCGTCTTGAAGTATGTTACCCACCAAATATTGAGGGTAAACAAAGTGGTCGCATGAGTAAACGTCGCCATTGTGCTCAACTATCATAGCCTCGCCACAAGTGTCGCCAAAGGCGCAAAGTCCAGGCATAACACCAACCCACTGAGCCAGCGCCACGTCAAACATCTGAACATAATAAATACCAACGTCTTGAAGCACCCATTCATCAAAGATATCATTCAAGAAATTACCATAACCCTTAGGCGAAACGCTCCAAGGTGCCATATAAGAATTAGCCACGGTGTTAGGTGAAACAATAGCTGGTCTATCGCCAGGAGTTGTGTCTACAACGTGTTCAACAGCTGGCAGGAATTGCATAAAGTGGCTGCCAATGGACTTCATAAAGCGATAAATCTCAACCCCACGTCCCTCACACATGCTGCTAACAACAGATAGAGTGTTGTACTCAACGCCCATTTTGCGGCAAAGGTTCACGCCCTCCATGACTTTGTCCCATGTAGGTTCGCCACCCTTGTTTATCCTGAAAGCATCGTGAATATCCTTAGGCCCGTCAATAGAAATTCCTATCAAGAAATCATGTTTTACGAAAAATTCACACCACTCCTCATTTAGAAGTAAGCCGTTGGTTTGCAGTGTGTTAAGTATTTCTTTATCGCCCTTATATTTTTCTTGGAATTCCATAGCTTTACGGTAGTACTCAACCCCTGCAAGCAAAGGTTCGCCACCGTGCCAGCAAAATGTAACTTGGTCTATGTCGTTAGCCTCAATGTATTGACGAGTGTATTCTTCAAGAAGTTCCAAGCTCATTTTTGGCTGTTTTTGCTCATACAAGTTAGCCTTGTCAAGGTAGTAACAGTAAGTGCAGTCCATGTTACAGCTCGAACCTATGGGTTTAACCATGGTTGAGAATGCAACAGGTTTTTTCATCTTCAGCGCATCGGCGAAGGTAAGAGAGTTTTTAATTTTGTTATTCATTATCTTTTCTATCTATCTTTTTTTTTGTTTTTTTTTAAGCCGAAGGTGATAGTGAGGCATCGGGATTAGAATTTGCCCAGTTGCCGTGAGCCCGTAGTACTTGCTCAACCACATCTCTTATGCAACCTCTGCCGCCACCATATTGAGATACATAGCGCGAAGCCTCAATAATCTCAGGTGCAGCATCATTAGGACACACAGGCATACCCACCATGCGCATGGCATCTAGGTCAGGAATATCGTCGCCCATGTAAAGTATATCCTTAGCCTCAAGATTATGTTCGGCTAGGAATTCGTTTAGTTTTTCGACTTTATTTTTACAGTAGGCATATACTTTTGTGACGCCTAATAATTCAAAACGTTTGTCTATACTTACCCCACGGCCACCTGTTATTATACAAACTTTGTAGCCCATTTTTAGTGCGTAACTCACTGCATATCCGTCTTTTGCGTAATAAGTGCGAGCCAATTCGCCCGAGCCGTCCATGGTTAAACTGCCGTTGGTAAATACCCCGTCAACATCAAAAACAAAGGCTTTGACTTTTGCTATATCTTCTTTGAAGTTTCCCATATACTGTTACTTAAATTTATGTACATTGTCTTTAGCTCTGCTTGCTCGGTTAGCATTTCGCAGTGTACAGCTTTTGTTTGATAATCGTTTCTTATGGCAGGCCCCGTCTGAGTTGTTAGTGGAGAATCAGAAGAGAGTGCCTTGCGAGTTGTTTCCTCAATTAGGGGTTTTATTAGGCCAAAGTCTAGGTTTTGTCCTTTGAGTAATCTTTCGCCTATGACAAACATGTGGTTGGTGAAATTACATGCGAAAACTGCTGATAGGTGCACTGTCTTTCTTGTTTTAGAATCAGCTTCAATAACTCTTTTGCTGAGTTTATCACACACTAATCTTATGCAGGCCAGAGCATGAGTGCTAGCCCCTTCGATAAGCATAGGTGTATTCTCAAAGCTCATAGCTAGTGAAAAGGTAAAGGTCTGCAAAGGATAAATAACACCATGATTTGCTCCAACACAACTCAGAGCCTCAAGAGGTACACTGCCAGCTGTGTGAGCAACAACACAGTCTTTGAACTTGATTTTTTTAGCAATATTCTCTATACTTTTGTCTGAAACACTTATGATGTATAGGTCAGCTGGAGCTATATTCTCAAAGTCAGAAGTAAATTCACAGTTACATTCTCTAGCAATTAATTCCCCTTTTTCTCTATTGCGCGCGCATATTTGTACTAAATCTAGTTCTGAATTTGCTACTGCGTGGCTTAAAGAATAAGCGACATTGCCGCTTCCTATTATTACTATTCTTATCATTTTAAATTAAATCTATTAATAGCTTGTTTTCGTTAGAAGAGTTCATGATATCTTCTAATTTATCTATTTGTTCGCTAATTTTAGCTACCTCTTGGGAGTATCCCATTTCTTTAACTTGCTTGCCTGTGTTTTGCACCGAAAGCATTACCTCGCTCACGGTTATAGAGTTTATATCTCGTGCGGGAATATATTTTGAAATTTTATCTTCATTGTTATCTTTTACAGCGCACACTAGGGCAGCTGTCTCCAAATCAAAGATTACATCACACACCAAACGGTTGGGTAAATCTAGTCTCTGTGCCAGGGTTTCAGTGTCAAGGGCTCCGTTGTTTTGCTTAAAGTTTCTGATTAAATCTACCATGATTGCGACCATAACTTTCATTCTAGTCTTTAGGCTAATGTGTTTAAGTTCACGCTCCTGCTCGTAATTATGTATGTTTTGGTAGGCATAAGATAGCTCAGCGCCAAAGAGAAGAATCTGCCAACTAGCCTGCAACCAGATTAAGAAAAGTGGTAGGGCTGCAAACGAACCATAGATAGCATTATAGCCACTAACCTTGCTCTGGATATAAAAGTAGGCTATCTGGAAAATCTGGAAAATAGTACCTGAAACCACACCAGCATTTATTGCACACGAGAATCTCACCTTGGTGTTAGGCATCATTTTGTAGACAAAAGTAAACATCACCCATGCTGCAAAAAACGAGGCTAGCGTGTATAAAATCTCTATGTAAGCATTGCCTGTGTAGTAGGCTATTGTGGTTTTTAGGTACAAAGCTAGCGAATTTGAGCCCAGCCAAAGTAGGGGTGCTAGGATAATCACAGTTAGATAATCGCTTAATTTTCGGGTGATATGGCGCGAGTTGTGCACCTCCCAAATATGGTTAAATGCTGACTCTATATTGCTGAAAACTCTAATAATAGCCCATAGAAAGATAAGAGAACCTATGGCCATAAGCCAGCCCCCCTTGGTTCTTTCGATTAAATTGTCGGCAAACTCTATAATGTAGTCTATCAGTGTGTTATATTGAGGCATAGAGCTGTGAAGAGTCTCTATAAAACTATCGCTAAGACCAAAACCTTTGATAACACCAAACACTACGGCAGCGATAGGCACAAGACCCATAAGCGTGTAAAAAGTAAGGGCTGCCGAGCGCACATTTAGAGAGTGAGTGCCAAAACCTTTGGTTGTGATAGCAAAAATCTTAAACTGACGCAAAAGCCATCTAAGACGAGGATTTTTTTGGTCCTGATCATTGATTTGCCATATCCCATTTCTGAGAAATTCTATTACTTGCTTTATCATGCAAAAAGTCTATTATGCAGTTATTTAACCTTCAAATATACGATTTTTATTTTATTTTTATTGCATATTTTATTTTTTGTATCTCGCTGAAGAGTATTTTCTTTTCGCCACCAAGTTTCACGCTCAATTCTTTGGCGATTTTTTCGCTGCTTAAACTAAAGTTTTTTCTTATCACGTCTATGTTTTTTATGCCACTGTCTTTTAACTGTTTCTTTAGTTTTTTGGGGCTGAATTTTTCGATTTCCTCTATCTCATACACTTTGCCAAAAGGCTCATCGGGCAGCGAATTGCAAAATACGGGCGCGTTGTTGTTTTCGATGAAATAATCTGCGTAGTAATACTCGCACAGACGGCTTTTTTGTAGAGCTACATCGGGGATAATTATGCGAGTAAATGCTTTATCCTCAAAGGTTTGTGGGGCTTTATTGAGTAGTGCTCGCCAGGGGTATTCAACGCTGTTTTTGCCTATGCTCGTAGCCTTTACGCTTCTAGTTTTTATGCTTTTGTTTAGCTTTAAAACTACTTCTTTGCACTCGCCTGCAAGCGAAATTACCTCGACGTTATATAGGTCATCAAAGAGAGCAAAACCCTGGTCGACGTCAAAAATTGGAGAACATTTTATTACTAATTCTTCGCTAAGTTCCATGATTTTATCGTGCAGTGCAACAAGGTTAGGAGCGCAGTCCTCCAAGAGAACTTGTTTTTTGCCATTAGTGCCTCGTCTGTCGGGGTCGGAGTAGATTAAGTTGGCGCTCAGGGTGCAATTTTCTAAAAAATCCTCGGCCCTCATGTTTATTACTTCTATATTAGTTGCTCCTAGTTTCTTGAAATTTATCTTGGCTATCTGGGCCATTACTTCGTCGCTTTCGAGGCTAATTACATGCTTAAAATTCTTGCTAAGATACAGGCTATCAACACCTAAACCACAGTTTAAGTCTATGCAAAGCTCGCCCTTATACTCGCGGCTCTTGGCCAAAGACTCCGAGCTGCATTGCTCAAAACCAAGGTTGGGGATAATGCACTTAGCCTCAAAGTAAGAGGGTAGTTTCACGCGCGCCCTTTGCAGGTATTTGATTTGCGAGGCTATGAGCGAGGGGTTTTTAATGGTTTTGCTCATCGCAACCTTTAGAGGGTCTTGGTCTATGTTTTTTTCTATATCTTCCAGAGCCTGGTTCGTAGATAGATATTCTATTTGCTCTTGTGTCATGGGTTGAGTGAGGTTATTGCCCTGCTTTTGGTGTAAAGTATTAAGGCTAAAGTTATTAATACACAGTAGATTACAAGAGTAGTTGAGCTTGAGATAGTTATGTTAGTGCCCGAAAAACTTAGACTACTTATGCTATGAATAAGACTATTTTGAATATCAAAAACTAGGTTTAAAACTGAGCCAAACCCCACGGCCATACCACCCAGGGGCAGGACAAGATAGATAATTCCTAGCCACAAAATAACGCTCGCCGAAAGGATAACAAGGGGTGAGAAAATTACTCCTAAAACAGGAACATAGCCAAAATTTGAGGCCAAGAGTGGCGCTACGCCTAGGCTTGCAAGTAGGCTTACGATATATATTTGAATAAGTTTGTTTAAGTATTTGTTGCGAACTCTAACTCTTTGGTAAATAGGTTTATAGCATGTTAAAATAAAGAAAACAGCTAGGTAGGACATCTGAAAACTTAGACTGAAAATACTAGTGCCGTCAAGCAAAATAGTAACCACGGCCGAGGCTGAGAGTATATTTAGAGTTTGTATCCTCAGAGAAGAGAACAGCGCGAGTTGCAGGGCGCTAAACATAAAAGCTGCGCGCATAACCGAGGCCGATGCGCCACACAGCAGAGCGTAAAACCATATAAGCGAGATGCTTAAGATGTTTATAGCCCTATGCCCCGAATTAACAAGCACCAAGGGTGAGAGAACGAAGTTAACAAATGCAAAAATTATAGCAACATGAAGTCCCGAAACGGCCAAAATATGATAACTGCCCGAGAGAGAATATTCTTCTTTGGTGGTTTTATCTAGGTTTAATCTGTGGCCTAAAATCATGGCCTCGGCCAAGGCTTGGTTGCTCTCGCTGAGCTTTATTTTTGAAAGTTTTGCTAGCGCTTTTTCTTGGATTTGAGCAAAGAAAGTGCTTATCGAGGGCACGGATGAGGGCGTTTTTACTATGATATTATCTTCGCTTAGAAATATTCGGCCACTGTAACCTTGGTTTTTGTAGCTGGGGTAGATGTTTTTGTTTATTTTGGCTCTAACGCTTAGCTGATCGCCTTGAGCGAGGGTTATGTTTTTCTCTGAGATTATTAGGATTTTACCCTCGGGCAAGCTTGCTGAGCGAGTGTTAAATTTCTCACCTTCAGAGAGTTTGCGACCAACTATCATATTCCATGTTTGGGTCGAGGCTGGCAATTCCACATTTTTGGAATTATTCAAAGCAAAGCTCAGTAAAAAGATACTCACATAGCATAAAATAGACTTGCCACCGTGAGCAAAACAAGCACAAAGACCAAGTGTAAGAGATAAAATATAAGGCCAAATCTCGCTGTCGTAGTGCATGTATTTAGCACATAAAACCCCTGCTATCACCCAAGGTAATAGTTTTAAAAAAGGTGAGTTAGTGAATTTGCTTTGAGCACTCATAAGCCCCAGTTTGCTCTGTCGAGTGAACGATATTGTATAGCTTCGGCTATGTGGTTAGGCATAATTTCCTCGCTCTGGGCTAGGTCGGCTATCGTTCTGGCTACCTTTAAGATACGGTCGTAGGCGCGAGCTGATAAGTCTAATTGTTTCATGGCTAGCTTTAGCATTTGGGCGCATTTGTCAGACAAAGGGGCATAGCTATTTAGCATAGAGCTGTTCATCATAGAGTTGGTGTGCGAAGAGGTGTTTTTGAACCTTAACTCTTGTATTTTTCTAGCCTTTTCTACTCGCTCACGTATTTGACTACTAGTAGTTTGAGGTGATTTGTCGTTCATTTGCTCAAACTCCACGGGAGCTACCATAATGTGCATATCTATCCTATCTAACAAGGGGCCTGATATACGATTTAAGTAGCGCGATACTATGTGTTTTGAGCACGTACATTCCTTAGTAGGGTGGGCGTAGTAGCCGCAAGGGCAGGGATTCATAGATGCTACCAACATAAAGTTTGCAGGGTAATCAACGCTGTATTTTGCACGCGAAACATTAACCGTTTTCTCCTCCAACGGCCCTCGCAGAACTTCTAATGCACCTCTGCCAAATTCAGGTAATTCGTCCAAGAATAACACCCCGTTGTGAGCCAAAGAAATCTCGCCTGGCTGAGGCGTGGGGCCTCCACCTATAAGCGCTACTTGTGAGCTTAGATTGTGAGGTGAACGAAAGGGACGTTTGCGCATAAGGCCTTTTTCTGAGCCTATCTTGCCTGCCACCGAGTGGATTTTTGTGGTTTCGAGTGCTTCCTCCAGGTTCATTTCGGGCAGTATGGTTGCTACACGTTTGGCTAGCATGGTCTTGCCACTTCCTGGTGAGCCTATCATTATTATATTGTGACCTCCAGCAGCTGCGATTTCTAGAGCACGTTTCACGGCAGCTTGGCCTTTCACGTCGGCAAAATCCTCGGCAAATGCTTGTGGAGTTTCTTTCTCTATATCAAGGTTTAAAGGCAGGGTAGGCTCTAAGAAAATTTCGCCATTTAAAAAATCAACGGCTTGCTTTAGGCTCTCAACTCCTATTATATCTAAGCCAGAGACTATTGATGCCTCCTGAGCATTTTCTTTAGGCAGGATAAATCCTTTGTAGCCTTGCTTTTGGGCGTGAATAGCTATGGGTAGGATTCCTCTGATGGGCTTAATGGTGCCGTCCAGGGATAGCTCGCCCATAATATGATATTGGTTTATATTTTCGTGCTCCATTTGCCCCGAGGCTGCTAAGATGCCCAGAGCTATGGGTAAATCAAAGGCTGCACCTTCCTTTTTTACGTCGGCAGGCGCAAGATTTACAGTGACTTTTTTGCCCGTCATCTTCAGCGAAGAATTGTCAAAGGCAGCTCTAATGCGTTCTTGACTTTCTTTGACTGCATTGTCGGGCAGCCCCACCAAATACATACCTATCCCCTTGCTGATATTGACTTCAACTTCAACGGTGAGTGCTTCAAGTCCGTATAATGCGCTGGCAAAGGTTTTGACAAACATAATTTACTGGGGTCTTATTTTTTAAAAAGGAACTTCATTTGTAGGGTTCATATTCATAGGTGTAGAGTTCATGCCACTGCCCATTTCTATATCAAATTCGTTAGCTCCCTGACTCATACCTGAGCCTATTTGGGAATCTATACTACTGCTAATGTCGCTGTAACCCATGCTGTCTTCTATGTCATAGTCCTTAAACTGAGCTTGGTCTTTCATAAAACGGAGTTTTACAGTGTCCACAGCACCATTACGGTGTTTTGCAAGTATGATTTCGGCCAGACCAGCTGTTGGCATACCGTCCTCGTCTACTGTTAGACCATAGTATTCTGGTCGGTGTATAAATGCCACGATATCAGCATCTTGCTCTATGGCTCCCGACTCACGAAGGTCAGAAAGTTGAGGGCGCTTGCTTCCTCCACGCGATTCCACCGAACGGTTAAGCTGAGAAAGAGCTATGATAGGTATGTCGAGTTCTTTGGCTATGGCCTTTAGCGAACGTGAGATAAAGGCAACCTCCTGCTCACGATTACCCTTGGTCTCTTGCGAGCCTGTCATAAGCTGCAAGTAGTCAATTACTATTAATTGTATGTCGTGTTGCGATTTTAACCTACGCACCTTAGAGCGAAACTCAAAAATGGAAAGTGCAGGCGTATCGTCAATAAAAAGTGGCGCGTTGCTAAGTGGTTTTATAGAATTTTCGAGGTGTTTCCACTGCTCGGGGTTAAGTTCCCCGTTTCTAACGCTCTTAGATTCAAGTCCACTTTCGGCAACTATCAAACGCATCATAAGCTGCACGGAACTCATCTCAAGCGAGAAAAATGCTATGGACTTTTCACTTTGTACGGCCATGTTTCTAGCTAATGAGAGTACAAAGGCAGTTTTACCCATAGATGGACGCGCTGCTATAATAATAAGGTCAGATGGTTGCCAACCCAGTGTTAAAGCATCTAATTGTTTGAATCCCGAAGGTACGCCCGAGAAACCTCCGTCACGTTTCATGGCCTCCTCAATTACCATCATAGCCTTAGACACGATATTTTTAGAGCTCTGAACATCACGCTTTACGTGACCCTCGGCAACTTTAAAAATTTCGCCCTCGGCAAAGTCTATCAAATCATTAACGTCGGTGCTCTCGTCAAACGAGCGACGTTGAATTTCTGTTGTTGTGCGTATTAATTCTCGTTGTACGTATTTTTGCGCTATGATCTGCGCGTGATATTCTATGTGGGCTGCTGAACCAACTTTTTGGGTTAGGCCAGCTAGAAAAGAAGCTCCACCAACTATGGTAAGCTGCTTTTTTTGTTTTAATTTCTCGGTAACTGTATAAAGATCTATGGGTTTTAGTTCCATAGAAAGTTCCAGAATAGATTTGTAGATAATCTGGTGAGTCTCAAGATAAAAGGCATCAGGAGTGATGTATTCCTGAACCGTGATAACGCTGTCTTTTTCCAACATCATCGCGCCCAGGAGTGCTTGTTCTAGCTCGGGTGCTTGTGGTGGAACGTTTGCGCCTGCCTCGGTTAACGAGTTAAAGGCCTCGCTGTTGTTTTTGTTATAAGTTTTTGCCATGGTTTATCTTAAAAAAATATCTGGACTGTAAAGTTAATTTATTTTTTCTTAACTCCACCAACAAAAAAGTAACTTTTCTGTTTTCTTTTGTCTTCTTGGCTGTGCGCAACGTATAAAGGCTCTTTGGTGTAAGGGTCTAGATTGGTGTAAAACATTACCGACGAAAGAGTCATAGGCGTGGGCGTTAAGTCCTGCACTTGCTCAAGATTAAAGTTTAGGCGCTGAGTTTTTTTAGACAGATTTTTCATGTCTATCTCTCTGCAACCTGGGTGAGAAGATATGAAATAAGGTATTAATTGATAACGCAGAGAGTTGTCTTTGCATATCTTATTAAAATCACGGTTTAGCTTTTCAAACATCTCGAATGAAGGCTTGCGCATGAGTTTAAGTACGTGGTCCTCAGTATGTTCGGGGGCGACTTTTAGCCTGCCACTAGTGTGTTTTGTAATAACTTCACGTAAGTATTCCTGTCTTTTGTCCTGGGGGTCAAACAAATCATAGCGTATGCCACTGCCTATATAAAAATGTTTTATGCTCTTAATTGCATCGACCTTGCGATAAAGTTTTAATAAAGGTGAGTGGTCTTGATTTAGATTTACGCATACTTTGGGGTGGAGACAGCTCGCCCTAGAGCATTTTTTGCATAATTCTATATTCTTTCCTCCTAGCTTATACATGTTGGCCGAGGGACCTCCCAAGTCGCTAAGTACGCCCTTGAAGTTAGGCATTTGGCTTATGAATTTTATCTCTGAGATTATAGATTTTTCTGAGCGTGAGCTCACAAATTTTCCCTGATGAGCCGATATAGTACAGAAACTGCACCCTCCGAAACAGCCGCGATGAATATTTACCGAGAACTTAATCATCTCATAGGCAGGGATATCGCCCTTGCCACGATAGCGAGGGTGAGGCATGCGTGTGTAGGGTAAATCAAACGAAGAGTCTATCTGCTCTTGTGATAAAGGTGGGTAGGGAGGGTTAATAACTGTGAAGCTCTCACCTGCGCCTTCCACCAATATTTTATCCGTAGTCATTCTGTTTGAGAGCGTTTCTATATTTATGAAATTCTCACAGAATTTTAGCTTATCTTTTTGGCATTGTTCAAAACTGTTGAGCCTTATGACTTTACTAGCATCCAATCTGTCAACATAGTTTTTGTCGGCCAAAA
The DNA here is from genome assembly GCA_044433645.1 of Rikenellaceae bacterium. GTDB lineage: Bacteria > Bacteroidota > Bacteroidia > Bacteroidales > Rikenellaceae > JAWXTK01. The sequence goes on along the minus strand of JAWXTK010000012.1, from coordinate 15,925 downwards.
AAGCTACTTGATTTAACCTTCTTAGAAGTTTTGCGTTGAAACCATTGTGCAGAGCTTTGGCAATGTCTATTATGCTTTGCTCGCCCATACCATAAGATAATATATCTGCGCCACTTTCCACTAAAACCGAGGCTTTGAGCTTGTTAGACCAGTAATCATAGTGAGTGAGTCTGCGAAGTGATGCCTCTATGCCTCCTATCACCACGGGCACAGAGGGGAATAATTGTTTTAAAATCTTGCTATATGTGCTTACGGCATAGTCGGGTCTAAAGCCTGCTCTGCCCTCGGGTGTGTAGGCATCGTTGCTCCTTAGACGTATGTTGGCCGTGTAGTGATTGACCATAGAGTCCATAGCTCCTGCGCTCACTCCAAAGAATAATTTAGGTGCGCCCAATTTCTTGAAATCGCGCAAATCATCGCGCCAGTTAGGCTGAGCAACGATGGCTACTCTGTAACCTGCTGCCTCCAGCGAGCGCCCTATTACAGCAGCACCAAAGGCTGGGTGATCTACGTAGGCATCGCCCGTGAAGAGTATCACATCTAGTTGAGACCATCCCCTGGCCTTGACTTCCTTGGCTGTTGTCGGCAAAAAATTAAAATCACTCATTATTCTCTAAATAAAATTGAGCTATCGCCATAGCTTAAAAAACGAAAATCATGCTCCATAGCATAATCATATATAGAGTGCCAATTCTCGCCCACAAAGGCTGAAATCAGTAATAGCAGTGTGCTCTTGGGCTGGTGAAAATTAGTTATTATTGTGTTCACCAGCTTAAATTTGTAGGCTGGTGTTATCATAATTTGAGTTGCGGCCTTTAGGCTAGTTAGTGAATTTTCTAGCATGTATTGCTCTAGTGAATTCAATAATTCTAGGCTGTCTACATCGTTTTCGTAGGCTTCCCATTGACCTATAACCTGCTCTGTATTAGGGTTTTGAGTTTTGTGTATTCTGTTGGCTAGAGTCATTAGAGATTCTAGCGTTCTCACTGATGTTGTTCCCACTGCTACTATATTGCCTAGGTGTTTTTTTAGGCTTTGTATTATCTCTAGGCTAACCTCAAAGTGCTCGGTGTGCATGGTGTGCTCAGTGGCATCTTCGGCCTTGACGGGCAGAAAAGTTCCTGCGCCAACATGCAGAGTAACCTTGTTAAAACTAAAGCCTTTTTGCTTCATTTCACTCATTATTTCATCGGTGAAATGCAGACCTGCCGTAGGTGCCGCAACAGAGCCTTCCAACTCAGAATAAACTGTTTGGTAGCGCGTGTTGTCAAGCTGCTCGCTCTCGCGATTAAGATAAGGAGGGATGGGCATACGTCCTAAAAGCTCTAACAGCTCGCCAAAACTTTGGGGTGAATCCCACGAAAATTCCACTTGTTTTTCACCTATGCGACGCGCTGTGAGCGTGTAATTATCATTAAAGCGCAGAGTTAAATTCTCGTTTTTCCATTTTTTAGCATTGCCTATAATGCAGTGCCACTGACACTTACCCTTGATAGAGAAAGCGCGCTCGTAGTCTGAAGGCAGGCTAGGCTCTAGACAAAAAATCTCTATTCTTGCGCCCGTATGCTTATGCATTATCATCCTTGCGCGTATGACTTTTGTGTTGTTAAACACTAGTAGAGCACCACTAGGGACTACTTCGCTGAGGTTAAAAAAGTTTTTCTCCTCAATTTTTTTGTCTTTATATATAAGTAGTTTAGAATTTTCGCGTTTTTCAAGGGGAAATTTTGCTATGCGCTCGTTGGGGAGGGTATAGTTAAAATCGTTGATATTTATGCTTGGTATATATTTAGTCATTGCTAATTTTTATTTAGCGCAAAAATACCTATAAATACACTGATTTACAAATTTATTTGAGATATATCCTCAAGGGCTTGGTACAGTCCCCTTTCATCTAGTGAATAAAAATAGTGACTTAGGCCGTTGGTTAACATAATATATTTTGCTTTTACCTCACTATTATATCTTATGGCTTGGTCTAGGGTGCTTTGTGAGATTTTGACGCTCGCAGCTTTACACTCCACAAGCAAGTGGGCTTTAGCACTATTATTGTACACAAGTAAATCTATCCTCTGGCAGGTGTTAGTGCCTGGGCAAACGGGGTGCTCGGCCTTAATTAACTCCTTAGGCAAATTGAGGGTGGTGATAAGAAAGTTTAGGGTGTGTTGGCGCACCCACTCCTCGGGGGTGAGAACAAGCCATGTGAGCCTTAAAGAGTCCCAAATCAGCGTTTTTTTTTGCTTTTTTGTGACTTTTATAGGGTAAAGCTCGAAATTTAGCTTGGGAAATTTATTCTTATCCAGAAAATTCACTACCTTTAACTTTTTAATTTGTATAACAAAGTTAAGCAAAAACTTTGAATTAATATGTTTAATACCAGATTTATGAACAAAATAGCGTCTTTATTTTTACTTATATTATTGAATTTTAGTGCTTTAGCTTCTGGTGAGTTAGAGCCTAGGAGTCAGATTAAAAGCTATTCATCAGCGCTTTCTGCGCTTAGCCAAGAGGGCGCGTCGCAGTATTTTAGCGCACTCAAAGACAGTGTTTTTGATGAGCAAAAAGGGGAATATACCTTTAAATTTAAAGTGCCTTTTTCGTGGGTCGATAGATATGTTATTTTGCATTTGGGCGCGATTAATTCGGCCTTTGCTTTGAGCGTGAATGGCAAGCAGGTGGGAGAGTTTAACTCTAGTTTTACGCCCGTGGAAATAGCCTTAGATAAATTCATTGTCGAGGGAGCTAACAGCTTGACTATCACTTTGAAAGATGATGAAAATGCAAAACTTTTAGAGAATTTCCCTCGTTCAAAAGACATTATAGGTGGGGATAGTTATGTGTTGGCTCAGCCCAAAGTTAGGGTTGTAGACATAAATTATAGCACAGAAATTACTGATAATGTTGGTCTGTTATCGCTTGATGTTTTGATTAAAACTGAGCTTTTGAATGATAAAAAGTTAAAGGTTTATTATGAGTTGTATTCACCTGATAATAAGCTAGTTAATTCATTTACTAAGGACTTAGAAATTGGTATGCTTGCTCAAGATAGGGTGGTGTTTTTGGCAAACGTTAAGGATGTTTTATCGTGGAGTCATGCTCAGCCTAACCTTTATCGCTTGTGTGTGAAAACTCAAATGGAGGGTAGATTTTTAGAGTATGTGAGCTTTGATTTAGGGTTTAGTAACCTAGATTTTAAAGGTGGCGATATGTTTATTAATGGTGCTAAGGTCGATATTTCTAGCTATGAATTAGAGCCTGATTTGGACTATGATGCTTTGTCTGCAAAGCTCGATGAGTTAAAGCGTGAGGGTGTGAATTTCTTGGCGTTTAAGCATCATCCTGCAAACAAATTTTATTATACCTTGGCCGATAGAAAAGGCTTTTATGTGCAGGATCAAGTGGCGATAAAAACCGTGAAAGGTGGCAAAACGCCCTCGAATAATCCTGCTCTGGAGAATGAATATTTATCGCGCACAAACGAGGCTTATCGCAATTCTAAAAATCATGTGAGCGTGGTGGCCTACAATTTAGCCACGGACTCAGAAAATGGCTATAATCTTTACCAAAGTTATACATATTTAAAAGATTTAAAGCCTCGCGTAGCTGTGGTTTATCATGACGTGGACGGGCAGTGGAATAGTGATAGTTTGACTCTTAAAAGTGGCGCTAAACCTATTGAAAATAAGTTAGTTAGCCTTAGTGTTGAGGGTGATAAAATAACTGTTACTAACTTGAATAAGTACAACACTATCTATGATTTAGAGTTAGATATCAAGGGCGAGTCTCCGTTTAACTTAAATGCCGAGCAGAGCCAGGAATTTACCCTTAAAAAAAGCCAAGAAGTGGTGTTAAAACGCAAGCGAAAACCTACTTTTTTCACCGTAACTGAGGGTGAGAGCGACTATGAAATCTTGGAAAAAATCAAAGTGAAATTAAAGTAGAGAATTTTCACAAAACAGTAAATCTATAATAGAAAGGTTGGGCGAAAATGCTATTCTCTCGCCAAATACTTGGTAGTATTCGGGGCATTTGTAGCTGTTGTTTTTGGGCGTGAAGTGAGCTCTTAAATCTTTGTCTGTGTCCGTAGAGGTGATATAATTTTCAGACAATTTTATTCTGTTATCATAGCCCAAAAGTTTGCAAATAATCTCGATAAGCTCCAGATTATAATCTAGTAAAAATTCATATTTTGAGTGATAAAATGGATGAAAAATATGCTCAAAATGCTCAAAATAAGCAGAACTTCTATAAGCCGAAACTATGGAAAGCCAGTGTTGGTGTTGCCAATTTTTAGAATAATCTATGCGCATATCTCTCACAGCGCACTTTGCCCCCAAAGTTGGTTTTTTAAGGTTTAAGGTCAGTGACATCACACCGTTTGCGCTCATAATATCGCAACGATTACGGTAGGTTTGTTTTACGTAATTTTCGTGAGTATCTATGATGCAGTCCTCCCTGCAAAGTAGGCTAAAGTATTCTATATTACCTAGATATGTTAATGGAAGTATATTCATTTTATTTCTTCTATTCCTTGTCTTTCCAGTCGCCCGACGAGCGTATTAATTCTATAAGTGCATCTACTGCTTGGTCTTGTTCTATGTTTCTTTTGACCACTTCTTTGGCCTTGTAAAGAGTGATTTTGCCCTTGCCACTACCTACATAACCGTAGTCGGCATCGGCCATTTCGCCTGGACCATTTACTATGCAACCCATTACGCCTATTTTCAGGCCTGTTAGGTGAGATGTTTTGGCCTTGATTTTTTGTAGACTCTCCTGCAAATTATATTGTGTGCGACCACATCCTGGGCATGCTATGTATTCGGTTTTGCTCATTCTTACTCTCACGGCTTGAAGTATGCTTAGAGCCGTTTCACTGATTTGTTCTTGGCTAAAAGCTGGGGCATCTATGTAAATTCCATCGGCAAGTCCGTCTAGGAAAATCACGCCCATATCATAGGCTGCCTTAAGTTGCATCTGCTCTAGTGAAGTGTCAGAGTAATGTTTTTTTATGATTACAGCTCGTTTGTCACCCTCAGACATTAAATTTAAAATTGCGCTGCGCCAATATGAAGATGCTCCTTTTTCGGGTGCTTCTATGATAATTGCATCGTTTAGCTGCTCATCGCTTAGCTCGCTGAAAAGTAAGGGAACTTTGCTAGTGAAATTACTCTCGCGTTTTTTATATTCGTAGGGTGAATAAAGCTCAGGATTTACGATTTCTTCAGTGCCTTGCGCCTGGATTTGATTAGTGTAATAATCTACGATTGCTTGGCCTACGGGTATTTCATTTTCGGGGTTTTCGGTTAGCGAAACTCTTAGTGTGTCGCCTATTCCCTCTGACAGAAGTGCTCCCAGACCTGCTGCTGATTTTATTCTCGCATCAGAGCCGTCACCTGCCTCGGTTACGCCCAAGTGTAGGGGGAAAGTCATGTTTTCTTTATTCATGGCGCTCACTAACATTCTGTAAGCCTGCACCATAACCCTTACGTTGCTAGATTTCATAGATACTACAATCTGATTGAAATCCTCGTTAAGGCAAGCTCTTAGATATTCCATAGCTGAGGCTACCATGCCCTGGGGTGTGTCACCATACTTTTCTACCATGCGAGCCGAGAGTGAGCCGTGGTTCACGCCTATTCTAAGCGCCACGCCACGCTCTTTGCAAAGCTTGATTAGCTCTTTTAATTCGGGGGCATCGGCCGTAGGGGCATAATTCCCCGGGTTGATTCTCACCTTGTCAACATATTTGGCTGCTATTTGGGCTGCGTTAGCTTTGAAATGTATGTCGGCAACTAGGGCTACATCACCAGCTTGACGTTGTTTAATTTGGCTTGCAATCATGGCTAAGGCCTCGGCTTCTTTATCGCCCTGAGCTGTGAGCCTAACTATGTGGCCACCTGCATTTTTTATTGTAATTATCTGATTTACACTAGCTTCTACGTCGTTAGTGTCGGTGTTTGTCATGCTTTGCACGGCTAGGGGATTATCTCCTCCAACTGCTGTTTTGCCTATGTTTACTATGTGAGTTTCGCGGCGCGAAAATTTTGTGAGTGATTTACAGAACATTATCATAACGCAAATGTAAAAAATTTTTATTATTTTTGACCATAATACTATGGCTAATATTCTTGAAAGTGACATAAAATTCCTTACGGGAGTTGGAGAAAAACGCGCTGATTTGCTATTTAAAGAGCTAAATATCAGGGTGCTAGGTGACTTGTTGTGTTATTTCCCGTTTCGTTATATAGACAAAACCAAGATACATAAAATCTCTGAAGTTAGAGACGATGCTCTCTCTTTTATTCAAATCAAGGCCAAAATCTTAGGGTTTTCTTATGCAGGCGAGGGGCGCAAGCGTAGGTTTTGTGCTCATGTTGGCGATGGTAGTGCTCATGCAGAATTAGTGTGGTTTAAGGGAATCAGTTGGGTGGAAAAACGTCTTGAAAGAGGGCGCGAATATATAATTTTTGGTCGTCCAAGTTTTTTTAATGGCGAACTGTCCATAGTGCACCCCGAGATTGAAACTAGCGAAGTGGCTCAAAACAGACCAACATTTAAAGTGCAGGGGGTGTATAGCACGAGCGAGAAATTATCATCTAATCAGCTGGGTACTAAGGGGATATATAATCTAGTGTGCAATCTTTGGCCGCTGGTTGAGGCTCATATCAAGGAGACTTTGCCCCATGGAGTGATGAAAAAATACAACTTGATTCCTCTCAGAGATGCTCTTTATAACATACATTTTCCCGAAAATGAGCTTATGTTAAAGCAGGCTCGTTACAGATTAAAATTTGAGGAACTTCTTGGCCTGCAACTTGATATTGTATCTAAAAAACAGGGTAGAATACATCGTAAGGCAGGTTTTATATTTGAAAAAGTAGGCGAAAATTTTAATAATTTCTACAAAAATAATTTGCCTTTTGAACTCACGGGAGCACAAAAACGTGTGGTTAAACAAATACGCACAGACCTACTCTCGGGGCATCAAATGAATAGGCTGGTGCAGGGTGATGTGGGAAGTGGCAAGACCTTGGTGGCGCTTATGGCCATGCTTCTAGCGAGCGATAATGGATTTCAGAGTTGTCTTATGGCACCCACAGAAATACTTGCTAATCAGCACTTTGAGGGAATAACTAAGATGCTCAGTGGACTGCCCATAAGAGTTGAATTGCTTACAGGCTCTATCAGGGCTAAAAAACGCAGAGAACTCTCCGAGGGCTTGCTTTCGGGCGAGATACATATATTAATAGGTACGCATGCCTTGATAGAGGATAATGTGCAGTTTAAGAACCTGGGTATGGTGGTTATAGACGAGCAGCACCGTTTTGGTGTGGAGCAAAGAGCTAAGTTGTGGGCGAAAAATGATAAAGCGCCTCATGTTGTGGTGATGACAGCAACACCCATACCCCGAACCCTGGCTATGACTCTTTATGGAGACCTTGATGTTTCTATAATAGATGAGTTGCCACGAGGGCGTAAACCCATTATTACTGTGCACTTTAGAGATGCTCAAAGGCTCAGGATGTATGGTTTTATGCGTGAGCAAATCTCGCAAGGGAGGCAGGTTTATGTGGTTTATCCTCTGATAAAAGGCTCAGAGAAAATGGATTATAAAGACCTTTACGAGGGGTTTGAGAACATGATACAAGAATTTCCTTTGCCTGATTATATGGTCACAGCTCTGCACGGCAAGATGAAGGCAGACGATAAAAAGGAGGTCATGGAAAATTTTAAGCAGGGGCAGGCCAATATTATGGTGGCAACTTCTGTTATAGAAGTGGGCGTGGATGTGCCAAACGCCACGGTTATGGTTATAGAGAGTGCCGAACGCTTTGGTCTCTCGCAACTACATCAGCTGCGTGGCAGGGTGGGTCGAGGTGATAATCAATCTTACTGCATATTGATGAGTGGTGATAAACTCTCGCAAGATGCCAAGGACAGGCTGGGGGCTATGGTGTCTACTAATGACGGCTTTAGGCTTTCGGAGCTAGATATGAAATTGCGTGGTTCGGGCGATATTAATGGCACTCAGCAAAGTGGCGATGCCTTTGATTTAAGGATAGCAAATCTTAGTCAAGACGGGCCTATTTTGGAGCTAGCTAGAGAGTGTGCCGAGGCTGTTTTGGAGGATGATTTTAGGCTCACAAAACAGGAAAACGTATTGTTTAAAGAGTTAAAGAGGAAATATTCTACTAAAGATGATGTAGATTTTAGTATGATTTCGTAACTTTACGGCTCTGTAATTTATTAGTTTAGTATGATTAAAAAGTTTTTGTTTGCTATAATAGCCTTATTATTAACAACTTGTGTGTTTGCTCAGGATAAACAGGCGCGATTTAAAAGTGGTGAGAAACTAACTTATGTGGTTAGTTATATTGCTAAATTAATCCCTAATATTGATGTAGCTGAGGTGACACTCTCAGTTGAGGACAGCGAGTTTGGGGGGCAGAGCACTCAGAAAATTACGGCCTTAGCAGGTGTGTTGCCTTTTTTTAGTTGGTTTTTTGATATGCACGATAGGTACGATACTTGGATAGACCCCATTACATTACAGCCCATACATGCCAGTTGTGATATTAGCGAGGGCAACTACAAATTTATGAGTAGAATAGACTTCGATTGGGACTCATTAAGGGTGAAAACCACTTATCGCAACTTAAAATACAAAAAAGATAAAGGTAAGGATATGGCTATAAAGGCAGACTCTAGAGATGCTCTTTCGCTGTATTATAACTTGCGCTCTGAGGATATAGAGAACTTTAAAATAGCAGAGAATCGCCACCTAAGTTTGGTTATGGAGGACACCGTGCGCAGAATAGATTATAAGTACTTAGGTCGTGAGACTAAGCGAGTTAAAGGTTGGGGCAAGATGAAAACGCTTAAGTTTTCGTGTCGATTAGTGACATCTTCGGGTGAGAGTTTTGAGGACGGCACCGAGCTGTTTTTGTGGATTTCAGACGATGAAAATCGTGTGCCTTTGTTTGTGGAATCACCTATTAGAGTGGGTAGCGTGAGGGTTAGGCTCAAAAATTACGAGAATTTAAAATATCCTTTCGTTAGCAAACTTTAAAAAAAAATAGTATTTTTGTTTTTAAATAAAATTTTTGGATATGGAAAATAAACAACCTTCTTCATCTACTAAGGCTGTTAAAGGCTATAAAATGGTGGTAATATTTATGACTATTTTGTTGGCCTTGGTCTCATTTATGTATCTTCGTCAGGTTAATCAAATCAAGGCTGAATTTGCTATCGAGAGAGACACCTTGACTAACAGAATGAGCGCGCTAATGCACGATTTTCAGGATTTGGAGACAGAAAACACAGATATTTCTCTAAAACTTGATGTGCAAAGACACAGAGCTGACTCTATTATGCAGCAATTATCAAAAGAGCGTAGTCTTTCGCGTTCTAAAATTCGCCAATATGAGAAGGAATTAGGAACTCTTAGAAGTGTTATGCGTGGTTTTGTAGCTCAGATTGACTCGCTAAATACGCTTAACCTGCAACTTATTGAGCAAAATATCACTTATCGCAAACAAGTAACAACCGAGTCTCTTAGAGCTGATAAGGCCGAAGAAAAGGCTGGTGAGTTAAGTGTTAAAATACGTCAAGGCGCAGTTATTAAAGCTAGAAATATAGCGATTATGCCTCTTAGCACAAATGATAAGGAAGTTACTCGTGCATCGCGTGCAGCTCGTCTAAGAGTTGACTTTGTGCTCTCGGCCAACGAATTGACTGCTCCAGGTGAGCGCATGGTTTATGCTCAAATTACAGGCCCTGATGGTTATATTATGGCTAAAGATGCAGCCGACGTGTTTGATTTTGAGGGAGATAAATTAACCTTCTCGGCAGCACGTGAGGTTGACTACCAAAACCAAGACCTACCAGTTGGACTTTACTACAACGGCGCAGGCATAGTGGGAGGAAAATATAGAGTTGACATCTACATTGACGGCTATAAAATAGGCACTAGTGAGTTGGTGTTGAAATAAACTTATTTTTGATAGATTAAATATTGCTCAATGTGTTGGATTTCAGCATCTTTGAGCAATATTTTTTTGTCTTTGTCTAACAGATATAAACAAGGAATAGCCTTTAAATCATAGAGCATTTCACTGTTGATTTTTTGGCTTTTGTCGTAACCATTTATGAAATTTTGTGGTATGGTGTGGGCGTAACTACGCCACTCATCCTGGCTTGCATCAGCAAAAATAGCTAAGACTTTTAGCGTGCCGTTTGCGATTCTTTTTTGCAGTTCTGCGCTTTGGTTTATATAGCCTATAATCGCGCCACAGGCCTCACAGCCAGGGTTGTTAAACATTAATAAGGTATTAGGGGCCGTGGTTTTATTTAGAGTGCTTTGTTTGCCACCTATTGTTATGTAGCTAAAGTCTGTGGCAGGGGTATTAATTCTGTTTTTTTGAGCTTGTTTTAGTTGCCATTTTGGTCGCAGTTTTTCAAGCGAGTCCACTCTGCTAGATGCTATAATAGTCTCTAGCACAGGCATATATAACTCCTCATTGCGCATTATTGACTGAGGTTCGTAGAGCAAAGTTTCGCTCAAGAGAGTAAAGTGTTCAAAAACTTTATCATTGCTCTCGGCTTTTTTTATGGTCTCGCTAATGTAGAGTCTAGATTTATTGAGTGGGATGTTGTTGAGTATATTGATCCACTCGCCAAAGAATTGGTCTAAGCGATTGGTTTTGAGCGAAAGGCTGTCCGAGAAGTTGAAATTATCCCAAAAATGTTTGGCTAGATAATCTAACTTAGCGTTATTGTCGTTTATGCTCACGGGTACTTGAACAAGAGTAAATTCTTGTTTTGTATGTGTTTGTGTGCTTGGTTTTTCGGTTTTAGTAGCGCAACTTGCGAGCATGAAATTAAGAGCTAGAAGCAGATAAAATATATTTCTCATAGTAATTTGTTTTTTATAAGGCGAAAGATAATAATTAATATTGTATTTTAAAATATAAGGTATTACATTTGTATAAAAACAAAATAATGGAGAAAAATACCTATCAAATTTCGGTTTTAGAAAAGGAGTTGGATTTTACTTCACGCCCAGCCTTTGTTAATTTGTGTGACTATGTGTTAACTGTTGCAGGCTATGATGCCAATAAAAATGGCTTTGGGGTAACGAGTATTAATAAAGATAGTCACACTTGGGTGCTCTCGCGTATGGCCACTGAGTGGTATCGTATACCTGAGTGTTTTGAGCAAATATCTATCCAAACTTGGATTTCGGATGTGGGTAAGTTAATGTCAATTAGGAATTTTGTTGTTTTTGACGCTAAGGGTGAGATTATAGGTGCTGCCACAACCTCGTGGGTGGTTATAGATATGAAGCTGCGTGTTGCGCTGCCTTTGCGCGAGGTAATTAATTATGAGGACTTTGTCATCCCTGAGCCTTCACTTATTGCCCCCGTGGGTAGATTGCAGGCTGTGGAGGGTGGAGATACTCTGGAGCACAAGGTTGCTTACAGCGATATGGACTTTAATCGACACACTAACACCAAGCGCTATATAGAGTGGATGTGCGATTTGCTGCCCTTAGAGTGGATGGAGGATAGTTTTATTAAACGCTTTGAGATACATTTTGTGCGTGAGGCTGTCTATGGTGACACTTTGAGAGTGCATTCATTAAAGGGTGAGGGTAAGTCCTCGAGCTTTGAAATTAAAAATCAAGACCTAGCGTGCATAGTGCGTGCTAAGGTAATTATGTAAAGGGGACTTCTAAAAAATATAGAATGAAAAATTATTTTAAGTACTTAATCATATTGTGTTTTGCTGTGCTAAGCTCTTGGACTGCAAGTGCTCAGATGTTTGGCGAAAATCCTGCTTCGTGGAGTTATAGTGTTGATAATGTAGCAGATAATGAGTATGATGTAGTCTTTAAAACCATGCTCTCTGAGGGTTGGCAGATGTATGGTATGGGCGATTATGGCGAGTATGTAATCTCCACTGCGCTAGAATTTGATGTTAATGATAGTTATGCTTTAGTGGGCGAGGTGCAGGAAGTTACCCCCGTTAAAATGAAGTTAGATGAGAGCATCTCGCGCGAGGTTGGTTATTATAAAGATTCTGTGGTGATTTCTCAGCGCATTAAACTTTTAAGCGAGGATGCAACTATTAGTGGTAAAATCAGTTGGATGCTTTGCAATGATGTTAGTTGTGTGCCTCCAGCTGAATATGATTTTGAGATAGATATGAGTGATGTGCCTCAAAGTTTCAAGCAAAAAGGCACGCTTACAGGTTCTACAAACTTCTGGGTGTTGATCCTAGAGGCCGTGTTGTGGGGTTTTGCTGCGCTTCTCACACCCTGCGTTTTCCCTATGATACCTATGACCATGTCTTACTTTTTGAAGAGTCATTCTTCTGTGTCTAAGGGCAGGTTCTTGGCCATGATGTATGGTATCTTTATTGTGGCGCTGTATACCTTGCCTATTGCTGTTATTATCTTGTTAACTAGAGTGTTAGGGGGTGATGCTGTGACGGCTGATATATTTAATTGGCTGGCGACTCACTGGGTGCCAAATATTATATTTTTCCTTATTTTTATGGTTTTTGCAGCTTCGTTCTTCGGGGCATTTGAGATTACGTTGCCGTCTAAATTAGTGAATAGTAGCGACGAAAAATCATCTAAAAAAGGACTTTCAGGAGTATTTTTTATGGCTATAACTCTTGTGATTGTGTCTTTTTCTTGCACAGGGCCTATCGTGGGCTCGGTGTTGATTAAGTCTACCTCGGGCGAGTTTTGGGAGCCTATTATAACTATGTTTGCCTTCTCTATGGCCTTTGCCTTGCCTTTTATTTTATTTGCTCTATTTCCTTCTTTGCTTAGTGGTTTGCCTAAGAGTGGGGGGTGGCTTAGTTCGGTTAAAATTTGTTTGGGTTTTGTAGAATTGGCTCTTGGCTTGAAGTTTTTGAGCGTGGCCGACCAAACTTACGACTGGGGGATACTGGATAGAGAAATTTACTTGGCGCTATGGATAGTTATCTTCTCTCTGCTCGGGCTTTTCTTGCTTGGTAAGCTTAGGTTTAAACACCACACTGAGTTTAAGGAACTAAATATTGTGCGTTTATTTTTGAGCATCGCTACCTTTACTTTTGTGGTATATATGATACCAGGAATGTTTGGCGCGCCACTCAAAGCTTTGTCGGGTTATTTGCCTGGCATGCATACTCAGGATTTTGTTTTGACTAATACTAAGCAATCTTCGGTTGAGACCTCACAGCAGATTACGGGACGTAAATACGAAGATTTATTTCACTTAAAAGACGGTTTGACAGGCTTTTTCACCCTTGAACAGGGCGAGGCCTATGCCAAGGAACACGGCAAACCTATGTTGATATATTTCACAGGCCATGCTTGTGTAAATTGCAGGGTTATGAGTGCTAAAGTGTGGTCTGACGATGCTGTGCACAAGATTTTAAGTCAAGAATATGTTGTCGTAGCTCTTTATTTGGATAACAAAAAAGAGGTGGATCAAAGTGAGTGGATAACCACAGATAACGGTAAAGTGCTAAAAACGCTTGGGCGCATAAATTCTTACACAGCTAGCAAAGTTTACAAAGTTAGCTCGCAACCAACTTATATCGTGGCAGATTGTTCGGGCAAGCCACTCATCGAGCCTCGTGGTTATAACCTTAATATTAAGGAATATATCGACTTTTTGAATCGTGGAATTAAAGCTTATCACAATGAAAATCAGTAAGCTAAGTGTTGTTGGGCCAGCTCACCCTTTCCGTGGGGGTTTGGCATCTATAATGGAAATACTCTCGCGCACGTTTATTAAACGAGGAGCTGAGGTTGATATCAAAACTTTCACCACGCAGTACCCTAAATTTTTGTTTCCGGGCAAGAGTCAGCTTTTGGATACCCCTGCACCCAAGGATTTGAAAATTAAGCGCGAATTAAGCACCGTAAACCCTTTCTCGTGGCTGAGGGTAGGCCTTAGATTAAAGCGCGAAAAGCCTGATGTTGTACTACTTAAATATTGGACTCCTTTTATGGCTCCGGCCTTTGGTACTGTGGCTAGATTAGCGCGCAGAAACGGCCACACCAAGGTTTTGGTGCAACTTGACAATGTGATTCCTCACGAGCATAGCTTTACAGACAGCTTGTTTAATCGCTACTTTATACCTAGCTGCGACGGGTTTATTTATATGTCAGATCAGGTGAAGCAAGATTTGTCGTTATTTAATAAAAAACGCCCTGCATTGTTTTCGCCTCACCCACTTTTTGAGAATTTTGGTAAGAGTGTTACTAAGGCTGAGGCCTGCGCTAAGTTAGGACTTGACGAAGAGATAGATTACTCACTTTTTTTTGGTATAATTAGAGATTACAAGGGACTGGATTTGCTTGTTGAGGCATGGGAAAAATTAAAAGAAGCAGGCGAGACAGTGAATAAAAAACTTATTGTCGCAGGCGAATTTTACTATAATAAAGACAAATATTTAGAGCAGATAAAACATGCTAACTTAGCTGATGATATAGTTTTACATGATTATTTTATAGCCGACGATATGGTGCGTTACTTTTTCTGTGCGAGCGATGTTTTAATTCAGCCTTATCGCTCAGCAACGCAAAGTGGCGTTACGCAAATTGCCTATCATTTTAACCTGCCTATGATAGTCACTAGGGTAGGTGGTTTGGCCGAAATTGTGCCCGATAATGTGGTGGGTTACCTTACTGACACCACCCCCGAGAGCATAATGCAGGCATTTAAACGTTTTTATGATAATAGCGACGGCGTGAGGTTTAGAGAGAATATGAACACCGAGAAATTGCGCTTTAGTTGGGAGGCTATGGCCGATAAATTAGAGCAACTTTACTCGCTTACACTTAGCAAATAATACCTTATTTATTATAAAAGCTAATTTTTTTGGCTTTTTTGTTTTTTTTACCATGCAAAACTTGTATCTTTGCAGGGTGGTATTGTGTATTTATGCCAACCCCGATTCTTAAAGTTAAATATAAAATGTTAAATATATGAAAAAAGTTTACTCTTTTTTAACTCGTTCAATCTTATCTGTGGCTACGCTTGCAGGGGCAGCGCTTATGCTTAATTCTTGTGTTAATGCAGATTATGACCTTGAAAAAATCAATACAGATAATATTGTTGTTGGCGAATATTTTGCCCTGCCCATAGGTTACACCAACGAAATTTATTTGGGCGATTTAATCGACACGGCTGATGTTGATTTGCTTGCGCTTGTAGATCGCAATTATAATTTAACCCTTAGCGATTCTACCGAAGTGTCTATATCTGAGATTTTGGGCGATCAAGATATTTCTATTGATGAGATAAATTATAAAACTTCTATTATCACTGATTTTTCGAAACCAACACTTGATCCTATCTCTTTGGATGTTGACCCTTCTACGATAGACGTTGATCCAGGCATGAGTGGTATTAGTGTTGATGATCAAAAAATTGAATATAAGAAGGAGGTTAGCCTTGATATGGGTGCAGATATTAGTTTTGGTACTTCAGGCGTCATTGTGCCAGCAACCTCATTAACTCACGGGGTTGGATCGCAAACGGCTAATATTGCAATAGATGATGTGACTTGCCCTACACAGGTTACTAAAATCACTGATTTTTCGCTTGCCTCTACTGATGCTGTTTTAAAGATAGATGTTAGAGAATTTAAGTCTGCTTTGGATAATGCTAGCACCTTTTCCTTAACTATTCCTTCGCTAACAATTACTTTCCCTGGGGGTTATAAAGTTAATGGAGGTGATTCTAACGTGCTGAGAGAAACTAACCTTGAGGCTGATGCTGATGGTTACGTGTCTGTGAATTTCACCTTCAATAAAACTTATGATGAGATAACTCCTAGTGGGGGTGAAATCTCAGGTCTAGGTGGTGATGTTACAATAGCGCTTTCAGAGAGCTTTACTATTACTGGACAAACTACG
>JAWXTK010000011.1:0-64361 GCA_044433645.1 Rikenellaceae bacterium | reverse complement strand
TCCCCCTCTTAACAAAGAGGGGGGTTTGGGGGGGGGAGATTTTAAATACGTTAGTGGTGTTAAAAAACACCACTTGATATAAAAAAGAGAATAACCCCACAATATTATTTAAGAATTTTAAGAGATTTAACATTGGGGTTATTTTCTCTTTCATGTTAAATTCGGCACGATAATTGAGATATGATATAATAACAAGGTTTCTTCATTTATTTAAGTTTGGGTTAGTAGTTTTGGGGATGTCTTTTCCCCAAGCACAAGGAGGCAGTCGCGAGATTCCCTCCTTTTGTTTTTTATTTTTAAAAAAAGTTTATTACATTTGTAGTTACACTAATAAAATAACAAGAATGAAAAAATTTATCCTACTAACTTTTCTTTGTGGCGCTATGTTCACTGCAAAGGCTCAAGAGAAACAGTTTAAAATCACTTCTTTTGAAGTTGTAGAAGTTGAACTAGAAGCTGATGTGTTTGTCAAGGCACTTCAAGTGAAACACACGGGCGATGAAAACGTTACTCTGCAATTTAAGGTATTAAGAGGTGGTGGTACGGTAGCCTTGCAAAATGGCCACTACGTTATTGATCTTCCAGAATCAGGCTATTCGCGTGTGCAAGTGACTGCTAAACAGTCGGCTACGGTGAGCGATGTAGCAGTAGTAGTTGTTAAAGATCTGCCTGCTAAAAAAGCTACACCAGCAGCGACAGCAACAGCAGCAAATAGTGCTTACGATGATTATTACACTGACCAAGAAAAATGGAATAAAGTAGCAGGCAGGTTTACTAAACGTCGTGGTTTTGCATTTAATGCTCATAACCCAAAATTGCCTAATGTACTTATCGTAGGTACTTCAATATCAATAGGTTACACTCCTTTTGTGCAAGATATTATGAAGGGTAAAGCCAACGTTTATCGCATACCTGAAAACTCTAGCGATACAGGTTTTGGTCTTAATAAAATGGCAAAATGGTTGAGTAATGTGAAATGGGATGCTGTTCACATTAACTTCGGACTTCACGATTTGAAATATTACAAAAGCCAAGAAAGACGTGATGTGGAGCCTAAAGAGTATCAAGATAACCTAAGAAAAATCTTCCAATACATAAAAGACACTAATCCTCAGGCTAAAATTATTTGGGCTACAACTTCTTATATACCAGATAAATGTGAGCCAAGACGTGATATGGGAGATGATAAACTTTACAATGATTTGGCAGCTGAGGTTGTTAAAGAATTTGAAGGTATTATCGTTGATGACCAATACACATTGACAAAAAATAATCCTAAAAATCAATCGCCAAACAACGTTCACTTTAAAACTGAGGGTTGTAAACAGCAAGGTGAGCAAGCTTCAAAATACATAAAACAAGCGCTTGGAATTAAGAAATAGAATTATTACAATTCTGTTAAAATATTAGCCTATGGTTTGATTGCAAGTTTTGAATAAGTACCTTTGTATCATTAATTTAATACTTATGAATAATTATAGTATCCTAGTTGTTGATGACGAAGAATCACTTTGCGAAATCTTGCAATTTAACCTTGAGGTTGAGGGTTATAAAGTTGATGTAGCTTATAGCGCCGAGCAAGCACTTAAAATGCCGTTGGAGAGCTATTCTCTTATCTTGCTGGATGTTATGATGGGCGAGATGAGTGGCTTTAAAATGGCACAAATAGTTAAGGCTAATGCCCAGACAGCGCATATTCCTATAATTTTTTGCACAGCAAAAGACACAGAGGACGACACTATCGCAGGACTTAATTTAGGCGCAGATGACTATATCTCTAAGCCCTTTTCGGCACGCGAAGTTATTGCTAGGGTCAAAAGCGTGTTAAGACGTAGTGCTAAACAAACTCAGCAAAATAGCGTGCTTGATTTTGAGGAGCTACATATTAATTTAACAAATAAAACTTGTAAGGTAGAGGGGCAAAAAATAGAACTTACAAAAAATGAGTTTGAACTTCTTTCTCTTTTGCTTTCACACAGAGGCGTGATTTTTTCGCGTGAGGATATTTTGCAGAGAGTTTGGAGCGACCAAGTTGTTGTCCTAGACCGTTCAATTGATGTTTGCATCACACGCCTACGTCAGAAAATCAAACCTTATGGCGATCATATTGTTACGCGCAGAGGTTACGGTTATGGATTTGAGTAAATTATTTAGAAAAACTAGAATTTCATATCACCACCGTCAGTTTATGCTGATGGCTGTGTTTATGTGGATAATCGTAGCGTGTTTTACTGTTTTTCAATATAACAGAGAGCGTACATTCAAAGCTGAACTCATAGATCAAGACTTACAAGGAGCTAACTATCAGGTTGTCAATAGGTTAGAGAAAGGTGAGAGGATAGAGGATATCTGCAAGGATTTACAAAATATCAGAATTTCTCTTATCTCAAAAGAGGGCAACGTAATCTTTGACTCTCATGTAGACTCGGTAACTAGCAATCACTTAACTCGCCCTGAAATTCAGCAGGCTTTAAGGCATGGTAAGGGGCATAGCACAGAGAGATTTTCTTCTACCACAAATACAACTTACTTTTACTCAGCTACTTATTGTGATAATTTCATAGTTCGTTCGGCCTTACCTTACACTGTGTCACTTCGCGAGATTCTTTCGGCTGACATGGTGTTTTTGTGGTTTATGTTATTTATCACGGGAATAGTTACTCTTGTTGCTTATTTTATCACGCGCCGTTTGAGTAGGAATATCACTCGTCTAAATGATTTTGCAAGCAAGGCAGAGCGTGGCGAAAAAATAGATATAAATGAGACCTTCTCGCACGATGAACTCGGCGAAATATCTCAAAACATTATACAACTTTACGCCCTTTTGCAAAAAACTACTGCCGACAGAGACCGTGAGCATCAAACAGTTTTGCACGAACAGCAGGAAAAGATACGTATAAAAAAACTCTTGACTAATAATATTAATCACGAGCTGAAAACTCCCGTAACAGCGATTTTAGGTTATATGGAGGCCATGGTTAATACTCCTCAACTACCTGAAGATAAGCGCCGTAGCTTTATAGAGAGTTGTTATAAGCAGGCTTGTCGTTTGCAGGATTTGTTGCAAGATGTGTCCACAATAACACGTATGGACGAGAGCACTGAACTTGTGAAAAAAGAGAAAGTGAGTATAGACGAAATCATCGAGGAGGTGAAAACTGAAATGCAGTCTAGAGGTGAGGACAAGCGTTTGAGAGTAAATTGTGCGTTGCCCGAGGGGCTGAGCTTGCAGGGTGATTACTCACTGGTGAGTGCTATTTTTAGGAATTTAGCTTATAATGCTTCTAGCTATTCGGGTGGTCGAGATATCTTCATAAATCTTATAAAAGAGACTGAAACTCATTATGTTATGAGTTTTGCAGATAATGGTATAGGCGTAGGTGAAGAGCACTTGGATAAACTCTTTGAGCGTTTTTATCGTGTTGATAAAGGGCGCTCGCGCAAGGACGGAGGCACTGGACTGGGGCTTTCGATAGTTAAAAACGCTGTTGTTCTGCACGGTGGCGAAATTAGTGTGAGTAATCGCGTTAAGGGCGGCTTAGAATTTACTTTCTCGCTTTGTAAAAATTCTTAATTTTATTTGTTATCTTTGCTCATTAAAGAAGATAATAAATTTTTAAATGGTATCAGTAGAAGGAATAAGTGTAGAATTTGGGGGCACGGCCCTATTTAAAGACATCTCATTTGTTATTAACGACAAAGATCGTATAGCACTAATGGGCAAAAACGGAGCAGGTAAATCTACTATGCTCAAAATCATTGCAGGCGAAAAAACTCCCACTAAGGGCAAAATATCTGTCGCTGACTCAGGTAAAATTGGCTATTTGCCCCAGCACTTGATGTTGGATGACGGGCGCACGGTTTACCAGGAGGCTTGCGAGGCATTTAAGCATTTATTCGATGCCGAAAAAGAGATAGAGGAGCTGAATCATCAGCTTGAAACTCGCACAGATTATGAAAGTGACGAGTATATGGCCATAATTGAAAAGGCCACGACTCTGTCCGAAAAATTTTATGATATAGACCTTACAAATTACCAGGAAGATGTTGAGCGCGCACTACTAGGGCTTGGTTTTTTAAGAGAGGATTTTCATCGTCAGACCACGGAGTTTAGTGGTGGGTGGCGCATGAGGATAGAACTTGTGAAGATACTACTTCAAAAACCAACTTTGCTATTGCTTGATGAGCCGACTAACCACCTTGATATTGAATCTATCGAGTGGTTGGAGAGTTTTATTATAAATAGTGCAAATTCTGTAATGGTCATCTCTCACGATAAGGCCTTTGTTGATAATATTACAACGCGCACCATAGAAATCACTATGGGTAGAATTTATGATTATAAAGTTAACTACTCTAAGTACTTGGAACTCAGGGCTGAAAGGCGAGTGCAACAGCAAGCAGCTTACGAAAATCAACAAAAAATAATAGCAGATAACAAGGATTTTATAGAGCGATTCAAGGGTACTTATTCTAAGACTAACCAGGTGCAATCTAGGGTTAGGATGTTGGAAAAAATGGAGCTTGTAGAAGTCGATGAAATAGATACTAGCGCGCTAAATCTTAAATTTCCACCTGCGCCACGCTCGGGAGCTTACCCCGTGGTGACTGAGAATTTAGCTAAGAGTTATGATGAGCACAAGGTCTTTAGCGAGGCCAATATGATAATCGAACGAGGTGATAAGATCGCTTTTGTGGGCAAGAATGGCGAGGGTAAATCTACCATGGTTAAGGCCATAATGCAGGAGATAGACTTTGAGGGTAGTATGCAGCTTGGACATAACCTTAAAATAGGCTATTTTGCTCAAAATCAGGCTTCTATGTTGGACGGTGATACCACAGTTTTCAAGACCATAGACGATATTGCAGTGGGTGATATTAGAACAAAAATACGTGATATTTTGGGTGCATTTATGTTTGGGAAAGACGATATTGACAAATATGTTAAGGTGCTTTCGGGTGGTGAGCGCACGCGCCTTGCTATGATAAAATTGTTGTTAGAGCCAGTGAACTTGCTTATCCTGGATGAGCCTACCAACCACCTGGATTTGAAAACCAAAGATGTGTTAAAGCAAGCACTTGCCCAGTTTGACGGTACGCTTATCGTAGTGTCTCACGACAGGGACTTTTTGGACGGTTTGGTGAGTAAAGTTTATGAGTTCTCTAAGGGAAAAGTCATCGAGCACCTTGGAGGAGTTTACGAGTTTTTGGAAAAGAAAAAAATTGATAACCTAAAAGAAATAGAAAGAAAATCATGAGCCTAGAATTACAAATTAATGCTGACATTAAATCAGCAATGTTAGCCAAAGAAAAAATTAGATTAGAGTCTTTACGTGCTATTAAAGCAGCGATTTTACTTGCTAAAACAGCCACTTCTGGCATAAGCGAGATATCTGATGATGAGGTGATTAAGATAATTACTAAACTCATCAAACAGCGCAAAGAAAGTGCTGCTATCTACTCAGAGCAAAATCGCGAGGAGCTAGCCCAAAAAGAGCTTGAGGAAGTGTCGGCTATGGAGGTTTATATGCCTAAACAATTATCTGAGCAAGAGCTTGAGGCCGAGCTTAAAGCTATCATAGCGCAAGTTGGAGCAACTGAGCCTTCTCACATGGGTAAGGTGATGGGTGTGGCTAGCAAAGCCCTAGCTGGCAAGGCCGACGGTAGAGCAATTTCTGCGAAAGTAAAAGAATTATTAGCTTAAAAATATGAAAAAAATATTTTTTTCTTTACTGCTGAGTTTGACTATGTTAACTCAGCTTTACTCGCAACAAGTCATTGAGTCTAAGGATTATACATGGCAAAAAATCAAGGCTCAGGGCGAGCCACAAGTAAGACACGAAAATGCTTTTGTAGAGCATAAGGGCAAGTTTTATCTTCTTGGTGGCCGTGGTATTATGGAGGTTAATGTGTTTGACCCCGAGACCTCAGAGTGGAGTACTAAGGGCAAAACCCCTATTGAGTTTAACCACTTTCAGGCCGTCTCTTATGGCGATGAAATCTACATTGTGTGTGCTATGAATGGTCGTTATCCGGTGGAAAAACCCATAGAAAATGTATGGACCTACAACCCTGAACAGGACAAATGGACTAAATCGCACGCTATACCTAAAGAGCACCAGAGAGGTGGGGCAGGCACAGTGGTTTACAACGATAAATTTTATGTAGCCTGTGGTATAGAGCTAGGGCACACGAGTGGCACGACAAATATTTTCAGCTGTTATGACCCAAAAACAGGGGAGTGGGCCCCTCTTACAAAAGCACCTCATGTTAGAGACCATTTTGCGGCCATAGTTCACGCTGGGAAATTGTATTGTATAGGTGGCAGAAATAGCAGTGTGCATCGTGGTGGAGTCAAAAAAACTTTCTTTGATGCTGTGTGCGCCCAGGTAGATGTTTACAATTTTGCTACGCGCAAATGGTTGACTTTGGTTAATGATTTACCTGTTGCTACGGCAGCTGGAGGTGTGGCTGTGTTGGGTGAAAATATTATTTATTTTGGTGGCGAGGGCAGTGCTGCCATGGCCTATAATGAGACTCAATGTTTAAATACTCTCACTGGTGAGTGGACTCAGCTAGAGAAAATGCCTAGGGGTCTGCATGGCTCAGCAGCTATAGTTTATAAAGACGCAATATATTGGGCTGCTGGAAGTTACAAAAAAGGAGGTAGTAATACGGGTGATGTTTATCGCTTTGGAAAGTAGGTTGTTGTTCAATCTATTATGATGTTCTTGGGTTAGGGTCTTGATGGGTATTCAGGGGCATTAGGGATAGACCCTGCTGTCTCTGCTGTCCCTCAAGACCCTAACCCTAACAACTAAAAAGGATACCCAACACCAAAATTGAAACTTGTGTTGTCGAAATGGAAATGATCTATCCAACGATAACCCGAACTAAGATTAGGATCGTGAATCTTCAGACCCCAGTCAAGCCTTAAAATAAAGAAGTCAAAGTCTAAACGAGCACCCAAACCTGTGTTGAAACCTAACTGTTTGTAAAAACTATCAAACTTAAACACTCCCTCGGGCGTGCTGTCAGTCTCTTTTAAGAACCATATATTTCCAACATCAAAGAATAGAGCGCCGTGAAGTATGCCCCACACAGGAAACCTAAGTTCTAAATTGGCCTCTAACTTCATATTACCCAGTTGGTTAGGGTAAGTGGAGTCGGTAACTGTTTCATTACCAGGGCCAAGCGTTCTAGCAACCCAACCACGCATGCTGTTGCTACCTCCACAGTAAAACAGCCTATCGTAAGGTATAGACTCTGAATTACCATAAGATAAACCTGCTCCAGCAAGGGTTCTATACACTAAATTCACTTTTTGTCCCAGCACTATTTTATTGCTAAACGATACCTCGGCTCTAGCATATTGCGCAAATCGTATAGAGAACAGATTGTAGTAATCTTCGCCTGCTGCCTTTTTGAAAAATAAATGACTTAGGCCACTAATTAAGTTACCCGTAGTCTCCAGATTCACACGCAATAAAATAGAATTACCATTAATATTTTTGCTCTGGTTATTGAAAACATAAGAACTTGATATACCTGCAACAAGTTGAGATGTGTAACTATTTTGTAGGTAAGGATTCTCTAAATCATCCCAAAAATCTTGGTCTATATAACTCAGCTTTATTAAACTCACATCTATTGGTCGAACCGTGTAACTGCTGTAACGACTGTTGGTCCAAGAATAACCCCACGCCACATTTGAGAGCATACGGTGATAGTAAGGGCGCTGCTGCTGATTGATAGATAGCTCAACCTTAGTTGACATATTTAGCAGATTCTCGGCGTTATATATCTTAGGGAAAATAAATCTTGGGAAGGAAATAGAGGTAGAGCCCCCAACCTCAAACGAGGGTGTTGCATCCTCACTTCGCATAAATTCGTAACCACCACTCACGCTAAAATCAAAGGTTTCCATACCTTTAAAAATATTTCTATTTTGGTAACCCACCGTAGCTGTTAGGGCATAAAAGTTAGATGCTACGCTGGCCTCTAGCTCTATTTTGTAGTTTTGTCTAAGCGCTGGTGTGGCTAGAATGGTGCAGTTTAAATAGCTCTCTTTAGTGGCTGCATTTGCGCCCTCACTCCCTGCTCCGATATAGGTTAGCGATGAGGTTACTACACTGGTGTCTTTTCTAAAAAGTATGTTTGCACTGTTAAAATAGTTGTTGCGCGTTATGTTATTATAAGTTTTATTGACTGCATCGCTGTTGTAAATCGAGTTGGGATAGAAAGTTACTAAATCTCGTAGAACATTCTTTCTTACGTTTAAATCCTTGTTGTAGATGATGTTAAGGCCACGGTAGGCTAAAGTATCTAGCCTTACATTTGATATATCTTGACTCACTATTGTCGTAGGGTTATAATCAGGAGTTAAATAAATATTGTTAATACGCGAGATAGTGCTGTTTTCATAAATTGGCGTACCCTGGTCGGTGTAACCAACTATTTGTTGTTTTACTATAAGGGTGATGTTTATGGTGTTATTACCCCCTAGCGAGTCGGCTAGATAGCTTATATTGTTCACCGAAAAATCATAATAACCGTTTTGTTTTAGGTGTTGAGCTATGCGTTGACGTTCAGCGTCAAGTACCTTAGTGTCAAATACATCGCCCGTGTGAAGTAGGCTAGAAATGGAGTCGTGACTTATCATGCTTTGCACAAGCTTATCCTGATAATCATAGTTAATCGTGCCTATCCTATAAGGCTTGTTTTGAATTGTAGAATAAGTGACTTTTGCCTTTTTCTTGCGTTTGCTTATTGTGTAATCAACCTCTGAGGATAGGTAACCACTGGCATTCATGTAGGTTTTAAGATTGCTAGCCGAACGCTCAACACTCAGTGAATCAAAAATCACTGGATCTTCGCCTATACGACGCAGAAAATTGTTAAATCCATTGTCTTTTTTAGGGTCGGCGAGCGAATAAATAAAGATAGGTATATTCATCCCCAAAATGCGCCTATTGGGAACTTGGCGCAGATATTTTTCAAGTTCTGACGATGAAATTCTATCTCTTTTGGGTGTTTGTTTGTCTGATTTTATGACGTTTCTAGTAAGCAAATATTCTCCTTCACCTAAATGGCGCGTAACACTACATGAGCATATCAACATTGTTAATATACTTAGTATGAAGTATTTATATATTGCCCTTAGGTGCATCATAGGTGAATTAAATATTGAAAAAACCTTGTTTAGTTAAAAAATCAAAATATACTTTTGAAAAATGCAGACTATCTTTTTTTGTATAACGCCTATCGGTGAAAATCTTAGCTAGGTTATCTAATTTATTCTCCTCTAGTAGTTGTTTTGTTTGCTCAGATGTTTCTCTATCCCTCCAAATCTCTTCTAAACCCTCGTTAGTGTAGGCCGAGTATTTTTCGTAGTGAACAACGCCTTTAAGTGGTAGACGATCAGTCATTGGGTGCTCTATATCCTCTTTAGGATAGCCCATAGCTAGGGTCGTTACTGGTATAACTCCTTGGGGGAGATTAAGTATTTCTGAAATCTTTTCGGCTGTGTACAGAGTTGTACCCAAATAACATATTCCTAGTCCTTGGGCCTGAGCCTCTAGGGCTGCATTTTCAGATGCTAGGGTGGTGTCTATAACACTGTTTACAAACCATAAGAAATTGTCGTAACCAGGCTCAGCATCGCGCATCTTACACCATAGCGAAAAGCGAGAAACGTCGGCACAAAAAGTCATAATAACGGGCGCGTCTTTGAGCATGGGTTGCGAGAAATGGCAGGGCGCTAAGCTCTCTAAAATTTCTTTGTCTTGACTTACTATTATGCTGTATAATTGCATGTTACCCACTGTCGAGGCACGGGTTGCTGCGCTTAATATTTCTTCTAATTTTTGTTTTTCTACTTGTTTTGTAGAAAAATTTCTAACCGATTTGTGTTCTTTAATCTCTTTAATCATCTTTTCTTGGAATTACTTAACGCCAAAAGTAATCATTTTTTCTCAAATCATTATCAAATTTAGTGCTTAAAAGGCGTTTTTTTAACTTTAATCAAAAAAATAATAATAACTTATTTTTTTGGTATTGCTCATTTAGAAAAAAATGTTTAAAATTGCAAAATGATAGACTTTGACTAAACTAGTATTTAATTTTAACATGAAATCTAACAAGATGACCCGAGGTAACTTTTCAGAGGTAGAATCGGGCGATTTGATGAAAAAGGCAGTAAAACTAGCGCCTAACAAAAAAAGTGGCAAGGAAAAACACACCTTGTATCGTGGTTTAAATAATATGGACGATGATGATGACGATGATTTGGAGCTTTACACAAAACGCGAATCCATCTTAGACTACTACGATGACGAGGATGATGAATAATTTTAATTATAAAAAATAAATATGGAGAGATTCTTAATGGCTGATGGTTGTGCTGTGCGCATTGCTGACAGTGGAACTAAAGGCTGTGGCGAGGGTGCTCCAGTTATTTTACTTTTGCACGGATACTTTGAATCTATAGAGGTTTGGGAGAGGTTAACTCCTTATCTTACACCCCATTACCGTGTGATTGCTATGGATATTCCCGGTCATGGCGTAACTCAGGTTATGGGCGAAGTTCACACTATGGAATTCGTTGCCGACACTGCCAAAGCAGTGCTTGATACTCTTGAAATTTCTAAGTGTACAATTATAGGCCACTCTATGGGTGGTTACGTAACGCTTGCTTTTGTGAAAAAATATCCTCAAATGCTTAGCGCAGCTGTGATGCTTCACTCAACACCTAATCCTGATTCGGACGAGAAAAAAATCTTCAGAGAGCGCGAAATCGAAATAGTGCAATCTGGCAAAAAAGATATGTTGGCTAAAACCACGCCTTTCAAAGGTTTTGCTATGGCTAACCGTAAGCGCTGCATGGATGCTATCGAGGAGCTTGAAGACCAAATCTATTTAACGGACGAGGACGGTGTGTTGGCTCTTCTTAGAGGTATGGCAGCTAGGGAGGATATGAATGAAATGCTCAAAGAAAGCACAGTTCCTTATGTTTTTGTCTATGGTAAGGACGATGAGTATATACCTGTTTCGGTTGCAGAGGCTGTAATTGAGCGCCACTCTAAAGCTAAGGTGATATGGATGGAAAATTCAGGCCACATGAGCCTTATAGAGGAAACTGAATTGCTGGCCGAAAGATTAATTGAGACTTTTAAGGCTATCTAAATATTCGATAAACCCCTCTAAATCTCCCCAAACCGTTTGGGGAGACTTACTTTTAGAGGTTTTTGGATAAGAATTTCTTATCCAAAATAGACGTTAATACACCCTTAAACCATACCATTTGCTCGTCTTGGCTCATGTTGCTGTTGTCTAAGACTATGGCATCATTTGCCTTGCGCAGAGGAGAGATTTCTCTTTCTCTGTCGTCTTTGTCGCGCGCGTTGATATTGTCTATGATTTGCTCTAGAGTTATCTTGTCGCCTTTCTCAAGGAGTTCTTTGTAGCGACGCTCTGCTCTAACTTTAGGGTCGGCTGTCATAAAGATTTTAAGCTCGGCCTCAGGGAAAACCACTGTGCCTATGTCTCTGCCGTCCATAACTATGCCCTTGTCTTGCCCCATTTTTTGTTGAAGGCTTACGAGTTTTTCTCTTACGCTTCTAAGTTGGCTCACTTGACTCACGCTTTCGCTGACTTTTATGCCACGGATTTCACTCTCTACGCACTCATTGTTTACATAAATGTCGCTGGCTTGTCTTTGAGGGTTAAATTTAAAGCTAATGTTGATTTTAGCAAGCTCTGTTTCTACACTTTGAGGAGTTATTTCTTTTCTGTTTTCGAGTAAATACCACGTTACGGCTCTGTACATTGCGCCTGTGTCTATGAAAACATAGCCAAGTAGGGCTGCGATTTTTTTAGCAAAAGAGCTTTTGCCACATGATGAGTAGCCGTCAAGGGCTATGATGATTTTTTTTTCTCTCTTAAAGTAATCCATTTACTTTTGTGTCAACAAATATTAATAAAAACGAACTAAGGCCCAAAAGTATAACTATCGCCCCCGATATTCTGTTTATCCAAAGAAGATGCCTAGGCCTGATTTTTGAGCGAAAAAAGCTTAGAACGGTTGTTAAAACTACCCACCAAGCCATACATCCTACAAATATACTCGCAAGGAAGGTCATGCATTCTGCAATGCTTAAATCTTCGCTATTTATGCCTGTGGTAGCGTAGTAGGCTATAAAAACAAACATAAAGGCAGGGTTTGCCAGTGAAATAAAGAAAAGTTTAATAAAATCTTGTTTGTAGTTTATAGGTGCGCCATTGCGATTAAGCCTGATTTGGTGTATGGGGTTAGTGAGGAAAATATTTAAACCCACAAGAGCTATACATATACCACCTATAATCTTGATGTAAAACATATAACTATCCACAAAACCTATGATGTAAGAATAAGATAGAAAACCCAGTGCAGCATAAATTATGTCTATACTAGCACCCCCAAGACCTGATATTAAACCTGATTTATGGTTTTTTGTTAGGGTGTGTTGTATGGTCACAACAGCCACTGGACCTATAGGGAGAGATGCCAGAAAGCCTATGATTATGCCCGTGATTATAAGGTTTGTATCCATTGTTAATAAATTTCTATGCTATTGAGGTTACAAATGTAATAATTTAAATTGTTTTTCTTATCTTAGCAAAAGTTTTTAAGTTAAAAATTTTAAGTTCATTTAAGTTCATGTTAGATTTTATTTATAAAACAAGATTTTTTCTGCTAAGCATTCTTAGTGCTCTAGCTTTGAGTATAGGATTTCTGCAAATGAGTGGCCTTGCTATGATGCTTGGCTTTGTGCCTTTGTTTTACATAAGCCATTCTATTGATAAGGGTAGGCGAGGTTTTTGGCGATTTTTCTTCTATGTTGCTGTGGCTCTGGGGCTTTGGAGTGGGCTAACTACTTGGTGGATATGGTATGCTGCGCCTATTGGAGCTATATTGTCGGTGATTATTACTGTGTGTATGATGGGCTCGGCGTTTATGGTATTTCACTATGTCTCAAAACGTGCGCCACTTTCTTTATCTTATACTATTTTTGTTAGTTTGTGGATAAGTTTAGAGTATCTTTACACTGTTGGAGAGATTTCTTTCCCATGGATTATGCTTGGTAACGGACTCGCTAATGATATCTATTTTATTCAGTGGTATGAATTTACTGGTGTTTTTGGGGGTAGTCTTTGGGTTTTAGTGGCTAATATTTTGTTTTGGGAGCTCTTTAAGTGTGCTAAAAAATCTAAGGCAGTTATTACTTTTGCATGGATTTTTGTGCCTATTTTTTTGTCAGAAATTTTATTTTTTACTCACGATATAGAGGGCGAGAGTGTTAATATCCAGGTTGTGCAGCCTAATGTCGACCCTTATAATGCTAAATTCACAACCTCGGTTAACGAGCAGGCCGAAAATCTGGTGGCTTTGGCTTATGAGGCGCCTGATAGCGTAGACTTTATCATCACGCCTGAGACCTCAATTAGCGATAGAGTGTGGGAAAATTATTTGCCCAACAACCCTATGATTAAATTTATGGACGCTAAAATCTTTGAAAAATATCCTTCTACGCAGTTAGTTCTTGGGGCTACTACCTACCGTAGATATCGTGATGGTGTTGAGCCTTCTGCTACGGCGCGCGTTATCTCCGAGGGTGATTATTATGATGTTTATAACTCAGCCATAGTTATGGATAGCACGGGTGTAGAGGACGTGCACCACAAATCAAAACTAGTTGTGGGAGTTGAGAAAATGCCTTATTACAACTTAACCAAACACCTTAAATTCTTAATAGTTGACCTTGGAGGAACAACAGGCCAAATGGGCGTGGACTCAGAGCCTAAGGTTTTTAGCTCTAATAAAGGCGTGAAATTTTCTACTGCGATATGTTATGAGTCAGTTTATGGGGCTTATTTCTCGGAGTTTGTAAAACGAGGAGCTGAGCTGGTGTTTATTATCACTAACGATGGGTGGTGGCATGACACACCTGGTTATCGTCAGCATTTCTCGTTCGCTCGCATAAGAGCCATAGAAACACGTAGAGCCATAGCTCGAAGTGCAAATACAGGAATTTCAGGATTTATTAATCAGCGTGGCGAGGTGTTAGAGCAAAGCAAGTGGGATGAGAAAGTAAGTCTAAATGGTGAGCTTGTTCGCTCGTCTAAACTAAGCTTTTACACACTTTACGGCGATGTGATAGCTCGCGTTTGTGTTTATACTTTCTTGTTGTGTGCGATGTATTTTGTGGCTTACTCCTTTCGCAAAAAGAGTCATTTGAATTAATTAATCTTCTTGCTTTTTATAAAAACATAAGCAATCAGCACTATAACTAGAGCTACTATCCAGCCTATGGCAACGCCAAAGGTTAACTCAATTATTCTGTGCTTGATAAAGCTAATCACAAAAAATATAGTAGCCGAAGCTAACACAAAGGATGCAATGTTTTTTGCCGTGTAAAGCCATGTTCTGCTGTTCTCGGCACTTTGCCAGTTTAGCATTCTGGGGAAGAGAGCGCCTGTGGTTTTGCACCATGTTTTGAAGTCTTCACCATATTTGTTGTGTTGACAGTTTTCTTTTTGAAAAACTATGCGCTCGGTGATAAGCACACTAAAGAAAGTGACAAAAACCAAGTACCAGAGTATGCCAAGGTAAAGGCTTAGTGCAAAAACCATCAAAAAATTTGATATATACATGGGGTGACGAACCACAGAGTATATTCCCTTAGCCTTGATAAGTTCGGGCATACGTTCAGCATCTGTGCGCATAGAGAGCCACCTGATTATGATAGATAGCAGAGCTATTGAAACAGAAATAACAGTTGAGATAAAGCTCGAAGGCCTTACATTCACTTCGCGCGTTAAAAGTATAGCAACCGAAAGCGAAAGTATAAATAAATAAGGAAAAATATCTTTGTGTGTGCGCAAATAACGACCCGTGCGCAGCATGCTTTCCGAGAGCATCATAACTTTAAGCGTTTAGTTGTTAAATAGTAAAGTTTAAGGGCCAAAAACGAGAATAAGCATCCAGATGAAATCCCGAAAAATATATCTAATGGGAAATGCACCCCCAGATATATTCTGCTGTAACTAACAAGCAAGGCCCATACCAATATTAATATAGTGTAAATTTTGTTGCGAATAAGAGACAGTGATGTAAACGCTATGGTGAAAGATATAGCTGCGTGAGCTGATACTGTGCCATAGAGTCCTCCTTTGTAGCCGTTTACGGTGTGAACAAAGGGCGCAAGAGCTGGGTTGCGCGAGGGTCTAAATTTGGGTGTGTAACTTTTAAAGAAATTAGCTACATGGTCTACGGCCACAACCATTAACCCCATGCAAACCAAGGCGATAAGTGCCTTGCGCCACCCGAGATGTATAACCAAAAGGCAGGCGATAAACAGATATAAGGGAAGCCAAATAAGCTTGCCCGAGACCATAAAAAAGAAGCTGTCCAGAAAGTTTCCCCCTGGAAAATTAAGTGCTAAAAGCAGTTGTTGGTCTAAAGCGAGTATTGTCTCCATGTAAAATTTTAAGATATAACGAGTTCAAAGGTAGTAAAATTATGCAAAAAAATACCTCTTAGGGGTCTCTATTTCTTCTTTTTGCTCACAAAATTGGCATCAAACCTGGGATTTTCTTTCTGTGGTATGTCGGCTGAGGTGAGTTTTAACCACTCAAATAAGTCTTGTTTTAACTCTTCTACTTTCTTTGGATTTTTCTCTGAGAGCTCGTGCTTTTCGCTCAAATCTTGCTCTATATTATATAGTTCGCACTTGTCGTATTCGTAAAAATAAATTAGTTTCCAGCCCTGCTTTAAAATCGCTGAACTAGGCACAGCGCGCCAATACATCTTGTTAGTGCCGTATATGGGGAAGACCTTGTCATTGAGAGCACCTTTTTTAGTGCTGCCCATTAAATATAGGGGGTAGTGCCAGTAAAGCGTGCGCTCTTTTAGTTTTTTGCCTTTTAATACGTTCATTATAGACACGCCGTCAACGGGCTGATTATCAGGAAGTTTTGCTCCTGATATTTCGGCAAGTGTAGGCATAATATCTAGTGAGTGAACAGGCGTTGAGCTCTCAGAGTTAGGTTTAATCACCCCGGGCCAACAAGCAAAGGCAGGAGTTCTGATACCTCCCTCGTATAAATTACCTTTTCCTCCTTTTAAGGGGGCGTTGTTGGTTATGTAACTCACTCCTCCGTTGTCTGATGCGAAGATAATTAGCGTGTTTTCGCTGAGGTTTAGCTCGTGGATTTTGTCGAAAATATCGCCTACTGAGTTGTCTACTTGCTCTATCATAGCAGCGTAGATGGGCGAGAGTTTTGTGCTCTTATCTGGCCACGAAGCCCAGCGCTGTTTGTGCTTGTCTATTAATTTTTGGTCGGCCACAAGGGGCGTGTGAACATCAAAATAAGCCACGTATAAAAAGAAGGGATTATCCTTGTTTTGCTCTATAAATTTCAGTGATGCTGCGCTAATTAGCTCTGTGCCTTGAGCTACATTATACATTAAACGCTCTTTTTCTCCGTCGCTTGAGGAGTGTTTAAACCCTTGATTATCTGCACCTAAGTGCCATTTGCCTATGCGCGCTGTGTTGTAACCTACGCTGTTTAACATTTCGGCTATGGAATAAATCTCGGGGCTTAGCTCTGTGTGACTTTCAAAAGGTCTTTCCTTTGGGAAAGTGTTGTTTGGCACGCTATAACGCATATATTTTACCTCGCCCTTGGCTAAGGCATTGGGGGTGTAGAATTTAGTTCTCACGTTGCTCATGCCTGTAACTAGGTTAGCGCGCGAGGGGGCACTGTTTGCACCACCTGGGTAGAAATTATTTAGTATTATTCCACTTTTGGCTAGGGAATCTATTTTTGGAGTTTGATAAAAGCTATCCTCCCCTGAATTGTAACCCACATCGCTCCAAGCCAAATCGTCGGCAAGGATGAAAATTACGTTGGGCTGTTTGGCCTTGGCAGTGACTTGCAGGCTAGCTGTTAGGCATAGGGGTAGTAAAAATAGTCGCGCGTTTTTCATGATATATAATAGGTGTAGTTACAAATGTATGAATTTATTTTTAAGACTAATAAAAAAAGTTGTACTTTTGCCATATAAAATTTAACGAAGATGAAAAAAATAGTAGGAATAGGCAATGCGCTTACAGACGTGCTTGTAAACCTTAATGATGACAATATATTAGCTGAATTTGCTTTATCCAAAGGCAGTATGTCCTTAATGGATGAGAATTTGCAGGAGAGAATATCAGAAAAAACAAATGAACTAACTCACTCGCTTTCGCTTGGGGGTTCGGCAGCCAACACTGTGCGCGCTTTGGCTCACCTAGGCGCTGAGCTTGGTTTTATTGGCAAGGTAGGAGATGATGCTACGGGCGATTTTTATTCTGAGGCCTTGTGTGAGTTGGGGGTTAAACCTTTTCTTTTGCGCTCTGAGACTAAGTCGGGTCGTTGCCTCTCGCTTATCTCGGGCGATGGTGAGCGTACTATGGCTACTTACTTGGGAGCTGCCTTGGAAATGACCTCTCCTGAGATTTTGGATGATATGTTAGAGGGTTATGACTGCCTTTATGTCGAAGGGTATTTGGTGCAAAATCACGATTTGATTGGCTATGCTGTTAGTAGGGCTAAGAGCCTTGGGCTTATGGTGGCACTTGATATGGCTAGCTTTAATGTGGTGGAGGATAACCTTGATTTTTTGAAAGATTTAGTCAAAAATCACATAGATATTATCTTTGCAAATGAGACCGAAGCTGAGGTTTTCACGGGCGAAAAAGACCCCGAGAAAGCGCTTGAAATTATAGCCGAAAATTGCAGTATAGCTGTGGTGAAAGTTGGTCCTAAGGGGGCATACATTAAAAAGGACGGCGTGGTGAGTTTTGTAGGTGTTTTATCTAGTGCTGTAAGGGTAGATACTACGGGAGCAGGTGACTATTTTGCAGCTGGATTTTTGTGGGGTTTGACCCAAAATTTAAGCGTAGCTCAGTGTGCCTCGGTGGGTGCAATCACGGCTGGTGCAGTGATAGAAATAGTGGGCACAACCCTATCTGATGCTGCTTGGGCTAAGATTCTTCAACTAGTAGAAAAAGTAAAAAAAGGCGAACTTTTATTCTAAAAAAAACTAAGAAAAAATGATAACTACAATAGAGTTAGAAAATATGCAATTTCGTGCCTATCACGGATGCTATGACCTTGAAAAACAGGTGGGTAACAATTTTCAAGTAGACCTTAAAATTGATGCTGAAATAGGCGAGGCAGCTCAAAGAGACGAGGTAGCGCAAACACTAAATTATCTTGAGGTTTATGATTTGGTATGTGCTCAGATGAAGATAACTTCAAATATTGTAGAAAATGTAGCGTTAAGAATTGTTGATGCTCTGTATGAGAAGTTCCCCCAAATTAAAAAAGTTACTATCAAAGTTTCAAAACTTGCACCACCTCTTGGAGGCAAAGTTGAGAAAGTATCGGTTACACTCACGCGCTAAGCACTTTAGCTAAAGTTGTTAATAACTTATTAATAACTTATTGCAAAAAAGTAAGTTTTTTATCAAAACAAAGTGTAATATTGTAGTCAGAAAAAATCAAAAAAACACAATATTATGTCTAAAAAACTTACAGAGTACACTTATGCCGAGGCCACAGAGGCTTCTAAGGCATATTTTGAGGGTGATGAGCTAGCAGCCAACGTGTGGATTAGTAAATATGCTCTTAAAGATTCTTTTGGTAGATTGTTTGAAAAATCTCCAAGCGATATGCACCAAAGAATTTCATCGGAGATAGAAAGGATAGAAAAAAAATACCCTAACCCACTCTCGAGCGATGAAGTATTTGAACTTCTTGATAAGTTTAAATATATTATTCCTCAAGGAGGGCCGATGACAGGTATAGGTAACCACATCCAGATAGCCTCGCTTTCAAACTGCTTTGTAATTGGACATAAAAATGCTGCTGACTCTTATGGTGGTATCATCAGAATAGACGAAGAGCAAGTGCAGCTTATGAAAAGACGTGGTGGCGTAGGTCACGACCTTTCTCACATACGTCCTTCGGGTAGCCCAGTACTTAATAGCGCGCTTACTTCTACGGGTATCGTGCCTTTTATGGAGCGTTATTCTAACTCAACTCGCGAGGTTGCGCAAGACGGCCGTCGTGGTGCGCTTATGCTTTCTCTGTCGGTTAAACACCCTGATGCTGAGCATTTTATAGATGCTAAAGTGGAAATGGGTAAGGTTACAGGCGCTAACGTGTCTATCAAACTAGACGATGAGTTTATGCGTTCGGTAATCGAAAATAAAACTTATCACCAACAGTTTCCTATAGAGTCTAATGAACCTTTGTATGAGAAAAATATAGATGCTAAAGCTCTATGGGACAAGATTATACATAACGCATGGAAATCAGCCGAACCAGGGGTATTGTTTTGGGACACTATAATCAAAGAATCAGTGCCTGATTGTTATGCCGACCTAGGTTTTACTACTGTGTCGACTAACCCTTGTGGCGAGATTCCACTTTGTCCTTATGATAGTTGCCGTTTGCTAGCTATTAATCTTTATGGCTATATAGACGCGCCTTTCACTGACAAGGCTAGCTTTAATTTTGATAAATTTAAGTCTCATGTGCACAAAGCTATGCGCATGATGGACGATATCATAGACCTTGAAATCGAGAAAATTGAGGCTATTATAGCTAAAATCCAAGGTGACCCTGAGGATGATGATATCAGACGTGTGGAACTTCAATTATGGGAAAACATTAAGTCTAAGGCTCTTATGGGTCGTCGTACAGGCCTAGGTATTACTGCTGAGGGCGATATGTTGGCAGCACTTAATCTAACTTATGGCACAGACGAGGCTACGGAATTTGCTGTTAAGATTCAAAAAACTTTGGCTGTTGAGGCTTATCGTGCATCTGTTGTTATGGCTAAGGAGCGTGGTGCTTTCGAGGTCTACGATACAGAAAAAGAGATAAATAATCCTATGATTAACCGTTTGAGGGAGGCTGATGCAGCGCTTTATGATGATATGGTTAAATACGGTCGTCGTAATATCGCGATTCTAACTATTGCGCCTACGGGTACAACTAGCCTTATGTCGCAAACTACCTCGGGTATAGAGCCTGTGTTCCGTCCTGTGTACAAACGTCGTCGTAAGGTTAATCCTAATGATAAGGATGTGAATATCACTTTTGTGGATGAGGTTGGCGATAGCTGGGAAGAATACAATGTTTATCACCACAACTTCCTAACTTGGTTGGATGTTAAGGGCTATGATAAAACAAAAATTGAGCAAATGAGCGAGGAGGAACTAGAGAAATTAGTCGCTGAGTCTCCTTACTTTAAAGCTACGGCAAACGATGTTAACTGGGTTGCAAAAGTTAAGATGCAGGGTGCTATCCAAAAATGGGTTGACCACTCTATCTCGGTTACTGTGAATCTTCCAAATGATGTTACCGAATCACTTGTGGCTGATGTTTATAAAACAGCGTGGGAGCATGGCTGTAAAGGTGTTACGGTATATCGTGACGGCTCTAGAGCAGGTGTGTTGGTTGACAGCAGCAAGAAAAAAGACGATGCTAAGGGTGAATATAAACCACCTTTGAAACGTCCAACAGAGCTTGTGAGCGATGTATTGAGGTTTAAAAATGGTAAAGAAGACTGGATTTCTTTCATAGGAATCTATAATGATAGACCTTACGAGGTGTTCACAGGTAAGATAGAGGAGGACGCAATGTTTATCCCTAAAAAAATCACTAAAGGTGTGATTATCAAGGTGAAGGATGCTGAGGGTAACTCACGCTATGACTTCCAATACACAGATAAATATGGTTATACTAACACTGTTGGGGGTATCTCGCGTTTGTTTGACGAGGAGTTCTGGAACTATGCGCGTTTGATTTCTGGGGTACTTCGCAATGGTATGCCTATTTTGGATGTTGTTACGCTTATTGAGTCGTTACACCTTGATTCTGAGAGCATTAACACGTGGAAAAATGGTGTTGCTAGAGCCTTGAAACAATATATAGTAGACGGCACGGAGTCTAAGCAGGCTTGTCCTAATTGTGGTGAGCACACTATGGTTTACCAGAATAACTGCCCTGTTTGTGTTAGCTGTGGTTACTCAAAATGTAGCTAGGAGAGAGGGAGTTATGAGTTATAGCCACTGATGTCTTTATGCCAAGCGTAAGGGGTGGCTATACTAAAAACCCCACTTTTTGGATTTCTAGCATTGTTTTATTATTTTTGTGTGAATTAATAGAACTTATTTATGTTTTTAAAGATTTTGCTTATATTATCTGTAGTGCTGCAACTTTTTGCTGCATTCTCGGCTATAGGCTTAATCAGGCATACAAAATATAACGCAGCTTGGATATTGTTTACCATAGCCTTGACGCTTATGGCTGCCCTGCGTTTTGGTGAGTATATTCAAATTTCGGGCGCTAGAGATTTGCACCTGCCTGCCGACTTTTTTATATGGATAGGAGGGTTCACATCTTTGTGTTTTGCTGGTGGGGTTTTGTTGGTGCGCCGACTTTTGAAACTCTTGCAACGCTCCGATGTTATTGCGCGCATTACCCAGCGAAGAATCCTAAACACAGTAATTCAAACCGAAGAAAAGGAAAGGGCTAGATTTTCTAAAGATCTGCACGACGGGCTGGGCCCCTTGCTCTCGTCGGCCAAAATGTCGCTGTCGGCACTTGAGCGCACGAGCGATGAGAGTCAGCGTGAATTAATATTGAATAATACGTATAATGTTATAAATGAGGCTATTATATCTCTGCGCGAGATATCCAATAATCTTAGTCCTCATGTGTTAATGGACTTTGGTTTGGAGAAAGCTATTGCGGCTTTTATCGAAAAATCGCAGGCCAAAGCTAGCTTTAAGATAGATTTAAGAAGCAATCTTAAAGATATGCGTTTTGATAATAATGTTGAGGTGGTAGTTTTTCGTGTGGTGTGTGAGCTGCTCAATAATAGTTTCAAGCACAGTGGGGGCGATGAAATTAGCCTTGAA
The DNA here is from genome assembly GCA_044433645.1 of Rikenellaceae bacterium. Taxonomy (GTDB): domain Bacteria; phylum Bacteroidota; class Bacteroidia; order Bacteroidales; family Rikenellaceae; genus JAWXTK01. The sequence continues at coordinate 42,342 of JAWXTK010000011.1, read as the reverse complement.
CTATCTTATAGGGAGAATATAATCTCTATTTCTTATGCCGACAATGGCTGTGGATTTTCGCTTGAAGGGCAAGATGAACTAGGCATGGGACTTTCAAATATTTCCTCGCGTGTAAATTCTCTTAAAGGCGAGGTTGATATTCACAGCACACCCGAAAACGGAATGAGCGCGCTCGTGAAAATTAATTTAACTAAGCAGGAGTTATGGAAAAAAAGTGCAAAATAGCCTTAGTTGACGACCACGGCTTATTTAGAAATGGCCTGAAAAACTTGCTTGAATTAGAGCGTGGTTTTGAAGTTGTAATAGAGGCCGAGGGTGGCGAAGATTTCTTAGCTCAAAACCTAACTCAGGATTTTGACGTGGTTTTAATGGATATAGATATGCCCAAAATGAGTGGTTTTGAGTTGTCTAAAATTCTGCTAGATAAGAATCCTAAAGTGAAAATTATCTGCCTTTCTATGCATGCCGAAAGAGAGTATTATCACAAAATGATGGAGGTAGGGGTGAAAGGTTTCTTGCTTAAAAGCTCTGATATTGAGGATGTTATATCTGTTATTTGGCAGGTTCATGAAAATGGGATTTGTCTTAGTGAAACTCTGGTTGGGGAACAAATATCATGGGTTCAGTCGGTGGACAAGAATGATTATATGCAGCATCTCTCTGAGCGTGAGGTCGAGGTACTACTTTTGATATGCAAGGGTATGTCTAACTTTGAAATAGGCGAGAAGCTGTTTATCTCAAAGCGCACGGTTGATAAACATAGATCCAATATATTAGAAAAAACAGGTTGTAAAAATACGGCAAACTTAGTGGTTTATGCCATAAAAAATAATTTAGCACAAATTTAAGATTCATATAAAATACACGATGAAAGAATATACAAGTAAACAAGCACAAATCCAGAGAGAACCCTCTCAAATATATAGCGTTTTATCTAAATTTTCTAATTTCACGCCCATGCTAGCCGACAAGGTAGAAGAGTGGCAGGCCGATGAGGATACTTGCAGTTTCAAGGTTAAAGGTATGACAGCCAAGCTTAGAATCATAGAGCGCGAGGAAAATAAAATAGTGAAAATCACGGGCGAGGACGGCACTCCCTTTGAGTTTTTCTTCTGGATTCAGCTTAAACAAGTGGCTCCCTATGACACACGTATGCGTTTGGTACTTAAAATCGAACTTAATATGATGATGAAAATGATGATAGGCAAAAAAATTCAGGGGGCACTTGATCAAATCGTAGACCAGGTGGCTTCGAGCTTTAACGCCGTTTAGTCTTACCCTCAAATTCGCTGATAATAAAAGCCGTAAAAATAGGAAACATCATCATCCCAAGCGATGAAAGCATCACTGTAAGTACTTTGCCTATGGTGGTTTGGGCAAAGATATTTGCGCCTACGGTCGTAAGATTCATCCATGACCACCAGAGCGCATCCCCAAAATTTTCAAGCGAAGGATTTATCTGCCTTTCGAGCGAAAAAAACAGTAAGCTAGCACTGTAAGTAAATACAAAAACAGTGGTTGTGTAAGATACAATCAGGCTAACTATGCCCGAGCGAGAGAGCCAACGTGCCACTAAAATCAAACCGTAAATGCCTCTTATTATGGGAATTAGCCTATAAATTACGTACTCATGTGAGCTAATGTCGAATTTTAGCCACATGAGTATGTTAAGCACAGGGACGGATACTAAAAGCAGGGGGAAGTTGTAGAGCAAAAAATGTGATTTATTTTGACTCAAACTCATTCTTAGCGAGAAATCTATGATGAAAATTAGGCAAATAATTAGCTGGAGTTTTATGAAAAGTGCAGAAAAAGTTAATTTGCCCAGGTAGATTATCTCGTAGGAGAGTGTCGCGAGTATGGCCAAACTTGACACTAGAGTTAAAATGTTGAATATTTTAGATGTAGTTTTGAGCATAAAACAATTAAAATAAGTGTTTTTCTTTCTTTTACTCAAAATTTATTCCATGATAAGAAATTTTTTTATAACTTTGTGCCATATATATATACCAGTGTCAAACCCTAGAAATTATTATATGAAAAAATATCTACTTTTAATTATATTATCTTTAGCCGTTTTTACGAGTGTTTCGGCTCAGAATATTAGGACTTCTTATTTTATGCAAGGTGCTACTATGCGCACGGAACTTAACCCTGCCTTAGCACCAACTAGAGGTTATTTGAATTTGCCTATTATTAGTGGAAACTATATTGATATTACTACGGGCTCGTTGTCTGTGAGCGATTTCTTGTACCCCTCTAATGGTGAGTTGGTTACTTTCTTAGACCCTAGTGTTAGTTCTGAGGACTTCCTTAGTGGTTTGTCTAAGATGAATTCTGTGGGTATGGATTATAAAACTAATATCTTGGGCTTTGGTTGGTACACCAAAAAACGCAGTTTCTGGTCTTTTGATATGTCTCTGCGCACGAGCATTAGTATGACAGTTCCTAAGGATTTGTTTTCGTTTGTTAAGCTAGGTTCAGGAAGTTATGATATGTCTAATCTGGGTGTTAATATTGATGTTTTCCAACAAACCTCGCTTGGTTACTCGCGCATGATAGGCGATAAAATCAGAGTGGGTGCTAACTTCAAATTGTTGGCAGGTTTAGCATCAGCAAATATTAATTTTGATAAATTAGAACTAAATTTAACCGAAGATAAATGGAGTCTAGATGCTGAAGGAAGTGTAAATATCGCAGCTAAAGGCCTGGAAATGGGCTATACAGACGAAGGATTTATGGATCTTACTGATTTAAACTTTGATATGAACTCTATTGGGGTTGCAGGCTGGGGAGGTGCCATAGATTTAGGTGCTAGTTATAATGTGCTTAAAACTTTGACCGTATCGGCATCTATTGTTGATTTGGGTTATATTAAATATGCAAGTGGTAACTCTATTTCGGGCAAGAGCAGTGGTAGTTTTGAGTATACAGGCTTTGATTTAGAGGGTGATTTTGATATTGACGAGGCTATGAGCCTTGATGATTTAGAAAAGTTAATGGACTTTGAGCGCGAGGAAGGCAAGGAATATATCAAGTATTTGAACCCTACGCTTAATGTTGGAGCTGAGTGGACTATGTTCAAAAACTTGTTGTCGTTTGGTTTCTTAGGCTCTGCGACTTTCTATGATAGCTATGCTACTAGCGAATATTCATTGTCTGCGGGTATTAACCCTACTAAGTGGTTCTCGCTTTATGGCACATATACAATCACAGATAGTGCTGACCACACGGTTGGTGCTGCGCTAAATATCCACTCTTGTTGGATTAATATCTATTTGGGTACAGATTATGTTATTAGGGATGTGACTACTCAGTATGTTCCTATTAGTCAATCAAACTTTAACCTTTACTTTGGTTTAGGATTTGCATTGGGCAAAGATCCAGCACTTAAAAAACCTAAGAAGGTTAAAAAGAAAGATAGATTAGAGGAATAGGAGCTCGATGCTAGTCGCGCCTGCCCGGCGTTAGGGCGTTATATGTCAACGGGGCACGAAAGCTCATAAATAGAAAAATGCACGCATCTTAAGATGCGTGCATTTTTATTTGAGTGCCACAAATCGTAAGATTTGTTATCAATAATTGAGGGTCTAGCCATATAAACACACAAAGGGCTCCTTATTTTTAAGGAGCCCTTTGTATTAAGATGAGATTATCTTAAAACGACTATTTCTTAGCGAAATATTCTTTTACCTGATCGATAGGTACAATCTCTTGTTTGAATGTGTATGCACCAGTTTTGTCAGATTTAACCATCTTAATACACTTGGTAAAGTTTTTACCTGTGCCTGTTTTTAGCGTTGCAACTACTTTCTTTGCCATAACCTAATGATTATTTAATTTCTCTGTGAATAGTAACCTTTTTCAATATTGGATTGTATTTTTTACGCTCCATACGATCAGGTGTGTTCTTTTTGTTTTTAGTGGTGATATACCTAGATGTACCTGGCATTCCACTTTCTTTGTGTTCAATACATTCAAGTATTACTTGAACTCTGTTACCTTTTTTTGCCATTTTTTACCTTCTCTAAAATGATTAGTAAACCTTACGGGGTGCGACAGCCTCTTTAAGAGCAGTAGCTAGACCCTTTTTGTTAATTGTTTTAATTCCAGCAGCAGTTACTTTAAGTGTAATCCAGCGGCTTTCCTCTTCTGACCAAAAGCGTTTTGTTTTCAGATTCGGGTTGAATCTGCGCTTAGTCTTTAGGTGCGAGTGAGAAACATTGTTTCCAACGATTGCAACCTTTCCTGTGATTTCGCAAATTTTCATCTAATACAAATTGTTTAATTACTCTCTTAAATTCTTTTAAGAGCCTGCAAATATAGTTATAATTTATTAACATTCCAACTTTTGCTTGTAATAAAGGATTAAAATTATTAATTTTGTTTAAATGTTAAAGCTATAATTATGAGAAATATATTACTTTTAGGCCTTTTTGTGCTGTCGTGTGTGAGCCTTAGTGCCGAAGTAAAAACAGAGACCTTTATTTACAAAAATACAAATACAACCAACCTTAAAATGATGAAAGTAACATCAGATAAGGTCGAAAAAAATGCTCCTGCAATAGTTTTGTTCTTTGGAGGAGGCTGGAGTGGTGGTAAACTTAGCCAACTTAAACCTCAGGCAGAGATATTTGCAGAAAATGGGGTAGTGGCTTTCTTGGCTGATTATAGGCTTGCTAAGCGTGATAAGGCAACTCCAGCTATAAGCATAGAGGATGCTAAATCGGCCATGCGTTATCTTAGAGAAAACGCCAAAGAGTTAGGCATCAATCCTAAGAAAATCATAGCCTCAGGTGCATCAGCAGGGGGTCATCTTGCCTCAGCAACTGCTTTTATTACGGAATTTGATTGCCCCGATGATAATCTTAAAATCTCGCCCGTGCCTAATGCGATGATATTGTTTAATCCCGTGAGCGACACCTCGCCCGAGGGTTATTATCCTCAGAGCGTAAAGAATTTTGGTGATTGGAAAAGGCTTTCGCCCCTGCACCATATAGAAAAAACTTCACCCCCTGCAATTTTCTTTGTGGGCACTAAAGATATTCATGTTCCAGTGGCATCTGCCCAGGCATTTAAGACAGCTGTTGAGGGTGCAGGAGCTAGGTGTGATTTAAAAATTTATGAGAATTGCACCCATGGTTTCTTTAATAATTATAAGTACGAGGGTAAGTACTTTAAAATCACCATGGATGAGGCTATAAAATTTTTAAAAGAGATTAAATTTATAAAATAGTTAAGATGAGAAAATTAATAGTTTTATTAGTTTTTTGCCTGGTCTTTCTAAGTGCAAAGGCCGAGATTTTAGAGGAGGTTTTCACTTATAAAAACACAGGTAAGCGCGATTTGACTATCACTAAATTGTCATCTGCCACAACACCCAAGAACGCTCCGGCCGTTGTGTTGTTTTTCGGTGGTGGGTGGCATGGAGGTAAGCTCAATCAGCTTAGGCCCCATGCAGAAATATATGTAGAGCATGGTATGGTGGCTTTTTTGGTTGATTACAGAGTTTTCTCGCGCGATAAAACCTTGCCTGACAAGAGTATAGAAGATGCAAAGTCGGCTATGAGATTTGTGAGGGGTAATGCCAAAAAGTTCAAAATAAATCCTAAGAAAATCGTAGCCTCAGGTGAGTCGGCAGGAGGTCACTTAGCTTCAGCTACGGCCTTTATCACAGAAATTGACAGCGCAGAGGACAACCTCAAGATTTCACCCGTGCCCAACGCCATGGTATTAATTAATCCCGTGAGTGACACTTCGCCTGAGGGATATCATTCGGGTTTAGTGCAAAATTTTGGTGAGTGGCAGAGGCTGTCAGCCTTGCATAATATTAAGAAGTCATCGCCCCCAACAATTTATTTTGTCGGAGATAGAGATAAACACGTTCCCGTGGCATCGGCCAAGGCGTTTAAGAAGGCTGTTGAGGATGCCGGTGCTCGTTGTGATTTGTTAATTTACGAGAATTGTTTTCACAGCGATTTTAATAGCTACAAGCGCGATGGCGAGTATTTCAAGATTTCCATGGATGAATCGCTTAAATTCCTTCGTGAGTTGAAATTTATTAAATAGATTTAAGGGATTTTAGGGTCAAAAGTGGATAAACCCTTTCGGCCCTGTTAGACCCTTAAGACCCTTTTAATTGTCTGATAATGAGTTGCTTTTAGTTAGTGGCTCTATAAACTACAACCCCACCTCGCCAATAAGCGTGGCCGAAGAACACTTAACAACCCTAACCCTAGCCTTGTCGCCCGTATTAAAATTGTGTCTGTCAAAAATTACAACCTTATTTTGTGGCGTGCGACCAAATAATTGCTCCTCACTTTTCTTAGAAACACCCTCAATTAACACCTCAAACTCTTTGCCTATATCCCTTAGATTGCTCGCAAGCGAAAGCTCGTTTTGCAAGTTGATAATCTCGGTTAATCTGCGTGTTTTTACCTTCTCGTCAACATCATCATCCATGGTGCGCTCAGCCTTAGTGTTAGGGCGCTCAGAATATTTAAACATAAAGGCATATTCATAACCCACCTCACGCATAAGTGATAAGGTTTGCTCGTGATCCTCCTCGCTCTCAGAACAAAAACCTGCTATAAGGTCTGTTGTAATAGAACAATCGGGCAAGATGCGTTTGATAGCCGAAACCCTTTCCAGATACCACTCTCGTGTATATTTACGATTCATCTGTTTGAGCATTTTACTGCTGCCTGATTGAGCTGGCAGGTGAATGTGATTGCAAATATTATCGTATTTTGCCATGGTAAGTATTAGTTTGTCGCTGATATCCTTAGGATGAGAAGTTGAATATCTTATTCTTAGCTCAGGTGCAAATAGAGCAACTTTTTCTATCAAATCAGCAAAGTCTACGCTCTCTCCCTCGCTCTGCCAGCGATAAGAATTCACGTTCTGACCAAGTAGTGTAACTTCTTTATAACCAGCATCTAACACTTGTTTTACTTCGGCTAATATGCTCTCTAAAGGTCTACTTCGTTCAGCGCCACGAGTGTAAGGCACTACGCAGTAAGTACACATATTATTGCAACCACGCATAATGGAAATAAACGAACTAACCCCGTTTTCGTCAAGACGCACAGGTGCTATATCTGCATAAGTCTCCTCGCGCGATAATAAAACATTCACAGCCGTGTCACCAGCCTTAGCCTCACGCAATAGCTTGGGCAAGTCACGGTAAGAATCAGGGCCTGCAACTATGTCTACAAACTTAGTTTTTTCGATTAATTGCTCTTTTAGTCTCTCGGCCATGCAGCCTATAATGCCTATTTGAACTCCGTTTTTGCGTGTTTTTAGGTGTTTGATCTCCTGAAGTCTGTGCCATATTTTTTGCTCGGCATTATCTCTTATCGAACAGGTGTTTAGAAGAATTATATCTGCTTGTTCAAGCTCGTTAGTATAAATATAACCCTCATTAGTTAAGATAGATACTACGATTTCTGTGTCGCCAACGTTCATCTGGCAACCATAGGTCTCAACATAAAGTTTGCGCTTGTTGCCTCCTAGCGTGGGACGGATGTTTTGTAAGTCCATGTTTTATAGTGTTATTTCTTTGCCTGATATACTTCCTCCTCCTAGTTGGTCTACGTCTATGGTTTCAAGATCTAGGGTTTTCCCTTGTGATGATACTTTTAAGTTGGCCTGCAGTGTGGGCAATGAGTCCACAGCCTTGCTCTGAGGAAAAATCTCGGGTATTATATATAGGTGTATTGTTATTTTACTGCATTTTCTGGTTATAAGCTTTAAGGCTTGGTTTTTTTGTGCGCTTTGCTCTGCGTGTTTTGCCAAGTTGCAGAAATCACTCTGAGTGCCATCTGCATCAAAGCAAACTACGCTCAAATAAATGTTAAAACGATGCCAAAGCGCGTTATCGCAATCTAATTCTAGAGTAAACTCTTTCATCTAAAGCCTTTAAATTTTATGATGCAAAGATAAAATTTATTTTGCAAATTTAATACACTAGCTCTAAAGATTATCTTTAAATTATAGGTATAGTTGTAAAATTCTTAAGCCTAAGAGTTTGAAATTAAAGTAATTTTTATTACCTTTGTGCACTCTTTATGGATAAAACTGAGATTTTGAAAGATATTTTATTACCATATAAAAGTTTAACATCTGATACTCAACGCTTTGAGATAAGCGTAGGGCAGGAGTTTTTTGATGCATTATCAGGCACAGAATTGCTTTCGGGCGATTTGAAATTAGTGGTTTTGGCTCAAAAAATATCAGCAGGAGTTAAATTAGATGTTAATTTAAAGGGTGAAGTGTGCGTAGAATGTGATAGATGTTTGGAAAGTTGCCCCATAAATATAGAATTTGAGGGTAAATTAACAGCTAGAGAGGGTGAAACTAGTGAGGAGTACGACGAGGACACTATGTGGATAAGCGCCGCAGACAGTGAAATTGACTTAACTCAATACATTTACGAGAGTATAGTCCTTGCGCTTCCTTACCAAAGGGTACATGGCCAGGATGAGAACGGTAACTTGTTGTGTGACAGTGAGATGCTCAGTAAATTTAACATAGTTAGTGATGATGAATTTGAGAGAATCATAGCTAATAAACAAGATAAAGAGAGCGACCCAGAGTGGTCTAAACTAAAAGAATTGAAAGAAAAACTAAATAAATAACATTTAAAAACATTTTAAAATGGCACATCCTAAACATAAGGTTTCTTCTACAAGAAGAGACAAAAGAAGAACTCACTACAAAGCTGTTGCTCCAACAGTAGCAGTATGTTCTAACTGTGGTTCAGCAGTTCTTTACCACCGTGTATGCCCTGAGTGTGGTTTCTACCGCAGCAAAATGGCTATCGAGAAAAAAGCTGAATAAGGTATTTCTTTTTAGAAAACTAGAAAATTATGCTAAAAATCGGTTTAGATGCAATGGGGGGAGATTATGCTCCACTTGAAATAGTTTTGGGCGCAGTTGCAGCCTCAAAACTTATTGGTAAGGATAGTAAAATAGTATTATTTGGAGATAGCGAGCAAATAAAAGCTATTCTTAAAGAGCAAAATTGCTCTGAGGATACTTTTGAGATAGTTCACTGCTCTGAGGTGATATCTATGTGTGACAATCCTGCACAATCTTTTGCTAAAAAAACTGATTCAAGCATAACTGTTGGTTTCAAATATTTAAAAGAAAATAAAATAGATGGTTTCGCTAGTGCTGGTAGCACTGGTGCTATGATGGTTGGTTGTATGTATTCTGTTAAGCAAATTAACGGAGTAATTCGCCCTGCTATCTCATCTGTTATACCTGCCAAAGACGGAGGTACAGTTCTAGTGCTTGATGTTGGACTAAATGTAGACTGCAAAGCAGACGTATTGGATCAATACGCTATTTTGGGGCAAACTTATTACCAGCATGTATTAGGCAAAGAGAAACCCACTGTGGCTCTTCTTAATATTGGCGAAGAAAAATCTAAGGGTAATTTAGCAGTTAAAGCTGCCTATGAGATTATGGCTGAGAATGAAAATATTAACTTTATAGGAAACTTAGAGTCTAAATATATATTCTCGGGCAAAGCAGACGTTGTTGTTTGTGATGCTTTTGTAGGTAACACAATGCTTAAAATGGCCGAGGGATTCTATCATGTTCTTGATGAGCAAGGGGTTCACAACGAATTTATTGATAGAATGAATTATGAACGAGTAGGAGGCACACCTGTACTAGGTATTAATGGTGCAGTGATTATAGGACACGGATGTTCTAGTGCGTTAGCAGTGCAAAACATGATTTTGCAAACTGAGGTGACTATACAATCACAAGTTATCGCCAAACTACAAGAAATTTTCAATTAATGAAAAAAATTACAGCATCAATAACAGGCGTTGGTGCTTATTTACCTGAATATATTCTTGATAATCAGGAGTTAAGCACAATGGTCGATACCTCAGACGAGTGGATAATGACTCGTATTGGTATTAAAACTCGTCACATTTTAAAAGGTGAAGGAGTAGGTACATCTTACTTGGGAGCACATGCTGTTGAGAATCTGTTAGAGAAAACAGGTGTAGACCCTAAAGATATTGATTTGTTAATTTGTGCGACGGTTACCCCTGATATGTTTTTCCCGTCAACTGCGAATTTGATTTGTCACAAAGTTGGATTAACCAATGCTTTTGGTTATGATATATCTGCTGCTTGCAGTGGATTTTTATTTGCTCTAGAGACAGGAGCAAAATTTATTGAGACAGGTGCTTACAAAAAAGTCATCATTGTAGGTGCAGATAAAATGTCTTCTATTGTTGATTATACAGACCGTAATACTTGCCCTATCTTCGGCGACGGAGCAGGTGCAGTGTTGTTAGAGCCTGACACTGAGGGCTATGGAGTTGTAGATGCTATCTTACATTCAGACGGTGGTGGTGCTCAGCATCTTCACATAAAAGCAGGAGGCTCGGCTTACCCTTCATCTTTGGAGACTGTAACTAACAAATGGCACCACATTCACCAAGAGGGTCAGGCTGTGTTTAAAGCTGCTGTGTCTAATATGTCAGACGTTGCAGTAAGCATGATGAAACGCCACAAATTGGCTGCCGAGGATATCGCATATCTTGTGCCTCACCAAGCTAATCTTAGAATCATCGAGGCTACGGCACACAGAATGGGCATAGAGCGTGATAAATGTATGATTAACATCGACAAATATGGTAACACTACAGCAGGTACTTTACCTATATGTTTGTGGGATTACGAGACAAGACTTAAAAAAGGAGACAACCTTATTTTAGCTGCCTTTGGAGGTGGTTTCACATGGGGTTCGATATACATTAAATGGGCTTACGACGGAGGAGATTTCTCTAGATAAGCATCGTTTAAGGCCCTGTAGTTCAAGGGATAGAACGTTAGTTTCCTAAACTGAAGATTCAGGTTCGAGTCCTGGCAGAGCTACTAAATAAAAAAAGCACCCTTTCCAGGGTGCTTTTTTATTTAGTAGCTCTATGAGCTATCTATTGTTGATGCTTTTTTGAAAAAGCACGCTAAATAAATTTAGCTACAAAAACACGCCAGAAATCTAAGGATTCCTGCGAAAAAGATTTTGCCACTTTCCAGGGTGCTTTTTTTATTTAGTAGCTTTTTTGAGCAGATAGCCACAGCACGTCACCCTAAACCCCGATTTAAATACGTCAGCGAAAAATAATTCATAATTCAAATTACAAATCTTGCGATTTGTGGCACTCCGACCAAAATGCAAGCATTTTGTTTTTTCAGGAGTGTCGTGCCCCGTTGACATTTAACGTCTCCGACGGCCGGGGTGCTCCCCGGTGAGCTAATGAGGCTTTAAAAACTAAAAAAACCTACTGCTCGAAATCCTCGTAGTTCTTAGGCAATTTCTTAGTCGCCTGTATGCTCAGCGCTTCCATCTTTTGCGCTCTGCCGATAAGATTACCCTTGCCGGTTTTTAAGATATTTACAGCCTTAGCATAGCTCTCGTTTGACTTATCCAGGCTCTTGCCTAGATTATCCATGGTTTCTAAGAATCCCACAAACTTATCATATAAGGCAGCTCCCTGGCGTGCAATCTCCTGCGATTGTTTACTCTGATCCTCTCTCTTCCACAAATCACTCACCATTTTTAGCTGAGCAAAAAGGTTCGTTGGGCTACTGATGATTATCTTTTTATTATAGGCCTCGTTCCACAGCGTATTGTCGTATTGCATAGCTGACAAAAATGCTCCCTCGCTTGGGATAAACATAATAACAAAGTCCAAAGAATTTACCAGAGCCTGATAATTTTTGTTCGACAGTTCTGCAATATGATTTTTAATAGATAAATTAAGTGCTTTCATGGCCTGTTCCTCGGCTGGTTTGTCCTTAGCTTCTTGGTAATTGACAAAGGCTTTTAGCGAGACTTTAGAGTCTATAACAATTTGCTTGCCCTCGGGAAGGTTTAGTATAAAATCGGGTCTGAGACGGTTGCCAGCCTCGTCATTTAGTGATTCCTGAGCTGTGAAATGCACTCCTTTTTTAAGGTTAGAATTTTCTAAGATTTTCTCTAGTATCATCTCACCCCAATCGCCCTGCACCTTGCTGTTCCCTTTTAGTGCGTTGGTTAGGGCTGTGGTCTCATCGGTGATTTTGCGATTGAGCTCAAGTAGGTTTTTAATCTCGGCCTTAAGCTCTCCGTGACGTGTGCTATCCTCTGAGTGTATGGTGTTTACGCGTTTTTGGAACTCATAAATATTGTCTTTGAAAGGTTTTAAAATCTCGTCTAAACTTTCCTTTGAATTTAGGGCTAGTTTGCGAGTTTTGTCGTCCATGATCTCATTAGCCAGAGTTTTGAACTCGTTTTTTAGGCTATCTCCCAGCTCCTTATTTTGTTTTTTATCTTGTTCAATCTTAGATTTTAGTGCATCAAGTTCGCTTTGAGCCTTGATTTTTTGCTCTTTATTTTCGTTGAGATTTTGGCTTAGTTTTTCGTTTTGTTGTTGCTCAACCATAAGTCTTTCGTTTATGGCTGTAAGTTGAGATTTTAGTGCATCAAGTTCGGTTTGTGCCTTGATTTTTTGCTCTTTATTTTCGTTAAGCTCCTGGCTTAGTTTTTCGTTTTGTTGTTGCTCAATCACAAGCCTTTCACTCATGGATTCTAGCTGTGTTTGAGCCTTGATTACCTCGTCGTTATTTGTTGTGGCAGGTGCTTTTTTTTGTCTTAGCAGAAGGATAATTACTACTGCTAAGATTAAAATAGTAAAGCCAAAGATGTATAGCTCTGTTCCCATTTATTTTGATTTTTAGTTGGTTTAGACAAAGATACTACTAATTTTGTAATTTTAAGGATGAAAAAGTCGCAAAAAATGGATATCTTTGTACAAATTTAAAACAGTTTATGACAAAAATTCTTTCACCATCTATATTATCTGCCGACTTCGGCAATCTTGCTCGTGACACTCAAATGATAGACCGAAGCGCTGCCGAGTGGTTACATTTTGATGTTATGGACGGGGTGTTTGTACCCAATATTTCTTATGGTTTCCCAGTGTTGAGTGCTGTGGTTAAGGAAAGCAAAAAATTTATGGATGTTCACCTTATGATAGTTGAACCCGAAAAATATGTTGAACGTTTCGTTAAATCAGGCGCATCGCTTGTGACTTTTCATATTGAGGCAACTAACAAGGTGGATGAAACGATAGAAATTATACGCTCTAATGGTGCTAAAGTAGGTATTTCGATTAAACCTGCAACGAGTATAGATGTTCTAGAGCCCTATCTTGATAAGATAGATTTGGTGCTAGTTATGAGCGTTGAACCTGGTTTTGGGGGACAAAGTTTTATTGAGGGTAGCTGGCAAAAAGTCCGTGATCTAAGAGCCTTAATTGATAGTAGAGGTCTTAAAACTATGATAGAAATTGACGGAGGTGTCAGTGAGAACAATGCTAAAGAATTATATGAGGCTGGTTGTGATGTGTTGGTGGCAGGAAGTGCTGTTTTTGGGGCGAAGGACCCAGAGCAGGCAATTTTAAATATGTTGCAAGAGTAAAAAGAGAATATGTTATCGGTTGATAATCTAAGTGTGAGTTTCGGGGGCGAGGAGTTGTTCTCGGGTATTTCATTTTTGATTAACCCCAAAGACAGAATAGGTCTTGTGGGCAAAAATGGGGCAGGTAAAAGTACGCTGCTCAAGATACTTATATCTGAAATGCAGCCAACAAGTGGAGGAATAAGCAAAAACGGTGAGTGCACCTTGGGCTACCTACCTCAGCAAATGAAAATTTCGGATGCTACAACCTTAGCAAAGGAAACAGCAAAGGCTTTTGACCAGGTTATTAAGTTAGAGAAACAAATCGAAAATATCACCGTAGAGCTAGGTGAGAGAGAAGATTATCAAAGTGAAGATTACGAGAAATTATTAAATAAGCTAAATCAGGCAACTGATCAATATCATATCTTAGGGGGTGATAGCCGCGATGCTCAGGTTGAGAAAACACTGTTGGGGCTAGGCTTTAAACGCGCTGATTTTGAGCGTCCAACTTCGGAGTTTAGTGGAGGTTGGCGTATGCGTATTGAGCTAGCTAAGTTGTTGCTTAGTCGCCCTTCGGTTTTTTTGTTGGATGAGCCGACTAACCACCTAGATATTGAGAGTATACAATGGTTAGAGAATTATTTGAGAGAATACCCTGGTGCTGTGATACTTATCTCGCATGACAGAGCGTTTTTGGATAATGTAACGAATCGCACGATAGAGATAATGTGTGGCAAGGCCTATGATTACAAGGCCTCGTACAGCAAATATGTAGAGTTGAGAAAAGAAAGGCGTGAGGCGCAAACAGCAACTTATGCTAATCAACAAAAAATGATAGAAAAGACCGAGGAATTTATCGAACGCTTTAGATATAAAGCCACAAAATCTAACCAAGTGCAGGCACGCATCAAACAGCTTGACAAGATAGATAGAGTAGAGATAGATGACGAAGATGTTTCTTCTATTAACATGAAATTTCCACCTGCGCCACGTTCGGGTCAGATAGTTTGTGAGATAAAAGATGCAGGCAAAAGCTTTGAAAATAAGCACGTGTTCTCAGCAGCTGAATTTCACATAGAAAAGGGTGAGAAAATAGCTTTTGTGGGTAGAAACGGTGAGGGTAAAACCACACTGGCGAGAATAATTAATGGTGAGTTAGATGCAACAAGTGGCTCTGTGAGGGTTGGGCACAATGTAAATATAGGCTATTATGCTCAGAATCAGGAAGATTTAATGGACGGTGATGCCACTGTTTTTGATACTTTAGATAGAGTTGCTGTGGGTGATATACGCACAAAATTGCGCGATATTTTGGGTGCTTTTTTGTTTCGTGGTGAGGATATTGACAAAAAAGTTAAGGTGCTCTCGGGGGGTGAACGCTCTAGACTTGCTATGGCGCGTTTGATGCTCGAACCGTATAACTTGCTGATACTTGATGAGCCTACTAACCACATGGATATGCGTAGTAAGGACATACTTAAAAATGCGCTGATAGCCTATGACGGGACTGTGATTTTGGTGTCTCACGATAGGGAATTTTTGGACGGTCTAGCTCAGAAAGTTTACGAATTTCGCGACGGCAAGGTTAAGGCCTATCTTGGTGGAATATATTATTTTCTCGAAAAACGCAAGCTAGAGGATATGCGTGATATTGAGATTAAGGACAAGCAGCAAGCAGAGCAAGACTCATCCTCAGCGCAAGGCAAGCAAGATTACTTAGCGCGCAAGGAGGCCGAAAAACTAATAAGAAAAGCAAAAACAGCAGTTTTAAATTGCGAGAAACAGATAGAGAGCTTGGAGGCAGAAATTGCCGAATGGGATGAAAAAATAGCTAATGCAAGCGAGCATGGACTAGATTTGAGTGATGTCAAGGTGTTTGCAGATTATGATGCGTTGAAAGATAAACTCAGCCACCAAATGCACGAGTGGGAAAAGCTTTCTTACGAGTTGGAATTGCTAGAGAATAGAAATTAAAAACTAATTAAAAATATGGAAAATACAATTTTTGGCATACGTCCTGTTCTTGAGGCGTTAGAATCGGGTAAGGAACTCGAAAAAGTCTACATGAAAAAAGGGGCTGATGGTCAGCTAATTACTGAGCTTCGTCAGATATGCGTGCGCGCTGGGGTTAAGGTTCAGGATGTGCCCATTGAGAAGTTAAATAAAATCACGCGCCTAAATCACCAAGGTGTTATTGCTGTGGTTTCGACGGTTGAGTATGCTAGTTTTGACGAGATGTTAGAGCAGTTGCCAACTTCGAGGCCTGCTTTGGTTGTGGTTTTTGACGGCATTACAGATGTGCGTAATTTTGGTGCTATTGCTAGGAGTGCTGAGTGTGCTGGGGCAGATTTTTTGATTACACCACTTAAAAATTCGGCTCCCGTGAACTCTGAGGCTATTAAATCTTCGGCTGGGGCATTGACACGTATTCCAGTTTGTCGTGTGGGTAGCATACGTAACACGCTTAAAACACTTCAATATGCAGGTTGTCAATTAGTTGCAGCTAGCGAGAAGAGTGATACTTTGCTCTATGATGCTGATCTTACTAAGCCTACTGTTGTGATTATGGGTAGTGAGGACAAGGGAATTTCTAAGGAGGTTTTGAAGATGTGTGATACTCAGATTGCTATTCCACTTAAAGGGAGCATAGAGTCGTTAAATGTGTCTGCTGCGGCAGCTGTTATTTTGTTTGAGACAGTAAGACAGAGGGGGTAGAAATAGGCCTCATTAGCTCATCGGGGAGCACCCCGACCGTCGGAGACGTTAAATGTCAACGGGGCACGAAACTCATAAGTAGAAAAATACATGCATTTTTCTTTGAGTGCCACAAATCGAAGATTTGTAAGTAACAAGAAAATTAAGCGCACTCGAAAACAAAACGCTTATAGCATTTTGTTTAATTTACGAGTGAGTGCGAGGTGAATAGTTAGGACTTTAAGAGGAACTTTTTTGAAAAAAAGCTTCCTCCTAACACCTCCTCAAAAAACTTTTAATGAATAACTAATTAATTAAAAAGGAAAATATCGTGGATGCTGAAAAATATATAGATTTACTTAAGAAACTGATTTCTACCCCCTCGATTAGTCGCCAGGAGCAGGATACAGCCCAGGTGCTTTATGACTTTTTTGTCTCGCTAGGCATAGAAAACGTGGAACGTCTGCAAAATAACGTGTTTGCGCGCAATAAATATTTTGACCCTACAAAACCCTCCGTACTCCTAAATTCTCACCACGATACTGTAAAACCAAATGCCTCGTACACGCGCGACCCATTTAAGGCTGAATTGGAGAACGGCAAACTCTATGGCTTGGGGAGCAATGATGCAGGTGCTAGTGGCGTGAGTTTGTTGGCTGCTTTCATGCATTTTTATGAGCGTAAAGACCTGAAATACAACTTGATAATAGCTATTACGGCCGAGGAAGAAATTAGTGGACTAAATGGTTTGGAGGCTGTTCTTCCTGAGCTAGGTGAGCTGAAATTTGCGATAGTTGGTGAGCCAACTCACATGCAAATGGCTATTGCCGAGCGTGGACTTTTGGTGCTTGATTGCACTGCCCACGGGGTGGCTGGACACGCAGCTCGCAACGAGGGTGATAATGCTATATATAAGGCAATTAAGGATATAGAGTGGATACAAAATTATAAATTCCCTAAGGTTTCTGATCTTTTTGGCGATGTGAAAATGACCGTTAGTATCATAGGTGCAGGCACTCAACACAATGTTGTGCCCGACAAATGTACTTTCACGGTGGATGTTAGGGTTACGGATAAATATACTAATCAAGAGGTGGTTGACATAGTGAGTGAGCACTTGCAAAGCGAGGTTAAGCCACGTTCATTACGTCTAAGACCTTCGTCTATATCACCTGAGCATGAGATAGTTAAGGCTGGTTTGGAGCTAGGGTTAACGACTTATGGCTCGCCAACAACATCTGACCAAGTGAAATTAATCGGGGTTGATTCGGTGAAAATAGGTGTTGGTGACAGCGCCCGTTCGCATAGCGCCGACGAGTATGTTTATATAGAAGAAATCGAAAACGGAATCGAAATCTATATTGCTTTGTTGGAAAAGGTTTTGTAAAAAACGGAGGGAGAAATTTTAAAAATCAAAGTTTTTTTGCCCTCCTGAGAAAATGCACGCATTTTCTTTCTACGGAGTGTCGGGCACCGTTGACATATTACGGCTTAACGGCAGCCGGCCGCGACTAGCATCGAGCAGCTAGAGTAAAGGTGAAAAATAATTTACGCACAAAATCAATTATTTTTTGATATATTTGCACAAATAAAAAACTATAATATTATGAAACTGTGGCAGAAAAACATAGAGGTAAATAAAAACGTTGATAAATTTACTGTGGGGCGCGATAGAGAAATGGACATGATGTTGGCCGAGGCTGATGTGCTTGGTTCTCTGGCTCACACGCGTATGTTAGAAAGCGTTGGTTTGTTGGAAAAAGCTGATTTAGAGCTAGTTCAAGGTGAACTAAAAAATATATTTGAGCAGATTAAAGAGGGCAAATTTACCATAGATGAAGGTGTTGAAGATGTGCACTCACAAGTGGAATTTTTGCTTACCGAGCGCGTTGGTGAGGCAGGTAAAAAAATCCATAGTGGACGCTCGCGTAACGACCAAGTGTTAGTTGACCTTAAAATATTTATGCGCCGCGAACTAATAGAATTAACTGAGCAGGTTGAACAACTATTTGCAACCCTGCAGAGATTATCTGAACAACACAAAGAAGTTTTGATGCCTGGTTACACTCACTTGCAGGTGGCTATGCCTTCGTCTTTTGGCTTGTGGTTTGGTGCTTATGCCGAGAGTTTGGTGGATGATATGCAGATGTTTTTGGCTGCGTTTAAGGTGTGCAATCGTAACCCCTTGGGCTCGGCAGCAGGCTACGGTTCTAGCTTCCCACTTAACAGAACTATGACCACAGAATTATTGGGATTTGACTCTATGGCCTACAATGTTGTCTATGCTCAAATGGGGCGTGGTAAGAGCGAAAGGCTTGTAGCTCAGGCAGTTTCGTCGCTAGCAGCAACGCTTGCTAGGCTTGCTATGGACAATACTATGTTCCTGAATCAAAATTTCAACTTTATATCTTACCCTTCGGAGCTGACTACGGGTTCGAGTATTATGCCTCACAAGAAAAACCCTGATGTGTGGGAAATCATGCGTGGAAAATGTAACCTAATTCAAGGTCTGCCCAATCAAATCACTATGATGACAACTAACTTGCCATTAGGTTATAATCGTGATTTACAGTTACTTAAAGAAGTGCTTTTCCCTGCGCTAGCTGATATGCACGAGATTTTGGAGATGGCAAATTATATGTTGGAGAATGTGAGCGTTAAGACCGATATCTTGAATGATAGTAAATATGACTATCTATTTTCGGTTGAGCTCGTGAATAATATGGTGCTTTCGGGTGTGCCATTTAGAGAGGCTTACAAACAAATAGGACTTGATATCGAGGCTGGAAATTTTAATCCTGAAAAAGAGATAAATCACACTCATGAGGGTAGTATAGGCAATCTTTGCACTGAGCAAATTGCTGCTTTGATGAGAGAAGTAATCTCAGAATTTGGCTTTGAAAAAGTTGAGGCAGCCGAAAGAGCGTTGACTCAAAAATAAAAAATGCAAACAAAATTTACTCACTCTGAGCTGGGAGAAATCCTTTTGAGCCAGAGCCTAAGAGCTAAAAGAATATCGCTAAGCGTGCTGTCCTCAGGGGTGGTGCGCCTTAGTTTTCCTAAGGTGGTAGCCAAGAGTGAGGCCTTAAAGTTTTTGGAGCTTAAAAAACAGTGGGTCGAGCAGGCAAAATCTAAGGTGCAGAGCCGAAAAATTATTGTCCAAATGCCGTTCTCAACTCGCTCGCACACGCTTAAAATAGTGGCTAGCAAAACAGATAAATTCACAGCTAAAATCACTGATTCTGAGCTTATTTTCAGTTATCCTTCCTCGCTTCAAGTTAGAGATGATAGGGTGCAGGACGCTGTTAAAAAAGCCTTGATAGAAGTTTATAGAATAGAGGCTAAGGAGTTGTTGCCCAGAAGATTAGCTGAGCTTGCAAGGGAGCATAACTTTAAATTTTCTACCGTTAGTGTGCGCAATACTCACACACGTTGGGGGAGTTGTTCGGCGAGAAATAGTATCTCGCTGAGTTTGAGCCTTATGCGCTTGCCTGATTATTTGATTGATTATGTTTTGCTACATGAGCTTTGCCACACGGTGCACAAAAATCATGGGGTGAAATTTTATGAGTTGCTGGATAAAGTGAGTGGTGGGAATCACAAAAAATATAATGCCGAATTAAAGAAATTTACTACGCGCTGGTAAAATGGTAGAATTTTTGAGCTATTTGGGCAAAAAAAGTAGATATAATTTGCTAATTATTAAAAGATTGCCTACTTTTGCCGTCCGACTATGGATTAGTCGAACGAATTATTAATTAATTAAAACAAAAAACAATGCCTGTAAAAATCAGATTGGCACGTGCCGGTAAAAAAGGTTATGCTTTTTATCACATCGTTGCTGCAGACAGCAGAGCGCCACGTGATGGTAAATTTATTGAGAAGATTGGAACTTACAATCCTAACACAAATCCTGCTACGATTGATCTTAGCTTCGAGAAAGCTCTAGATTGGTTACAAAAAGGTGCGCAACCTACAGATACTTGTAGAGCTATCCTTTCTTACAAGGGAGTAATGATGAAAAAACACCTTATGGGTGGTGTTTCTAAAGGTGCTTTCACTGAAGAACAAATGGAAGAAAAATTCCAAAAATGGATGAGCGAAAAAGATGGTATCATCTCTGCTAAAGAAAACAAAATCTCTAGCGCGAAAGATGCTGACGCTAAATCTAGAATGGAAGCTGAAACTAAAGTTAAAGAAGAAAGAGCTAAAGTTATCGCTGCAAAAAAAGCTGCTGAACAAGAAGCTGCTGCTGCTGCAATCGCTGAAGCTGAAACAGAAACTGCTGAACAAGAAGCTGCTAGCCAAGGTGCTGACGCTGACCTAGATGCTGCTGCTGAAGCTTAATCTTTAGATTTAGTACATGAAAAATCTGGTGTCGGTGGGACGTATGTCCAAATTGTTTGGCGAGGGAATACTCCTGAATCTTTACGATAATTTTCCGACTCAGTTTAATATTAAGGAACCTCTGTTTGTTATAATCGACAAACTGGAGGTTCCTTTGTTTTTAAATAATTTCCAAAGAAAAGGTGGCTCGTCGGCACTTATCTGTATAGACGATATTGACACCGAAGTTAGAAAAATAGAAATGCTCTCTTTGCAGGTGTATCTGCCTGATGTTGAGGATGATACTGAGTATGATGAGGCTAGTGATGATGCAATTTATTTTGAGGATTTAGTGGGCTGGAGCGCTGTGTTGACGGATAAAATTGAGGGCGAAATTTTTAGATTTATTGATGGTGAAAATCCATTATTCTTAATAAAAGTGGGCGAAAAAGAAGTCTTTGTTCCTGCACAAGACGAATTTTTTGAAGATTTTGATGAGCAGAAACATATCGTATTTTTCTCTTTGCCCGAAGGTCTGCTAGACTTATATTTGTAAAGATTTTTTACTATCTTTGCATAAATTTTAAATCACCAAGGAAATGAAAAAAGTTGTTATCGGAATGTCTGGAGGGGTAGATTCCTCGGTTGCTGCCTATATATTAAAACAGCAAGGCTATGAAGTTATCGCTCTGTTTATGCGTAACTGGCATGATACAACTGGCACATTATCAGGTGATTGCCCTTGGTCTGACGATCAGGTGTTTGCTGAATTAGTTGCTAAAAAACTTGATATCCCTTTTAATTTTGTGGACCTTAGCGATGAGTATCGCAAAAGGGTGGTTGATTATATGTTCTCGGAATATGAGAAAGGAAGAACGCCAAATCCTGATGTGTTGTGTAACCGTGAAATCAAATTTGATGTTTTCTTGGATGCTGCCCTTAAACTTGGAGCAGATTATGTTGCTACGGGTCACTATTGCCGTAAAGATGAATTCGAGCAGGACGGCAAGACAGTTTATAGACTTCTAGCCGGGGTTGATAACAATAAAGATCAAAGTTATTTCTTGTGCCAACTATCTCAATATCAGCTGTCCAAAGCGCTTTTCCCGATAGGGGATCTGTTAAAGCCTGAGGTTAGGCGTATAGCTGAGGAACAGAAACTTGCTACGGCTAAACGTAAGGATTCGCAAGGTATTTGCTTTGTGGGCAAGGTGGATTTGCCTGTTTTCTTGCAACAAAAATTAAAGAGCAAAAAGGGAAATATCGTAGAAATTCCTAGCACTTGGCAGGGTTATAATACCCAAATCTCAACGGATGACTTAGATACTTTGAGTACTCCTTATGTTTACAGCGAAAAAGATGGCGCGAAAGTGGGCGAACATTCTGGCGCACATTTTTACACTATAGGTCAGCGCAAGGGACTAAATGTTGGTGGTAAGCCTGAGCCACTTTTTGTGATTTCTACAGATGTTGAAAATAATATTATCTATGTAGGTCAGGGTCAAAATCACCCAGGACTTTTCCGTAAAGCCTTGAAAATGAACGCATCGGAGGAGCATTGGGTGCGCCCAGACTTAGCATTGAAAGAGGGTGAGCGCAGAAGGTTTTCACTTAGAATCCGTTATCGCCAACCACTTCAAGAGGGTGAGCTGATTAAAACCAGCCACGGCCTGTACATGCTTTTCGATGAGGCTCAGCGTGGAGTCACAGCAGGGCAATTCGCATCATGGTATGACGGCGAAGAGCTTGTCGGTTCGGGCGTGATTAACGTTTAAATCCCCGTAATTTTCTTAATTTCATTTAGCTTATTTAGCGCCTCAAGAGGTGTTAGAGAGTTGATGTCTAGACCTTTTATCTGGTCGCGAATTTGAATAAGTACAGGGTCATCTAACTGAAACATAGCGAGTTGCATAGGTTCTGCATTGCTTATCTCTATCTTGCCTTCTTTAGCGTGAGAGAGTTCCAAATCGTGAAGAATATCCTTAGCACGCGCTACTATTTCCTTAGGCATACCAGCCATTCTTGCTACGTGAATACCAAAAGAGTGTTCCGTGCCACCTCGCACTAATTTGCGCAGGAAGATGATATTATTGTTAAATTCTTTGACGGTGACGTGGTAGTTTTTCACCCTCTCGCATATGTTTTCCATTTCATTTAGCTCGTGATAGTGAGTTGCAAACAAGGTTTTAGCTCGTCCCTTACAGCTGTTATGCAGATATTCCACCATGGCCCAAGCTATGGAAATTCCGTCGTAGGTGCTTGTTCCGCGACCAATTTCGTCAAGCAAAATAAGGCTGCGATTTGAAATATTATTAAGTATGCTAGCTGATTCCAACATCTCCACCATAAACGTAGATTCGCCCTCAGAAAGATTGTCTGATGCACCTACACGCGTAAAAATCTTGTCAACGACACCTATTTCGGCGCTAGTGGCAGGCACAAAACTACCTATCTGAGAGAGTAAAACTATCAGTGCTGTTTGGCGCAAAAGTGCTGATTTACCAGCCATGTTGGGCCCGGTAATCATGATGATTTGCTGACTTTCATTGTCCAAATATACATCATTTGGCACATAACGCTCGCCCACGGCAAGCAGAGTTTCTATCACTGGGTGGCGACCGTCTTTAATGTTGATAGTGGTCGTATCGTTAACCTCAGGCCTGCAATAATTGCGCTCCTGGGCTATTTTTGCAAAGCTAAGCAGGCAGTCAAGTCTAGCAATATTTGCAGAATTTTTTTGAAGTGGTGCAATGAAATTTAGCATATAATCTATCAAATTTTGATAAATTTGTTGCTCCAATATCATGATTTTTTCTTGCGCCCCTAGGATTTTGTGCTCATATTCTTTTAGCTCCTCGGTGATGTAACGCTCGCCCGAAGTCAGGGTTTGTTTGCGTATCCAGGCCTCAGGCACTTTGTCTTTATGAGTGTTTCTAACTTCTATAAAATAGCCAAAAACATTGTTGAAACCTATTTTTAACGAGGTGATTCCTGTAGCCTCAATCTCACGCTCAACTATCTCAGAGAGCACCTGCTTGCCGTTAGTTGATATGCGTCTAAGCTCATCGAGTTCTAGGTTTATTCCGTCGGCAATCACTCCCCCCTTGGATATCATATTGCTAGGGTCGGGGTAGATTTCAGTCTCGATTTTAGTGTATGCCTCACTCAAAGGCTCTAGCGATGAGGCGATTTTTACTAATGGCTCACATTTGCTTTGCTCTAGAGAGTACTTAATATTAGCTATGCAGCCTAGTCCGTTTTTAAGACAGATAAATTCTCTTGGCGAGATTCTATTTGTTGCAATTCGGCTTGTGATGCGCTCAATATCACCTATAATTTGCAGGTTTTCTTCTAGTAAGTAGCATAAATCACGGTCGTTAATTAAGCTTTGAACTGTCTGTTGTCGAGTGCTAATTATTTGACTATCCTTTAGAGGTAGGGCTATCCAACGGCGCAACAGACGACCACCCATGGGCGTTAAAGTTTTGTCTATGCATTGGGCAAAACCACCTGGCAGGACTCTGGAATTTGAGCTAAATAATTCTAAGTTGCGTATCGAAAATTTGTCTATCCACACATATTTATCCTCGTCAAGACGCGAGATCGAATTAATGTGTTTTATGTTTTTATGCTCGGTAAATTCCAAGTAATAGAGCACGGCCCCTGCTGCGCAAATTGCCTCGCTCATCTTGTCTATGCCAAACCCTTTGAGCGAGTTAACGCCAAAAAGTTTGCATAATTTCTCGTCGTTTATCTTCTGGTTAAACACCCATTCATCAAGGCGATAGGTGTAATGCGTAGAGCCAAAACTAGATTGAAATCTGTCCTCTGTGCCACGCTGGTAAAGTATCTCTTTGGGTTCAAGATTTGAGATTAATTTGTCGATGTAGGCATCGTCGCCTTCGGATACTATAAACTCGCCAGTTGATAAATCCAAAAAAGCTATACCCGTAGTCTTAGCGCCAAAAACCACCGAGGCAAGGAAAGTATTACCCTTGGGTGTAAGCATATTATCGCCCGTAACAACCCCCGGAGTTACTAATTCGGTAACCCCACGTTTTACTATGCCCTTGACTGTTTTGGGGTCTTCTAGTTGGTCGCACACGGCAACTCTTAGGCCTGCTCTAACTAATTTGGGCAGGTAATTATCTAACGAATGGTGGGGGAAACCTGCAAGTTCTATGAAAGTGCCCACACCATTTGCGCGTTTGGTTAGAGTGATGCCCAGCACACCACTAGCTTTGATAGCATCATCGCCAAAAGTCTCGTAAAAATCGCCTACCCTGAATAGTAATATTGCATCATTATGCACTGCTTTAATAGCATCGTATTGTTTCATTAGGGGCGTTTGGGCGTATTTTTTCTCTGAGGCCATGGTGAGTGTTGCTGTTAAATTTTATTTATTGTTCTGTAATTTCAAATACCTTGCTCGATCTCTCGTTGGCCAAGAAAACATCTAGGCCAAAGTTCATCAAAAAGCTTCCACTGACAATGAAATCCTCTTCTTTTTGAGTTTGTTTTTTGTTAGTTGTATTTTTTGCTTGTTTGATAACGTTGATTTCTTTTATAAGATAGTTTTTATTGGCATCTAGCCCTTGGAGTTTCACTTTTGGTGGAATCGCGCGATTGCGAGGGGTCATGTTAAACGCGAAAAGTATGGCCTTAGACTTGTCTTTAGACACATACATCTGTGATGCGTGGTCTGAGTTGTAAGGCGAGTGCAGACGATATAAGTCGCCCTCTTGAATAGTGGGGCTGATTCTTTTGTAAGTGATTAATGCTCGCTGGCAGAAAGCTCTGTCGGCAGGCGAAAGATCGTGATAGATAATATCGTAGCCTAATTTACCCATCATAGCAACGTCGGTTTTAAACTTTATGCCAGATCGCTTATCCCAATTAGTAACATGGGCACATAAAGTTTTAGCAGGGAAGACATATGAGAATCCCCACTGAATGAAAATACGCTCAAGAGGGCCTGTGTTGTCGCTAGGCCAGAACTCTGTGAAGTATTCCAAGGCTTTGAAATCGCCCCTGCCACCACCTCCTGCGCATAGCATCATTTGGATTTCTGGGTGTTTCTCTAGCAGTTTATCAAGTACTTTATATAGTCCATTTACATAGTCTATATATAGGTGAGATTGATTTGCGCCCAAATATTCTGAGTAGATATTTGTGATAGGGCTGTTGCAATCCCATTTTAAAAAGGCGATTTCGGGGTTGGTGGTTAGAATGTCGTCAACTGTTTTATATACAAAATCTTGAACCTCGGGGTTGCTTAAATCTAGCACCAGTTGTTTACGGAAATAATATTCTTTACGATTTGGCAGCCTTATAACCCAATCTTTGTGATTGTGATAAAGCTCACTTTTGGGGTTTACCATTTCTGGTTCAACCCATAGACCAAATTTGACGTTATTTTCTTTAGAGATTTCTACTAATTTTGCGATTCCATTTGGGAGTTTAGTTTTAGTTTCTTGCCAATCACCAAGACCTGCCGTAGAATTGCGACGAGGGTATTTATTGCCAAACCAACCGTCGTCGAGCAAGAACATATCAACGCCCATATCCGATGCATCTTTAATGATAACCGAAAGCTTTTCCTCGTTAAAGTCAAAGTGAGTAGCCTCCCAGTTATTTAGTAGAGTCAGACGAGATTTATCTCCGTGCTTAACCTGGTATTTTAGTGCCCAATCGTGGAAGTTACGGCTAGCCTGACCAACGCCACAGCTAGAGTAAGAGAAAATAAATTCTGGAGTTACAAAAGTTTTGTTAGCCTCTAGTGAATACTCGCTACTTTCAGGATTTATGCCACTCACGATTCTAAGTTCGCCGTTTTGGTCTACATCAAAAATAAAGCTGTAGTTTCCTGTCCAAGCTAGAGTTCCAAGTATCGCTTCGCCCGAAGTTTCTTGTGCCTTGCCGTCAAGACCGATGATGAAAAAAGGTGCAGAAAACATATTTGCGCGTGTGCCAAGCTTAGTGTCTATGATTTTTTTGCCAAAGTCTAATTTTGTCTCGCTCATATTTACCTCATAAGCGTGGTCGCCACTAAAGCTTGTTAGGTAATATTCCTTGTTGTCAAAATGAAGCATAGACGAGGCGTAGTTATGCAGCATGATATTGCCGTCCTCTTTATGAGTTATCTCGCTGTGGCACTTAATTATATCTTGCTCTGCGTATGAGGTGTAGATAAGTTTTACCTCTATTGGGTATTGCGTGTCTTTAAGCGTTATTGTGGTTTGAGTGACGTTTTTGTCTATTTGTTTTTGAGAGTGAGACTTATAACATAGCTCTAGCGAGGGGTTATGGTCGGTGTGAACAACTCTAATAGCTGAGCTAAAATAGTCCTTCATGCCGTGGCTTATGTAGGCCTCGTGGCCATAGCCAAGGCGATTTATGTCGCTCTCATTTGCTAATTTTTTGCCTAGGTAGGGCTGATATAATAACTTGCCTGCACCCACGCGTAGGATTAAATCGTTGTTTTTAGTTGAAATTCTGATGTCTTGTGCATTAGCATGATAGCTAAGGCTAAGGATGAGGCTAAGTGATAATCCAAATAGTTTTTTCAGCATTTTTTTCTCGTTTAGGTTTGCTAAATAGAAAACAAAAATAATAATTTTTTTAGCCTTAGCATAGTTTTTGCTCTAAAAAACACCGTAAAATTTAAAATTATATTTAAAAATGGAAACAATTATTAATAAGCAAATCGAAGATTTCTCGCATGAGGCATTTCAAAACGGCGAATTCAAAACCATTTCATCTAAGGATATCCAGGGCAAGTGGGCTGTGTTCTTTTTTTATCCTGCTGATTTTACGTTTGTTTGCCCAACCGAACTCGTTGATTTACAGGATTATTATGCGCAGTTGCAAGAAATGGGTGTTGAAGTTTTTTCTGTGAGCTGTGATTCTCATTTTGTGCATAAAGCGTGGTGGGATGCCTCGGAGTCTATACATAAAATCACTTACCCCATGTTGGCCGATACGACAGGGACGCTTGCACGCAGTTTTGGAGTAATGATAGAGCAAGAGGGCATGGCACTTCGCGGAACTTTTGTGGTAGATGATAAGGGATTGATAAAACTTGCCGAAATTCAGGATAATTCGATAGGGAGAAATGCGAGTGAATTGGTGCGCAAAATCAAAGCTGCGCAGTTTGTTGCCACTCACTCAGGCGAGGTGTGTCCAGCAGCTTGGCAGGAGGGCGAGCAGACCTTAAAACCTAGCATAGATTTGGTTGGTAAAATTTAGTGAGCTATGATAGACGAGGCACTTAAACAACAGTTGCGAGATATTTTCGCTGACTTAAATTCTAGTTTTTTGCTTGTTGGAAAACTAAATCCTGAGCATAGTAAGGCTGAGCAAATGCGTGAATTTTTAGAGGATGTTTCCTCTTGTTCATCCAAGATTGACTATAAAATAATTAGTGGCGAGCAAGTGGAAATAGATATTTTAAAAAATGGTGAAATGACCCCCATTAGATTTTTAGCAATAGCATCGGGGCATGAATTTAGTTCGTTTATCCTGGCAATTTTAAATCTTGACGGGCAGGGTAAAAATCTTCCTGACGAATTTATTAAGAGCAGAATTCTTAATTTACAGGGCGAGATTAATATCACAACTTATATGTCGCTCTCCTGTCAAAATTGCCCCGAAGTGGTGCAAGCTTTAAACCTTATTGCGATTTTCTCTCGTACGATTATTCATAAAATTGTCGATGGTTCAATATTTAAAGATGAGCTCGAAAAGTTAAATATTCAGGCCGTACCTACGGTTTATGTCAATGGTGAGTTGTTTTATGTAGGTAGAAGTTCTTTGGGGGAATTGCTCTCTCTCTTAGAACAGAAATTCTCGCATGAGCAAACCCTCATAGAACGCAATTATGATGTTATACTAGCCGGAGCAGGACCAGCTGGTTGCACCTCGGCTCTTTACCTTGCGCGCAAGGGTATGAAAGTTGCGCTTGTCTCGGAGCGATTAGGAGGCCAGGTTAATGAAACTGGTGCGATAGAAAATATCCCTTCTGTGAAAATAACAGAGGGTAAAGCCTTTGCAAAAGATCTAAGAGACCAAATCAGAGCGCAGGATAATA
Organism: Rikenellaceae bacterium; assembly: GCA_044433645.1. Lineage (GTDB taxonomy): Bacteria > Bacteroidota > Bacteroidia > Bacteroidales > Rikenellaceae > JAWXTK01. The sequence continues at coordinate 13,759 of JAWXTK010000011.1, read as the reverse complement.
TTGATATTTTAGACAATAGAATTATCCAAAACGCAAGCATAGACACAGATATTAAATCCTTAGAAATTAAAGGGGGCGAGAAAATCCTAGCTCCTCAAATTATCATAGCAACGGGAGCGAAATGGCGCAAGCTAAACATCCCTGGCGAGAGTGAGTATATAGGTCGTGGTGTGGCTTTTTGTCCTCATTGCGACGGGCCTTTGTTTGAGGGCAAAACCGTGGCTGTTATCGGTGGTGGAAATTCAGGCGTTGAGGCTGCGATAGATTTGTCTAATATTTGCAAGAGAGTTTTCTTGCTGGAATTTCTGCCTGATTTAAAAGCTGACTTAGTTTTGCAAAATAATCTCTACTCAAGAAAAAATGTGCAGGTGTTTACCAATGTGTCGGCAGAGGAAATCCTGGGAGATGATATTAAGGTTCATGGCCTACGCTTTAGGGAAAATTCTTCTAATCAAGCAGAACAAATTGAGCTTGACGGCGTATTTATACAGATAGGATTAAGCGCAAATAGCGAAATTTTTTCTTCCGAGGTTAAATGCAATCAATCAGGTGAAATCGAAATTAATAAAAACTCGCGCACTAATCTTAAGGGAGTTTACGCAGCTGGTGATGTGAGCGATGTGAGCTATAAACAGATAGTAATTTCTATGGGTGAGGGGGCTAAGGCTGCGCTTTCGGCCTTTGAGGATAGGATAAGAGAATTAAGCTAAGATTTAAAGATTTGCCCCTAGTTTTATTTTTTAAGAGTCGGCTTGTGTGAAAAATACCTTATGATAGTTATTTGATATTTGAGTTTTTTTTCGTTCCTTTGCATCGCAAAAATATTAAGAGGGTTGTGGGCTCTTGCTCTTTTTTGATAATTTTTCGCACATCGCAAAAAAATAATAGAGCCAATAAATATTAAATATTCAATATGTTTATAAAAGGTCTTTGGTCTGAGCACATTAACGTGGCAGACTTTGTTAGCTTAAACATCACTCCTTACACAGGCGATGCTTCGTTTCTAACTAAACCAACTGAGCGCACTATGCGTTTGTGGAATATATGCCTTGAGGCTCTAGAAAAAGAGCGCGAAAACAATGGCGTACTTTCTTTTGACAACAAAACAGTTTCTACGGTTACTTCTCATGCTGCTGGTTACATAGCTAAAGAAGATGAGCTTATCGTAGGTCTTCAAACTGATGCTCTTTTGCGTCGCGCAATTAAACCTTTCGGGGGTATTAACGTTGTGGCTCGTGCTTGTAAAGAAAACGGCCAAGAGGTAGATGAGAAGGTTAAAGATATTTTCACTCACTACCGTAAAACTCACAATGACGGGGTTTTTGATGTTTATACTGACGAGATTCGTATGTTCCGTTCGTTGGGTTTCTTAACTGGACTTCCTGATAACTATGCACGTGGTCGTATAATTGGTGACTACCGTCGTTTGGCTCTTTATGGTACTGATCGTTTGATCGAGGCCAAAAAAGCTGACTTTGCATCTTTGCTTGGTCCTATGGATGATGCACGTATTCGTCTACGTGAAGAAGTTGCTGAGCAAATCAGAACTCTAAGTCAAATCTGTGAACTAGGTAAAATCTATGGCCTAGACGTGTCTCGCCCTGCGACTTCGGCTCAAGAGGCTGTACAATGGGTTTACATCGCATACCTAGCTGCTGTTAAAGAGCAAGACGGTGCTGCTATGTCGCTTGGTAATGTTTCGTCTTTCCTTGATATTTATATCCAATACGACCTTGATAAAGGTAATATCACTGAGGAATTTGCTCAAGAGCTAATCGACCAATTTGTGATGAAACTACGTATGGTACGTCACCTACGTATGCAATCATATAATGATATTTTTGCTGGTGATCCAACTTGGGTTACTGAGTCTATCGGTGGACGTTTTAATGACGGACGTACTAAGGTTACTAAAACTTCGTTCCGTTTCTTGCAAACACTTTATAACCTAGGAGCTTCACCTGAGCCTAATATGACAGTGCTTTGGAGTCCTTACTTGCCCGAAGGATTCAAAGAATTCTGTGCTCGTGTTTCAGCTGATACGAGCTCGGTTCAATACGAAAATGATGATTTGATGCGTGAAGTACGTAACTCAGATGATTATGGTATTGCTTGTTGTGTATCTTACCAAGAGATAGGTCGTCAAATCCAATTCTTTGGTGCGAGAACCAACTTAGCTAAAGCACTTTTGCTAGCTATCAATGGTGGACACTGCGAGATGACAGGCACACTTATGGTTAAAGGTATCCCTGCTCTTAAAAGCGATGTGCTTAACTTCGAGGAGGTGATGATTAACTATAAAAAAGTACTTAAAGAGATTGCGCGTGTTTACAATGATTCTATGAATATCATTCACTACATGCACGATAAATATTATTACGAAAAAGCTCAAATGGCTCTTATTGATACTAATCCTTCTATCAACCTAGCTTATGGTGTTGCAGGACTTTCTATCGCTATTGACTCATTGTCGGCTATTCAAAATGCTAAGGTTACAGTTCACCGTAATGCTGAGGGACTCTCTGAGGGCTTTGATATCGAGGGTGAATATCCTTGCTTTGGTAATAACAACGATAAAGTTGACCACTTGGGTGTTGACCTAGTGTACTTCTTTGACGAGGAACTTAAGAAATTGCCTTTGTATAAAAATGCTCAACCTACACTTTCACTTCTTACTATCACATCTAACGTTATGTATGGTAAGAAAACAGGTGCTACACCTGACGGACGTGCTAAAGGCGAGGCGTTTGCACCAGGAGCAAATCCTATGCACGGACGTGATAAGAGTGGAGCTATTGCATCGCTTTCATCAGTTGCAAAACTTCGTTACCGTGACTCTCAAGACGGTATTAGTAACACTTTCTCTATTGTTCCAAAATCGTTGGGTAAAACAGTTGAGGACAGAACAGACAACCTTGTTACTATGCTTGACGGTTACTTCACTAAGGGAGCTCACCACCTTAACGTTAACGTGTTAAATCGTGAGATGTTGGAAGATGCTATGGTGCATCCTGAGCTTTATCCTCAGCTTACTATTCGTGTTTCGGGTTACGCAGTTAACTTTGTGAAACTCTCGCGCGAGCACCAATTAGAAGTAATTAGCCGTAGTTTCCATGAGGCTATGTAATTGTAAATTAAATATTTATATATGCTAAGAGTTCATTCTTATGAATCTATGGGCACAGTTGACGGACCTGGTTTAAGGTTCGTCATCTTTGTTCAGGGCTGTAATTTCAGGTGCTTATATTGCGCCAATGTTGACACTATTGAAATAGGTGTTGGCGAGGAAATATCTGAAGATAAAATATTTGAGATGGTCTCAGATATGAAACCGTTTTTTGGCAAGCGTGGGGGCGTTACGCTCTCGGGTGGCGAGCCAAGCTTGCAGGCTAAGGCCCTCATCCCTTTGTTTGAGCGTTTCAAAAAAGCAGGCATACACACTTGCCTGGATACTAATGGAGCTGTTTGGAATAAGGATGTTGAGGCTTTGTTGCAGCTTACAGATTTGGTTTTGTTAGACGTTAAGCAGATAGATAATCTCAAGCATAAAAGCCTGACAGGACACTCAAATGAGCGCACTTTAAAGACAGCGCAGTGGCTTGAGGAAAATAATAAACCTTTTTGGCTGCGTTATGTGTTAGTTCCAGGATATAGCGATAGTGAGGATGATGTTAGAGGTCTGGGCGAGGCTCTTGGTGGCAATAAAATGCTAGAAAGAGTTGAGATTCTGCCTTATCATAGACTTGGCACGCATAAATACGAGGAAATGGGGCTGGATTATCAGCTCAAGGAGGTTGAGTTGTGTAGTGATGAGGTGCTCTCTTGCACAGAGAAGATTTTTGGGGAATATTTCGCTGATGTGGTTATATAGAGGGTGTTTTAGTCACCCTCCTTTGTTTAGAATTTTAAAGAAATACCTAGACAAAGACCTTTTGCTCCAGCGCCTACAAATGGGGGTAACAATAAAAATCAAAACCACATTCATAGCCCCCATAATTATTAGAGAACATAACAGAGAACCCGTAAAATCCTCAAGCGCTACTACACAAGCAAAGCTTAGAAGCAAGAGCGCGATAGCACAAAAGGCCAAACCGACAAGATAACTAAACCCATGGCTTATCATCGAGGATAGCTCTTTGATTGCTCTCTTCTCCAAAGAATTTATCTCGCCCCTAACAAAGCTCATTGCAAGTGGGAGCAAGGTCTTTATCCATTTTTGCATAACAATAAAGGTTTTTAGATTTCTTGTTTTTCGCCTATTGTATCCTCTAGTTTACGCTGAATTTGCTCATGCAACATCTTAGATTTCTTTTTGGCATGACGAAGGTGCTCATCAATCATGTTTTTAATATCACTACGTGTTTGTGCACCAGACTTTGGTGCTAATAAAATTGCTGCCGTAGCGCCTGCCAATGCTCCACACATTAGCGAAATTAGTCCATTACTTTTCATATCATATTATTTTTAGTTATTAATACGATATAAAAAGTTACAAATACTGTTCCAAACTAAGGTTCTACTGATAATCTATTGTGCTGATGCCACTAGGCAGATACCTATATTGATCAAGACTATAATCGTTTGAGAAACGGAAAATATCGTTATTTATCCAGCCCTGGTTATTAATCGAGAAGCCTAAACGTAGCTCCAAACGGCTGAATACCAAATGTTCGTTCTTGATTCTTACACCCAGTCCAAAGGTTGTAAAGCAAGCATTGCGTTGCATATTAACTTGATTGCCTATAATCCCAAAGTCGGCGAAACCAAAAATAGCAAGCCTAAATCCCAAGGGAGAGTAGGGCGTGAATACAACAGTCTCGGTATTAATCAGTAATTTCTGTTGACCATAAGCATAAATATCCAGGCCACGCAAATCATCTCTATCAAGAGATATAAACTCATTGCTGCCTTGCAAACGATTCCACCCTCTGATGTAGCCTGCGCTAACAAATTGACGGATTCTTGATCTGCCAGCCTTTAAAATATTTGAGAAATATCTAATCTCTGCGCTCAGTGCGCTTTGCCTAAAAAGATTATTTTGGGGTTCAACGTAGCTGCCTATTTCAAATTTGGCCATAATGTAGCCTATATTTGTGAACTCACCCTGGCTGAAATTTAGCCCCATATAAAAATCATCAAAAAATTCGCTGTGGCGAAAACCTCCCAAAAGTTCGGCCTTGAATCCTCGAGATACGTATTCCTTGTGGCCAAAGCCGTAGATAAGGTTGCTGACATTAAAGTTTTCACGATAGATACCTAGGCCTAATAAATATAGGGTCTTGTTGTGAAATTCTGGGTTTAAAATTTCGCTAACTCTGTCTCGCTTGGTGTAATAACGATGAGTGAAACTGCCGATTAAGTAGATAGAGCTGTTGATACCTTCTAAAAAGAAAGATTTACCCACTTGAAGCTCTATGTTTTCGTGTTTGATAGTAGTTGTCGTGTCGCGGCTAAGGTTATAAAAACCTTCTTTGCGTTCGTATATGCCCAGCTTAAGCATGTAGTCGCTCTTTTGAATAAGCGATTTATTTACTCCTACACCCGTATTGTAATAAGTGAAATTGTGCCCAGCATATAAATTTACACTAAAGAAACTACCAAAAAGGTTGGGCATGGTAAACTCAAACTGATTACCTCCATACTCGCCACTGCCAATATTAAAGTTTGTTTTAACATTAAGCTGATAGCCCGTCCCCAAGATATTTTTGTCGAAAACATCCACACTTGAATTGCTCTTAAGGCTTAAATCTGCACTAAAACCCAGCGACCAAGTGTCTTGGGTGTAGTAATGCAGGTCTATCTTTTCATCATCCATGGGATAATGCTCTAGGCGTATGTTTGCACGATAAAGATAACTGCGCGCTTGCAAAAATTGCTCATTGTAGACAAGAGCCTGGGGGTCTAGGTCATCGCCACGGGAAAAGAAAATATCTTGTCTAATTCTCCTCTCATGGGTTATTCTGTGTATCTTATTGCCAAAGCGCGCGAACCAATTATTATAGCGCGTTGTGTCAAATACATTAATTCGATGAATATAGATATCTTCAATTTCATAACCCCTAAACTCATCAAATTTAAGGGTTTTGTCCATTGAGTTTTTTGTAGGTTTATTGATATCCACAAAAAATAGATTGTAGAAAAACTTAGAATAGCGATTGCGCTTAAACTTAGTCTCTATTGAGTCATATAGTTTTACGGTATTAGGAGTGTAAGTAGCGTTGTCAAAGTCATACAAATTGTCCACTGCCCAGGCTTTGTGGCCTGATAGTGCTGCAAAAAGTACTAATATAGCAACTATACTAAATCTCATCTAATCCATATTATACCATGCCTGAAAATCCCATAAATGCCATAGCCAAAAGTCCTGCTGTGATAAGTGCAATAGGCACTCCACGCATAGCTTTAGGTGTATCCTCAATCTCTAATCTCTCTCTCATACCTGCAAAAAGCACTAAGGCCAAAGAAAATCCAATAGCTGTTGCAACTGCAAAAACCACAGATTCACCCAAGTTAAATTCTTTTTGTACGAGCATAATCGCAACCCCTAACACTGCACAGTTAGTAGTAATTAAAGGCAAGAAAATACCAAGTGCTTGATAAAGCGCAGGGCTGACTTTTTTGAGTATGATTTCAACCATTTGCACCAGGGACGCTATCACCAAAATAAAGACTATGGTTTGCATAAATTCTATTTCCAGAGGCACTAAGATATAGTATTGTATCAAATAAACTACGGCCGAAGCAATCGCCATAACAAAAGTTACGGCTGCACCCATACCAAGCGATGTTTCTACCTTAGATGAAACCCCGAGGAAAGGACAGATGCCCAAAAATTGCGCAAGAACAATGTTGTTTACAAAAATTGCGCTTATGATAATTATAAAATATTCCATTCTCTTTTAGCTTTTTTTAGCAGTTAGTTTATTAAAAATAACTAGCAAGTATCCAAGAGCTAAGAAAGCTCCAGGGGCTAGAATAAATATCAAAATTCCGTCTACACCAGGGTAGTTAATGATTTTTTGGCCAAAGATAGAACCTGCGCCCAAAATCTCACGTATGCATCCAAGCGAGGTTAAGGTCAACGTAAATCCTAGGCCCATGCCTACTCCGTCAAGTGCTGAATCCACTACATTATTCTTAGATGCAAACGCCTCGGCACGACCAAGTATTATACAGTTTACAACAATAAGAGGAATAAATAGACCTAAAGTCTTGTATATATCAGGCGTATAGGCTTGCATAAGTAGCTGAATTACAGTCACAAACGATGCAATAACTACGATGTAAGCAGGAATACGAACTTTGCCAGGGATAAGATTTTTAATTAGCGAAATCACAACATTTGACATGGTAAGCACAACCATAGTTGCAAGTCCCATGCTCATGCCGTTTATGGCCGAGGATGTAGTCCCCAGCGTGGGGCACATTCCAAGGAGCAGAACCAGCGTGGGGTTCTCCCTTAGTATGCCTTTGGTTAATATAGGTAACTTTTTCATTTTCAGCACTCTATTTTAGTAGTTCAAAGACTGTGTATGCGCGATTTACGGCATCAATATAGGCTTTTGACGAAACTGTTGAGCCCGAGATAGCGTCTATTTCTCCTTTGTCGGCTTTTAAAGCTGCTTTTTTGCTACCTAAGTCTAGGCCTATGAATTGTTTGTTGTAGTCTGACTTGTCGTTTTGGATTTTATCGCCTAGGCCTGCTGTTTCTTGGTGGTCTAGAGTTTCGATTTTGATAATCTCGCCCTCAGGAGTGAAGCCTACCATAAGTGTGAATTTACCACCATAGCCCTCTTTAGTGAAGGTTTGAACTGCATAACCCACGATTTGCTCACCTTTTTTAGCTGTGTATAGATATACTCTTTCTTTTTCCATTACTTTCTCAACTGGATTGCTGATAGCATCGTTGTCAAAGTCTGGAAGTACTTTTCTAAGGGCCTCGTTTGCAGCTTTTATTCTATTTTTTTCGATAGGCTCTTTTGTGGTTTGAAATACTGCACCTACTACTACTGCAGAAGCAAATGTTATCGCAAATAGCGACAGGATCATATTTTTTAGTGAATTTTTCATAGTCGTATATAGTTTTTAGAAATGTTTTGGTTTAATATATTTGTTTAACAAAGGCACTGTGCTATTCATAATTAGTATAGCGAAACTCATACCCTCGGGGAATTTACCCCACACACGTATAAGTATTGTAATCACGCCTATGCCTATTGCATATATAGCCATAGACAAGTGATTCATAGGCGAAGTAACATAGTCCGTAGCCATAAACACAGCTCCTAAAATAGCGCCACCTGCAAAGATGTGAATAAAAGGAGAGTAGTAAATCTCAGGGTCTACAAGGTGAAGTATGCCACTGAATACAAACATAGAACCTAGTACAAACACGGGAATATGCCAGCTAATAACTTTCTTGATTAACATATACACAAAGCCGATAAGCAGTGCAAAAGTGCCTATCTCGCCAATAGAACCTGTCCTAGAGCCGAAAAACAGCTCGCTAGTTAAGTTGGGTACTGATGATAAAAGTGAACTAACACTTGCTTGAGCATTGATACCTTCTTTTAAATAGCTTAGGATAGTTGCGCCCGAGAAAGCATCGCTTTGAGCTGTGCCAATTAAAAAATCAGGTACTTCCTTAAATGCTGTCATAGGTCCTGTGAAAGAAATCAACAAAAACACACGACCAACCAAAGCAGGGTTAAATATATTGCGACCAAGGCCACCAAAGCTCATCTTAGCTACGCCGATAGATACCAAAGCGCCCACGGCTATCATCCAAAAAGGCAGGCTACTAGGCAGGTTAAATCCCAGTAGTACTCCAGTTACAACAGCTGATAAATCGCAAATACTCGTTTTGGCTTTAAGCAAAAATCGCTGAATAACATATTCAAAAAACACGCAACTTGCAACAGAAAACATAACTGTTATAAGAGCCTGCAATCCATAAACTGCCACAGAACACGCTAGGGCAGGTATAAGTGCTATAAGCACATCCCTCATAAGCTTTTGGGTGCTTGCCCCTGATGACACGTGAGGCGAGGGTGAGATAACTAATTTATTCATTATTTACGAGATCTTTTAATTTTCATAACTTCACTTTTGCCCAATCTAATGTAGTCGAGCAAAGGCAATTTTGCAGGACAAGTATACGAGCACGAACCACATTCTATACAGTCCGTAACCTCATATTGCTCCATATCGGCCAATTTATTTAGCTTGCCAAGTCTGCCCAACAAATAAGGCTCAAGACCCATAGGACAAGCCTCTACACATTTTCCACATTTGATGCAGTAAGATGCAGAGTCTCTAAGAGCTTCTTCTTGCTTGATCAGCAATACGCCCGAACATCCCTTGGTTGTAGGCGATGAAAGGTTGCTCATCGTGCGACCCATCATAGGACCTCCCGAGATAACTTTGCCTGTGCTCTCACCCATGCCACCACAATATTCTATCAAACTATCAATAGGAGTACCTATTCTTACCATAAGGTTTGAAGGCTTGCTTAGTCCCTTGCCCGTCACGGTTACAACTCGCTCAAAGAGAGGTTTATTTTTCTGAACAGCCTCATACACAGCCACTGCCGTAGCCACATTTTGAACCACTGCACCAGCGTCTATTGGTAGAGCGCCTGATTTTACACGGCGTTTAGTTACTGCGTCTATTAATTGTTTCTCGCCCCCTTGAGGATATTTCACTTTTAGAGCTACGATTTCTATTTTAGGGTAGGCCACGGCTACTTTTTGAAGGTGAGCGATAGCATCTTTTTTGTTATTTTCTATACCTATATATATACTACCTGCATTTATAGCCTTAGCAAGAATCGTTGTTCCAATTAAAATCTCCTCAGCTCTTTCCAACATCATCCTGTGGTCAGAGGTTAAGTAAGGCTCGCACTCCACAGCGTTGATAATAAGCGCATCTGCTGTTTTGCCCTCGGGGATAGAAAGTTTCACGTGAGTTGGGAAGGTTGCGCCTCCCATACCTACGATACCTGCGTCGGTGATTTTTTTGATTATTTCTTTAGCATCTAAGCTGCATTCCTTAACTAAAGCCTCACTTCTATCTATTTGCTCATCCCACTCATCGCCCTCAACTTTGATTGTGATGCTAGGTGTCATAGCCCCCAGAGCGTTCGCCGTTGGAGCAACTCCTGTAATCGTGCCACTAACGGATGAGTGAATATTACTAGATACAAATCCTGTCATCTTAGCTATTAGTTGCCCAACTTTCACTGTGTCACCCTTCGCTACCACAGCCTCAGCTGGTGCGCCTATGTGTTGTGAAAGAGGGATAGTAACTGTTTCAGGCACAGCGAAATATTCTATCTTTGCACCCTTGCTAAGTTTATTTTCCTTGGGGTGTATACCCCCTATTTTAAAACTTTTCAACATATCTTTATCCCTTTGCTTCTTCGTTAGTTACTACTGGTTTTTTGGCAGGGAAATTTAGCTCGTGTATAGCTCCCGTAGGGCACTCTGCCACACATTTACGACACAATTTACATTTGCTATCGTCTATGTAAGCCAAATTATTCTCTATGGTAATTGCCCCAAAAGGACAAGTCTTAGCACATTTGCCACATCCTATACATGCTGCCGAGCAAGATTTTCTAGCAACTCCACCTTTGTCCTTGCTAGAGCATGCAACAAATACTCGGCGAGATTTTGGCCCTTTCTTTCTGATTTCAATTACGCCCTTAGGGCAAGCGCATGCGCACACTCCACAAGCCGTACATTTTTCCTCGTCAATTTCAGGGAGCAAAGTCTCAGCATTGATGCTTATTGCGCCAAAACGACACGCGCTAACGCAATCGCCACAACCCAAACAGCCATAGCTACAACCTGTCTCGCCACCATAAACGCTGGCTGTCACGGCACACGAAAGTGCTCCGTCAAATTTAGTTAATCTTGGTCTGTTTGTGCAAGAACCATTACATTTTAAAACTGCAACGCTAGGTTCTTTCTCGGCTGCTGCCTTGCCCAAAAGCGAGGCGATATCCTTCATTTTTTCATTACCACACGCTGGACAATAAAGAGATGAGATATCGTCTTTGTTAACAAGAGCCTCGGCTAGTGCTCTACAACCTGCAAAACCACAACCTCCACAGTTAGCCCCAGGAAGACAAGCCTCGACTTGTTCGATACGAGGGTCTTCCTCGACTTTAAATTTCTTGGCAACAAAGTAAAGTATTACTGCTGCCACAACCCCTAACACACACAGAGTGAGTATAGTAGGCATTAATACCTGTAACATTTAGTGTAATTTAGTTAGTGTAAAATCTATCTTATTTTCTATTTTATTCTTAAATAACATCAAAATCCCATAGTAAAAGAAAATGCTGCTAAGAGAAATCACTCCACTACTCAGCTCATTAAGCCCCAGAGCCAAGGTTAGAATTAGCGAGCACATAAAAACAAGAAAAGGCATAACATAACACAAAAACACAGCTTTGTATCCCGTTTGCCTTTTAATTGAAATCGTAACTCTTTGCCCAAGCGTAAATTCGCTGGGGTCTATATTTTTTATAGTAACTTGTCTTTTTTCTGTTGAGCCATTGCCACATACTGTTTTGGCAGCGCAACTTCCACAAGCTTCGTTTACCTGTATTTCAACTATCACAGAGCTTTTTTTTAGCCCTGTGATAATTGCAGGTTTATCTATGCAGCTATTTGCTTTCACTTTCTTGTTTTACTAGAAACCGTATTTGCTAGTTAAAGGCATGATGCGACCCTTGCCAAAACTACATGATGACATGCGTAGAGTAGGGCAGAATTGTTGACGTTTGTACTCGTTAGATTTAATCATGTTGTAAACCTTGTAGACTGTTTGAGCATCAAAACCTGCGTTGATAATTTCTTCTCTATGTTGTTTTTTCTCTATCATGCGATAAAGTATAGCATCCAATACATCGTAAGGAGGAAGCGAGTCTGAGTCAACTTGCTCAGGACGAAGTTCTGCCGAAGGAGCTTTAGTAATAGTGTTTTCAGGGATAATCTCTCCATTACGGTTAATGTAACGAGCTAATTCAAATACCTCGATTTTATAAAGGTCGCCAAGTATGCTAAACGAACCTATGCAGTCGCCATACATAGTTCCGTAACCTACTGCACCCTCACTTTTGTTTGAAGTATTGAGCACAATATGGTTGAACTTATTAGACAAAGCCATAATAAGCACGGCACGAATACGAGCTTGGATATTTTCTTCTGTAACATCAAAAGGCATCTCGCCAAATACAGGGTTAAGCGAATCAAGCACAGCACGATAGCTAGGCGTGATAGGCACTATATCATATTTAATTCCAAGTTTTTCAGCTAATTTCACAGCATCGTCAACCGAGTGATCAGACGAAAATTGAGAAGGCATCATAAACACACGCACATTCTCTGCTCCCAATACCTCCGTAGCAAGCGCAGCTACAACAGCCGAGTCAACACCACCTGAAAGACCTAGACAAGCCTTGGTAAAGCCACTTTTCTCGAAGTAATCTTTAAGGCCTAATTTGATAGCGCAGTAAGTGTTTGCATTTCTATTTTGTAGAGGTAGCTCTATGGCCTCTGAGTTGTCAATGTCTACCACTTGCAAATCTTCTTTAAAACTTTTAAGAAGACAGATAACATTTCCAGCTTTGTTAAATGCTGCCGATGAACCGTCGCCAACCACGTCTGTGTTACCACCTAGAGAGTTAATGTAAACAACATTTTTATTAGAAGTAAATGCAAGCTTTTTGTAATATTCGTAACGACGTTCTATTATTCCACGTGAGTAAGAGCTGCCAGCTAAGTTAATTACTGTGTCAGCATATTCACCAAACTCTTGCTCTGCCAAAATATCTTCGCCAACAACCACTGCAAATTTGTGATCACACACGGTAATGTATTCGCAGCCTTTAGATGGAGCGATAAAATTAATTTCATCACGTGAGTTTACATTTTTCTTTCCTATATATCTAACAATTTTACGGTCTTGAATAAGAGCTGCTGCGCTAATTGTTTTACCCTCGCAGGCAACTGGCAGACCCACAAGCACCGAAATATCATCGCAATATGAAGCAATCTCCACCAAAGCCTCCTCGCACAAATCAAGGAAAGTTACTTTGTTTAATAAATCATAAGCATGAGAGCCACTAATGGCAAGTTCGCTAAAAACAACTAGGTTTGCACCTTGCTCTTTTGCTAGATTAATGTTGTTAATAATTTTAGTTTTGTTACCATCGAAATCTCCAATGGTGTAGTTTGATTGAGCCAACGCAATTTTCATTCTCCGCAAGTTAAAAATAAGTAATTGTAAGTTTTTATTTGACAAAGATATGGTTTTTATCGTTACGTTGTCACTTTAGCAAACCAAAATTAACACAAGAGCAATTAAATATTTATGATTTTATTGTATTTATAGGCATAAATACAAGATTTATACAAAACGGGGCTTAATTTTTAAGTTCCTCTTTTGATAGGCGTGCAGAGATGATTTTCTTCAAAAAAAAATAAAAAATAGGCAAGGAGTGTTGCAAATTAAAAATATTTGTTTACCTTTGCAACGTCTTAATGAAATAAGACTACCATTACAGATGGTGCCATAGCTCAGTTGGTAGAGCAACGGACTGAAAATCCGTGTGTCCCTAGTTCGATTCTTGGTGGCACCACCATCTAAAAAAAGCTGATTTGCATAACTTGCAAATCAGCTTTTTTGTTTTTGCTAAATCTTTTTTAGATTATTTTTGTGTGTTGTTTGCGATAGATGTTAGGGCTCT
>JAWXTK010000010.1:0-64486 GCA_044433645.1 Rikenellaceae bacterium | reverse complement strand
AAATAATCGTCCTCGTAAAAGACTCGGATACCTCACACCAAATGAAAAATTTAAACAAATTATTAATATGAATTCAGTTGCATTTGCAGGTTGAATTCAGCTAAAATAATAATTATGAATAAGAAAAATCTTATACTAACTTCGCTTGCATTAGCTTCAGTTGCTGGAGCTAAGGCAGGTGCTTTAAAGCCTAATATCATCTTTATTTTGGCCGATGATATGGGCTATGGCGACGTGTCTTATTTAGACAAAAATCAGAAATTAAACACCGTGCATCTTGATAAAATGGCGCGCGAGGGTGTGGTGTTTAAAGATGCTCACACTAGCTCGTCGGTGAGTACGCCTACTCGCTATGGGGTGTTAACGGGGCGTTATAACTGGCGTTCCACACTCAAACAAGGTGTGCTTACTGGTTACTCTAAGGCTCTTATGGAGCCAGAGCGTTCGACTGTGGCTACTATGCTCTCTAAGGCAGGTTACACCACAGCCTACATAGGCAAATGGCACTTGGGTTGGAACTGGGCACTGAAGTCTGGTAATGAGGCTAAATATGATGCTAAGACCAAAACAGATAATATAGACTATACCAAGAAAATCACTAAAGGGCCCCAGGATTACGGCTTTGAGTATTCTTACGGCTTTTGTGCATCGCTAGATTTTCCTCCCTATGTCTATGTCGAAAACAGTATGCCTACCTCAGTGCCTGACAGGGTTACTGTGAGCGAGAGAAAATCTAAAACCGACGGAGCTTGGTGGCGCGAGGGTTTAACTGCCCCTGATTTTGAGCACGCTAAGGTTTTGCCCCACATGATAGATAAAAGTATAGATTATATCAACGAAAAATCCAAGGGCGACAAACCTTTCTTCCTTTATCTACCACTTCCAGCACCTCACACACCCATACTCCCCACAGAGGAATATAGAGGTAAATCGGGCATAGGTGATTATGGTGATTTTGTGCTTATGGTGGACGATATGGTGGGTAAAATCTTTACTGCACTTAAGGCCGCAGGCTGTGATGATAACACTTTGGTTGTGTTTACAACTGACAACGGTTGCTCGCCAGCGGCCGATATTGACGGACTTATAGCTCAGGGTCATTATCCTAATTCTATTTATCGTGGTCATAAAGCTGACTTGTTTGACGGAGGTCACCGTGTGCCTTGTTTAGTGCGCTATCCCGACGGATTCAAACATCATGAGGTTGAGCAAACTGTTTGTTTGACAGATTTTTATGCTACTTTTGCATCCCTTGTTGGCTATGAATTGCAGGATAATGAGGCTGAGGATAGCTACAATATCTTGCCTGCTTTGAAATCTAAAAAAGAGGTTAAGACTATACGCGAGGCTACTGTTCATCACTCTATTATGGGGCATTTTACTATACGTAAAGGCGACTGGAAACTACTCATGAGTGCATCTTCGGGAGGTTGGAGTGCGCCAACGCCTAGGGATAAAAAAGCCTTGGCTAGCTTGCCCCTGATTCAACTTTATAATATGAAAACCGACCCAAGCGAGACTACTAACCTATGGGATAAACACCCCGAAGTTGTAGAGGAGCTTACATCACTGCTTACAAAATATGTAGAGGACGGACGTAGTACGCCAGGTGCTGCGCAGAAAAATTCGGGTCAGTATCCTTGGAAACAACTTACTTGGATGTCTCAGGATGTAAAATAAGCACTTATCTGCTTCCTTCTAGCTTTTCATCAGAATACTCATTTACTTAAAGTAAACTCCGTTTCTGCTGAAAATCAGAGCGTCGCATCTCAATACTTATTTGACATCCTAAAATTGAGTGTGGCTAACTTAAAAAAGTTGGTCACACTTTCTTTTTGCTTTGGGTTACGATATAAACTCCTATAAATACTAATAAAGCTGCTAGGACTTTGCAAACGTCAAAGCTGTCTTGCCCAAGTGAGAGCGCTACGAAAAATACCACAAAGGGTTGAATGTAATTGTACATACTAACTATGGTTGGGCGCAATATTTTTTGCGATGAGGCTAAAAGTATGTAAGAAATAAAGCTCGCACCAAAGCACGCATAAAACAGTGCACCCCAAGTAGAAGAGCTAAGCGATGAGAAGTCTACCGACAAAAAATCCTTGTAGCAAATAGGTAATTGGCAAATGGCTGCAAACAAAAACATCCATTTCATAAACGTAAAGGCCTTATAGCGCAGAATCACGTTTTTGAAAATTGTAAGGTAGGATGAGAAAATTATACAACTCAATAGGAATAATGAGTTGCCAAGCAAAGGGTTAGATGCTGTTGTGGGGTTTTTGGCCGTGGTGAGTATTATAATTAGCGCACCCGATGCACCTATTAATATACCTAAGGTTTTTTTCCAAGTAATGGGCTCGCGCAAGAATATCGCTGCCAGGCACATAGTAATTATAGGTATAAGTGTGGCAATAATGGATATATCTACGGGCGAGGTGAAGGGTGAGGCCAAAATAAAAGTTAATTGATTGAACTGAACCCCAAAAAGTGAAGCTAAAAATATCAAAAATAAATCTTTTCGCGCTACCTTTTCGTTTGGAATAAAGATAGACGTTAACCAAAACAGAAGTGCGCCACCTCCCACACGCGCATAATTTAGGGCTAGATTAGGTATCTCGCCCGAGCTTAAGATGAATTTTACGTTGGGTACGTTTAGTGCAAAAAGTATGTTGGCCACAAGTATTGCTAGGTGGGCGTAAAGCATTTTATTATTTTTCATAAGCGCAAAGATACTGCAAATTTGGAATTGTTGATAAGTTAATGATAACTTTATTTGTGGGTGGGTATAATTTTGCTTTAGTGGAGTTAATTTTGCAGAAAAGATAAAAACTTAAAAAACTATTATAATGAGTAAATCAGAAATTTTTATTGCCAAACGTGACGGTAGTAAAGTGGTTTTTTCTATCGAGAAAATCAAAAATGCAATTCGTAAAGCTTTCCTTTCGGTTGGTGGCTTTGCAACTAATGATGAGTTGACATCTATTCTAGGCCGTGTAGAAATCTTTGACGGTATGAGCGTTGAAGAGGTACAAAATCAAGTGGAAATTTCGCTTATGGCAGAGCGTTATTTCGCTGTGGCTAAGAGCTATATGCTTTATCGTCAGAAACATACAGAGGATAGAGATACGCGCGATAGGCTACAATTTCTGATTAACTACTGCGAGGCCGAAAATGCTGCAACTGGTAGTAAATACGATGCAAATGCTAATGTAGACAAGAAAAATATAGCTACACTCATTGGCGAATTGCCTAAATCGAGCTTTATACGCCTTAACCGTCGTATGATGACAGACAGACTAAAGGAGCTTTACGGCAAAGAATATTCTGATAAATATATTAATCTATTAAATACTCACCTAATTTACAAAAACGATGAGACCTCGCTGGCTAACTACTGTGCGAGTATCACTATGTATCCTTGGCTACTAAACGGCGCGCAGGATATAGGTGGAAATTCTAAAGCTCCAAGTAATCTGAAAAGCTTTTGTGGTAGCTTCGTAAATATGGTTTTCATCGTGTCGAGTATGCTATCTGGAGCGTGTGCTACACCTGAGTTTTTGATGTATATGAACTACTTTATCGAGCAAGAATACGGCACGGACTACTTTAACAATGCAGATAAAGTTGTAGATTTGTCAGCAAAACAACGTACCATAGACAAAATGATTACCGATTGTTTTGAGCAAATCGTCTACTCAATCAACCAACCTACGGGAGCTAGAAACTTCCAGGCTGTGTTCTGGAATATCGCTTACTATGATAAATTCTATTTTGAGAGTTTGTTTGGCGAATTTATCTTCCCCGACGGTTCAAAACCAAATTGGGAATCACTTAGCTGGCTTCAAAAACGTTTTATGAATTGGTTTAACGATGAGAGAAGTAAAACCATGCTTACTTTCCCAGTCGAGACTATGGCCTTGCTTAGCGATAATGGCGATGTGAGAGATGCTGATTATGGCGAATTTGTAGCTGATATGTATGCTAAAGGCCACTCGTTCTTTACTTATATGAGCGATAATGCAGACTCATTAAGTAGCTGTTGCAGACTTAGAAACGAGATTCAAGACAATGGATTTAGTTATACGCTCGGTGCAGGTGGTGTTTCTACGGGTTCTAAAAGTGTGCTTACAATAAATTTGAATCGTTGTATTCAACAAGCTGTTAAAGCCGGAGTTGATTACATGACTCTTTTAGAAGATGTTGTGGATTTGTCTCACAAGGCTCAAAATGCTTATAATGAGAATCTTAAAGAGTTTCACAACAAGGGTATGTTGCCACTTTTTGATGCTGGTTACATTAACATGGGTCGTCAATATTTGACCATAGGTGTAAATGGTTTGGTGGAAGCAGCAGAATTTTTGGGTCTAGAGATTTCAGATAACGAAAAATATGCTACCTTTGTGCAGGAAATATTAGGACTTATCGAAAGATATAACAAAAAATATCGCACCAAGGAGGTGATGTTTAACTGCGAAATGATACCAGCCGAAAATGTTGGAGTTAAACACGCTAAGTGGGATAGGGAAGCAGGTTTTGTGGTGCCTAGAGATTGCTACAATAGTTATTTTTATGCTGTTGAAGATAAAACTCTAAACGTTTTAGACAAATTTAAGCTACACGGTAAAAAATATATCGAGCACCTAACAGGTGGCTCAGCTCTACACCTTAACCTAGAGGAACACCTTTCTAAAGAGCAGTATCGTCAACTACTTAGAGTTGCTGCCCAGGAAGGATGTAACTACTTCACTTTCAATATTCCTAACACTATTTGTAATGATTGTGGCGCAATAGACAAACGTTATTTGCACAAATGCCCAAAATGTGGCAGCGAAAATGTAGACTATATGACACGTATCATTGGCTACATGAAGAGAATAAGTAATTTCTCGGCACCACGCCAAAAGGAGGCTGCTCGCAGATTTTATGCGAAAGTGGATTAGTTTTTTTTTGAGAGGGGGAAATTAATCTGTTTTTAGCGAGGGTCTTTGATTGTGCCAACTTAGTGGGACTAGAAACTTAAAAAAAAAAGGTTAATTTTTATATAAATATTTATGGATTGGATTAATGAGTTGTTGTTTTCAAAGAGTATAGTGAGTTCTATACTTTTGATTGCACTAACTATCTCGGTGGGAGTTTTTCTTGGGAAGTTTAAATTTAAAGGTGTGTCGCTTGGCATAGCTTGGATACTGTTTTTTGGTATCTTTTTGTCTCATTTTGGCATGACTCTTAATGAGGATGTTGCGCATTTTGCTAAAGAATTTGGACTTATTTTATTTGTGTATTCCATAGGTCTGCAAGTAGGGCCTGGGTTCTTTGCTTCGCTAAAAAAAGGTGGGCTTTCTCTGAATATGTTAGCAGCTGCTATTGTGGTGTTGGGTTGCGTTGTGACCTATATTATCCATATAGTTTCGGGCACGGATTTGCCAAGCATGATAGGTGTAATGACGGGAGCTATCACCAACACACCCTCGCTTGGGGCAGCTCAGCAGGCATTTCATGATATGACGGGTTCAGACCCTTCGACCATAGCTTTGGGTTATGCTGTGGCTTATCCTTTGGGGGTTATGGGTATCATTTTTAGCATTATGTTGCTTAGAGCTTTGTTTGCTAAACGCCTGAGATTAAATGCTGTAACGAGTAGTAGCTCTGGTTCAAACACCAACGTTGTGCACCTTGATGTGAAGGTTACAAATCAGGCCGTGGTGGGTAGAACTGTGAAAAATATCATAGATTTGATTAATCGAGAATTTATGATTTCTAGGATTATTCATGAAGATCTTTCTAGCGATGTGGCTTATCATTCGACGGTGGTGCATCAGGGAGATATTCTTCGTATTATCACAAAATTTGATAGTGTAGACGCTATTGTGGCTTTTCTGGGCGAGAGCGTTAAGGTGGAATCCAAACAAATCAAGGCTAATTCTAATGTGGTTATCCGAAAAATTATGGTGACCAAGGAATATGTTAATGGAAAGCAGATAGGTGCGCTAAACATACTGCAACGCTACGGGGTGAACATCACTCGCATACGTCGCTCAGGTTTGGAACTTATTGGTTCGGCTGATTTGCGTTTGCAACTTGGTGATAGACTGACTGTTGTGGGTAAGGAAGAAGATATTTTAAAGGTTGTAGATTTAATGGGTAACTCCGAGAAAAGACTAGATCACCCAAATCTTTTCCCTATCTTTTTTGGAATTTTAATCGGTGTTGTCGTAGGTCTTATTCCTATTTCTATACCAGGTATGCCCGAGTCAGTTAGGTTGGGTGTGGCTGGTGGTCCACTTATTGTTGCGATTTTGATTTCTAGGTTTGGCCCTAATTATAAAATGGTTACTTTCACCACAACTAGTGCAAATATGATGTTGCGCGAGGTGGGTATCACTCTGTTCTTGGCATCGGTGGGTTTGAGCGCAGGTGAGAGATTTATGTCAACTATCCTCTCTGGTGGCCTTTGGTGGGTGCTTTATGGGGTGATGATTACCATTATTCCTTTACTAATTGTTGGACTTATGGGTATTTTTATTTTTAAAATTGATGCAAATTCTATGATGGGCTTACTTTCGGGCGCTACTACTGACCCACCTGCTTTGGCCTATTCTAACTCTCAGGCTAGCGACGATAAAGCATCGGTTGCTTATGCTACGGTCTATCCACTAACCATGTTTTTGAGGGTGATAGCCGCCCAGATTATGATGCTTATAGCCTTGGCTTAAAGATATATTTACTGTTTTAAAACCCCTTGAATTATGAAACACCTTGGTTTGATTTTTCTGTTTTTACTGTTTGCCGTAGCAGGCTATTATTCGTATGAATATCATAACCAGCCTAAACATTTTGCCGAGTTTGAGTATAACCCAGAGGATTGGGTTTCAACCGAGCATACTTACCTAGCAACTAATGTGTCAAATATCCAAATGAGACCTAGTGAATGGCCAATTTGGACTAAGATAGATGCAGGTATTCAGTTAAAGCCTTTGGTGTGGATAGAGAAAAAAGTTGTTATTGTGGAGCTTCCCTCGGGGCAGCGTGGAGCAGTCTTGCCTGCTACTTTGTCAGGCCTCAGGCCCTATGATGTTATTGATCCAAGAGTCAGTGGCTCGGCTAAATTTGATGTCTCAGGTATAGGTTACATAGATAAGTTTGCCTTGCCAGATTCAGCTAATGTGGCAGCTCTGATTACTTTCTTGGATTTTGAGGACTATTTTGTAAGGCATTATCATAAAGGAGTTACGCGAAACAAACGACCTTTCCCTAATGGCTCTGATAAATTTAACGTTAAGATGATTTATGCTAAAGGCGATGATTTTTACGCGTGCGACCCTTCAAATCTAGTTCCTGAGTTTGCAAAAGCCTTGCCTACGTATAATCGTAACTATAGACTCTATGCCGAGGATGAGCAGATTAAGGATATGACCAAGGAGCAGATTGTGGCAAAATATGGCGATAACATAAGCTCTGAGTTAACCGATAAGGGTGAAAGATTGTTTTTTAGACACTTGATGAACAAGAAAAACTGGTATAAAAATGGTAGTTATGTGATGTGTACGTCCGAGGGTAATTACTTTGAGCCTTATGAGGATAGTAAGAAAGACGGCCGTTTGGTTTATGGTAATCCAGGCTCTATTATCTCTAAGGTTTTTCCGTCGTTTAATTGGTCTATACTTCCAGGGGTTTATCCTATTGTTAGGCGCACTAAGATAAATCTTGAGCCTATTTCTTTGTTTGAAAAGCCTATTTATTTAACAGGAATTATTCAACTGTTTTATGTGTTGGTGCTTTATGTTGTGCTGTATTATTTGTTGTCATTTTTGATTTTTCAGGCTCTCTCGGGCTATAAAAAGCTTTCAGAATCTGCAATTTATACGATAGGAGCAGTGCTTATTTTGCCGTTTATGATTTTTGTTGCTGCTCACTGCATAGAATTTTCGCGCGATTGTTGGTTTATAACTTGTATTATTTCTGCTGTGGCTATCATAATGCCATTGACCAGACTAGATGGTATTTTAGAGTTTGGTAGATGTGATTTCTGTCGCAATACAGGCTGTACAAAATACAAAAGAGTGTTAACAGACACAAAAGTTTCTAGCCGTAAAAAATATATTTTCAGCGAGGATAAGGAGCTGGGTAAGGCTCACGATCATGGAGATCAACACGTAAATGCTGTGGATGCAGGTGATTTTGACAGGTTTGCTGAGCGTACTACTTCTAAATATGTGACTGAGGTGGTGTTAGAAAAAACCATTAAATATTATGACTACAACTTTGTATGTAAAAGCTGCCACAAAACCTGGACTAACAAGCACGAGGAAGAAAACGAAGAAGAAATCTCGCGCAAGAAACGTTTAGTTAGCAGGGTTAAAGAAAGTTTGAAATTTGATTAATCCATGTTAAAATTCGCTGATTATGATATAGTTTTTCAGGAGTTACCCTCTGAGGTAACTCTTGCTTTGAACTTATCTTTGTGCCCTAATGGTTGCCCTGGATGCCATAGCGCTGGGCTTATGGAGGATATAGGCGAAGAATTAACCGAGAGCGCGTTAGATAATTTGGTGGCTAAATATCTAAGCTCTATCACGGCCGTGTGTTTTATGGGGGGTGATAATGATAAGGCTAGGGTAGAGTCTTTGGCCGAGTATATTAAGACAAAGTATAATCTTAAAGTAGGCTGGTATTCTGGCCAAGACGCTATGCCAGAGCGTCCTGAGTTATTTGATTATGTGAAGTTGGGGCCTTATTGTGAGGCTTTGGGTTCACTTAAAGAGCCCACTACAAATCAGCGTTTGTATAAGTATGAGGGCTCAGAGTGGGTTGATATTACTTCCGTTTTTTGGAAGTAGGTGAATAGTTTATTATTACATTTGCTCAAAACATTCACGCATATATATTTTGGCTTGAATAAGCGCATCATCACCATAGGAGAGTGCACCCAAGAAAAATTCCATGCTTTTATACCTTGCTCTTAGCTTATTTTCAAGGCATAGGTAAAATTCATCTTTGGAATTATGGCTCATACCCTCGGGTAAAATCCCCTCTTTAACCAAATGACGATAAGGGAATAAACTCCTAAGATTACGCGTTTGGGCATCTAGATGATAACTCAAAAACGAAATCACATAAGTGTTTATCGTGTCCTTGGCACTTGGCAGATTGATGAAAACCTCATACCGGGGATTGAAAATTTCTATGGCATGAGCTAGATTATTAACCAAAAGATTATACTCGTCCACCTGCATATTATGCAGATAATCAAGGTTTTCCACTCCTTTGAGCTTGGTTTTAAAATCCTCAATTTCGTGTTTGCTCCATTTTTGTACATTTGCGCACGAGAGCATTAAAATGTTTAAAATTAATGCAGCTATAAAACGTTTCATAAAATAAGTACTTAGTTTTTTTACTTATTTTTGCATTTATTGTGCCAAAATAGTTTTATGGCCTTGATTCTAATAGCTGATTTAGTGCTTTTTTTATCACCTCTAGCGATGTGCCTAGATTTATTCTCATGTAATTTTCGCCTGCTGCGCCAAAGCGCAAACCACTGTCAAGACCAAGTTTGGCTTTGTGGATTATGTGCTCGTAAAGCTCGGAGTGAGTTAAGTTCCAGGCCTTGAAATTTACCCATAAAAGATAAGTTCCCTCACTTTTAAATACCTCTAACTCAGGCATGTGGGTGTTTATGAACTCCACTGCATAATCAAGATTTTTGCCTAGATATTCATTTAATTCATCGAGCCACTCATCGCCCAAGTCGTAGGCCGTTTGCATGGCTATCGTGCCAAAAACATTGCCTTGATCGGCATGAAGTTTATTAAATTCTGCGTTATATCTTTCTCTTATCTGCTCATCCTCGATAATTACGGCCGAAGTTGACAGGCCTGCAAGGTTAAATGTCTTGCTTGCCGAGATGAAGGTTATGCATTTTTTGCTGATTTCTTGGCCTAGAGATGCAATGTGAGTATGTCGGCAAGGTTTTTGAATAAGATCAGAATGAATCTCATCAGAAATAATCATAACATTATGCTTCAAGGCCAAAGCCTCAATACGTTTAAGTTCATCGGTGGTAAAAACTCTGCCCGTGGGATTGTGAGGATTGCAAAGTATAAGTGCTTTAGCATCAGTGAGTTTAGCGTCCAAATCAGAGAAATCTATCTCAAAGCCATTTTGGGTTTTTACAAGAGTATTTTCGCTAACAATGCGCCCGTTTGCAATAATTGTTCTAGCAAATGGAGGGTAAACAGGGGGTTGAATCACAACTTTATCGCCCTCCTTAGTGAAGGCTCTCAGCGCGATAGCTATGCCACACACAACACCGGGACTGAAACCAATGGAGCTGTTTTTGATGTGCCAATTATTGCGCCTAGCGACCCACCTTGAAACGCTTGTAAAAAAATCTTCGCTTCTGAAACCGTAGCCAAATTCCCCCAGTGTTGCTCTTTTTACTAGGGCCTCGGTGATGAAAGGTGCAGTATGAAAGTCCATGTCTGCCACCCACATAGGGATGATGTCCTCGCGCGAGAAGATTTGTTTTCTTAAATCATATTTCTCGCAACAAGTGCCTTCACGCTCAGAAATGGAGTCAAAATCATGTTTCATACCTAATTAATTATATAATTTAGGCAAAATTAAAAAAAATAACTTACCTTTGCGCACGAATTTATATCAAAAATAAAATAATGAGAAGTTTCGACAACAATGACAGACCTCAAAGAGGGGGTCAAGATCGCTTCAATCGCGAAGATTCAAGCAGATCACAACGCAGTGGCGATAACGCTATGCAATTTAGAAAAGACAAACGAGCACACAAAACTACCTCAAAAGTAGAACGTGTAGAACCAAGCTCAAGACAAGGTGGCTCGTATGAAAAATCAAACCAAACGTCAAATGATCAAAGCAAAAGACGTTCGTTTAATCCTAATTTTTCAGCTGATAATAAATTCTTGGGCGAGAAACGCTCTGAAAGATCAGACTCACGAAGCTCGTTTAAACCAAAAGGTGAATGGAAACCAAAAGGCGATTTCAAAGCTAAGGGCGACTGGAAACCACGCGAAGAAAGAGGCGAGGGTGGTTACAAAAAATTCGATAAAAAACCTTATTCTTCAGACAGAAAATTTGATAAAAAAGGCTCTTATGGTAAGACTCAGGGCAAATATGACGCAACAAATTATCCTCGTTTTAACTCAGCTCCAAGCGAAAAACCTATACGACTAAATCGTTACCTTGCAATTTCGGGCATTTGCTCGCGTCGTGAGGCCGATGATTTAATCTTGGCAGGTGTGGTGAGCATCAATGGCGAGATAGTAACTGAGTTGGGTACAAAAGTATTATCCTCGGATGAAGTGAAATTCAATGATTCACTTGTTAAAGGCGAGAAAAAAGTTTATATCCTAATGAACAAACCTAAGGGTTTTGTTACAACAATCGAAGATCCCCACGCAGATAGAACAGTGATTGACTTGGTGAAAAACCTTTGTCAAGAGAGAGTTTACCCTGTGGGACGTTTGGACAAAAACTCGCTTGGAGTTTTGCTTATCACAAATGACGGCGATTTGACAAGAACACTTACTCATCCTTCGTATGAGAAAAAGAAAATATATCAAGTATCTCTAGATAAACCACTTACACGTGCAGACCTAGAACAAATTGGTCAAGGCATCACTTTGGAAGACGGACCTATTGCAGCCGATGCAATTAGTTATGTGGGTGATAGCAAAAAAGAAATAGGTGTTGAGATACACTCAGGACGTAATCGTATTATCCGTCGTATTTTTGAATCTCTAGGTTATAGAGTTCAGAAACTAGACCGTGTTTACTTTGCAGGTTTAACTAAGAAAAATCTTAAACGAGGCGAGTGGAGATTTTTAGCTCCTTCAGAAGTTTCGATGTTAAAATCAGGCGAATATCAATAGTCGTAAAAAAAGCACTTCATTTTTGAAGTGCTTTTTTTGAAATTATCTCTTTTATATCATGATAGTTACTTTCAAATCTGCGATTTGATGCCCTCCTGCCAAGCTGATAAAACTATAAACTACTCTTTATCAAAGGCTGCTAACAATTCCTTGGCTGCGATAAACGAACTAATCTTATCCTCTGTGACTTTGCTCTCATACTCCTCAAGCAAGTTTTCTATCCTAGGATTACGATAAAATCTGTCTCTAAGTACTTGATTTATTGTCTCATGCATCCAGTATTTGCCCTGACGATGACGATTGCGTTTAAAGTAGCCGTTCTCAGTGGTAATTTCTAAAAATCTCTCAACTCCCTTCCATACATCCTCCAGACCATCGCCCGTATAAGACGAGCAAGTAAACACCTCAGGTCTAACCTCACTCTCAGGCATGGGGAATAAATGTAGAGCGTTGATAAAGTGAGAACGCGCCATTTGAGCCTTGTTGATATTTTCGCCGTCGGCCTTGGTAATTGCCACTAAATCAGCCATTTCCATTATACCTCGTTTGATGCCCTGCAACTCGTCGCCAGCACCCGAAATCTGCAACATCATGAAAATATCAACCATGGAATGAACCACAGTCTCGGATTGACCAACTCCCACGGTCTCAATGAAAATCATATCAAAACCTGCTGCTTCACACAAAATTATAGTCTCACGAGTTTTGCGAGCAACGCCACCAAGTGAGCCCGACGAGGGCGAAGGGCGAATAAACACATCCTTCGACGAAGATATCGTCTCCATTCGAGTTTTGTCGCCAAGAATTGAACCTCCACTTCTCTCCGAGCTGGGGTCTACGGCCAGCACTGCGAGCTTATGATTTTTCTCGGTAACAAGCGAGCCTATGGCCTCAATAAATGTAGATTTACCTGCTCCAGGCACACCTGTGATGCCTATTCTTATGGATTTACCTGCGTAGGGCAGACATTTTTCTATGATTTCTTGAGCCTGGGCATAGTGCCTAGGATTATGACTCTCAACTAGGGTTATGGCCTGCGAGAGTAGGGTGATATCCTGGTTTAATATACCTTTTATATATGTGTCAGTGGAAATTTGTTGTTTTTTAACCTTTTTAAAGTAAGGATTAGTCACTGGAGGCTGTTCAACGCCCGTGAAAACATCAAGCGCACTTTTACGGTGCTCGGCTTTATGATGATGCTCAAAATGATCAATTTGTTTTACGGATGCAAAGTTGTTTTTTTTGTCCATAACCCCTCAAAAATTTCTTTATAGGTACTGAGAAATTAGTTTGTCTGTCAGTGAATTTGGGTTGCCAAACCACAACATTTTACCCCTCTGGTCTATGAGTACACAAAATGGAACAAACTGAATATCATAGTTTTGGAAGGTTTTGCCCGCAGCGTCAACAGCTAAATAAAAATCAGAATTTTCTCCTAATACGTCAATTAATTTTTGTTTATCTTCCTTAGTTAGGAAAATCACGCTAAGATGGTCTTTGTGTTTTTTAGCAATGTTATTTAAGGTTTGAATATGAGTTTTTGTAGGCTTGCTGGCTGTGTGAAAAAACTCTACAAGGTGAGCTTTTTTTAGGTTAGGCTTGCCGTTTATCCACTCCTTGATTTTGATATCAGGAGCCTTAGCGCCAAGCTGGAGAGTTTGGGCTGAGCTGGTAAAATTAAGGCCTAAAAAAATAGCAATTAAAAGTAAAAAATGTCTCATATCTAAATGATTTTGAGTGCAAGATATGAAATTTTTATTAAAATCAACATTTTTTTACAAACTTATACAAAAATGTAATGAAATTTATCATTTTTTTGACTGAAAAAATTTCAAAAATCAAATAAAAGAAATTATATTTGTAGGATAAGAATTTAGTAAAAAATTATTAAACAAAATTATAAAAATCAGATCATGAAAGTTACTCACATTGAACACCTTGGTATCGCAGTTAAGTCTCTAGATGAGGCTATCCCTTATTACGAAAATGTACTTGGGCTTAAGTGCTACAACATCGAAGAAGTAGCAGACCAAAAAGTTAAAACTGCTTTCTTTATGGTAGGCCAAACTAAAATCGAATTATTGGAATCTACATCAGAGGACGGTACTATCGCTAAATTTATAGAGAAAAAAGGTCAGGGTGTTCACCACGTGGCTTTTGCAGTAGAGGGTATAGAAGATGCGTTGGCTGATGCAGCTAGCAAAGAAATATTGTTGATAGACAAAGCTCCTCGCAAAGGTGCCGAAGGTCTTGATATCGCTTTCCTTCACCCAAAATCAACTCTTGGAGTGTTGACTGAACTTTGTGAAAACAAAAATAAAAAATAATCTCAAAACTAAACTATGAGCACGAATCAAGAAAAAATTAAAGAACTAATTAATTATCGCGAAAAAGCGAAATTAGGTGGAGGTCAAAAAAGAATTGACTCTCAACACAAAAAAGGAAAATATACTGCTCGCGAGCGTATAGAAATGTTTTTGGACGAGGGTTCTTTCGAGGAATTTGATATGTTTGTAACTCACCGTTGCACCAACTTCGGTCTTGAAAAAGAGACTTACTTTGGTGATGGCGTTGTTACAGGTTACGGTACAGTTGAAGGTCGTTTGGTGTATGTTTACGCTCAAGACTTCACAGTACTTGGAGGCTCGCTTTCTGAAACTCTTGCAGCTAAAATCTGTAAAGTGATGGATATGGCTATGAAAAATGGTGCTCCAGTTGTTGGTCTTAACGACTCGGGTGGTGCGCGTATCCAAGAGGGTGTGAATGCATTGTCGGGTTATGCTGAAATCTTCCAACGTAATATCTTGGCTTCGGGTGTTGTGCCTCAAATCTCAGCTATCTTAGGCCCATGTGCAGGTGGTGCTGTGTATTCCCCAGCTCTAACTGACTTTATCATCATGAAAAAAGACACTAGTTACATGTTCCTTACAGGTCCTAAAGTTGTGAAAACTGTAACTGGCGAGGATGTAACTCAAGAACAATTAGGTGGTGCTTCTGTGCACTCAACTAAATCGGGCGTTTCGCACTTTGCAGTTGATACAGAGGAAGAGTGTTTCACTCTAATCCGTAGCCTAATTAGCTATATGCCTCAGAATAATATGGAGGATGCTCCACTTTCAGTTTGTACAGATGCAATTGACAGACTAGAGGACGTTCTTAACGAGATTATTCCTGATAATCCTAACAAACCTTATGACGTAACTGAGGTTATCAAAGCTATCGTCGATAATGGTGAGTTCTTGGAATCTCAAAAAGCATTTGCTCCTAATATCATCACTTGTTTTGCTCGTTTCAACGGCCAAAGTGTGGGTATCATTGCTAACCAACCTAAATACATGGCTGGGGTGCTAGATTCAAATGCATCGCGTAAAGCAGCTCGTTTTGTTCGTTTCTGCGACGCATTTAATATTCCACTTGTTACTTTGGTTGATGTTCCAGGTTTCTTGCCAGGTACAGGCCAAGAGTATGGTGGTGTGATTATCCACGGTGCTAAACTATTGTTTGCTTATGGCGAGGCTACTGTGCCTAAAGTAACTGTTATACTTCGTAAATCTTACGGTGGTGCTTACTGTGTGATGAGCTCTAAACACTTGCGTGGTGACCTTAATTACAGCTGGCCTACTGGCGAGATTGCTGTAATGGGCCCATCGGGTGCAACAGAGGTTCTTTTCTCTAAAGACATAGCAGCCGTAGAAGATGCTGAGGGCAAAGCTGCTCTAACTAAAGAGAAAGAAGACGAATACAGAGATAAATTTGCTAACCCTTATGTGGCAGCTAAATATGGTTATATCGACGATGTAATCGAGCCAAGAAACACTCGTTTCCGTGTGATTCGTGCGCTGCAATCGCTTGCTACTAAGAGAGTTACAAATCCTGCTAAAAAACACTCTAATATTCCATTGTAGATTATGTTTAGAAAATTAATAATTACAAGTTTTCTTACGCTTTGTGCATTTTTTTCTTCTGCACAAAATGTTAAAGATATAAGAATCAATGAGATACTCGCTATAAACGAGACTAATCTTGTTGATGAGTATGGTGCTCGTGGCTCGTGGATAGAGCTATATAATACGAGCCACTCTCGTATTAGTATTGCTGGGTGTTATCTTAAAGCCGTAATTGGCGCAGATACTCTTAGCTATCGTATCCCAGCCTCTGACCATAGAACTGCTTTAGGTCCTATGGAATATATGATTTTTTATTGTAACGGTAATTCTTCAAAGGGTACTTTTTACACAAACTTTACTCTTGAAGGTGCTAAAGAAGTGATTTTTAGTAACGCTAGTAATGAAACTCTTAATACAGTAAAATTCTCGCCTGAGGCTCAACAAGCTGATATATCGCTTGGTTTGGTTAAAAAAGACGGCGAAATGGTATGGCAGCCTACTGAGTATACTACTGTTATGGCGAGCAATGAATTAGTAAACGAGCAAACTGGTTCAGAAATGTTCCAAGAGCGCGACCCTAGTGGTGTGTTTTTGGCTATCACGGCTATTTGTGTTGTGTTCTCAGCTTTGCTTGGTTTGTTCTTGTTGTTCAAACTTGTAGGTGTGATTATAGTAGGTGCAGGTAATAGAAAAAATAAAAAATCTACTGCTTCTGCTCCTGCAATTAAAGTTAGCGCTGGCATAGACGAAGAAGTTGTTGCTGCTATCGCCCTAGCTTTTAAATTACACCAAGAGGATTTACACGACAAAGAGTCTGCTGTGCTAACAATTAACAGAGTAGCGCGCGCTTATTCACCATGGAGCTCAAAAATCTATGGTATTAATCAATTACCAAACAAAAAATAATTAAGTAAATTAATATGAAAGAATATAAATTTAAAATAAACGGTAATGATTATGCCGTTTCGGTTAACGATATAGTAGGTAGCACAGCTAGCGTAGCAGTTAATGGTACTACTTACGATGTAGAAGTAGAAGGTCTAGAAACTAAATCTGCACCTAAAATCGTACAAGTGGCAGCTTCACCAGCAGCTCAAAGTGTAACTCCAGCTCCAGCGGCTCGTCCAGTGGCAGGTGGTGCAGGTGGCGCAGCTGTTAAAAGCCCACTTCCAGGGGTTGTTGTCTCGGTTGCAGTTAATGTTGGTGATACTGTTGCAGTTGGTCAACGTTTGCTAGTTTTAGAGGCTATGAAAATGGAAAATAATATAGACGCTGACCGTGCAGGTGTAGTGAAATCTATAGTTGCAGGCAAAGGAACTTCGGTTCTTGAGGGCGATGTACTTTTAACAATAGAATAATATGTTAGCAGCAGAAACTAATAATAGTGTGTTGTCTTTTCTAGGCGACAACCTACAACAATTTTATCAATTCACAGGGTTTGCAAACTTCACTTTGCCTCACCTTGCGATGATAATTGTTGGGATGATTTTTATATACTTAGCTATTAAGTATAAGTTTGAACCTATGTTGCTCGTGCCTATTGGCTTTGGAATTATTGTGGGTAATATTCCTTTTTTCCCAGGCATGGAGGTCGGCATATATGAGGAAGGCTCAGTGTTGAATTTGCTCTATTTTGGAGTTTATAAGGGACTTTATCCTCCTCTTATTTTCTTGGGAATTGGAGCTATGACAGACTTTACTGCGCTTATTTCTAATCCTAAAATGATGTTGGTTGGTGCTTCGGCTCAGGTTGGTATCTTTGTGGCTTACATCGCTGCTTTGGCGCTTGGTTTCCCTGCTAATGAGGCAGGAGCTATCGCGATTATCGGTGGTGCAGACGGTCCTACGGCTATCTTCCTATCGAGCAAGTTGGCTCCGGATTTCTTGGGTGCTGTGGCTATTTCGGCCTATTCTTATATGGCTCTTGTGCCACTTATTCAGCCTCCAGTTATGCGTATGCTTACAACTAAAAAAGAGCGTTTGATTAGAATGAAACCTTCTCGCGCAGTATCTCAAACCGAGAAAATTTTGTTCCCTATCATAGGTCTTTTATTAACTTGTTTCCTTGTGCCAACAGCTGTGCCATTGCTAGGTATGTTGTTCCTTGGTAACTTGCTTAAAGAATGTGGTGTGACTAACCGTTTGGCAAATACTGCTAGTGGTTCGCTAATTGATATAGTTACTATCTTGATTGGACTTTCGGTTGGTGCGTCAACTCAAGCTACAACTTTCTTAACTCCTAAATCACTTGGTATCTTCTTTATCGGTGCTTGTTCGTTCTTTGTAGCTACTATGGCTGGGGTATTGTTCGTTAAATTTATGAATTTATTCCTAAAAGAAGGTAGCAAAATCAATCCTCTTATCGGTAATGCAGGTGTGTCGGCTGTTCCAGCTGCGGCACGTGTTTCTCACGATATAGGTTTGAAATATGATAAATCAAACTACCTATTGATGCACGCTATGGGCCCTAATGTGGCTGGTGTGATTGGTAGTGCAGTGGCTGCCGGTGTTCTTCTTGGATTCCTAGGCTAGAGAGATTCTAATTTTTTAGTGGGCGACTAATTTTTTTTGGTCGCCCATTTTATTATACGTGAAAAATGCAATACGTTAAAGTAATTTTACCACTTTTATTAGAGCCCTTGACTTATAGCCTCGAGAGCGATGATGTTGCTGTGGGCTCGTCTGTAATGGTTGAGTTGGGCAAACGCAAGCTCTATGAGGGTATAGTGTGTGAGATTACTTGTGATAAGCCAAGTTTTAAGACTAAGCCAATTTTAAAAGTTATTTCCACTCAGCCTTTGATAGGTGAAAAGCAGATAAAATTTTGGCAGTGGATAGCATCGTATTATATGTCAACCTTGGGCGAGGTGATGAGAGTTGCTATGCCTGGGAGTCTGAAAAACAGTGCTTTTAGTGAAAGCGATTTCCTGAAAACTCAGTTTAAGGAGTCTAAAATCAAGATGTTGAGCCTAGTTAAGATGCCTGAAAAAGCAACGAAGTCTGATAAACAAAATTTTATCCTGGAGCGTTTAGGTGTTTGCGAAAGTCTACCTTGCTCAGAATTTGAATCGGTGGCTGTGAGAGCTCTAGAGAAAAAGGGGTGCGTTAGAATCAGCCTTCAAAGTAAAGAAATTTCAGCTAAAGAAGATTTTGAATTGCCTGTGTTATCTAAAGAACAAACTGTGGCTTTGGATAAGGTAGAGAGTGATTTTAAAACTCGTGATGTTGTTTTACTCAGAGGGATAACCGGTAGTGGTAAGACAGAAATTTATATCAATCTTATAGCCGAAAAATTATCTAAGGGCGAGGATGTACTGTATCTAGTGCCTGAGATTGCGCTTACAACTCAGCTTATTTCACGCCTAGAAAAAGTATTTGAAGATAGGGTAAGTGCTTATCATTCAAAGTTTTCGCAGAATCAAAGAGCTGAACTGTTCAGTAGAGTAGCTAGAGGTGGTGGACAGCTAATCTTGGGTGTGCGCTCATCTATATTTTTGCCTTTCGCCAAGCTTGGTTTGGTTATCATTGACGAGGAGCATGACTCTAGTTTCAAGCAGTTTGACTCTGCACCTAATTATAATGCAAGAGATGCAGTTGTTGTTCTGGCATCGCTTTATGGATGTAAAACCCTTATGGGAAGTGCTACGCCCTCGCTAGAGAGTTTTTTAAATGCCAAGGCTGGAAAGTATGGTTATGTTGAACTGTTGGAGCGTTATGCAGGGGCGAGTGTGCCCGATATTATAATCTCGGACAATACTCGTGCTGTGAAGCGAGGCGAGCGAAAAGGACACTTTAACAAGTTGATGCTTGATAAGATAGAGCTAGCTTTGGAGAATAAAAATCAAGTGATTTTGTTCCAAAATAGGCGAGGATTTTCTCCCTTTGTGGAGTGTGAAGTGTGTGGTTATGTGCCTGGTTGCCCTAATTGCAATGTGTCGCTCACACTGCATAAGGCCGAGGGTGCGCTCAAATGCCACTATTGTGGTTACCGTATCCCCGAGCCTAAGATTTGCCCTAAGTGTAGCAGTGCGCAAATCAAAAATATGGGCTTTGGCACAGAGAAAATAGAGCAAGATTTGCAGGAGCTTTTACCCTTGGCTAGAATAGCGCGCTTAGATGCAGACACGGCCTCATCGCGCAAGAGTTTTGAGAGGATAATTAGTGATTTTGAAAAAAAACAAACAGATATTATCGTTGGTACTCAGATGATTACCAAAGGATTTGATTTTGAGTCGGTGACTCTGGTGGGTATTTTAAATGCTGATAATATGATGAATCAGCCCGATTTTAGAGCCTCGGAGCGTGCGTTTCAGTTGATGAGTCAGGTGTCGGGTAGGGCAGGTCGCGGCGAGAAAAAAGGTGAGGTGGTGATACAAACTTCGCAACAGGATAGCCCCGTGTTAGCTAATGTTATATCGCACGATTATCTTTCTATGGTAGAGAGTGAAGCCTCGCTTAGAGAGTGTTTTAGTTATCCTCCGTTTTGCCGTTTGATTCAAATTGAAATTCGCTCAAAAAATAAAAATGTGTTAAATAATGCAACTATTTTCCTAAACAAAGCCATGCGTGGGGTGTTTGCAAATAGGGTCTTGGGCCCTCAGGCACCTGCCGTAGATAAAATTAAGGAGTATTATTTAATGGGTTTTCTACTTAAAATCGAGCGTGAGGCATCCTTCGCTCGAGCCAAAGATTTGCTCAGAGAGATAATCGCCGAGCTTCATTCGAGAGATGAGTTTAAGTATGTGGAGCTAAGATGCAATGTAGACCCTTGATAAATGCGAGATATGAATTTATTTTTTGATTTTAAATCCTTGTTTTTCCCTAATACTTGCTATGTGTGTGGTAAGAGCTTGGGTGCGCCTAAATTGTGGATGTGTAATACGTGCATGATGGATATACCCTTGACTGGATTTTGGGATTTGGATCAAAATCCTATGGAGCAAAAGTTCTGGGGTTTGTTGCCTCTGAAAGGCGCGTGTGCTTTGATGCACTTTTCTAAGGGCAGTCGTTATGTAAATCTAATTTATAGCCTTAAATATTATAAACATTGGAGAGTGGCACAAAGTATGGGCAGATATCTTGGCTACATATTAAAGGATGCAGACAAATATAAGGATGTGGATTATATTATCCCTGTGCCCCTGCATTATCGTAGACGATTAAAGCGAGGTTATAATCAGGCCGAGTATATAGCAAAAGGTCTGGCCGAGATTATGGGCGCAAAGGTAGATGCCAAAACTCTTAAGCGCGTAGTTCACAATCCCACGCAGACCAAAAAAGACAAGTATCAAAGGTGGAAAAACGTTGAAAATATCTTTGCCGTAGGTGATACGACTCACTTAAAGGGCAAGCATATTTTGTTAGTAGACGACGTGCTCACTACGGGCTCTACTATAGTCTCGTGTGCCGATAGCTTGCTAAAACAACAGAGTGATATTACTCTTAGTGTGGCTACTCTGGCTTGTCGTGTTGACATACCTGGTAAAGGTGCGATAGACGATGATTTTTTGGTAGTGAAGATTTAGAGATTCTAAAAAAAAATTGTAGCTTTGTGTAAAATAAATCTTTTTTGGAGCAAAATTTAGAGAAATACCTTGAAATATTAAAGAAGTGGTGGGGCTATGACAGTTTCCGCCCTTCTCAGTTTGAGGCCATTGAGTCTTTGGCCTCGGGCAGAGATACTTTGGTGTTGATGCCCACGGGGGGTGGAAAATCTTTGCTCTATCAAGTGCCGGCTCTGGCTCGGGAGGGGGTTTGTATAGTCGTTACGCCACTTATCTCGCTGATGAAAGATCAGGTTGATAGACTCAAAAAATTAGGCATAAATGCTGTGGCTATACACTCGGGCATGACCTCTAGGCAGATAGATTATGCCTTTGATAATTGTGTGTATGGCGATGTGAAATTCTTGTATATCGCCCCTGAACGTATTGCAGGTGAGTTATTTCGCCTTAGGGTGATGCGCATGACGGTTAGTTATGTGGCTGTGGATGAGGCTCACTGTATCTCGCAGTGGGGTTATGATTTCAGACCTTCGTATCTTAAAATCGCCCAGATTAGAAAATTTGCACCTCAAGCTACCTTCATCGCTCTTACGGCCTCGGCTACGGATGAAGTGGCTAAGGATATACAATTTCACCTAGGATTTAAGGATGCTAAGGTGGTTCGTTCGAGCTTTGCTAGAGCCAATCTTTCGTATGTGGTGCGCCACAGTGAAGATAAACTCTCGCAGATGCTGAGAATAATCAATAACGTCGAAGGCTGTGGGATAGTCTATGTGAGAACGCGTGAGGAGACCGAAAACTTTGCACGTATGTTGAACGAAAATAACATTAGCGCAGATTATTATAACGGTGGCATGAATTTTAAACTTCGCACCGAAAAGCAGGACTCGTGGACTACGGGTAGAATCAGGGTTATGGTGGCGACAAATGCTTTTGGTATGGGGATAGACAAGGCCGATGTTCGCTTTGTAATTCACTATCAAATGCCTGATTCTCTGGAGGCTTATTACCAGGAGACAGGCAGGGCAGGGCGTGATTTAAATCGCTCGTATGCTGTTCTTCTGCACTCAGATGATGAGCAGAGCAAGGCTCAAAAACGTTTCTTGAATGCTTATCCACCCATAGAAACTATCAAAACTTGCTATGAGGCTCTATTTAATTTTCTGCAACTTGGCATAGGCGAGGGCAAACTTGCGAGCTATGAATTTAATATCTTTGAATTCTCGCAGCGCACTAAAATCTTTGGCCCTACGGCGCTTAATGCCATTGCTATACTCCAACAAAATGGTTACTTAACGCTAACTGATGCATCGGAAAGGCCTGCTAGGCTGATGTTTATGGTGGCTCGTGATGAGCTATATAAAATCAGGATGAGCGATAACGAAATAGATGATATCTTAAGGGTGATTTTAAGACTTTATGAGGGTACTTTCCACAATTTTGTGCCCATAGATATCAAGGAAATTGCTGCTAATTCCAGGTTTACGCCCAAACAGGTGTTGGATATGCTCAAACAATTATGGACTTACAGAATCATACGTTACATACCCTCATCAATATGCTCTTTGCTTATCTTAAACGAGGAGCGCCTGCCTGTGCAAGATGTTGTTATCTCGCCTGAGAGCTATAAAATTCGTAAGGATATGGCTCTTCTGAGATTAAATAGCGCCTATGATTATGCTCAAAATACTAAGCAGTGTCGCAGTCAGATTTTGCAGAAATATTTTGGTGAACATGAGCCAGATGTGTGTGGTGTGTGTGATGTGTGTATGGAGCGCAAACGACTAGAAAATAATGTTGACTTAATCAGCCCCCTGATAGATGAGGTGTTGGGTCATATCAGAAATCAAAATCTAACACTTAGAGAACTTGGCGAGAAAGTAAAACGCGACACAGAGATCATAGCCAAAGTAGTGGATAGACTACTTGAAAAATCACTAATAAGGGTAAATGAATTTGGAGTTATAGAGTATAAAGGCGAAAAAGATTAGTAATTAAGCTAAAAAAAAAGTAACTTTACACCCTATAATTATGAGTAAATTTCAAAAATCTATAACTAATGATGCGCTTGCCCAACTGCCCATAGGCTTTTTTGAGCAAGAAATCGTTGTCGTTGAGAATCTTGAGGATGCAGTTACAGCATGCGAGGATTTATCACGCTACTCTGTTATAGGTTTTGATACCGAGACTAAACCCTCGTTTAAGGCTGGGGTGAGCCACAAAATTGCTCTTTTGCAACTTTCCTCTGAGAGTAAATGCTATCTTTTTAGACTCTCACAGATGGCACTGGAAAAACCCATACTCAAACTTTTGGGAAACAAAGAAATAATTAAGGTTGGGGCAGCAGTGCGTGATGATATTAAGGGGCTTAAAGCTCTTAGACAATTCACTCACGCCTCTTTTATTGACCTACAAAGCATAGTTTCGGATTACGGAATCGAGGATTTAAGCCTTCGCAAACTCGCTGCAATAACCATGGGAATACGTATCTCCAAGGCTCAGCGACTAAGTAATTGGGAGGCAAACACACTTACGCTCATGCAACAAAGATATGCTGCTACCGACGCGTGGGTGTCGCTAATGATATATAAGAAATTGACAGATGAT
Organism: Rikenellaceae bacterium; assembly: GCA_044433645.1. GTDB lineage: Bacteria > Bacteroidota > Bacteroidia > Bacteroidales > Rikenellaceae > JAWXTK01. The sequence goes on along the minus strand of JAWXTK010000010.1, from coordinate 40,582 downwards.
AAGTAAAATCACACTAAAAAAAGGTAAACAAGAATCTCTACTTCGCAAACATCCATGGGTGTTCTCGGGCGCTATTGCCGAGGCTAGCGAAAACTTGGAAGAAGGCGAAATCGTTGACGTGTACTCATCTACGGGCGATTTTCTAGCTAAGGGACACTGCCAAATTGGCTCTATTGCTGTGAGAATTCTCTCGTTTGTAGATGAAGAAATCAACGATGCTTGGTGGAGCGATAAAATCCAAAAAGCTTATGATGTGCGCCAGGCCGAGGGATTGGTGGCAAACCAGATGACTAATTGTTACCGTTTAGTGCATGGCGAGGGCGATTCTTTGCCAGGGCTTGTTGTTGATATATATGATACGGTGGCCGTAGTGCAATGCCACAGCGTGGGTATGTATCTTTCGCGCACACAAATTTGTGAGGCTATACGCTCGGTTTATGGCAATGCTATAACAGCTGTTTATGATAAAAGTAGCGCCACAGTGCCTTTTAACGCTGGTCTTGACGCTGTTGATGAATATATTTACGGCTCAGCTCCTGAGAAAAATACAGTCTTGGAGAACGGGCATAAGTTTTATGTAAACTGGGAAAAAGGCCAAAAAACAGGATTTTTCTTAGACCAAAGAGTCAATCGAGAACTTGTTGCTCACTATGCTAAGGGGCGAACCGTGTTGAATACTTTTTGTTATACAGGAGGTTTTTCTATCTATGCCCTGGGTGCAGGTGCTAATAGTGTGGACTCGGTGGATAGCTCGCAAAAAGCCGTTGATTTGGCAGCTGAAAACGCTGAATTAAACTTTGGTGCAGCGGCTTCTCATAATTCAATCGCTAAGGATGCCTTTGAATTTATGAAGTCAGCGCACTATAAATACGACTTAATTATCCTTGACCCACCAGCTTTTGCCAAGCACCACAAAGTTTTGGGCAACGCAATGCAGGGCTATAAAAGGCTGAATATAGCAGCCCTTGAGCGCATCAAACCAGGAGGAATTTTGTTCACATTCAGCTGTTCCCAGGCCGTGAGCAAGGAATTATTCAGAACCATGGTGTTTTCGTCGGCAGCTATCGCAGGCAGAAAAGTGCGCATCCTGCACCAACTAACCCAGCCAGCCGACCACCCAATTAACATCTATCACCCCGAGGGCGAATATTTGAAGGGTTTGGTCTTGTTTGTTGAGTAGAAAAATTGTAGATTTGTATATATAATTTTAGTTTATGAATGTTTTAGAGTTAAATTCTTGTATAAATTGATTCTCATTTTCAAACCCGTTTGCCATTAAAGTAGTTCTTTAGGTGTTGTGTTTAATGCTTTTGCTAATTTATAAATATTTACAAGTGAAATATTTTTCTCGGCTCTTTCAATCATACCAATATAGGTTCTGTGCAATCCTGCTTTTTCGGCAAGTTTCTCTTGTGATAAGTTGTGCATTTTTCTTAATTCTTGAATTTTAGCGCCAAAGTGTATTAATATTTCCTTTTCATTCATAATTTATATCTATTTTTTCAAAATTAATTATTTCATATGTTTGATTCAACATACGATAGTATGCAATAAAATTTAATGCGCTGAGCTAATATTTAGCTCAGCGCATTTGTTATTGATGTCTTTGATTTGATAATTTATATGTGAACTGTATAATATGCATTAGAAGATAAGTGCACACAATAGAGTTAAAACACTAATATTTCTCTGTTTTACTCCTCTTTCTTATCCTCGGGGCTAAATTCGTTAAGTCTGTTTTCCCACAGATAATACTTTGTCTCGCGGGCTATGACACCCGAAAGGACTATTAAGACTATGATGTTGGGTAGTGCCATAAACACGTTGACAACGTCGGCTATGTTCCATACAAGGCTCATTTCCATGACAGCGCCAGCGAAAACAATCGCTATCCAAATAATCCTGAAGTACTTGATAAGGCGTGTGCCACCTAAATATTGAACTGCCTTTTCGGCATAATAAGTCCAGCCTAAAATTGTAGAAAACGAGAAGATAGCCAAACATAACATCAAAATATAGCTCCCAATATAAGGGATTTTGTTAAATGCAAGTTCAGTTAATAATCCTCCAGCATTTGATTCTATCTCTGGGTGAGCAACAACAGTGCTAACCAATACGATACCTGTTACAGCACATATCACAACTGTGTCCCAGAATGTGCCCGTAGATGATATAAGTGCTTGGCGAACTGGGTTACGGCTTTTGGCAGCAGCTGCCACGATAGGCGCCGAACCCATACCAGATTCATTTGAAAATAGACCCCTAGCTATACCAAACCTAGCAGCTGTCATTACGGCAGCACCTACAAAGCCACCTCCAGCAGCTCTGGGCGTGAAAGCAGACGAAACTATCAAAGATATAGACTCGCCTAAAAATGGTGCATTTGCAATCAATATATAAGCGCATCCAGCTAAATAAAGCAAAGTCATAGCAGGTACTAACTTTGTACAAACATTAGCTATGCCCTTAACCCCGAAAAGTATCACGCAAGCTACTGCAAGTGTAATTAGCCCTCCACTCAAATATTTAGATACTCCAATAGTATCATGTACCACCGTAGCAAAAGCATTGCTCTGAACTGTGCTACCTATACCCACAGACGCTAAAACTGTAAACACAGCAAACAAAATAGCGAGCCACTTCCATTTTGGACCCATGCCACGCTCTATGGCATACATAGGCCCTCCTATCATCTGTCCGTCAGAGCCTTTAACTCTGTATTTCACGGCCAAAAGAGCCTCGCCATATTTAGTAGCTATACCAAGTATGCCCGACATCCAACACCACATAACTGCCCCTGGACCTCCAAGAGCTATGGCCGTAGCAACTCCAACAATATTGCCTATACCTATGGTAGCAGCTAGCGAGGTTACTAAAGCTCCAAATTGGCTAACATCGCCCTCGGCTCCTTCTTCTTTTGACAATGAAAGTTTGATGCCCGTCAAAAGTTTACGCTGAGGAAACTTAAGGCGTATAGTCATGAAAATGTGGCAGCCAAATAGCATGATTATCATGGGCCAACCCCATAATAAAGAGCTTAAATCGGCAATGAAAGTTTCTATGGTCTCTAGCATCTATTCGTTTATTTTAGTGCATTAATACGCTCCTCTAGGGCTTTGATTTTAGCTTCAGCATCTGTTTGTTTAGCTTTTTCAGTTGCTACAACTTTCTCTGGTGCGCTTTGAACAAATCTTTCATTTGAAAGTTTTTTCATGACAGAAGCTAAGAAACCTTTGAAGTAAACTAAATCTTTTTCTAGTTTTTCTAATTCAGCCTCAGTGTCTATCTTACCCTCAAGTGGCACAAAATATTCGGTAGTTTTCACTATGAATGATGCAGCCGTAGGGTCTTTTTCGGTAACTGACTCTATTTTAGAAAGGTTAGCCATTTTCACTAGCAAAGGATTGTAGCGTGCAAAGAAATTTTTGTCTTCGATAACTTTAAGCTCAAGAAGTTCTTTGTTAGGCAGATTTTTTTGTTTTCTAATGTTTCTAACTGCCGAAATTGTTTCTTTAACCAAACTAAATTCATCAAGCATTTGTTGGTTAAAGTCTTCGCTCTCAAGAAGCAGAGACACTGTGATACTCTCGCCTTGTTTGCGCTCTGAGATATGTTGCCAAATCTCCTCGGTGATAAACGGCATGAAAGGGTGAATGATTTTAAGAAGTTTCTCAAAAATTTCTTTAGTCTTAACAAAAGTTTGCTCGTCTATACCCTCGCCATAGGCTGGTTTTATCATCTCAAGGTACCAAGCCGAAAACTCATCCCAGAACAATTTATAAACCACCATAAGTGCCTCAGAAATACGATAAGCATCAAAGTCCTCGTTGATTTGTTTAAGTGTTTTATTTAGCTGAGCCTCAAACCATTCTATTGCCAAAGCGTTACTTTCTGACTGAACTCTATCTTTTTCTACAGTCCATGAATTAACAAGTTTGTAAGCGTTCCATATTTTATTTCCAAAGTTACGTCCTTGCTCAACCAGTGCATCATCATACATTAAATCATTACCAGCAGCCGAGCATAACAACATACCAACCCTTACACCGTCAGCTCCATATTGAGCTATCAAATCAAGTGGATCTGGTGAGTTACCCAGAGATTTACTCATCTTACGACGCAGTTTATCGCGCACAGTACCAGTTAGATATACATTTTCAAAAGGCAATTTACCACGATATTCATAACCAGCGATTATCATTCTCGCAACCCAGAAGAACAAGATATCTGGTGCAGTGATTAGATCGTTAGTAGGGTAGTAGTACTCGATTTCAGGATTCTCAGGATTTCTAATACCGTCAAAAACCGAAATAGGCCACAACCATGATGAGAACCATGTGTCAAGTACATCTTCGTCTTGGCGCAAATCATCTATCGTTAGACTATCATCACCTGCCTTAGTCTTAGCTAGTTCAAGTGCTCTCTCGGGAGTTTCTGCAACAACATAACCACCTTTTGGTAAGAAATATGCAGGAATTTGCTGACCCCACCACAGTTGACGTGAGATACACCAGTCCTTAACATTTTCCATCCAATATTTGTATGTATTCTTAAATTTAGAAGGTACAAGTTTGATATTATCCTCCATAACGGCTTTAAGCGCAGGCTCAGAAATTTCTTTCATCTCCATAAACCATTGCATAGATAGCTTAGGCTCGATAACTACGTTTGTGCGCTCCGAATAACCTACTTTGTTGGTGTAAGCCTCTACTTTTTCAAGCAAATCAGCTTGTTGTAGGTCTTTTTCTATTTGGTTTCTTACATCAAAACGATCCATACCTATATACATACCTCCTTTTTCAGAGATAGTGCCGTTGTCATTAAAGATATCTATAACCTCAAGATTATATTTCTCGCCTAACATATAGTCATTAACATCGTGGGCTGGAGTAACTTTTAGCGCTCCCGTACCAAATTCTATATCTACGTAATCATCTGCAATAATAGGAATAGCGCGATTAACTAGTGGCACGATAACTTTTTTGCCAGCCATGCCTGCGTAACGCTCATCATTAGGGTTGATACACAGAGCCGTGTCGCCTAGGATAGTTTCAGGACGTGTTGTTGCAACTATAATGTCTTTGTCCTCGCCCTCTACTTTATAGCGCAAGTAATATAGCTTGCCTTGAGACTCTTTGTAGATAACCTCTTCGTCCGAAAGTGCAGTTTGAGCAGCTGGATCCCAGTTGACCATTCTCACACCACGATAAATTTTACCTTTATTATAGAGGTCTACAAAAACTTTAATCACACTCTCAGAAAGCGCTGGATCCATAGTAAAGCTAGTGCGTTTCCAGTCACACGAAGCACCCAGTTTTTTTAATTGTTCAAGTATGATACCTCCGTGTTTTTCTTTCCACTCCCATGCGTGAGACAAAAACTCGCTACGAGTTAGTGAAGATTTGTCTATGCCCTCAGCTTTAAGTTTTTGCACCACCTTAGCCTCCGTTGCGATAGAAGCGTGGTCTGTACCTGGTACCCAACAAGCGTTCATGCCTTTCATACGAGCACGTCTAACTAACACATCTTGAATAGTGTTGTTAAGCATGTGACCCATGTGAAGTACTCCAGTAACGTTAGGAGGAGGGATAACTATAGTGTAAGGTGTGCGTGAATCTGGCTCTGAATGGAAGAAATCGCAGTCCATCCAATATTTATACCATTTGTCCTCAATTTGCGAGGGAGAGTATTTTTCTGAAATATCCATTACTTATTTTATAAATTTGCATTTAATTTGCAAAGATAATCTTTTACCACGAAATAAGAACAAAAAATCCCATAATTTTTAGCTTTTATACTTCGTTAAAGCATAGTATAATTTGAAAAAAGGTAAAAAAAGTATTACTTTTGTGGAATGTAAATTTTTGATATGAGTAAAAAAACAAAAACAGATATATTTGACCTATCTAATATAGGTGATATTTTAGACGGCACATCACAAGTAATTCCTATTGTCTCTAATGAGGATGACGATATAATCTCGGATGTAGCAATACCCGAGGTTTTGCCTATTCTTACCCTTAGAAGTTCGGTGCTTTTTCCTGGGTCTATCACGCCTATAACTGTTGGTCGTGAGAAGTCTATCAAACTTATCAAAGACATAGAAAATAAAGGCATAATCCTAGGAGCTGTACTTCAAAAAGACTCAGCTGTAGAAAATCCTGAGGCTGAGGACTTGCATAAAATTGGTACAGCAGCACGAATACTAAAAGTGCTTGAGATGCCAAACGGCAATCTTACGGTGATACTCCAGGGACTTGAGAAAATAGAGGTTGTGAGCATAATTGCTACCGAGCCTTATTTCTCGGCTCAAGTTGTATCTATCAAAGACTCAGCACCAGAGCATGGCAATATAGAATTTGAAGCACTTGTGGAATCTATACGCGATATAGCTACCAGCATTATTCAACTCTCGCCTAATATGCCTAAAGAGGCTGCTTTTGCTATCAAAAACATAGACGGCAAGCGAGCTATCATAAACTTTATTTGTTCAAATATTGAGTTTAATGACTCTGATCGTCAGCGTTTGTTAGAGTCTCCAGGTCTTTTGGCTAGAGCACGCAAACTGCTAGAAATATTGGTTAAAGAGCAGCAATTAGTTGAGCTTAAAAAAGATATACAAACCAGAGTAAGACAAAATATAGACCTTCAGCAAAAGGAATATTTCTTGCAACAACAAATGCGCACCATACAAGAGGAGCTTGGCAATGATCCCGATGATAACGAGATTTTGGACTTGCAAACTCGAGCACAAAACAAGAAATGGGATGCTAAAACTAGCGAACTTTTTGCTAAAGAATTGGCTAAGTTAGAGCGTTTGAACCCTGCTGTGGCCGAATACTCTGTGCAACTTTCTTATCTGCAACTAATGTTGGATTTGCCTTGGGGCGAATACACTAAGGATAATTTAAACCTTAATACAGCTAGAAAAAAACTTGATAACGACCATTACGGCATAGACAAGGTGAAAGATAGAATCTTAGAACACCTTGCAATTATCAAAATCAAAGGCGAGTTGAAATCACCTATTATCTGTTTGTATGGCCCTCCAGGAGTTGGTAAAACATCTTTGGGTAAGTCAGTGGCTGCGGCTCTTAACCGTAAGTTTGGACGTATCTCGCTGGGTGGTTTGCATGATGAGGCTGAGATTCGTGGTCACCGTAGAACTTATATAGGTGCAATGCCAGGTAGGATAATCCAAACCATTAAACGTTGTGGCTCGTCTAACCCTGTGATTATACTTGATGAGGTTGATAAAGTCACTTCGTCTAATCATGGCGACCCTTCGTCAGCACTTTTGGAAGTGCTTGATCCAGAGCAAAATACAACTTTCCACGATAACTATCTTGACACGGAATATGATTTATCTAAGGTGATGTTTATCGCTACGGCAAATAATATTTCTAACATCAGTGTAGCGCTGCGCGATCGTATGGAGATGATAGATGTGTCGGGTTATTTGGTAGAAGAAAAAGTAGAGATAGCATGCTCGCACTTAATGCCTAAACAGCTTGAGGCTCACGGTGTTAAGGCTAAAGATTTGAAGATAGACAAAAAACTAATCGAGAAAGTAATCACAGAATATACACGTGAGTCAGGCGTAAGAACCTTAGACAAACGCCTAGCGAAATTAGTACGCAACAGAGCCAAACAAATAGGTTTTGACGAGAAATTCTCGGCTAAATTAACTGCTAAGCAGATAGAGGAGATTCTGGGCGCGCCACGCTTTATTAATGATGAGTATGAGGTGGCAGGCATGGTAGGTGTGGTTACTGGTTTGGCTTGGACTGAGGTTGGTGGTGATATTTTATATATCGAATCGCTGTTAACTCCTGGCAAGGGAGCTTTGAGTTTGACGGGTAATTTAGGTAATGTGATGAAGGAGTCTGCAACCATAGCACTTCAGTGGGTTAAGGCCAATTACGAGAAACTTAATATAGACAAGAGTATCTTTGAGCAGTTTGATATAAACATCCACGTTCCCGAGGGGGCTATACCTAAGGACGGGCCAAGTGCAGGTATCACTATGGTGACTTCACTGGTGTCAACCTTAACTAAGCGAGCTATCAAAGATAGGTTTGCTATGACGGGAGAGACCACACTCAGGGGCAGGGTATTGCCTGTTGGAGGAGTTAAGGAGAAGATTATCGCAGCTCGCAGGGCAGGCCTTACAGATATTATCTTGAGTGAAGATAATAAGAAAGATATCTTAGAGATTAAGCAGGATTATACTCAGGGCTTGACGTTCCATTATGTTAAAAATAACATGGACGTGTTGGAGTTGGTGTTTTAATCATCAGCTCACCGGGGAGCACCCCGGCCGTCGGAGACGATAAATGTTAACGGTGTCCGACACTCCTTAAAAACAAAATGCTAAAGCATTTTGTAGGAGGGCATCAAATCGAAGATTTGACAGTAACTATACCACGTCATGCTGAGCTCCGACTCAGCATCCCACCCGTGTATAGGAGAGATGCTGAATCAAGTTCAGCATGACGATAGGTGGCTATACTTAAATACTAGCAACCAACTCTTTCCCCTTAGCAATAGCTAATTCATTGGCAGGCAGGCTTTTGTGGGCTCTCTCAGGAAGTGATTTCTTTAAACCCTCAAACACACTCTCGTCGCTTACTATGGGTGAGAGTTTTAGGAAAGCACCCAAAATCAAGGTGTTAAACAACTTGGGATTTCCCATTTTTGCACTCACCAAAGTTGCATCTATCGTGTAAATATTAATATCTGTGCGCTTTGGTGGCGTGATAATGCCGTTGGGATCGTAAATCATGTTTCCCCCAGGACGAATTTGAGACTCAAATTTATCCATACTCTGCTGATTAAGTATAATCGCTGTGTCAAACTTATGAGAGATAGGCGAACTAATAGCCTTGTCACTTAAAATCACCGTAACATTTGCCGTGCCACCACGCATCTCAGGCCCGTAGGCAGGCATCCATGTAACTTCAAAGCCTTGGATTACACCTGAATATGCTAATATCTTGCCCATTGATAGTACTCCTTGACCACCAAATCCTGCTATAATTAATTCGTGCTTCATACTATTTTTTATCTTTAATATCACCAATAGGGTAAATAGGGAACATATTTTCCTGCATCCATTCGTTCGCCTTTACGGGGCTCATCTTCCAACCACTGCTGCATGTGGCAACTATCTCAATAAAGGAAAGGCCTTTTTTCTCTTGCGTATAAGTAAATGCTTTTTTTAATGCTTGCTTAAACTTGCGAGCCGCAGGAGCTGTGTGAACACTCTGGCGTGTGATATAACATACACCCTCTAAGTGAGCCAACATATCTGCAACCACAAAGTTGTAACCATTGAGTTTCTCATCACGGCCATCAGGGCAAGTCACCGTCTTCATACCCATAAGCGTTGTAGGTGCCATTTGTCCCCCTGTCATGCCGTAAATCGCGTTGTTGACGTAGATAATCACCATGTTTTCGCCACGGTTACAAGCGTGCAGGGTCTCGCCCGTACCTATCGCTGCCAAATCTCCGTCACCCTGATAAGTGAAAACCACTTTGTCGGGGTGCAGGCGATTAACTGCCGAACCAACAGCTGCTGCACGTCCGTGAGAGGCCTGAATCCAGTCTATGTTAACGTAGTTATACACAAACACCGAGCAACCAACGGGCGATATGCCTATAGCCTTATGTTCAAGATTCATCTCTGAGAGAACCTCAGCCAAGATTTTGTTTACTGTACCATGACTACAACCAGGGCAGTAGTGCATCTCTTTGTCAATGAGTAATTTAGATTTGCCGTAGACTAGATTTTCTGCTTTAATTTCAACCTCTGCCATAGTCCTTATTTTGTTTTGTTAATTAATTTTTCTTTTAATGCCTCGTACACTTCGCCTGGAGTGTAGACTATACCTCCACACCTGCCGTAAAACTCGGTAGGTAACTCATTGCCCACAGCTAGGCGCACATCTTCGACCATTTGGCCAACGTTTAGCTCAACGGACATAAATCCCTTAGCTCCATTTTTAGCAAGTTTACTAAGAGCCTCACTCGGGAAAGGGTAGAGCGTAATAGGGCGCAGAAGTCCAACTTTATAACCGTCCTCACGTGCTAAATCCACCACGGCAGCACATATTCTTGCCGAACAACCAAAGGCAACTAACACATAATCAGCATCTTCGCACTCTATTGCATCATAGCGAACATCCTCATCCCTCATACGTTTGTATTTAGCCTGCAAGACTTTGTTTCTATCTTCCAAAACCTGAGGAGTTAAATCCACTGATGTAACTATGTTTTTTTCTCTATCTGGGCTCTTACCATAGGCAGCCCACTGATTAAAATTTTGCTCTATATATTCCTGGCTCCAACGAGGGCGTTGAGCATCAATATCTACTTTTTCCATCATCTGGCCTATAACTCCGTCAGCTAACATAAGAGCTGGATTACGATATTTAAACGCCAAATCAAAGCCGTCGAACACAAAATCATACATCTCCTGAGCTGACCAAGGAGCTAAGACAATAGCATGAAAATCACCATGCCCAGGAGCTTTGCAAGCCTGAAAATAATCACTTTGCGAAGGCTGAATAGTGCCAAGACCAGGGCCCCCACGTTGTACGTTGACAACAAGACAAGGCAGTTCTGCACCTGCTAGGTAGCTCATTCCCTCACTCATAAGGCTGATGCCAGGGCTAGAGGAAGAGGTCATGACTCTTTTGCCACAGCCTGCGCCTCCATATACCATATTAATAGATGCTACCTCGCTCTCGCTCTGGAGAACTATCATGCCAGTAGTGTTCCAGGGGTGTAGTTCAGTGAGAGTTTCGAGTATCTCGGATTGAGGAGTAATGGGGTAGCCGAAATAGCCGTCACATCCACTGCGCACAGCGGCGTAGGCTACGGCCTCGTTTCCTTTAAGTAATTTTATCTCTTTCATAGTTTTGCTCGGTAAACGGTAATACAACTATCGGGACACACCATAGCGCAATTGGTGCAACCTATACATTTTTCGGGTGAGGACATCAGCGCGTAGTGATACCCCCTGGAATTGACTGTTGGGCTCATGGAGATAACCTGATAAGGGCATGCACTCTCGCATACAGCGCAACCCTTGCATTTTTGCTCCTCTATGAGTATAATTCCTTTGATTGTTTTCATATTTTTGGTTTTGCTTTGAACAAAATTATAATTATAATTATGCTTTGAGCTATCTCTAATGCTGTTTTGTCCACTCGCCAAGAGTGATAATTTTTCTAAAAACTTTTGATAGTCAGATTATTAGCTTTATAGAAAATATGTTGCCATGATGCGTATATTTTATACAAAATATTTGTTTTTTACGTAAAAAAGCGTATTTCTGTGGTTAAATCATGACAAACCTTTAATGCCTATGAGAAAATAATAGATTAATAGCAATACCCCCAGCTTGAACAAGCAGGCTAAGAGTCTGAGTGGTTAAGCGACATACATAAGAAACGTTAGTTTTCATCTTGCTTTTTCCGAAACTTCGACAATTTCAAAAAAAAGTATCCAAGATAAAAATGTAAACACTCACAGTAATGAAACTGTGGGCTTTACTTAATTATTTGGATACTATAGGTAGTCGAAGACCTCGGGAAAGCAGATAAAAAGTATTGTCCCACGTTTTTTTTTATGTACTATACTCAAGAATTAAAAAACTCATCAAAATTTGCTTTAGGGACAAAAGCTGTAACTTTAAACTATAATTTTATGAAAAAGATTCTATTTTGTATGGCGACTATGGTTGCGGTTCTTTTGGCATCTTGTACGCCAGAGGACGAAGGGAGCTCAGTAGATACTGACCCTGATCACTTTAAAATTTATTCTGTTGCAGATTTTTATGATTTTATTGATTCTGTGGCTATTAACCCTGCTTTTAATGCTAAACTGATGAAAAACCTTGACCTATCTGGCGAGGGAAATTGGACTCCTATTCCAGAATTTCGAGGTAGCTTTTTGGGTAACAACAAATCTATTAAAGGCATTACCATAGACTCAGCTGTGGATTATCTGGGTTTGTTTGGAAGGTGTATAGGAGCTTATGTCGAGAAACTTGGCGTCTCGGGCACGATTAATTCTACTGGAGGTGAGTTTGTTGGACTGTTAGCAGGTCAAATTAGGGATAGTACCGTGGTGGAAAATTGTGCAACCCTTGAAGGCTCTTCTGTTACATCAATGGCGCAATATACTGGTGGCTTGATAGGCTCGGTAGCAACTTCTTGTGAGGTTAATTACTGTGCTAATACAGCTACTGTTACTGCCTCTAATAATAATTCGGCTGGAGTAGCAGGTTACCTTTATAAATCTACAATGAATTATTGTGTAAATACAGGCGATTTAAGTTCTTCGGCAGATAGTTTTGGAGGGGTTGTGGGTTATTCTAATGGATCTACAATGACTTATTGTGCAAACTCAGGTACTATTACCAAAACAACAGCAAATATTAATCTTGGAGGAATTGTTGGTGCTACAAATCAGAGTACAATAGATTATTGTGAAAATACAGGTTCTGTAATTATGGAACTAGGTAGTAGAGTTGGGGGAATTGTTGGCACTGATGTTAGCAGCATGATAACTAACTGCACCAATTCAGGAAGTGTTTTCTTAGAGTCGAGTGATCAAATGTATATAGGTGGTATTCTAGGTTATGCATCTTATTCAGAAATGAAGAATTGCCTAAATACAGGAACTATTAGCTCTGCAGGCTCTTATGCGGGAGGTGTATTAGGCGAAAGTTATGGTTCTAAGACTACAAGTTGTATTAACAAGGGGGCTGTAACTTGCACAGAGGTTAAAGATGGAGTTGGAGGAGTAATAGGGTTCTGTTATGGTACAGGTTCTGAAACAAGGTCATGCGAAAATTATGGCGTAGTTAGTTCTGCTGGTATTTATACAGGTGGTATTATTGGGTATATGAACACATTGCCTTCGGCTTATGACTGTGTGAACTATGGTAAGGTTTATGGCACTGGTGAAGATGCTAAATTTGTTGGTGGCGTTGCAGGTTGTTGTAACCTTGTAAATCAAAGTGGTACAAAATATGTGAATAACTGTCATAATTATGCAGATGTTGAAGCCTCTGAAGGCCTTGGCTATATTGGTGGTATTGCAGGATTTGCGGGCTATATTTATCTAGACGGATGTTCCAATTCTGGTGCTATCTCAGGCACAACCTATATTGGTGGTTTGATTGGCGAAGGCAAATACGTGACTGCAGGTAATTGTTTTAATACAGGAACGATTGTGGGCTCTGGAGATTATGTCGGTGGTCTTGTAGCAAATCAGACGAATTCCTTGGTATTAGCAAACTCTTATAATCTTGGTTCTGTTACAGGTGTAGATTATGTTGGTGGTTTGTTTGGTCAAAATATTTATCAAATTTCAAACAGCTTTAGTGTTGCCACAGTTTCGGGTACGGGTTCTAATATTGGTGGAGCAGTTACTTCTACGGGTGTGGGTGATTTTACCAATGTTTATTATGATAATGAGGTTTGTACTACTGATTTATCTACGCTTGCTACGGGTAGCACTACTGCTGAGATGAAACATGAGGACTTTGTTGCTGTGCTTAATGAGTGGGTATCACTAAATAATACAGGTGGGGAAATTACTTACTTGACTTGGGAGGCAGGCTCTAAGGGTTATCCTGTGCTAGTCGAAGCTACTGTTGTAGAGTAAATCTTCTTAAATTTCATAAAAAAGCCGTGCTAAGGAAGTTTAGCACGGCTTTTTTATGAATATTATCTTACTGCTTATTCAGACAATTTAGCTGAAAGGAATTCTCTGTTCAATCGGGCAATGTGAGTGATAGAGATACCTTTTGGGCACTCAGCCTCACAAGCTCCAGTGTTGGTACATGAACCAAAACCTAGCTCATCCATCTTAGCTACCATGGCTTTTGCACGGCGTGCTCCCTCAACTTTTCCTTGTGGAAGTTTAGCTAGTGATGATACTCTAGCTGATACAAACAACATTGCTGAACCATTTTTACAAGTTGCTACGCATGCTCCACAACCAATACAAGCTGCAGCATCCATACTCTCCTCAGCATCATCTTGTGGTATAGCAATAGCATTAGCATCTGGTACACCACCTGTGCCTACTGATACGTAACCTCCTGCTTGCAAGATAGTGTCAAATGCGTAACGATCAACTGCCAAATCCTTGATAACCGGGAAGGCTGCGCTACGCCATGGCTCGATAGTGATAGTCTCGCCATCTTTGAATTTACGCATGTGTAATTGACAAGTTGTAATCTCTTCGTCTGGTCCGTGGGCGTGGCCGTTGATGTGAAGTGAACACATACCACAGATACCCTCGCGGCAGTCGTGATCAAATACTATTGGATCTTTACCCTCGTGGATAAGGTTGTTGTTAAGAATATCTAGCATTTCTAGAAAAGAACTATCTGCAGAGATGTTTTCAATAGAAAATGTCTCAAAAGCTCCTTTTGATTTAGCATCTTTCTGACGCCATATTTTTAATTTCAAATTCATAATTTCCTGATTTTTCTACTGTTAATTACTCTTTGTAGTTACGTTGAGCTAGGTGAACTGTCTCAAATGTAAGCTCTTCTTTGTGAAGTGTAGGCTCTGAATCTACGCCGTTGAATTCCCAAACTGATGCGTAAACAAAGTTTTTGTCATCACGAAGTGCCTCACCCTCAGGTGTTTGGTATTCTTCGCGGAAGTGACCACCACAAGATTCCTCACGGTTCAATGCATCGCGCGCCATAAGCTCGCCCAATTCCATGAAGTCAGCCACGCGAAGTGCTTTCTCGATTTCTTGGTTGAACTCATTGTTTGTGCCAGGAACTTTAACGTCAGCCCAAAACTCTTTTCTAAGAGCTTGAATCTCAACGATAGCTTTTTGCAAACCTTCTTTGTTACGTGCCATACCTACGTATTCCCACATGATGTGGCCTAGGCGTTTGTGCAAGTCGTCAACAGAACTTTTACCTTTAATAGAGAATAATTTTTCGATTTTATCCTTAACTGCTTTTTCCGCCTCAGCAAATTCAGGAGCCGAAGTATCAACTTTTGGAGATTGGATATCGTGAGACAAATAATCGCCAATAGTGTAAGGAAGTACGAAATAACCGTCGGCCAAACCTTGCATAAGAGCCGAAGCACCTAGACGGTTAGCGCCGTGATCAGAGAAGTTAGCCTCACCAATACAGTAAAGACCAGGGATAGTAGTCATAAGGTTGTAGTCAACCCATACGCCACCCATGGTATAGTGAACAGCTGGATAAATCATCATAGGCTCCTGGTAAGGATCTACGTCAGTGATTTTTTCATACATTTGGAAAAGGTTACCATATCTAGCTTTGATAACGTCTTTACCCAAACGGTTGATAGCTGTTTTGAAATCAAGATAAACTGCAAGACCTGTTTCGTTTACACCGAAACCTGCATCGCAACGCTCTTTAGCAGCACGAGATGCTACATCACGTGGAACAAGGTTACCAAATGCTGGGTAACGACGCTCTAGGTAGTAGTCTCTGTCTTCTTCTGCTATATCAGATGCTTTTTTAGTTTTATTACGAATTGCCTCTACGTCCTCTTGTTTTTTAGGAACCCAGATACGTCCGTCATTACGTAGTGACTCACTCATAAGTGTAAGTTTACTTTGTTGAGTACCGTGAACTGGGATACAAGTAGGGTGAATTTGAGTGAAACAAGGGTTAGCAAACATAGCACCTTTTTTGTAACATTGCCATGCTGACGAACCATTAGAGTTCATAGCATTAGTTGACAAGAAGAATGCGTTACCATAACCTCCAGTAGCGATAACAACTGCGTGAGCACCAACTCTTTCAATCTCGCCAGTGACAAGATTACGAGTGATGATACCTTTAGCTTTGCCGTCTATCATAACTAGGTCAAGCATCTCGTGACGAGGGAAACTTTTAACAGTTCCTAGTTGGATTTGTCGGTTAAGAGCTGCGTAAGCACCTAGCAAAAGTTGTTGTCCGGTTTGGCCACGTGCGTAGAACGTACGTGATACTTGAGCACCACCAAATGAACGGTTGTCAAGCAAACCACCATATTCACGTGCAAAAGGCACACCTTGAGCAACACATTGGTCGATGATATCATTTGCAACCTCAGCTAGACGATATACGTTAGCCTCACGTGCACGGTAGTCACCACCTTTAACAGTGTCGTAGAATAGACGATAAACTGAGTCATTATCGTTTTGGTAGTTTTTAGCTGCATTGATGCCACCTTGTGCTGCGATAGAGTGAGCACGACGAGGTGAATCAGAAATACAGTATATTTTAACGTTGTAGCCAAGCTCGCCAAGTGATGCAGCAGCAGATGCTCCTCCAAGACCTGTACCTATAACTATAATATCTAGTTTACGTTTGTTAGCAGGGCTTACAACTTTAATTTCGGCTTTATGTTTGCTCCACTTTTGCTCAATAGGGCCTTGTGGAATTTTTGAATCTAATTTAGTCATGTTGTTTGTTTTTTTAGACATTAAACTTATGCACACATTGGGCAGTTACTAAAGAATGTAGCTAATACAACAGCTGCAAAACCCAAGAAAACGATAGTTGCAAAAATGTTAGCGATACATTTTAGGCGTGGCAACCAAATAGTGTTTGCCCAACCAATAGTTTGGAACATACTCCAAAAACCGTGAGTTAAGTGGAACCAAATAGCTGCAAACCATACTAGGTAAAGAGCTACGTAAGCAGGTTGAGTGAAGTAAAATTTGATAAGTCCTGCGCCGTCGTGAGCTGAAAGGCCAACAGAATTAGTGTGACCACCAATAAGCTCAACAAACATCATGTTGTACCAAAACTGGTAACCGTGAATAAGTAGCCCGAAAAGAACTACAAAACCAATCACAAGCATGTTTTTAGATGACCAGCTAACGCCTTTCTCGCGTGTGCTAACAGCATAACGTTGCGAGCCACGAGCTTTGCGATTCATAATCGTAAGCACGATAGCATAGATAATGTGAACAAGTACGCCAGCAACTAGAACAAGTGTTGCTGCTACTGCATACCAGTTAGCTCCCAATAATTCGCAAATCATATTGTAAGCCTCTGCTGAAAAGATGGCTGCAATATTCATGCTCATGTGGAAAAGCAAAAAGAGTATCAGAAAAATTCCCGACACACTCATAATCAGCTTTCGACCGATTGAAGAAGTGAATAAATTACTCATAAATTCTGTTTTTTTTTATAATTTTGTGTTGTTGTTGTTTCGTTATGCTAAACAAGGAAATTTCAAGCTACAAAGTTATCTTATTGTTTAGAAAATAACAATATTTTTTTAACTTTTTTAACTAAAATATTACATGTTGGAATCAAAAACTCAACTAAGAGCAAAAATTAAGCAAATTTTCAGACAAAAATCCAGTGATGAGTTAAAATCTCTATCGGTGAAAGTGCTCGAAAAATTAGAAAATTCGCCTGAGTTTCAGGCAAGCCAAAATATTGCCTTGTTTTATTCTTTGCCTGATGAGGTTTATACTCACGAATTTATAGATAAGTGGGCATCAGCGAAAAATATTTTCCTACCTATTATTAAAGGTGATGATATTTTCTTTGCCCCTTACTCTGGGGAGCTTGTCGAGGGTGAATATTCTATTTCTGAGCCTCGGTTTACGCGTGATTATTCCTCAGAGTTGGATTTGGTGGTTGTTCCTGGGCTGAGTTTTTCTTGTTTTGGAGATAGGCTGGGGCGTGGACGAGGGTTTTATGACAGGTTTTTTGCGCGTGTTATGCCTCGTTATATTATAGGTATGTGTTTTGATTTTCAGATTGTGGATTTTGTGCCCACACAGGAGCATGATAGGCGTGTTGATAGGGTGGTTTATTAAGTTATGAATTATGAGTTATTGCCACTGACGTTTGGGGATAGGGGCGTTTGGGTCATGACGTGATATGGTTACTTTCAAATCTGCGATTTGATGCCCTCCTACAAAATGCACGCATTTTGTTTTTTGGAGTGTCGGGCAGGCCGTTAACATATTACGTGCTCACGGCGCACGGCCGGGGTGCTCTCCGGTGAGCTGATGAGTCTGGAAACTAAAAACTATTTTTTAAATCAAATCCTCTATTTTGATTTCTAGGGCTGTGGCTATTGTGCACAAGGTTTTTATCGTGACATTCACCTTGCCCGATTCTATACGACTCATATTTGAGCGCTCCATATCACACCTATAAGCTAGCTCTTGTATGGTGAGCTTTTTTTCTTTGCGTTTGCTTCGTATGTTTTCAGCTATCCTTTTTAGGGTTGTGTCGTATTGCGAAGCTTTCATTTTTCTTTAGTATTATTAGGTTTTACAAATTTCTTTATATATATTTGCACCATGCGTATCATATATGATACGAATACTAAAACTCTTTGATTCTTAAGTATTTATTTATATTTTATCTTAAAAACCTGCTTTTAGATTGATAAGTCCCCCCTTTTAGTACTTATTGTATAACAGCAGGTTTTTTGCTTAATCAGGAGTTATTGCCCCTGACTGGTCTGTGAACGTTAGTGACAATAATTCATAATTTTTTACTATCTTTGTCTAAAATTTTTTTATGTTTAGACTTCTAGCAAAACAAACAGCAATATATGGTGTGAGTAGCATAGTGGCTCGTCTGCTAAATTATCTGCTGATGCCTTTTTTGACGCGTATTATGACACCGGCAGAATATGGCGTGGTGGGTGATATGTATGCTGTGATACCTTTTGCACTTGTAGTCCTTACCTTTGGCATGGAAACCAGCTACTTTAAATTTGCTGGAACGGCTAAAAACCATCAAGAAAAATTACGTGTTTTTTCAACGGCATGGGGTAGTGTTACGCTTGTGGCTCTGCTGTTTTTTGCCTTAGTAATGCTGTTTCTTGAGCCTATTGCAAGCGTTATGGATTATTCTTCTCATAAAAGTTATGTGGCTATCGTGGGGGCAATTATTGCTCTGGATGTGATTACGGCCGTGCCCTTTGCTAGGCTTAGAGAGCGCGCTCAGGCTGGGCGTTTTGTTGTGGTTAGGGTGTTTTCGGTGGTGATAAATGTACTGCTTTGCTTGTTTTTTTATGGTTTATTGCCTCGATTAACAGGGTTTTGGACTCAGATATATGACCCTGGTTTTGGCGCAGGATATGTGTTTGTGGCTAACTTAATTGCTAGTCTTTTTACGCTCATTGTTTTGTTGCCTTCGTGTGATGGTGGGCTTAAAATTCATTGGCGTAGGTTGGGCGTAATGCTTATTTATAGTTTGCCCTTATTGCTTAGTGGTATAGCTGGCACGGCCAACGAATTTATTGACCGTCAGATGATTAAATATCTTATGCCTGGTGATGTGGCTATGAGCTCGCTGGGGATTTATAGCGCTGTGGTCAAGATAGGTGTGGTGCTGTTGTTGTTTACGCAGATGTATCGCATGGCTGCTGAACCTTTCTTTTTGAGTGGGTTTGATAAGAAGGATTTTGTTAAGACAAACGCTGTGGCCCTTAAATATTTTTTGATAGTTTCCATAGTTTTGTTTTTGGGCATTAGTCTTTTTAGCGATTTGTTCGCTCTGCTTGTGGGTGAGGATTTTAGGCAGGGGATGGATATTCTGCCCGTGATTTTGCTGAGTAATATTTTCTCGGGAGTGGTGCTTAATCTTTCGTTTTGGTATAAACAAACGGGGGCTACAAAATATGCTTTTTATGTTACGGGGATAGGTCTAGTGTTTACTCTGGTGCTGAATATTATCTTGATTCCTACTTTTGGGTATATGGGGGCGGCGCTTGCTAGGTTGGCCTGCGAAAGTGTAATGGTAGTGGTGAGTTATTATCTAAATCGCAAGTATTATCCTACGCCTTATGATATCAGGCGCATTGCAGAATATTTTGCTGTGGGCACACTTATATATATTATTGGGCTTTATAGCGCACTTTTGAGCGAAGTTTTAAAATATTTTGTTAACTTGCTGCTGGTTTTATGTTTTGGCATTTATGCGCTCAAACGTGAGAAGATAAATTTGATAAAATTGATAAAAAAATGAAAGTAAAAGTTGTAAATAAATCTAAATTTGCTCTACCTGCTTATGAAACCGAGCAGGCTGCGGGTATGGATGTTAGAGCTAATATTAACGAAGATATTATAATTAAACCTTTGGAAAGAGTTTTAGTGCCTACGGGACTATTTGTGCAAATCCCCGAGGGTTATGAGATTCAGGTGAGACCAAGAAGTGGTCTGGCTGCTAAATTTGGATTAACGGTGCTAAACTCGCCAGGGACTATTGATGCTGATTATAGAGGCGAGATAAAAGTTATATTAGTGAATCTTTCTTCTGAGGATTTTACTCTAACTCCAGGCGAGAGAGTGGCTCAGTTTGTTGTCGCTAGCATGATACAAGCCAAGTGGGAGAGTGTAGAAGTGTTGGACGAGACTGAGCGTGGAGCAGGTGGTTTTGGTAGTACAGGTACAAAATAAATATGAAATTTAGTGATGTTGTAGGACATAGCTTTTTGAAAGAAAAGCTCACAGCGGCAGTGGATGCCCAGCGTATCTCGCATGCTCAGTTATTTTTGGGCGAGTGTGGATCGGGCTCTCTTGCTTTGGCTCTGGCCTATGCTCAGTATTTGAATTGTACGAATAGGCATGATGGCGACTCCTGTGGGGTGTGCCCTTCGTGTGTGAAGTATGAGGCCTTGTCGCATGCTGATTTGCACTTTGTTTATCCTGTAAATTCGGCTGCTAAATCTTCGTCGGTTAAGGTTGTAAGTGATGATTTTTTAAAGCAATGGCGTGAGTTGGCTTGCCAAACAAAGGGCTATTTTAGCGAGCGCGATTGGTACGATAAAATCGAGATAGACAATAAGCAGGGCATAATAAGTAAGGCTGAGGCTGATGAGATTTTGCGTAAACTTTCGTTTAAGTCCTTTGAGGGTGGTTATAAAGTTATGCTTATTTGGTTGCCCGAGAATATGAGGGTCGAGGCTGCAAACTCTATGCTTAAAATTTTGGAAGAGCCTTGGGATAAGACCGTGTTTATATTGGTGAGTGCTAATAAAAACAAACTGCTTTCAACCATAATTTCTAGAACGCAAGAGGTGTATGTGCCGGGCATAGATACTAAGTCTCTGGGCGAGCACTTGGCTAAAAAGTATTCTCTTTCATTTGATGATGCTTATGAATATGCTAGGCTGAGTGGAGGTAATTTACTGGAGGCTGAAAAGATAATTAATTCTCTTTTTCAGAGATTTGAGGACGAAAATTTTGATAACTTTGTGCAGTTAATGCGCCTGAGTTACAATGATAAACACATGGAACTGTTAGAGTGGGCCGAGGAAATAGCAACTATAGGCAGGGAAAAACAGAAACAATTTTTGCAAAATTCGGTGCGTTTGCTCAGAAATAGTTATATGATTAATGCTTCAATGAGTTCTATTGTGTATCTTTGCGCTGCTGAAAAAGACTTTTGCGCAAAATTTGCTCCTTTTATAGGCAATCACAATATTGAGGCCTTGGTTAGGGATATGGAGCTGGCGCTGAGTCAAGTTGTGCAAAATGGAAACGCTAAGATGATATTTGCGCACTTTGCGTTGGATGTGAGTAAAAAAATTGTAAAATTATAATTTTAAGGTGGCTGAGCTCGTTTTAATAACAGGTGGAAATCTGGGAGATGTAGAGACAACTTTAAAAAAGTGCAACTCGTTGATTGAGAGTAGGATAGGTGATGTGATTGTGAGCTCAGAGCTAAAGGCAACACCTGCATGGGGATTTGAGAGCGAAGATGAATTTTTGAACCAAGTGCTTGTGATAAATACTTTGCACTCGCCAGAGAGTGTTTTGGAGATTTTGCAGGCAATAGAGCGAGAGTTAGGCAGAGATAAAAACACTACACAAGTGAGCGAGCTGGGCGTAAAGCGTAACTATCTTTCGAGGGTGATAGATATAGATATTTTGTTTTATGATGAGTTGATTTTAGATACTCCGACACTAAAAATACCTCATGTGATGATGCAGGAGCGAGATTTTGTGTTAAACCCCTTGAGCGAGGTGTGTGCTGATAAGGTGCATCCAGTTTACAAGAAAACTATCTCAGAGTTAAGAGATGAATTATTAAAAAGAAATTTAGATTAGTGATAATGAATTTTGAAAGACTATATAATATAGGTGTGAAATCTTTTCTGCTAGGCTTATTTGCCATGGGATTGATTTTTAGTTGTGCAAATCCTCTAGCGCCAACTGGTGGCCCAAAGGATACTTTGCCTCCTAAGGTGCAAAGTTACACGCCTGAGTATGGAACTAAAAACTTTGATCAGAAAAGAATACGTATAGAATTTGACGAGTATTTAACTATCAAAGATCAGCAAAAAGAATTTTTTGTCTCGCCCTTCACCCCTATTAAACCTACGGTGACTATGCGTGGTAGGGGATTGATTATAGAATTTCAGGATACTCTGCTAGCTAATCAGACTTATGCTCTGAATTTTGGTAATATGATTAGAGATAATAATGAAGGTAATGTCCTTTCGAGCTTTAGATATGTGTTCTCTACGGGCGATGAGATAGATTCGTTGGTGATGTCAGGATTTACCTCTAATGGCTTTACTCAGGATAGTATCCCGAGTGCATTTATATTGTTTTTTGATGCTAAGTTAGACACTTTGCAAAACAATGATAGCCTTATGTTAAAGACTCCTGCATCGTTTGTGGCTCGTTCGCAGACTTATGGTGGATTTATAGCTGAAAACCTTAAACCTATTGATTATAAAGTATTTGCGTTTGAAGATACCAACTACAATCAGAGTTATGACCCCGGGGTTGACAAGATAGGTTTCTTGGATACGACTTATAATCCTGCAAAGGCAGATGCGTTTAATATTTGGTATGACACCACTAGAAAATACATGATGGCAGATGCTCAAATGTATTTTAGATTGTTTAAAGAAAATGTGTTTAAGCGTCAATATTTGAGCGACGTATCAAGGCCTAATAAACATCAAGTGATACTTAAGTTCTCGGCAGCAAATCCCGAGATAGAAAGCATACGTTTTGATAGTCTTGAAACAAATGAGATTATAGTTGATTACCTCAAAAAAGATAGAGATTCAGTTGCTTTGTGGATTAATGTACCTAGCGAAAGAGTGCCAGATACGCTGCGAGGCGAGATTGTCTCACTTAAACATGATAGCGTGAATGTATTAAGAGCAGACACTCAAAAAATGGAACTTGTTTGGAAGGTAATTGATACAAGAAGCCGCAGGGAAATACGTAAGGAAGAGGAAGATACTACTAAAGTAGAGGAAAACCCGTTTAAATTAACTGTTGATGTCACTACTTTAATTAACCCATTAAAGCATATTCCTATTAAATTTGAATATCCCCTGATTAACCTTGACACGGCAGCCATATCGCTTATACGTGAGGCTGATGGTGGCAAACGTTTTAGGGTAAATTACGAGTTTGAGCAGGATACTTTAGATATGAGACAATTTACTCTAAAAGCTAAATGGCAACAAGAGGGTCAATATTCGCTAACTATTCCTGGTGGAACTTTTGAGAATGTGGCACGTCAAAGCAACGATACCCTGGAGGCTAAGTTTGGTGTAATTTCGCCCGAGAAATATTCTAAACTAGTGATTAATGTGAAGGGCGAAGATCCTCAAAGCACTTATATCTTGCAGTTACTTAAAGTTATGCCTAAGTCTACAAAAATCCTCTCTGAGATTAAAAATGTGGAGGACGGAACTTATAATTTTGAGTATCTTGATCCAGGCACGGTGCGTCTTAGAATAATTCAAGATAAAAATGCCAATGGTGTGTGGGATACAGGTAAATTAGTGGATAACTTGCATAGCGAGAGAGTAGAGATGTTTATTACCAAGGAGGGTGAGATAGAGATTACAACTAAGGCTAACTGGGAAATAGAGTTTGATGTTGATATGAAGGATGTATTCTATCCACTGACAACTAAAAATCAGAGAGATGCTGCTAAGAAAAAACAACGTGCTCTAGATAAAATAGCAGAAAGAGAACGCCAAAAAACTAAACCTGTATATCAACCTCAAAGGGGCGAGGGTGGCCCAAGAGGCGATAAAGGCGAGGGTGCACATGACCATAATCACGACCATGATGATGAATAAGAAACTATTATATATATGTGTGCTATTATTGGCACTCTTAGGCTCAAAACCTCTTGCAGCTCAGCATTATATAGGAGCTCGCGCTGGACTTGGTGTGGGGAATTGTAACCTTTATCCTTATCAAGATACGCACTACTTGTGGGGTTTGGCAAATGGGGGCTTAGTGTGGAAATATTATAGCCATGAGAAATATGTGGGTGGCGTTGAGATAGATATAGAATTTATGCAAAAAGGCTACCAGGTGGAGGAAGATTACTGGGTAAACCTAAATGTGAAGGACACAACTTCGGTATATACTCGCAGGGTAAATACTATACAAATACCTATCTTTTGGCAACCTAACTTCTTATTTTTTAAGGAGCATTTGCGTGTGTTTATTAACCTTGGGGTGGTTCTCTCTTATAACTTTGACTCTAGTTATTCGTGGTCTTCAGAGGATTACGATATTGATGAGTCGGGTTATTATGATATGATTACAGTGAGAGATAATAGATGGGGTTATGGACTAGCCGGTGGTCTAGGATTTAATTATAGGATTAAAAATCGCTATGAAATATCGGTAGAGGGTAGGTATTATTATGGCTACTCAGACATATTAAAAAGTACTTCTAAGTATGAAGATAACCCCAGGAGATCGCCCTTGGATAATATAAATGTGTCGATAGGATTTAATTACAGATTAGGAAAATAATAAAACAAAATAAATGGAAACTACAAGACAACAAAAAGTATCAAAACAAATACAAAAAGATATAAGCGATATTTTTTTAAGAGAAGCATCGGAATTTTTGCGTGGAGTTATCACAACAGTGACTCAGGTGAGAGTTAGCCCCGATTTGAGCTTTGCTAAAATTTATATCAGTGTGTTCCCTTTTGCTAAAGGCGAAGAGATAGTTAAGGCTTTGACTGACAATAATAAGGCCTTGCGTATGGCTCTTAGCAGAAAAATGAAAAATCAGCTTAAGAGTATGCCTGAGATAGCTTTTTATTTGGATGATTCACTAGAGTACGTTGAAAATATCGACAAATTATTGCAATAATGCGCTCGCTTTCACTCAAATTTTCGCTTCGCTATCTTTTCTCTAAGAAATCTCATTCGGTGATAAATATTATATCATTGGTGAGTTGCGTGGCTGTGGGTGTGCCTGTGGCAGGGATGATAATTCTGCTATCTATATTTAATGGGTTTGAGGATTTGGTTAAACAAATGTATAATAACTTTGACCCTGATGTGTTGATAGAGTCTAATGAGGCCAAATTTTTTGATAAAAATAAGATAGATTTTTCTCAGTTAGAGAATTTTAAGGGCGTAGAATCTTATGCAACTTACCTTGAAGACAATGCGCTGGTAGAATATCGTGGCAAACAAACGGTGGTGACAATTAGGGGCGTGGATAGCCTTTATCACAGAGTTGTGCCTATTGAGGATATGGTCGTAAGTGGTGAGTACAAATTGGAGTTGGGTTTTTTACCTCAGGCCTTGGTTGGCCAGGGTGTAGCCTATAATCTTGGGCTTAATCCTAGACTTTATAATAAGTTAACGGTGTATTCTGTCGCTAATAATGCTTTTAGCTCTATGCTTGGTGAGAGTGGGTTTAAGAGTGAGATAATCTCGCCCTCGGGGATTTTTTTGTTGGATGCTGACACTGACGGACGCTATGTGTTAGTGCCTTTGAGCTTTGCTCAAGAGGTTTTTTCATCTTCAGGTAAACTCTCGTCGGTGATAATTAAAACTTCTAAAGGCTTTGATATAGCTAAATTAAAGGCCTTGCTTGGAGATGATTTTAGGGTTTTGACTAGATATGAGCAAAAAAGCGAACTTTATAGAATTATGACCTACGAGAAGTGGGGTATATTTTTTATAATTATGATGGTGATGCTCATTGCTTCATTTTCTATTATAGGATCAATTACTATGCTTGTGATAGACAAGAAAAACGACACCCTAACTCTCAGAGCACTAGGGGCTCATGAGAATATGATTAGGCGAATTTTTATAGGTGAGGGTGTGCTGATTTCTGCCTTTGGGGCTGTGATAGGTCTTGTCATAGGCCTTGGGTTTTGTTTCTTGCAGCAGAGCTTAGGCTTTATAAAAATCCCTGCCGAGACTTTTTTGATTGAAAGCTACCCGGTAATTGTTAGCTTTGTGGATGTGATTTTGGTGGTGGCTGTGTTTTTTGCTATCAATTATATTATTACTTTTGCAAGTGTTAGGCTTTATTTTAGAACCAAAAATAGTAAAAAAAGATAATGACAAGATTCTTATATATTATACTCACGCTTTTGTTAATTACCTCATCGTGTTCTAGAAGTAGGGTGATTAAAGATAAAGATTTGGAGCTAATTTTGCACGATATGTTCCTGCAAAATGCTTATAGCTCTGAGAAGAAATTAAAACTTGATTCGCTGAATATTTATAAGCCAATTTTTGAGAAATATGGTTATAAAGAAGTAGATATGCTTACTACGCTGACCGAATTTTCGCGCCGTAAATCGTCGAAATTTAGTGTTGTCTTAGATAAAGCTATCAAGCGTATGGATGGTGAATATGAGCTTTTGCAGGGCAAGGTTGCTATGCTAGATACTGTCTCTAATATTGCTAAGCGCAGGTATTTAGCTGTGGTGTATCAGGATTCATTGCTTTCGGTGAAAAGTGAAGATGATTTGAAATTTGTAGAATTGCGTCTGCCAGCTAAAGAGGGTAGGTATAAATTAGAGTTTGAGCATAAATTCCATGATTTAGCTAAGAATTTTAGTTTTAAGACCGAATTTGGCATCTTTGACGATAAAAAACATCAACTTTTTTCGCGTAATGTATGGGTTAATACTGCAAATCTCAAGGGTGTGGATATAGTCTTGGATGCACCCGAAAGAGCCGATAGTTTGATAGGTAAATTTATTGTAATGCCTAAGAGTCAGAAGTTTAGCCCCTTGGATATTCACTCTATCAAGGTGACTTATTTCTTAGACGAGAAGTCTGCGCTTGATTCTTTGTATAGACAATATATGAATTATGAGTTATTAATCGACGATATTCCTTATTATGACTACCCGAAAGATAGCATCACATTTTTTACTGACCCCGAATGGTATATTATCCAACGCGATAGTATCTCTTTCGAGCAAGGGGATAATAACTAATATTGAGAGCCAGGAGCGTTTAGATTCTGTCGCAGGGCTGGAGTTTTATTCAGGGATTTTATTGCCCTGTCTGGTTAACTCACATTGTCATTTAGAACTTTCCTACCTTAAGGGGCAGATTACCCCCCAGTGTGGCTTTGCAGGCTTTGCTAAGCAACTCTCTGAGTGTCGTGATAAATTTTCGAGCGATACGGTGCAGCGTGCCATGGATTTTTGGGATGCTAAAATGTGGGCTGAAGGGATTGGGCTTGTTGGTGATGTGTGTAACTCGCGCTCAAGTTTGAATCTGAAATCTCGCTCTAGGATAGATTATTTTGACTTTGCTGAGGTGTATGGCCTAAACTCTGGGGTGGATGCAGTTTTGCCTTTGCTAGAGGCTCACAAAGATTTTAAATTGGAGTGTAATCTCTCGCCTCATTCATGCTATTCGCTTAATACTAAGACTTTTAGAGATATTATTGCGCGCTGTGATAGGGCAAAACCTATATCGGTTCATTTTATGGAGACTCAATCAGAGCGTGAACTTTTTGAGCAAAAAGGTGAATTGTGGCATTGGTACTCGGAGCGAGGCTTTAGTGTGGATTTTTTGGGAGATATCTCGCCTGTGGATAGGATAATTAAGAATATCCCCCCAGAGCAGAAAATATTATTGGTGCATAATACTGTACTCGCTAAGAAAGATGCTGAGCGATTAATTTCGCATTTTGGTGATAACCTTTCGTGGGTTTTGTGCCCTAAATCTAATAAATATATTTCGGGGCAAACTCCTGACATAAAGATGCTTATGAACCTTGGGGCAAGAATATTGATAGGTACAGATTCTCTGAGTTCTAATACTGAACTTTCGCTCTGTGAGGAGTTAAAATGTTTTGCAGATGATATTTCGCTTTTAGATTTGATTGCTATGGTGACAACCAATGCAACGAGTGCTTTCTCGCGCGAAGATTTGAACTTAAAAGTTGGAAACAAGGCGCAACTAGTATTGTTAAAAGGTGCTGACTTAGCTAACAATAAATTGCTAAGTGGCAGCACCTTTGAAAGAATCTTATAAACTAAGAAAATTTAAACTTAATTATCTGGTCGTATCTTTCCCCTGGCTCTAACACTGAGCTTGGGAAATTGCTGTGGTTTGGAGAGTCGGGGAAGCCTTGGCATTCTATGGCTACGCCCTCACGGTTTTTATAATTTTGTGATGATTTACCCTGGGCTATGCCTTGCAAAAAGTTGCCTGAGTAGACCTGAACGCCAACTTGAGTAGAGTAAATATCCATTTTAATGCCCGAGAGATTGCCCTCTAATGAGCCTACGTGTTTGATGCCCTCAGCCTCAAAATTATCTATCACCCAGCAGTGGTCGTAGCCAAAGCCATATTCTAGGGCTGTGAATTCTTGGTCTATATCTTGGCCTAAAGTTTTGCCCTGTGTGAAGTCCATAGGTGTGCCTTTAACATCTGATAGTTCGCCCGTAGGGATTTGGGTTTTGTCGGTAGGTAGGTATCTTGATGCGTTAAGTGTAAGTTTATTCTCCAAAACTGATCCACTGTTTTCGCCGTTTAGGTTAAAGTAAGTGTGGTTTGTTAGGTTTACTACTGTGGTTTTATCAGTTTCGGCCAACAGCTCTATGCTTAACTCGTTATCCTCGCTCCATGAGTAGACAACCTCGGCATTTAACTGGCCAGGGTAACCCTCCTGCATATCAGGGCTAGTTAATTGAAATACAACCTTATCATTTTCTATGCTAGAGAGCCACAGCTGTTCAGCAAAATTTTTGATGCCACCATGCAGATGATTGCAGCCGTTGTTTTGCTTAAGAGTGTACTCCTTGCCCTCTAGGGTGAATTTTCCGAGAGCTATACGATTAGAAAATCTGCCTGGGGTTTTGCCCAAATAAGCGCTGTCGTTAAAGTAGTTTTTCGGGTCTTTGTAGCCCAAAACAACGTCGGTTAATTCGCCGTTTTTGTCCTTGACGCTTATGCCCATAACGCTCGCACCTATATTGCAAAGTTGAACACTGTTGCCACTAGAGTTAGTCATTTTGTAGATGATGATAGCCTCCTCTTGCTGAGTGAAACCACCAATGAATTGTTCTATTTCCATAATTTTTTAGGATATATGCCTTGCTCTACTAAGTTTTTGATGCTCTCGACTACCATTTCACGGTCTTGTTTATAAGTCACGCCAAACCAACGCGCATCGGTGGTTAAGACCTTCATTTCGCTAGTTTTTTCGGTGATAAGTTTGTTGACCATTGTTGGTATGTAGAACTCGGCTTTTAGGTTAGTTTGATTTTCGCTGATAAAAGTTTTGAAATATTCATTGCTGTGAGCAAAATAATCGGGCGTGAAGCCAAACATATTCATGGAAACTGCAACCTCGGGGTCTAATTCCACTGACTTGTCCCCCTCAAAGAAAACTATTTTGCCGTCTATTTTTTCTATGCTTGTGCGCTCTACCATACTCACTAGGTTTTGGTTTTCATCCACCTCGCAGATACCTCTCGACACGCTGCCGTTTTCTGATAGGGTGTTGCTGATTTGATAACCAACCATGCAATATTTGTCGTGAGTATCATGAAGCGTATTTAGATAATCGGCCATGGTTTTGTAGGCATTTTTACCGTAAAAATCGTCGGCATTTATCACTGCAAAAGGCTCTTTAATGGCATCTTTGGCCATCATAACTGCGTGGTTTGTGCCCCATGGTTTTTCTCTGCCCTCGGGGATAGAGTAGCCTTCGGGGATTTTATTTAGTTCTTGGAATACAAAGTCTACTTCTATTTGGTTAGAAAAACGCTCGGGTGTGAAAATCTCGCGAAAAGCCTGCTCAAAGTCGTGGCGAATGACAAAAACAACTTTGCCAAATCCTGCTCTGATAGCATCAAAAATAGAGTAATCTATAATAGCTTCGCCACTGTAACCAACGCCGTCCATTTGTTTGAGTGAACCGTAGCGCGAGCCCATTCCTGCTGCTAGTACTAGTAATGTAGGTTTATTCATGATATTTTTAATTATTTATTATTTTTCTTAAATCCCATGCGTGGTGAACGCAAAAAAGGCATCTCACGGTCAAAAATATAACGATAAGTTGTATGCATTTTTAGTCTTTTTGCACCGACAACAGTCTCTACCATGCGCATCATTACAGGATTAAAATCGCCTATCCATGCAAGTTCCATGGTTTTATATTTGAGTTTTTTCTCTCTCATTTCTTTTTCAAAAACCTCGAAAAGTCCTGATTCTAAGCCTTTGCCCTGAAATTCGGGGATGACTCCAAAAATCAGACCGAAGATTCTGTCTGCCTTGCGCCTGATTTTAAGATTAAATATAAGTTTTAACTTATTGATAATGTTTAACTTACCGTTAAAACTACCTATCACGCGATTTAAATCTGGCAGAGAAACATAAAACCCCACGGGGTTACCCTGATAGTAAGCAAAAATTATAAGACGAGGGTCGATTATAAGTTTTAGTTGTTTGACAAGTGAGTCGGCGTGCTCCTGCTCCATGGGTTTTACGCCCGTGAATTTTGCCCAGCCACGGTTGTATATATACATGAAATCTTTGGCTACATCTTTTAATTTTCTGTTTTCAATGTTTGCGAAACTATAATCTTTGTTGGCTTTTATGCGCTCAAGTTTTTGATAAGTGGCCTCGCTTAATTCTCCTGCTATTAATTCACGCGAGTAGGTGTATTGATTAAAGTAATTTTGAAAGCCGTAATTCTCAAATAATTTAACGTAATACTCTGGATTATAGTTGTTTGCATATAATGCCTCGTACTCAAAACCACTTACAAGTAGGCCCCACCATTGGTCTCTATCGCCAAAGTTTATGGGCCCGTCCATGGCCTCAAATCCTTTAGATTTTAGCCAACTAGCAGCTGTGTCAAACAATATATTAGCTACCTGTTGAGAGTCTATGGCCTCAAAAAATCCACACCCTCCACTTAAGGGGTAGCCCTCTAGTTGTGCGCCAGCTTTGGCTAGGGCATTGTTATAAAATGCTGCTATACGCCCCACTACTTTGTTTTGGCTATCATAGACCAAATATCTTACAATTTCGCCGTCTTGCATAAGCTCGTTTTTAGAAGCGTCAAAACGTGATTCTACATCAATATCTAGAGGACATATCCATGTTTTATTTGATTTGTAAAGTGTCTTAGGGAAATTTATAAACTCTTTCTTTTGTTTAGCTGTTTCTACTTGGGCTAGGGCGTATTTCTGCATTTTTTAATTGAAGTTTAATTATTAAAACTTAATTACAAATATATGTAAAATTATTTTGATTTCATACATTAACGTGCTTTAAATAGTCTTTTGAGGTGGGTTTTATAGTTATAGCAAAAAAAATCAAAAATCCAAATATTTAATACTTTAATTTTTAGATATTTATACATAACTTTGTTATCAAACTTACCAATTTTTATTTATATCATGAATGTTAATTTATTAATGGCTTCTCTGGAAAAAAAACATCCAGGGGAGAAAGAGTATTTACAAGCCGTTAAAGAAGTCTTGATGACTATCGAAGAGGCTTACAACGAAAATCCAATTTTTGAAGCAAACCAAATCGCTGAGCGTTTGGTTGAGCCAGATCGTATCTTCACCTTTAAGGTGCCCTGGGTTGCTGACTCAGGTGAGGTTAAAGTTAACCTTGGCTACCGTGTTCAGTTTAACAATGTGATCGGCCCTTACAAAGGTGGTCTTAGATTCCATTCAAGTGTCAACCTAAGTATTCTTAAATTCTTGGGCTTTGAGCAAATCTTTAAAAATGCACTTACAACATTGCCTATGGGTGGTGCTAAAGGTGGTTCAGACTTTGATCCTAAAGGTAAATCAGATGCTGAAATCATGCGTTTCTGCCAAGCATTTATGACTGAGCTATGGCGTTATATAGGTCCTGAGACTGATGTGCCTGCTGGTGATATAGGTGTTGGTGGTCGTGAAATCGGCTTCCTTTATGGTATGTACCGTAAACTTGCTAAAGAAAACACTGGTGTGTTAACTGGTAAAGGTATGACTTTTGGTGGATCTCTTATCCGTCCTGAGGCTACTGGTTTTGGACTTATCTATTTTGTTGCTAAAGCTCTTCAACACATTGGTGATAGTATCAATGGTAAAACTATCTCTTTGTCTGGTTATGGTAACGTTGCTTGGGGTGCTGCGCTTAAAGCAGTTGAACTAGGTGGTAAAGTTGTTACTATCTCTGGTAGCGATGGTTATATCTACGATGCTGAGGGTCTAAACGCTGAGAAAATTGATTACATGTTAGAACTTCGCGCTGCTAGTAAAGGTGTTGCTGCATTTGCAGATAAATATCCTAGTGCGAAATTCTTTAAAGGTGAAAAACCTTGGGGCGTGAAAGTTGATTTAGCTTTACCTTGTGCTACTCAAAATGAGGTTAATGGTGATGATGCAGACAAGCTTATTGCTAACGGTGTTCAACTTGTTGCTGAGGGTTCTAACATGGGATGTACTCCAGAGGCTATCGACAAATTTATCGAGGCTCGTAAAATCTACGGTCCAGGTAAAGCTGCTAATGCTGGTGGTGTTGCTACTTCAGGACTTGAAATGTCGCAAAACTCGCTTAAACTTAACTGGTCACGCGAGGAAGTTGACGCTAAATTACACCAAATTATGCTTTCAATTCACGATGACTGCGTGAAATATGGTACCGAGAAAGATGGTTTTGTAAACTACATGAAAGGTGCTAATGTTGCAGGATTTATGAAAGTTGCACAAGCTATGGTTGAGCAAGGAGTCTTGTAGTTCGGACTTTTTTGTTTTTTTAAAGGCATGGTATTAAGGAGTTTTCCTTGATGCTGTGCCTTTTTTTAGTTTTTAGTGCCACTGACGTTTCTAGAAACTTAACATCTACTTTGAGTAGATTTTAAGTACTTCATACGCGTTCTCTATGCCCAGCTCGGCTGCTTTGCTGATATCTAAACATCCCTTTCTAGTGTCTTTCATATAAATCTGAACAAGACCGCGATTGTAGTAAGCCTCAGCAAATGAGGGGTTTAGCTCTATCGCTTTAGTGTAATTGTCATAGGCCTTAGTAAGCTCACCCGTGATTGCATTGAGATTAGCTCTATTATAATAGGCGTGTGCAAATTCGGGGTACAAGAAGATTACCTTATTAAGGTCGCTTATGGCATCATCATAATTATAGGTGCGCGTTGTGCTGCGCTTTAACTGTGAGTTGTCGTTAATGGTGATGTTTTGAATATTGTCCTCAATAGATGAAATGAAATCTATCATCTCGCTTTTTACCGTACTTCTATTAAAATATAAAAAAGGATTATTAGGCTCTGCCTCTATGGCTCTATTTAGGCTGGTGATAGAGGCCGTGTATTGCTTAATCGAGAACTGAGCTATTGAACGAATAAAATATTCTTGCCACGAAGTAGATACCTTTAATTGATTATTAATACTAATTAAACTGTCGGCATCAATAAAACATGGTTTTATGCTTAAATCCAGTATGTGCTCATTGAGTTGAGCTTTGAAGCCTTCGACTCTTTCAAGAAAATATCTTGTAGGGTCTATGGTGGTAGGTGTGTTTTTTTGCTCGATAATAGAGAACCTAAACGAAGGTAAAAGTGCTACGTTTACGCCCGAAGAGCGTAGGCGAAACATATCGCTACCTCCTGTTTTAGAATCAAAGGAGATTAAGCGCATGAAGTTATGGGTTGTGTCAGAGTAGATGCCACTGGGGTCTTTCTCTTTCTTTTCTTGGAGCACTTTAATCTTAGCATCTGCTATTTTTTTGTCTTTTTCGGCGCCTTTAATATCTCCGTTTTGATATTTTACTAAAGCACGTTGGTTATAAGCATTTGCAAAGTCAGGGTAGAGTTCTATGGCTCTGGTGCAGTCGTTTATGGCTAACTTAAGGTTGCCCAGGCGCTGGTGAACAAGAGATCTGTTGAAGTAAACCAACACATTGTCGGGCAGGATTTCTATGACTTTGTTGTAATCATTAATAGCTGAATTGTAGTCGCCAACACCAGTTTTGACTATGGCACGGTTGAAATATGCGATTGCGCTGGTGCTATCCATTTTTATGACTTGGCCAAAATCTTGGATTGCAGCATCGGGCCTTTTTGTATTAGAATAGGTTAGGGCGCGATTAAAATAGGACTGAATGTTGGTTGAATCCAGACTAATTGCATTGTTAAAGTCATCTAAAGCTAGGGCGTATTTGCTTTGAGCTAGATACAGCGAGCCTCGTCTGTTGTAGGAGTTGGGATTCTCTTTATTGAGTTTTATTGCCCAATTAAAATCCTGGAGAGCGCTGGTGGTATCACTGAGATTTAGGTGGGTTGTACCTCGGTTAATATAGGCATCTACAACGCCTTTTTCCTTAGAGATAAAGGTGTTGAGATCCTCTAAAGCTTTGTTATTATCACCACTCATAAGGTAAGCCACCGAACGGCTGTAATATGTTGAATTAATATCGGGGCGCAGTTCTATGGCGTGCTTAAAGTCTTCGATAGCGTCGCTGTAATTAGCTAGTCTAGCGCGAGTTATGGCTCTGTATTGGTAGGCTGTGGTAAAGACAGGGTTTCTGTCGATAGCCTCGCTAAAGTCTATTTCTGCACCTAATAAATCATCTAAGTTGTATTTGGCTATGCCTCTTAGAAAGTAACCTTCGTGAGCATTGGGGTCTACCTTTAATAATATGTTGAGTGTTTTTATGGCTTCGATATAATTATCTTCAACAAGATAGCCTCTACCTCTGTAATAGAAGTAGGCCTTGTTGTACTGAGCTTGCGCAAGCTTGGGAGAAAGTGCACTAAGCAATACTATGAAAATAAATATAAATTTTCTCATCTTGAGAGTTAGGGTGATTACAAACCTTAGGACAAAGTTACATAAAAATTTTGTATTAAAACGTAGTAGAGGGCGCTTTTGGTGTGTATATAGACTATATTTATAAAAAATAGAGATTTTCTTTAGGGAGTTTAAGAAAAAAAGTGTAGCTTTGTAAGCAATTTGTTTATTTAAAAAAGAATATACATACAATATAAAGAAATGAAAAAAGTAGATGTAGTATTAGGTTTGCAGTGGGGTGATGAGGGCAAAGGTAAAGTCGTAGACGTACTTACCCCAAATTACCAAGTTGTTGCAAGATTTCAAGGAGGACCAAACGCAGGTCACTCTCTTCATTTTGGTGATGAAAGTTACGTTTTGCACACTATTCCTTCTGGAATATTTCGCGAAGGTTCGGTTAATATAATTGGTAATGGCGTGGTTATGGACCCAGTTATCATGTCTGATGAAATAGCTAAATTAGAGGCTGTGGGTGTTGATGTGACCCGTAAATTGCGCATAGCTAAAAAAGCTCACCTTATCCTGCCAACTCACCGTGCATTAGATGCTGCTTCTGAGGCTGCTAAGGGAGCTTCTAAAATTGGTTCAACTCTTAAAGGAATTGGCCCAACTTATATGGACAAAACTGGTCGTAATGGTCTAAGGGTAGGTGATATCCTTTCTCCAGAATTTATGGAGCGTTACAATACACTTAAAGCTAAACACGAGCAAACTCTTTCTGAATATGGTTTTGAGTACGACGTAACTGAGTACGAAAAACAATGGATGGAGGGTATAGAAAACCTTAAACGTTTTCAAATTGTTGATAACGAGCACGTTGTCAACAATATGATGAAAAACGATATGCCTATCTTAGCTGAAGGTGCTCAAGGTGCACTGTTGGACATTGACTTTGGTTCTTATCCTTTTGTTACTTCTTCTAACACTATTTGTGCTGGGGTTTGTACTGGTTTGGGTGTTGCGCCAACTAATATCGGCAATGTTTATGGTATATTCAAAGCTTACTGTACTCGTGTTGGTAGTGGTCCTTTTCCTACTGAACTTTTTGATGAGGACGGAGCTAAAATGCGTGACGTAGGTCGCGAGTATGGTGCTACTACTGGACGTGAGCGTCGTTGTGGTTGGATGGACTTGGTTGCTCTTAACTATTCTGTTATGGTTAATGGCGTGAGTGGTTTGATTATGATGAAATCTGATGTTTTGAACGATTTTGATACTATCAAAGTTGCTGTTGCTTACAAAGTTAACGGCGTCGAGACTACAGAATTCCCTTATGAAACTCAGGCTACAATAGAGCCAATTTATAAAGAGTTTAAAGGTTGGAAAAGCGATATCAGCGTAATTAGAGATTACGATAAATTCCCACAAGAATTTAAAGATTACGTAGAATTCTTAGAAAAAGAAACTGGTGTGCCTATCAACATTATCTCTGTTGGGCCAGACCGTGAGGAGACTATTATTCGATAAGAATATATTTTATATTTATAGGGGCTAACTTTTCTAAAGTTAGCCTCTTTTTAGTTTTGCTAACGTCAGTAATCTCATTAGCTCACTGGCGAGCACGCCAGCCGTCGCAGACGTAAGATGTTAACGGGGCACGAAAGCTCATAAATGAGAAAAATGCGTGCATTTTTCTTTGAGTGCCACAAATCGCAAGATTTGTTATCTAATAACTACTATAATCTACGCAGTAAGTATCGCATATATGGCAGAGCGTGGTTGATTGTTAAAATTTCTAACACCATTATACCCTCTGTTGTAAATTCAATTTTATACTTATCTTGAACATCTGCATCTACTATAAGTCGCTGTTTATTAGAGTTGTAACTATATTGCATAGGGGTAGTTTTTGTTACGACTGATTCTTCGTCTATTTTGCCGTATTCAACGCACTGCGATGCAAAATTTAGATTGAAATTCCATGTAACTTGCTCTGAGAAATTTCCTTGCTCAATCCATAGTTTAGATTTTTTGTTGAAGATTTCTTGGCCGATAAATTCCCATTTTCCTTGTAGAAGTGATAAGTTTTCCATTTTTTTAGAGGTTTTTTAATCGCTTGCGTTAGCTAGTAATTAAAAAAAAAACGCAGCTCCGACAAGCTGTATTTCTAGGCACGACCAAGTACCCGTACAAAAGCAAGTCGGGCTACGTTATCCTGGTGGATAAAATAATCCTCTCTCGCTTATCATTTGTACTATTTTTAAATTGGTCGTTTTAGAAATACAATAAACAATATTGTAGTGTTAGATTCTGTTGTATTTCTCATCAACAAAGAGCTAACACTCTTTTTGCAAAAGTACTCATAATAGTTGTATTTGCAAATAAATAGTATAGTAAAAAAAGTTTTATTTATGAGTTGGTGTCAAATCTGCGTTTGATGTCCTCCTACAAAATGCACATACGTTAGTGTCACTAGAAACTAAAAACTGATAACTAAAAACTATCTTTTTGTGCCAAAATGTCACCCCGTTTGCGAATTTTATATATCTTTGTCAGCAAAAGTCTGTCAAAACCCTTTTGGCATACTATATGATGTATAGTAAGGCAAGAAAAATTATTAAAAACTTAAATATTTTAACAAATGACAATCAAACCATTATCAGACAGGGTGCTCATAGAGCCAATCGCTGCCGAAGAAAAAACTGCCGGTGGACTTTTTATCCCAGAAACAGCTAAAGAAAAACCTTGCGAGGGTACAGTCGTAGCCGTAGGACCAGGTACTGCCGAAATTAAAATGGAAGTAGCCGTGGGCGATAGAGTACTTTATGGAAAATACTCAGGCACAGAAATTAATGTTGATTCAAGAGATTTCCTAATTATGAACCAAAAAGAAATTTTAGCTATAATTTAATAAAAATAAACATACATAATGGCAAAAGAAATTAAATACGACGTAGAAGCTCGTGAACTACTAAAACAAGGCGTGGATGCACTTGCTAACGCTGTGAAAGTAACCCTAGGACCTAAAGGTCGTAATGTAATTATTGAGAAAAAATTTGGTGCTCCTCACGTAACTAAAGACGGTGTGAGCGTGGCTAAAGAAATAGAATTAGAAGATAAATTCGCTAATATGGGCGCGCAAATGGTTAAAGAAGTTGCTTCTAAAACCAATGATGATGCAGGTGACGGTACAACTACTGCAACTGTCCTGGCTCAGGCTATTGTTAGCGTTGGTACTAAAAACGTGACTGCTGGTGCAAACCCTATGGACCTTAAACGAGGTATAGATTTAGCAGTGGCTGAGGTGGTGAAAAACCTTAAGGAGCAAAGCCAAGAGGTGGGTAGCGACAATTCAAAAATTGAACAAGTAGCTACTATCTCGGCAAACAATGACAGCGCAATCGGTGGTCTTATCGCCGAGGCATTTAGCAAAGTGACTAAAGAGGGTGTTATCACAGTTGAAGAGGCTAAAGGTACTGAAACTCACGTAGATGTGGTTGAAGGTATGCAGTTTGATAGAGGTTATATCTCGCCTTACTTTATGACAGATTCTGAGAAAATGGAGACTGTGCTTGAGCAACCTTACATACTTATCACAGACAAAAAAATCTCTACAATGAAAGAGATTATGGGCATACTTGAACCAGTTGCTCAAAATGGTCGCTCGCTTTTACTTATTGCCGAAGATGTTGACGGTGAGGCACTTGCAGCTCTTGTTGTGAATAAATTGCGTGGTGCGCTTAAAATCGCTGCTGTTAAAGCTCCAGGTTTTGGTGACAGACGTAAAGAGATGCTTGAAGACATAGCTATCCTTACTGGTGGTACAGTTATCTCTGAGGAAAAAGGCCTTAAAGTTGACCAAGCAACCCTTGAATTATTGGGTAGCGCAGACAAAGTTTCTATCACAAAAGAAAATACAACTATCGTAAACGGCATTGGTGCAAAAGAGGCTATTGATGCTCGTGTAGGCCAAATTCGTAAACAAATGGAAACTTCAACTTCGGACTATGACAAAGAAAAATTAGCTGAGCGTTTGGCTAAACTTGCAGGTGGTGTGGCTGTGCTTTATGTGGGTGCTGCAACTGAGGTTGAGATGAAAGAGAAAAAAGACAGAGTTGATGATGCCTTGGCTGCAACTCGCGCTGCTGTGGAAGAGGGTATTATCCCAGGTGGTGGTGTGGCTTACATTCGTGCCGTAGAGTCACTTGATTCACTTGTGGGCGAGAATGAAGACCAAATGACAGGTATTCAAATCGTGAAACGTGCTATTGAAGAACCACTACGTCA
Organism: Rikenellaceae bacterium; assembly: GCA_044433645.1. GTDB lineage: Bacteria > Bacteroidota > Bacteroidia > Bacteroidales > Rikenellaceae > JAWXTK01. The sequence continues at coordinate 1,283 of JAWXTK010000010.1, read as the reverse complement.
GATAGTAGCAAATGCTGGTGGCGAAGGTTCAGTTGTTGTAAACAAAGTTAAAGAGGGCAAAGGTGCTTATGGTTACAATGCTCGCTATGACAAATACGAAGATATGTTGGTGGCTGGTATTATAGACCCAACTAAAGTATCACGCGTAGCACTTGAAAACGCAGCATCTGTGGCATCTATGTTCTTAACAACTGAGTGTGTTGTGGCTGATATGACCGAAGAGCCTGCTATGCCTATGGGTGGTGCTCCAGGTATGGGTGGTATGATGTAGTATAATATAACCACTATATAATCAGAGGGCGTCTAATAAGCATTCATCTGCTGCCTTCTAGCTTTTCCGGCCTAATACTCACGTACCTTAAGTACGCTCCGTTTAGGCCGAAAATCAGAGCGTTGCAGCTAAATACTTCTTAGCCACCCTTATCCAAAAAAAAATTAAGGGGAGTATTGAAAAATACTCCCCTTAATTTATATAATAAAGTTGTGACTTATTCTAGTTCGTCAGCAGACTCTTCTGCTACAAGTTCAACTTTTTGGTTACGAATTACGATAGCTGGGTGAGTACTTGTATCTGCATCGTAAGTAGATTGCGATCCGATAAAATACATGATACAAGCACCTCCAAGACCTTCGTCATCTTTGTTGGCTTGGCCGAAAGTGTTGCTGTATATTTCATCACCTAGAGCATCTACTACACTTGCATAACATGCGTAATATCCTAGATCATCATCATAGTAATATGTGAATTCAAAAGTGTGCCAACCTGAAAGTCTACCTTCCATAGCAGTACCATTTTTGATTACATTTGTTGCAATTGCAGTGCCTTGAGAGAAGTAAAGGTAGTCATTGCCTGAGATAGTGTCATTTGCAAATGAAAGGATTTGGTTACATTTAGGGAAACCACCTTCAGATGATGTTGGGTTAGTTACAAAGCTAAAGTGAGAGGCAGCTACCCATGTAGTGTCAAAATATACTTCCAAAGATTGTTTCCATGCACCTGGCCATTCTGAGTTTGTACCATAATCTCCTACGCCCACGTAAGAACAACTTTTGTCATAAGCGATTGTTTTGCCGTTAGAGAATTCTGTTTGAAGAAAACCTTTATCAAGTTCTGCATCGCTAGCTTTCCAGTCACCTTTGTTAGAAGTTAGTTTTGCGTAGTAAATGTAGTTGTCATTTTCGTTGTTTGTTTCCTCTGTTGTGTCGCAAGAATACATTGCCACTGCTGCAAGAGTCAGCATTAAGAATAATTTCTTCATGTTTTGTTTGCTGAATTCAACCTG
>JAWXTK010000009.1:0-68609 GCA_044433645.1 Rikenellaceae bacterium | reverse complement strand
ACCGTGAGAAGAAGAAGCAACAGTTGTAGCATAGTCATAAGCAGCTTGTGAAACTACAGAGTTTCCGTTCACGCCGTCAAAAGTGTAAGAAGAAGTAGTTTTGTCATCTTTGTAAGAACCAGTGTAAACGTTTTTGAATAATGAGCTAGCAGCTTCCAAAGAAGCACTTGTTGGGTAAGTACCTACGTTAGTTGAGTCAGCTTTTTCTGTTGATACGTCAGAGATACGGATATCAGTTGATTTACCTGAAGCGATAGTATTGTAAATTTTGAAGTAAGTACCGTTACGAAGTAGAGCACCTGAAGTATCAGAACCATTATCATCACCAATTAAAGTTGCATTCACGATAGTTGGGCAAGAAATTGGTTCAAGTAGGTAGCTAACTTTAGAGTTATCACCTTCGATAGTTTGGTCACAACCGTTTTGGATTTGGTCAGCGATAAGGAATTGTGCAGCACCTTTCCATCCTTCTGTCCAGTCAAAAGCATCATCTTGGTTACCAATAGAAACTAGGTAAGTGCCATTAACTGTACCACCAAACCACTCGAAACCATCATCAGCACCTTTGTAAGCCACACAGTGGTCAACTTGAGTACCAGAACCTACGCCATAGAAAGTAAAGCCATTAGCTTCTTTTTCAGCTGAGTGAAGGTAACCAGCATACTCGATAACAACATAAGAAAGAACACCTGAGTTGTCATCATCTTTAGAGCCACCATAAGGGTAAGAACCTACCTCAGAAGAGTTAGAACCTGTATTAACAGTAGCGTAACCACAAATGTGAATACCACCCCAAGCACCTTCTGATTTATCTTCAGCAGTCATAATAATAGGCTCAGCAGCTGTACCTTGAGCGTCGATTTTAGCGCCTTGAGCGATAAGGATGTAAATGTGCTCGCCGTTATCTTCAGCAGTAACGTTAGTACCTGCCTCAATAGTAAGAGTTGCACCACTTTCGATAACTACTGGAGCTGAGATTTTAACATCACCCGACCAATAAACATCTTTAGCTACATTGTTTGATGAGTTCTCATCGTCACATGCTACAAAAGCAGAAACTGCAAGCGCAAGTAGCGCAAATTTAAAACTAATTTTTTTCATTTTTTTGTGTTTTTTTTAATTAAGATTATAAATTTATTTATGTTTGTTTTTTAGAAATTATAGCTTATTCCTACACTCACGTCCATGCCCTCTTTGTAGCTTTTAACGATTTTTGTTTCTCCGTTAAGCATCTCTTGAGTGTAAGTGCTCTCGCTATCTAGGATATTATCTATGCCTGCCTTAACAGACCAATGAGAATTGATATTGTAGCTAATATTAAAGTTAAGCGTGTGATAATCCTCCTGCATAGTGTTGGCCATACCCTCAGTGTCTGTTGCACTTGCTTTAAGACCTACAGAACTTATGCGCTTGCCTTGCAAGTTGTAAAGAAGAGCCATAGTAAGCGAGCTTTCACCCTTAAATTTTTTGTTGAAAGTAAGGTCGGCATTGATAAGGTAAGGCGATGCACCTTGCAACATACGGTTAGAATCTGTATAAAGATCATCCGAAAGATTTACGTTAGTGTACATATAAGATGCGTTGAAACCAACAGTAAAATGCTTAAGGAAACCTTTGCGAATTTCTAACTCTACGCCTGCTGCACTACCGTCATCAGCATTTTTGTAAGTTTGTTGTATGGTCGAACCCGATAGACGTTGCACTTGCTCGATAGGGTCTTGAAGTATTTTGTAATAAGCCGTTACTGAGAACATATCCGAGCTATTAGGCACAAAATATTCGTATTTCAAATCAAGATTGATATTATAACCATTTTTTAGGTCAGCATTACCTATAATCTCATCACCACCATACTCTGGCTCATAAAGAAACTCTGCAATCTCGTAAAACGAAGGGCGAGTAACTGTGTATGAAGAACCAAAACGCAAGGTTTGAGATTTTGGCAGAGAATATTTTAAGTTAAGTGTTGGGAACACATCTAGGCTATTTAGCGTAGTTAGCGTAGCAACACCTGTTTCAGTAGTATAATCAGCCCACATTTTAGCGTATTCCATTCTAGCACCTAGGTTAACTAATAGACCTGCCACATTGTAATCAGCCTCTAGATAAGGAGCATAAACACCTAGCCCAGCTGTGTAGCTTGTGGTTGAACCATTATAACGCTTCACGCTTATTGTGCCACTTTTGATAGCATCGTAATTAATTACATTACCTATATTATATATATCTACTGCACCTTGACTAGTTACGTTAGATAGATTATAAGTAAATTTTGTTAGGTTATATTCGCGATTTTTATCTTTATAAGCAAAACCAAGTTTTACTGTATTTTTATCTCCATAAGTGTACACTGAATTCACGTCACCTATAATCTCATCTTCAGAAAGTGTAGAATAAAAACGGTTAGTATTGTTTTGGTCGGCTTGACGCAAAGAGTAAGTACCGTCACCATTATCATCATAAGTCACCTGACGACGATCTGGCGCATCGCTCGAAGTCACGCCATAAGAGGCTGCATAATTCAAAGCAAACTTATCACTGATAGTGTGTTTACCCAACACCTGATTAGTAAACAGTGTGTTAATCTCGCGCGAAGAGTTAGAAGTTAAAACCTCGGCCTCATCATTCCACGCGTGGCTAAATCCAAATTTATCATCCAAGGCACGAGTGTAAAAACTTGTGTAGCTAACTTTGCTGTCTCCTTTATAAGAGTAGCTCAAAGCTACCAAACCTGAGATTTTGAATTTTTGGCTATATTCATCTGTTGTTTTATCAGCCATTTTCACAGCTTGATAGTTATACGTTGCTGATGTTTTATCTAAAGTAGATGAAGTGCTCTTGCCAGAACTTAAAGAAGCAATTAGAGAAAGAGAATTCAAAGCGTTGAATTTCCAGTTTTTGCCACCTGCGATAGTTGCGCTAAAGTCAGGCAAAGCCGTAAGCTCAGTCACATCAAACGAAGTTTCAAAAATATTATTCTCGGCTAGGTAAGAGGTAAAGCCCGAGGTAGAGGCAATATAATCGTTTGCGTTATTATCAGCGATTGCCGAAGGAAGCTTTTGACTATTAAACACCCCGGCGTTATCTGCCGAATAGATATTATTAAACATTGTTCCTATTTGACCACCTGCGCTTAGCGAGATAGAGAAAAAGTCAGAACCTGTGTTTTCTTTAGTCGTGATATCTATGCGCGCACCTGAGTAATCAGCAAATGAAGACGCACTATAAACTTTTGAAACTGTGATATTACCTATAATAGAAGAAGGGAATAAATCCAGCGAGATAAGTTTGTTGTTAGCATTTGGCGATGCGATAGGCAGGCCATTAAGCGTTGTTAAGCTGTAACGATCACCCAGACCACGAACAAATACTTGACCCCCGTCAGACTCAGTTACCGACGACATTTTCTTAACCCCTTCCGATGCATTTGAGATACCTTTAATAGACATTTCCTTAGCACCAAGATTCTCTAGTGCAAATGAGGCTTGGATACGCTCGTTTTTAAGTACACCCTCGCTCTCTACATTTTTTTTAGCTACAACTTGCACACTTTCGATTTGCAAATCATCGCTTTCAAGCGAGAAATTCATTGTCTCGGTAGAGCCTGCTTTGATATTTAAAGGAGCAGTTTCTATGGTTTTGTAAGAAATGTAACTAACTTGAAGCACACTTTTAGGAGCGATGCCAGCGAGAGAATAAGTACCGTCAACATCTGTTGAAATACCTTTAGTTGTACCTTTAACAACTACTGTAACACCTATTAATGGCTCGCCCGTAGCACTGTCAACTACCTTACCTTCAAGAGTTTGTGCACCTAGCGAAGTGTAAGAGATTAAAGCAAGGATTAATAGCGAAAAAACTTTTGTAAAATTTGTCATACTTTTCTTTTAATTATCTGTAGGCAAAAGTATAGCACTCGTATTACAAAAAAGTTACAGAGCTATTACAAGAATATTAAAAATAAAAATTGGTTTTTTTAGACTAAAATTCGTAACTTGCAAAAATGTTAACCATTCATTTTATATATATATGAAAATTTCTACAAACAATCGTCTTATTTTAGCATCTCTAGCTCTTGTACCTACGCTAGCTAATGCAGCAGACAATCGCCCTAACATCATTTTTTTGATGACAGACGATCAGTCTATTAAATCTATTCATGCTCAGGGTTACGACAATCTTAAAACTCCTAACCTAGACAATCTAGTAAGCCAAGGGGTGTCTTTCATGAGCCACTACGCTACTACATCTATCTCTATGGCTAGCCGTGCTATCACCATGACAGGTATGTATGAGTACAAAACCGGCACTAACTTCCTTCACGGAGGTATGGATCCAGCTATGTTTGAACTTTCTTACCCTGTACTTTTGCAGAAAAATGGTTACTTCACTGGTTTTGCTGGCAAATTTGGTTTTGCGCTTAATGCTGTTGAGGGCAAAGATAACTGCAACTCTTACTCGGTTCTTCCCGTTGATAGATTCGATATGTGGGCAGGTGGCACAGGCCAAACTCACTACGAAACCGAGAAAAATAAATATCTAACTCAATATGCCAAAGATTATCCTCACTCATCGCGCGCCTACGGAGCATTTGGTTGTGACTTTATCGACGAGGCTAAAAAATCGGGCAAACCTTTCTGTTTGTCAATTTCATTTAAAGCACCTCACTCTCCAACAACCGTTGACCCTAAATTCTTGGGCATCTACGATGACACAACTTTTGAAGTTCCTAAAAGTGCAGCAGATGCTGACACACGTTTGCCTCTGCAAGCTAGACTTGGAAGACAATTCCTAACTTTCTTTGGCAAGGAAAAACACAAAAACTTTGAGGAAAGTGTTAGAGGTTATCACTCACAAATCTACGGCGTAGACTATGCAGTGGGTATGATAGTTGAAAAACTTAAAGCCGAAGGACTAGACAAAAACACCATAGTAATCTTCACATCAGACAACGGTTGGGCTCTAGGTGAGCACCGTCTTGGTGGCAAAGTATTGCCTTATGAGTCTTCAAGCCGTATTCCTCTAGTTATCGTTGACCCTCGCGAGGGCAAAACTAAGGGTGAATTTACTAAAGCAATCTCAGGAAATATTGACATCGCGCCAACTATCCTAGATTACGCAGGCGTTGAGATACCTAAAAACATGGACGGTACTTCACTCTCTCCTGTGGTTAAAAATCCTAAAGCAGGCGCACACGAGGCTCTAAGTTTGATTAATGTATGGGGCTCGCCAGGATGTTTCTCGCTTGCTATTGTTAGCGAGGGCATGAAATATATCTACTGGTGTTTTGGCGATAAAATGAGCCCAGTTGAAGAACTTTTTGACCTAGCTAAAGATCCAGGTGAACTTAACAACGTAGCTAAAGAGAAGAAATACGCTAAAACTCTTGACAAACTACGCAAACTACACGACGAGCGTCTACAAACATGGGCAGCTGAAGGTACAAAACGTAATAACTACCTACAATTCTCAACCATCCTAAGTCGTAACGTTGATTGGGAAACTCGTAAAGCTCTTATCCCTCAAAATCTATGGAATGCCTACGAAGGTGTACTTAGAAAACAAATGGGATACAACGGCGATTTCTACAACTACGAAGAAGTAGCTAAAAACAGACATTAACAATTATAATGTTATAGAAAAAACGGCTAGCACATATTAAAAGTGCTAGCCGTTTTTTATTAATAGAACAACTTTAATTATTCAAACTCGATAAGCAAAGTATTCTTTTTTAAGTTCTCATTCAAAGGTGCTTCAACACTTTTGATAACCCCATCAAAAGGCGCTAAGATATTGTTATTCATCTTCATAGCTTTAAACAGCAAAAGACAATCACCTTTTTTAACTGCGTCTCCAGCCTTAACTTTAATCTCGATAACCATGCCAGGCATAAGTGTCAGGATTTGTTTAGGATTAGGAGCGCTCCATTTTTTACGCATTGTGTGAACCTTGTTGAAAGTTGTTTTAAAACCTCCGTTTTCGGTTTCCAATACTTCGTATTTTAGTTCTTCTTGCATAATTTCTAAGGATTAAAATGGAGGAAGTCCGTGTTTTTTCGCTGGTCTAGCTACGCTTTTTGTAGCTCCCACTTTAAGTGCGTGCTCAATATATTTGCGAGTTTCCTCAGGAGTGATAACAGCATCAAGGTAACCTTTACCTGCTGCAACATAAGGATTTGCAAATTTATCTTTGTATTCTTGGATTTTCTCTTCGCGCATAGCCACTGGATCTTCAGCTCCCATGATATCTTTTTTGAAGATAATATTAGCTGCACCCTCAGGGCCCATAACTGCGATTTCGGCTTGAGGCCAAGCGAAAACAAAGTCAGAACGCATGTGACGCGAACCCATAGCGATGTAACCACCACCGTAAGCTTTACGCAAGATAATAGTGATTTTAGGCACAGAAGCCTCGCTATAAGCATATAGCAATTTAGCACCATGACGTATCACACCTGCGTGCTCTTGGTCTACCCCTGGCAAGTAACCTGGCATATCCTCAAGCGTTACGATAGGAATATTAAAGCTATCACAGAAACGGATAAAGCGAGCTGCTTTGTCCGAAGAATCACAGTCAAGCACACCAGCTAGAACCAAAGGTTGGTTAGCCACGAAACCTACTGTCTGACCATTCACACGACCAAAACCTACCACGATATTAGCAGCAAAAAGTTCCATAACCTCAACAAAATCACTACCGTCAGCCAAAGCTTTAATCACGTTACGCACGTCATAAGGCATAGTTGGATCTAAAGGTACGATTTCAGAAATTTTGTATTCAGCTTTGGATGCAACTGGCTTTTCAGCTGCAACTTGCTCAGAATTGTTAGCTGGCAAAAGATCAATCAAACTGCGAATTTGAGAGAAACATTCTTGCTCGCTTTGAGCATAGAAGTGAGCGTTACCAGTAACCTCGCTGTGAACGCGAGCACCACCAAGTTCTTCCATAGTGATTTCCTCACCAAGAACTGTTTTAATAACCTCAGGGCCTGTGATAAACATTTTAGAAATGTTCTCAACCACAAACACAAAGTCAGTCAAGGCAGGAGAGTAAACAGCACCACCAGCACAAGGGCCAAGTATAACAGAAATTTGAGGAATCACACCACTAGCCATAGTGTTGCGATAGAAAATCTCGCCATAACCAGCTAGCGCGTTCACACCCTCTTGGATACGAGCGCCACCCGAGTCGTTGATACCGATAAGAGGAATACGCATATCAAGCGCGTAATCCATAATTTTAGTGATTTTTTGTGCGTGCATAAAACCTAGCGAACCACCAACAACAGTGAAATCTTGAGCAAAAACTGCAACATTTTTTCCACCGATAGTTCCTGTTCCGATAACAACACCGTCTGAAGGAAGATCTTTGTCTTGCATACCAAAGTCTGTGTTGTTATGTTTAACAAACATATCATACTCAAAAAATGACCCGTCATCTAGCAAAGCGTTGATACGCTCGCGAGCTGTCATTTTACCTAATGAGTGTTGTTTTTCAATTGCTTTTTCGCCTCCACCTAGAGCGTTTTTTGCTCTACGATCTTGAAGCTCCATAATTTTTTTGTCTTGTGACATAATCAATTTTTTTTGGTTAATCGGGGGTAAAGGTAGGTATTTTTTCGCGAGATGATTCTCTTTTACATAACTTTTACGATTTGTTAAAATACAACTTCTTGATGCACAAACACTTGAGGAAGTGATATTTGAAAATCTAACTTTTTGTTAAAAATTCCATAAACTGCTGCTCCCGAGCCCGACATTGAGGCATAAATTGCACCTATATTATATAGGTATTCTTTTAATTCTTCGATTTTTGGGTGAGCCTTGAAAATATGCTCCTCAAAGTCGTTAAACACATTTTCGCGCCATTTTTCTAAGGGCAAGTTTTCTAAATCTACATTCTTTTCACCACTAATTTTCACACCCCTGTAAGCTTCGGAAGTTGATACCATATCCTCAGGTTTTAGTATCACAAGCGTGTAACCCGACAAACTCACCGAGCTAGGGCTTAAAATCTCACCCCTACCACTCGAAACAGCTGGCGTATTATCAATAAAAAATGCTGTATCACTACCAAGCCTTGCAGAAAGATTCTTCATCTGCTGCGAGCTAAGCGATAGCCTAAAAATTTCGTTTAGTCCTCTAATAACATAACTTGCATCTGACGAGCCACCACCTAAGCCTGCCCCAAAGGGAATATTTTTGTAAAGGTGCATGGCAACGGGGGGCAGCGAAAATTCCTTTTTCATTAGCTCGTAAGCCTTAAAACAAATATTTTTCTCCATAGCGCAATCTATCTCCAGCCCACTTTGTATTAGGCTAAATTCCTCGCTAGGGATAATCTCTAACACGTCGCAAAGTCTGGTTACAGGATACATCAAAGTTGAAATCTCATGAAAACCATCGTCGCGTTTTCCGACAACTCTGAGCCCAAGATTAATTTTGCAGATAGGATAGTAAATCATAATATTAAAGGTTTAAACGTCAAATTTAGATATTTTTTTCTAGCTTTGCAAAATATGAAACTAAGAACTGAGATAGAAAAAATAGAGCTGAATTTTAAGTTAGACCACTCACAAAAGGGTCTTTCGCTAGGCTCGTGCTTTGCCGAAAACATAGCATCTAGGCTTAAAAGATTGCGCTTTGATGTGTGCTCCAACCCCTTTGGCATACTTTACAACCCTGCCTCAATTTGCAGTGTGCTAGAGAGAGTAGGCCAAAACAGAGACTTTACAGAAAACGAACTTTTTGAGCATAATAATCTATGGCACAGCGAATTGCACCACGGTGATTTTTCATCAGAAAACCCTCAAGACACACTACAAATAATCAATAGCCGTTACAAAGAAGGGGTTAATGCGCTTAAAAATTCTAGCTACGTTATCATAACCCTGGGCACTGCCTGGGTCTACAAAAACGCCATAACAGGACAAGTTGTGGGTAATTGCCACAAACGAGCTGCAAGCGATTTCACGCGCCATAGACTAAGTGTAGAAGAGATAATTAGCATGCTAAAAAAACAAATTGAAGGCTCACTAAGTGGCAAAAAAATCATCATAACAGTAAGCCCCATACGCCACATAAAAGACACCTTAGAGGGAAACTCACTGAGCAAAGCAACGCTAATTTTAGCAGCTCAAACTCTCAAAGAGCTCTACCCCGAGAGGGTAAATTACTTCCCCTCGTTTGAGATTTTAAACGACGATTTGCGCGATTATCGTTTCTACAAATCTGATATGATTCACCCCTCAGACCAGGCCGTAGACTATGTATGGAGCTTATTTCAAGAGGCTGTTTTTAGCCTAGAGACATCAACTCTTAACAAACAAATAGACTCCCTTGTTAGCTCAAGCGAGCACAGAGTATTAAAGCCTAACAGCCCTTCGCACAAAGTATTTTGCCAAAGAATGAGCGAGAAAACCATGGCTCTAAAACAGCAAAATCCCGAGCTAAAACTTGATGATTTGGAGCAATACTTCACTTCTTTTTAAAAAAGAGAGCCAAAACTACCTATTTCTTATATAAATCTTTGTATATTTGTGGACTTATACATTTAGAAAAGAAACTTATGCGTTTATTCTCAATTTTAGCACTTCTAATCACCTCGAATGCCGTGTTTGCAGGCGAGGCTGCGCTTAGAAAGCCTAGGCTTGTGGTCAACATTATAGTTAGCCAGATGCGTAGTGATGTGCTTGATGATTTAGCCCATGATTTCTCAGAAAAAGGCTTTAAAGAGTTCTTAAAAAAAGGCGTGGTGTGCTCTCAGGCGAGCTTTAACTTTATGCAAACCACCACTCTGCCTGCGCTCTCTAGCATAGCTACGGGCGCCTACCCTTCAACTCACGGTATAGTCACTGAGAGGTGGATAGAGCGCACAACCAACGAAATTGTACCTATAACTTACGATAAGGATATAGACGGAGTAGGTTGCGATTACGGCCTGGGCAAATACTCATCGCACAATCTCGTGTGCCAAACCCTAGGCGACAAACTCATAAAAAGTAATCCTAAAAGCAAGGCTGTAACCATAGCAATAGACGCAAATTCAGCCATAGTTTTAGGGGGAGAAAAAACCCAAAACTACTGGATGGACCTTAAGCGAGGCACATGGATTTCATCATCAAAATTTATGACAGAGCTGCCTCAGTGGGCTGAAGATTATAATCGTCAAAGAAACTCTAAAGATTTTATAAACTTTGATTGGAGGAGCAAAACCAGCATCAAAACCCCAAGAAACATGATGCCTGATTACTCTAAAATCCCAGAAAATGAGGCTGGCAACACCATAACCCTAGAATTTGCTAAGCAAGCCCTAATTTATGAACACCTGGGCAAGGACGACAATACAGACTTATTAAACATCTGCCTTGACTCGCCAAGATACATTTCTAGCAAATATGGCTACGACGCTGAGCAAACTAGGCAAATGTTTATAAGGCTAGACCAAGAAATAGGCGAATTTGTAAACTACCTCGTAACTCAGCTAAGCGAGCAAGACATATTATTTGTGCTAAGTTCAGACCACGGCGCAAGTGATACTCAAAAAGATGAAAATAAGAGATTTGATGCTGCGAAGTTTAAAATCTTGGCAAATTCTTTCTTAAGTTCTCAGTTTGGCAGTGGCGAGTGGGTCGTAGATTACATAGACCGTCAACTGTTTTTAAATCATAACTTAATCTACTCTAATCGCCTCAGTTTGGAGCAGGTTCAAAACTCACTCGCTAGCTTTGCGCTGCAATTTAGAGGTGTTGCCAATGTTTACACTTCTAGCAATTTGCAGGCTAATTATTTTGGCGCAGGAGTAGGCTCACTTATACAAAACGGCTTTTACCCAAAACGCTCGGGCGACGTAACACTAAACTTTCAGCCGGGGTGGATACACGCTCAGGCCAACACGCTTTCAGAATCTGGTTCGCTGTATAATTACGACAGAGAAGTGCCCCTTATTTTTATGGGTGCAGGGCTTAAAGCCAACACCATACGCTCACCCGTGGACATGTGCGCGCTAGCTCCGACTTTGGCATATATCATGCAAATAAATCCCCCCGAGGGCTCAACAGGCGTAAGAATAGACGACATTACAAAAAATTTTGACATAAAATAGGAATATATGCAAGAGGGAATTCAAGAAGAGATTATCGAGGAGTTTGAAGTTTTTGATGAATGGTTAGATAAATACAGCTACCTTATAGAACTAAGTAGCTCACTAGAGGCCATGGACAACAAGTATCGTAACGAGAAATACGTTATCAACGGTTGTCAATCAAGAGTGTGGATAGCAGCAGAGCTAAAAGACGGCAAAATTTACTTTACAGCCGACAGCGATGCTATTATCACTAAGGGAATTATTGCTCTATTAATACGCGTTTATTCAGGCAAAACGGCCGAAGAAATTTTAGCGACTGAACCTTATTTTATAGAGAAGATAGGTCTTAGCGAAAATCTTTCGCCCACACGTGCAAACGGTCTGCTAGCGATGCTAAAACAAATTAAACTATATGCACTAGCATATAATAATTAAGATACACAAGACAATGACAACGACACCAGAGGATATATTAAAGATAGAACAAGAGATTGTAATGACACTTAAAAACATCTACGATCCCGAAATCCCTGTAAGTATCTACGACTTGGGGCTTATCTACGAGATAGAATACCTGCCCGAACAAGTAGCTAATATTCGCATGAGCTTAACTGCACCAAACTGCCCTATGGCCGACGAACTTTTGAGTGATGTAAACACTCAGGTTAAAAAAATCAAGGGCGTAGAAGAAGTTAATGTAGTGCTAACTTTTGAGCCTGCATGGGACAGAAGTATGATTTCAGAAGAAGCCTTGTTAGAATTAGGCCTACTTTAACTTCTCAGCTAAGACAAACACAAATGAAAAGCGAAAAGAAACCCCTCCAACAGACTTTTTTAGCAGCTTTTTTATGGTCGCAACTCAAAGCCCAAACTAGCTTGGTGGGCACATGTGGCGAACAAATAACTGTCATCCACACGGGCGAGCGCCAAAGCACTAACTCACTAGAGTTTTCTAGTGCAGAAATCATTATAAACGGATGTATGTCCACCGGAGAGGTAGTTTTTGGTCAAAGAGATTGCAATAACATAGGCGAGAATAGCATACTGCAAGTAATCACCAAAGATGTTAAGGCTGTAAATTCATGCAAGAGAGGTGGGCAGATGATACCCATGCTAGCGATGAGCATAGACAACGCCCTAGAGAGTTTACTCGAAGACTTGCAAAGTGGCTCAAAACAAAGACACTGCGCGGGATTTATCTCTTCTCTTGAGCCTGTGATTTATCTTCACTTTATGACTCAGCTACTATACGAAAGGCTAGAGTGCAAGTATAATGAGGTGATTGAGGAGCACGAGAAAGCTGATAAGAACTGGAATCAGACTCTGCACGTGATGTTTTTTAGAGCCATGGGTTCGCCCAGAAACACCAAGCCTTTTAAGGAACTAGCCACTCGCATACCTTACGATATTTTCGCTCACGAGAGAGAATCTTTAGAGGTGATTGAGGCCTTGATGTATGGAGGTTCTGGACTTTTGCAAACTAGAAGTGATAGGTTGGGATATATTAAAACTCTTAGGCTGCATTTCTCTCACCTAGGCGCAAAATACAATATTACACCTCTGCGCGCAGGAGCTTGGGTTCAAAATCAGAGTACGGCAAATGGAAAACCGGTTACTAGACTTATGCAAACTGCATCGTTTCTGCACAACAACAATTTGCTGTTTAACAAATTGATAGAAACTACAAAAGTTGAGCAGATTTATGAGTTATTTAAGGGCGAAACCTCGGTTTTTTGGCGAGACGATGAGGATATTCCTCAAAAAATTGGCAAGGATCGTCAAGAAGTTTTGGCTATTAATCAATTAGTGCCCGTTAAGTTTACTTATGCCAAGTGTATAGACGATGAGGATATGGCAGAAAATGCCGTGGATATGCTCTATAAGCTACCAGCAGAGCGAAATGGCATAGTAAATTCTTGGCGCGCAGCAGGCTTAAAACCTAAGGACAGCGCAGAGACTCAGGCGCTAATTCAGCTATCAAATGCGTATTGCAGCGACAAAAGATGTGCAGAATGTCGCTTTGGCAGGGAGCAAATTCGCATAAAATATGCGAGTTTATCAAAATAAAGTGTATATTTACACTCTAATTAGAAAAAAATTAAAACAATATGGATATAGTTTCAGGTATTTTAAAACTGTTTTTCGGAACAAAGAAAGACAAAGACAGAAAGGAAATCGAGCCTTACATTGAGAAAATCAAGGCCGTTTATCCCGAAATCGAAAAATTAACAAACGATGAACTTCGCCAAAAAAGCGAGGCTCTAAAACAAGAAATTGCAGACTTTATTGCAGCTGATGAGGCTAAAATCGTAGAACTTAGCACAGAGCTTGAAAAAAGCGAAACATCTATCTCGGAGAAAGAAAAAATCTCTAAGCAAATCGACAATCTTAAAGAAAAGATAGACAAAGATATAGAAATAAAACTTGAGGAGATTCTGCCAACGGCCTTCGCTATTATGAAGGACACAGCGCGCCGTTTCAAAGAAAATTCTACTGTCATTGTTACTGCCAACGATTTTGACCGTGACTTAGCTGCCGAAAAAGATTTTGTGACTATTCAAGATACTGAGGCTCACTACTCAAACACATGGAGCGCAGGTGGAAATACCCTAACATGGGATATGGTTCACTATGACAGCCAGCTGTTTG
The DNA here is from genome assembly GCA_044433645.1 of Rikenellaceae bacterium. Classification (GTDB taxonomy): domain Bacteria; phylum Bacteroidota; class Bacteroidia; order Bacteroidales; family Rikenellaceae; genus JAWXTK01. The sequence goes on along the minus strand of JAWXTK010000009.1, from coordinate 54,875 downwards.
GTGGTGTGGTACTTCACAAAGGTAGAATCTCGGAAATGGCAACCGGCGAGGGTAAAACCTTGGTTGCAACACTTCCTGTTTTCCTAAATGCCTTGGCTAAAAAAGGTGTTCACATAGTTACTGTCAATGATTATTTGGCTAAACGTGACTCTGAATGGATGGGACCGATTTATATGTTCCACGGGCTTTCGGTGGATTGTATAGATACTCACCAGCCTAACTCAGATGATAGACGCAAGGCCTATATGTGTGATATTACTTTTGGTACTAACAACGAATACGGCTTTGACTATTTGCGTGATAACATGTCAAACTCTAAAAATGACTTGGTTCAACGCAAACACCACTATGCTATTGTCGATGAGGTCGATTCAGTACTTATTGATGATGCTCGTACTCCTCTAATCATCTCAGGTCCAGTGCCTAAGGGTGACGATCAGATGTTTGATGCCTATCGCGCTCATATAGACCAACTACATGGCCTGCAAAAAACTCTTGTTACATCTTTGCTTTCTGAGGCTCGTAAACTTATAGCTGAGGGCAAAAACGAACAAGGAGGAATACTTTTACTTCGTGCACATAAAGGCTTGCCAAAATATAAGCCATTAATCAAATACCTAAGTGAGCCAGGAGCAAAATCTCTGCTACTGAAAACTGAAAACACTTATATGCAAGACAACAACAAGCGTATGCCCGAGATTGTTGACGAGCTATACTTCGTCATAGACGAGAAACTTAATTCTGTGGAACTTACTGACAAGGGGCAAGATATCCTATCGCGCCACATGGGCGAGGAAGGTTTCTTTGTGTTACCAGATATAGGTACTTCGCTAGCCGAGCTTGAAAAAAGCACGCTTAGCATGGAGGATAAAGCGCAGAAAAAAGACGAAATAGTTAATGATTACGCTGTAAAATCTGAGCGCCTACACACTGTAAATCAATTACTTAAAGCCTACTCTATGTTTGAAAAAGACATAGAATATGTGGTAATGGACAACAAAGTGAAAATCGTGGATGAGCAAACAGGTCGTATTCTTGACGGTCGCCGTTACTCTGACGGACTTCACCAAGCTATCGAAGCTAAGGAAAGAGTGAAAGTTGAGGCTGCAACTCAAACTTTTGCAACGGTGACTCTTCAAAACTACTTCCGTATGTACCACAAACTTGGAGGTATGACAGGTACAGCTGAGACTGAGGCAAGTGAGTTTTGGAGCATCTACAAGCTTGATGTGGTTGTGATTCCTACTAATCGCCCTATCTTGCGTGATGACAGAAATGACTTAATTTACAAAACTAAACGTGAAAAATATAGCGCCGTAATCGAAGAAATCGTAAAACTTACTGGCGAAGGCAGACCAGTTTTGGTTGGTACAACATCGGTTGAGATTTCAGAATTATTAAGCCGTATGCTTAAGCTACGTGGCATAAAACACAATGTACTTAATGCCAAACAACACCAATTAGAAGCTCAAGTAGTCGCCGAGGCTGGTAGAGCATCTCAGGTTACCATAGCTACTAACATGGCAGGTCGTGGTACGGACATCAAACTTTCTGAGGAGGTTAAGAAAAACGGTGGTCTTGCAATTATTGGTACCGAGCGCCACGAATCTAGACGTGTAGACCGTCAGTTAAGAGGTCGTGCAGGTCGTCAGGGAGACCCAGGTTCATCACAATTCTTCGTGTCGCTTGAGGATGATTTGATGCGTTTGTTTGGTTCTGAGCGTATCGCAGGCCTTATGGATAGAATGGGTCTTAAAGAGGGCGAAGTTATCCAAGCAGGCATGATGTCTAAAGCTATCGAAAGAGCTCAACGCAAGGTTGAAGAAAATAACTTTGGTACTCGTAAAAGATTGTTGGAGTATGATGATGTTATGAACTCTCAACGTGAGGTGATTTACACACGTCGTCGCCACGCACTTTATGGCGAGAGAATAGAGATAGATTTGAACAATATAATGATGGACTTTGCCGAGAGTTTCATTAGTCAGTATTCATCAAGCGATGTTAGTTTTGATGAATTCTCAGTTGAGCTAATTCGCCAAATCGCTGTTCAACCTACATTTGACGAGGCTACATTCAAGCAAGCAAAACAAGATGAACTTATAGAGCTTATCGTTAAGGATATTCAAGACACTTACAATCGTCACGCTCAGGCTGTGGCCAAGACAGCTATGCCTATTATCACAAATGTATATCGTGATCGTGGAGGTGAGTATGAGAATATTTATATCCCTGTAACTGAGGGTAATATGGCGTTCAATGTGTCTGTTGACCTTAAAAAATGCTATGAGTCTGATTGCAACGAAATATACAAACAATTTAGCAAAATAGTGATGCTAAACAGCATAGACGATAATTGGAGAGAGCACCTTCGTGAGATGGACCAACTTCGCCAGAGCGTTCAAAATGCTAGTTACGAGCAAAAAGACCCTCTACTTATCTACAAATTTGAGTCTTTTGAACTATTCAGCAAAATGCTTGACAAGGTGAATCGCGAGGTGTTGGCTATCTTAAACAAAGGCTACATACCTGTTCGCTCTAATACCGAGCAGGAAGTGCAGCAAAAAAAGGCCGAAAGACCTAAAATGGCTGATATGAGCCGTTTGCAAGAGAGCAGAATGGCAGCAGCCAGAGCAGCAGGTGCAGGCGATAGAAGCCGTCCTGCCCCAGCTCAAGCAGATAAAAAAGTTGGTAGAAACGACCCTTGCCCATGTGGAAGTGGTAAAAAATACAAAAACTGCCACGGTGCAAACAACTAGAGCAAATACTCTAAATAAATTAGCAGCCTCTCTTACGCCCATTTATGGGAAAAGAGAGGCTCTTAGTATTGCTAAACTCTCGCTAGAGGAAGTTTTTGGGTGGACTCAGCGTGATTATATCTTAGATAGCAACACCCCAGTAGAGATTAACGAGCACACACTCAGCGAATTAACCGAGCAATTACTCACCTCAAAGCCTGTGCAATATGTGCTGGGCAAGGCTAGGTTTTTAGACCTTGAACTAAATGTTGCAAGTGGGGTTTTGATTCCTCGCGATGAGACCGAATTATTGGTTAATTGGATAAAACAAGAAAACTCTAGGGGCAAAATTCTTGACATAGGCACAGGCAGTGGTGCGATAAGCATAGCCCTGGCTATGGACTCTTGTTTTGAGCTAACTGCCGTGGATGTGAGTGAAGATGCGCTTAAGATTGCATGCTCAAACGCTCAGCTACACGGCCTGGATATTAAGCTCAAACAAGTAGATATCCTAAAGCCTGATGCAGACTTTATAGAAACCTCGCGCTTTGATATTATAGTTTCAAATCCACCGTATATTCCCGAGAGCGAGAAGGCCACGATGCGAAACAATGTGCTGGATTTTGAACCTCACCTAGCTCTTTTTGTTCCTGATAATGACCCCTTGCTTTTTTATCGTGAAATAGCCAAGCTTGCTTTGCGTATTCTTAACAACACAGGTAAATTATACTTTGAGATTCACGAAAATTACGCATCTAAGACTGTTGAATTGCTAGAGAATTTAGGCTACACTAACATAGAACTTCGCAAAGATATTAACGATAAAGCTCGTATGATAAGATGCCAAAAGAATTTGTAATACCAAAGGAGAAAACCTATGAGCAAGCCCTAAACTCGCTTAAGAGACTATGCGCTAAGGCCGAAAAATCTTCGGGTGATGCACTAAGGCTCATGTATAAGTGGAGGGTCAAGGATAGTGATAAGCAAAAAATTTTGCAGGAATTAACCGCGAGTCGTTTTATAGACGATAACAGATACGCTCAGGCTTTCACACGCGAGAAAATCAATCTAAGTGGCTGGGGAGTATATAAAATCAAGGCAGCACTCGCAGCCAAGGGCATTTCGCGTGATATAATAGAGCAAACCTTAAGCGAAGTTGACAGCGAAAAATTAACCGATAACTTAAAAGAAAAATTACAAAAAAAGAGCCGCAACATATCTTCTACAACCCTCGACGTTTACAAAGTAAGGGAGAAATTAATACGCTACGGACTCTCTTTAGGTTATGAGCTAGACCAAGTCAAAAACATTATTTCACAGCTAGATGCAGACTCTTAAGTTGCCACGAAAATATAATAATAGTTGAGCCTGCAAATAAAAAACTAAGCCCCGTCCACAGCACCACAGCCGAAGTGCCAATAGTGATGGGTTGCCACAGAATAATTATAGAGGCCAAGAGCGCAAAAAATGCAATAAACACCGTTGAGCCACCCCCTCTGTGTCCCAAAGACAACATATCAAAACCCAAACCCAACATACTAAAGCTGCGAAACATAAGCCAAAAACCCAAATAATAAGGCAAGATACTAGCCGACAAATCAGTGTTAAAGCACAAAAGTAGTCCTAAGAAAATCTCTATCACTCCCCCAACTATCATCCAGCCTCGCGAGGTAATATAATGAGTATTTAGCGCCGCAACGCTAACCATACTAAGCCCCGAGAGCATAATCATAAGCCCAAAAGCCAAAGAAATCCCCACATACGAGCTAGCAGGAAACGCAAAAATCAAAATACCACAAACCACGGTTATAATACCAATTAAAGTGGGCAGCCACCAATATCGTATCGCCTGTTTAGAATTTTCGATAGAACGCACAAAGAAGTTTTCCATAATTTTCTGTTTTTATGGTTTACACTTGCAAAACTTGTGCAAAATTTATATTTTTACATGAAATATTATTTATTTGAATGATTCCCAATGGCTACATCTTTGTTTAATGATATAATTTTTGGACCTATCTCCTCGCGCAGGCTTGGCCTTTCGCTTGGGGTTAACCTCCTACCTCTGGATAATAAGCTATGTAGCTTTGAGTGTATTTACTGCGAGTGTGGGTGGACAAAAAACGAAAAAGGGCTTAAAAAAAGTTTTAATAAGACTGAAGATGTACTGCTAAAACTAAGAGAAAAGTTGCAGGAGCTAACTCTTCAGGGCACTAAAGTAGACGTTATCACCTTTGCCGGTAATGGCGAACCTACCATGCACCCCGACTTTGAACATATAATAGACAAAACCATAGAAATAAGAGATGAAATTTGTCCTGAGGCTAAAATTTCTGTGCTCAGCAACGCCACTATGATACACAAACAGAGCGTTAGATCAGCACTACTAAAAGTTGATAACAACATACTAAAACTAGACTCTGCCTTTGACTCAACAGTCGCAGCAATAGACAAACCCAGAGCAAGTTACAGCGTTAAGGATACAGTGGAAAACATGAAAAAATTTAATGGCCAGCTCATTATCCAAACCATGTTTCTAAAAGGCACATTGCCCGACAATACCACCGTAGACAACACCACCAGCGCTGAGGTAAGCGCTTACTTAAAACTACTCCAAGAAATTAAACCTAAGAGCGTGATGATATACACCATAGACCGTGACACACCTCTAAAAACTCTGCAAAAAGCAGAGCACACAACTCTAGAGAACATAGCAAAACAAATAGAAGAACTTAACATAAGCTGCTCAGTTGCAGGCTAAAAAAACAAAAATAAAATGGCAATATTTCAAGTAACAGGAGGGCTAAGCCTAAAAGGCGAAATCACACCCCAAGGAGCTAAAAACGAAGCGCTGCAAATTCTATGCGCAGTTTTACTTACTCCTGAGCGTATAATAGTTAATAATATCCCTCGCATAGTTGACGTGATGCAACTTATAGAATTACTATCGGCTATGGGTGTTGAAACTAAAGAAATTAGTGAGCACAGTTATAGCTTCTGCGCCAAAGATATAAATTTAGACTATTTGCAAAGCGATGATTTTCGCGCGCGTGCTTCTCGCCTGAGAGGTTCAGTGATGATGATGGGCGCACTACTTGCTAGATTTGGCGTAGCTTATATGCCCAAGCCTGGTGGCGATAAGATAGGGCGTAGACGTTTAGACACTCACTTTATTGGTTTCCAAAAACTAGGTGCTACATTTGATTTTGACTCACTAGATGGTTTTTATAGCGTCCATGGCAAGAACCTTGTAGGCTGCAATATGCTTCTTGACGAGGCATCTGTTACGGGTACAGCCAACATTATTATGGCAGCCGTTATGGCCAAAGGCACAACTACAATTTACAATGCTGCCTGCGAGCCTTACTTGCAACAACTCTGCAAAATGCTTAACCGTATGGGGGCAAAAATATCAGGCGTTGCATCTAATCTTCTCACCATAGAGGGCGTAGAGAGTCTTGGTGGCACAGAGCACACCATGCTACCCGACATGATAGAAGTAGGTAGTTTCATAGGCCTTGCAGCCATGACCAAGAGCGAGATTACCATAAAAAATGTGTCGTTTGAGAACCTAGGCATCATACCTGCACAATTCGCTCGCATGGGCATACACTTTGAGCAAAGGGGCGATGATATTTTCATCCCAAAACAAGAAAATTATCAGATAGAAAACTTTATAGACGGCTCAATTATGACCATAGCCGATGCTCCATGGCCAGGTTTAACGCCCGACTTACTATCTGTATTTTTGGTGGTTGCAACTCAGGCCAAAGGCTCTGTTTTGATTCATCAAAAAATGTTTGAGAGCAGACTATTTTTCGTCGACAGACTAATAGAAATGGGAGCTCAAATTATCCTGTGCGATCCTCACCGTGCCACAGTAATAGGCCACAACCACAACTTTAGCCTTAGAGCCACACAAATGACCTCGCCAGATATCAGGGCCGGGGTTGCGCTGCTTATTGCTGCTATGTCGGCCGATGGAGTGAGCGAAATACAAAACGTAGACCAAATAGATAGAGGCTACGAGGATATAGACAAACGACTTAATGCTCTAGGTGCAAAAATAATAAGGAAGGAGAGCTAATAAGCATTCATCTGCTGCCTTCTAGCTTTTCATTTAAAATACTCATTTACCCACCCCCCAGTAAAAAGGGGACAACTAACAAGTATCAATGTTAATTGCCCCCCGACCAATTTCAAGTCTATTATTAATTGTTAATTGGGTTTTTAAAATCTAGAGTTATACTAAATCTCGAACGAATAAAATCGTATTGCTCGCTCACAAAATTCCACCTAAGGGTTGGTTGCCAAATAGGCGAAGTCTCAATTACACGCACAACTTCCTGAGTTATAAGCGCATGAGGCGATTTATCAACCTCTGCAATTTGAAGTTTAAGGTCTTTATCAACAAAGAAACTCATTTTAAATTCGCCCTCAACTCCTTGCTCGATTAAGGCCTCAGGATAAACAACTTTGGCTGCTACCCATGCACGGAACTTCTCAACACTCTCCTTTAAGTCTTTGCCCTGGTGAAAAGATGGGCGCAATAAGTTACCTCGGTAGACCTTATAAACATTCTTGCGATTCCATTTCTTTGGAAATTCTTTCTTAGTATATTCGGGCATTTCATAGGGCTGAACATAGCTGAAATGTATCTTTACGAAAGTTGTAAAATCCAGCGCATCATACTGCTTGGTCTTAGCATTCCATTTTTGCTGAGGCACACAATGAATATCATCATCCTGAAGTACTTTTCTTACCTCGGCCAATAATTTAGGGTGATTAGATCCCACAGGGGTAGAAATTAATTTACCCTCCTTGGTGATAGTTACACACACCGTAACATCTACATTAAGACTATCGGCAGGGAAATTCTCTGGTGTTCTAAGTTTTACATACAGCCACTCTTTGATATGTATGCCTTGCCCATCAACAATAATATGTGCAGGAGTATTTCTCTGAGTTTTAGCCTCCTCTTGGTCTTGCGCCCAAAGATTTTGAGCACAAAATAGCGCTAAAATTAAAAACGCCGTAGATAGTATTCTTGTTTTCATAAGCGTAAGGTATTAGTGGTTTTTATAAAATTAAATAAAATTTTATAAAATACCAAATAAAAAACGGCGCAATTATTAAAATAATCACGCCGTTTAAACCCCAAAGCCTACTAAAGATTATCCTAAGTAAGATTTCAAAAGTTTGCTTCTTGTACTATGTCTTAATCTGCGAATAGCTTTTTCTTTAATCTGACGCACACGCTCGCGTGTTAGACCAAATTTTTCGCCTATTTCTTCTAGTGTCATTTCCGAACAACCTATACCAAAGAAATATTTGATTATATCTTTTTCTCTGTCTGTAAGTGTAGCAAGCGCACGCTCAACCTCAGTTCCCAAGGACTCGTTAATAAGTCCTCTGTCGGCATTAGGTGAGTCAAAATTCACCAACACATCTAGCAAGCTATTGTCCTCGCCATCAGCAAAGGGAGCATCCACAGACACGTGGCGACCCGAAACACGCAAAGTATCAGTAACTTTCTCTTTTGGTAAATCCAAAGCGTTAGCCAACTCTTCTGGCGAAGGAGTACGCTCGTTTTCTTGCTCAAAACGCGCAAAAGCTTTGTTGATTTTATTAAGAGAACCTACCTGGTTTAGAGGCAGACGCACAATACGTGACTGCTCGGCCAAAGCCTGAAGTATAGATTGACGTATCCACCATACAGCATAAGAAATAAATTTAAAACCACGGGTTTCATCAAATTTTTCTGCTGCCTTAATTAGTCCAAGGTTACCCTCGTTGATAAGGTCAGGCAGAGAAAGACCTTGGTTTTGATATTGTTTAGCCACAGAAACCACAAAACGAAGGTTCGCTTTTGTAAGTTTCTCAAGTGCTTCTTGGTCTCCTTTACGGATACGCTGCGCTAATTCTACTTCTTCTTCAACTGTAATCAAATCCTCCTTACCGATTTCTTGAAGATATTTGTCTAGTGACGCACTTTCACGATTAGTGATGGATTTGGTGATTTTTAATTGCCTCATTTTTTATACTAAGTTATTATTTTTAATCTTTGACGTTATACAAAGAGTAACTTGCGCTACGACCGTCAGGATAAACTCCGTCTATGGATCTCACTTTTTCGGTGATTTTCTCTATATTAGAGACTTTGTTTATCTGTTTTATTACGCAGTGCAACATCAAAATGTTTCACTTTATCATCTCTTTTTTATATCTACTCCAAACTTTTCGTTGGGTCTCTTTCGCACAATCTGCTCCCAGGCCTATACAAAGCCTATTATTTCAGTGTCGTATATTTTCGTGATTATAACGCAAAGGATATTTTTAATATTATATATTTTAATATTTTCCTCTCCAGAGCTCTTGCATTCTTTGCGCCAAGATTTTTTCTTGAGAATTGTCGGCAGGCTCATAAAACTTGTGCCCACTCATACCCTCGGGCATGAATTCCTGCTCTACAAAATGATTCTCATAATCGTGAGAATACTTATAATCTTTACCATAGCCCAGCTCTGCCATTAATTTTGTGGGCGCATTCCTTATATTAATAGGAACGGCTCTATTTGTGGTGTCTGATTTCACGAAACTCAGTGCAGCGTTTATAGCATTGTAAGCAGAATTACTTTTTGCACTTGTAGCCAAATAAATTGTGGTCTCGGCTAGTGGTATGCGAGCCTCAGGCATGCCAATTTTGCTCACCGTATCAAAGCAAGTATTTGCCAAAAGCAAGGCATTAGGATTAGCCAAACCAATGTCCTCAGAGGCTGAAATAACTAACCTACGCGCTATGAATTTCACATCCTCGCCACCAGCTAACATTCTAGCTAAATAGTAAATCGCAGCATTTGCATCGCTCCCTCTTATGCTTTTTATGAAAGCTGAAATCACGTCATAATGTTGCTCGCCGTTTTTGTCATAAAGGGCTATATTTTGCTGCAAAGCGTCGCCCACAACAGCATCGTTAATCACAATATCACCCACTACGGCACCTGCGATTATATCCAAGATATTAAGCAATTTGCGAGCATCACCACCTGCAAAAGTAAACAAGGCCTTGGTTTGTTCTAATTTCACATTGCGCTCCCTAAGCTCCACGTCTTGAGTTATGGCGCGATTCGCCAATTCCATCATTGCATCCTCATCCATGGCCTTAAGCACATAGACCTGACAGCGCGAAAGCAAAGGCGAGATAACCTCAAAGGAAGGATTCTCGGTAGTTGCGCCTATCAGCGTAACTACGCCCTGCTCAACTGCACCAAGCAGCGAGTCTTGCTGACTTTTATTAAAACGATGAATCTCATCTATAAACAAAAACGGTGCTGGCGTGGAGAAAAATCTCTGTTTACGCGCACTCTCGATGACTTCTCTAACATCCTTTACCCCCGAACTTATGGCAGAGAGTGTGTACATTTCGCGCGAAAGACTCTTAGCGATCAGTCTCGCAAGCGAGGTTTTACCCACACCTGCCGGGCCCCACAAAATAAACGAGGGCACATTGCCAGTCTCCAAAAATCTGGTGAACACACCCTTTTCGCCCACAAGATGTTCTTGTGAAATATATTCGCTAAGATTCTTAGGCCTTAAACGTTCGGCTAACGGGATATTATTTGTTGTCATACTTTACAAAAATACTGAAAATTTTATTACTTTTGACTCTAATATGAAAAAAATAGGAATAATTTCAGACACCCACAACTTCTTTGATGAAACTCTGCGCGATTTCCTCACTGAGGTCGACGAGATTTGGCATGCAGGCGATTTTGGCAGTATAGAACTTGCTGACTCTCTCGCCGAGTTTAAACCCTTGAAAGGGGTCTGGGGTAATATCGACGGAGGAAAAACTCGTTTGGCATTTGGGGAATTTAACTTCTTTGAGTGCGAGGGTGTGAAAGTCCTTTTAACCCACATAGGGGGTTACAGTGGCAGATATAATACTAAGGCCTATCAAAAATTATTAGAGCACCGTCCCGACATTTTTGTCTGTGGCCACTCCCACATATTAAAAGTAGGCTATGACAAAAAAAACGCATGGCTTAATATCAACCCAGGGGCAGCAGGCATCTCAGGTTTTCATAGTGTAAGAACAGCTATCAGGCTCACCCTAGATAATGGCACTATCAAAGATATGGAAGTAGGTCAGTGGCCTCGCAGAAAATAAACTTATTTCAGCGCATCCATTAGCGAGCGCGAATCACGGCAATTAACTATATATCGTTTGCCCTTAATATCTTCTATTTGCACAAAATCACCCCAACTGCGAGCATAAATTCTCACAAATTTTCTTTCCACCAAATCATAAAATAATCCGAAATATCCCCCCACTCCACTGCTTGCAAAAACAGAGATTATATAACGTTTTCTCGCACTATGCAATCTGCGCACCGAGCGTATATTTTCTTTAGGAATAATCACCAGCTCTAAAAGGCAATGTATCTCCAGAGCATCGTTTTTGTAAATCATGTATTTAGGCACAGAAATCAGCACATACAAGCCACAAAGCAGGGCAAACACACCAAACCACGCAGTCAAATAATTGCCGTAACCATGAAAATAATACACCAAAAAAGCAAAGACAGCCACCACAATAAAAATTATTGCAAATGTTGTTCGTTTAGCTCTTTTGTCAATCGGGAATTTATACTTAAAACTCATTTTGCTCCATTATTAATTCTGCAATTTTAATATCTAAAGGATTGGTTATCTTGATATTACACCTCTCTCCCCCACAAAGATAAATCTTTTGCCCCATTTTTTCAACCACGCTAGCATCATCAGTAAAATTTTTATCAAAATCCTGTGTGTAAGCATTTTTTAAGATATCTGCCTTAAAAACCTGGGGTGTTTGCACGGCTCTAATATCGTTTCTTTTTAGCGCGCGACTACCCTGCTCGGTGATTTCACGCAAAGAATCGACACTATCAATCGCGGGCACTACGGCACCATATTTTTGTGCACTTTCTAAGCTTTGCAAAATCAAATCCTCGCTCAAAAGAGGTCTCACAGCATCGTGTACCATAACATAATCAACATCACCCAAAGACGCCAAACCATTTTTAACCGAGAAAAATCGCTCGCTACCACCCTCGCAAACCTTATGCTCACTCACGCAATTTTCGCTCACCAATATTTCTTGCCACAAGCTCATCATCTCCTCAGCAAGAGACACAACTATCTCGCTTTGAGGCAAAGCCATTCTAAATTTTTCAAGTGTGCGCACCAATATTCCTCGCCCGTTTATCTGCAAGAATTGTTTGGGCAAATTCCCTCCCATGCGAGTGCCACTGCCACCTGCTACTATGATTACGCCTACTTTCATTATTTATCTAATGCTTTTTTAATTGCTGTTGTTACCGATGTGTATTTAAAATCTATATATTTTCTAACTTTTTCACCATTATAATACGACTTTGTTTGAGCTGCTCTAGCCCCACTTTTAGTCAGCAAACTATCTTTGGAGCTGATTTTTGCCCACATAGATGAGAAGAAAACCAGAACTTTCATCGCCCTTCTCCCCACCTTAAACCAAGGTCGTTTACTGCCCAAAAATATCAAATCCTTAAACGATATATTCTCGCCAACTAATACAAATCTCTCGCCCACAGCCTTAGGCTCTTGCATTAAGGCAACCTGGGCACGAGACACATCCTCAACAGTCACATAACCGGTAACCCCTTGGGTGTAAAATCTCATGCCTTTCTTAAGCCTTACAAGCAAGCTATCTCCTCTGCCAACTATTACTCCCGGGTTAACTATCACAGTCTCTACGCCCAACTCACCAGCTTTTAAGATGAGATTCTCGCACAAAAACTTGCTTTGCCCATAGGCCGACGTGTTCTTAAAATCCGTGAGCAAACTTTGCTCGTCTATATATATTTTGCCCTCGCGCATACCCCCTAGGGCTGCTATGGAACTGGTGTGTATTATTTTTTTAACCCCCACTTTGAGCGCAGCATCCACTAAATGAGATGTAATATCAACATTTTCTTCTATGATTTTATCTGCATCCTTATCCGAAAAAGACACCACGGCTGCCGTATGAAACACCACCTCAACACCCCTTAAAGCCTCGGCCAGCTCCACAGGATTAGTCATCTCAACTTCTACAATATCAAAACCCTTAATGCTAACTCTGCTCTTATCGCGCGTAAACAAAACAAGGTTCTCAAAGCCTTTATTTTTCAGCTCCTGAATTAGATAAGCTGCCAAAAATCCTGACGCCCCCGTTACAGCTATTCTCGCTCTCTTATTCATCTCTTGTCCAGATTAATTTTTTACCAAAACCCAAACGATTATCAGTAAATTTCATAAAACTAAGCTCCAACGCCCACAACTGCAAAGTAGCAACGGCCGCAAAAGGATACTTTTTTAAGTAGGCAGATTTCATCTTGTTTTCTGAATCCTTAAAGATTCTACCCTGAAACTGCAAACCTTGAATTTTACCCACAACCGAGGTTTCAAGCACTACGCTTCCTGCCACCTTGTCATTGTTTAAAACATCACTAATATGCCTAGTGGCGACATCTGATGTAAACACAAAAGCCTTAGCATCAGCTATATAAGCATAGAACATATTAGCGCAATAAGGCTCAGCTATGCCCTTGTCATCAACACTCACGCTGGCCAAAGTTAACACATGATGCTTTGCAATAAATTTTTCTATGCGCTCTATATCTTTCATATATATTATATATGTGTGCGATAAATATCCAAGGAATCCAACTGATTTACCACCATATTATCGGCTAAATTACCCTCCAATTCTGCCATTATCCTCATTTTTATCAAATCAAAATCTTCTTTGTTTTGCTCAGAGATAGGCTCAACGGGCTCAGAAGGAACTTTTAGTGGATCTATCGCTTTGCCACCCTTCCATATCCTAAAGTCAAGGTGAGGTCCCGTAGACATTCCTGTACTACCTACATAGCCTATTAACTGACCTTGCGAGACTCTAGAGCCAACCGTTATGCCCTTAGCAAAGGATTTTAGATGCAGATAGCCAGACTCAAGGCTCGAAGCATGTTTGATTTTTAGGGTGTTGCCACCTCCCCCACTATAAGCTCTAAAAGTCACAACTCCGTCAGCCACAGCAACTACGGGCGTACCCATGGGCGCAGCATAATCCACCCCAAGGTGAGGCCTACGGATTTTGAGTATGGGGTGCAGGCGCGAATAAGAAAAAGTAGAACTTATGCGCGAATATTTAAGTGGCGCTTTAAGCAAATTCTTGCGCAAAGAATTTCCCTGTTCATCCCAATAAGAGAGCTTACCCTCCTGAGAGAAAGGTATGGCGTAATAGGTTTTGCCCGAGTGCGAGAACTCCATGCCCCAGATAGTGCCCGAACCCACTTTCACAGTATCTATATACTTCTCATCATATATCACCTTAAAGCTATCGTCTTTTTGAAGACCAAAAAAGTCTATGCTCCAAGCATAAATATCAGACATCTCCATAGCCAGCGCAGGCGAAATATCATTCTCCACCATGCAATTCCACAGCGACGAAGAAATCACACCCTCGGCCCTGCGCCTTTGTATGCTAACAGGTTTCTCACCCAAACTAACACTCACCGAATCACCTATTATATTAATAGATAAAAAATCTATTGCAGTGCGCTCGTAGACAAAGTGCTCGACCCTAGAAAGTGAATCTGCTGTTGAAAATATTGTATAATTATTTCCTGCACGCATATTTTTAAGAGAGTAAACTCCCTCGGCTGTGCGCGCTATCTTATCTATCATCACAGCACTCACACCCAAGGGGGCTAGTATGGTTGAAAGCGACTCGCCCGAGCGAACTGTTGATGAGGTTAAATTATATCCTTTGATATTAATATCATATAATAGTTGCTCTGGTTCTAGCACCTCTACAACATCATCTGCACTTTCCTGACTCTCACCTGTTAAAAACATCGACGCCACTGCAACTGCCAAGCACACTACTAAAGCTGATAAAATAATTATGTTCTTTTTAATAAAACTCATATAAATTTTTAATTATTGGTCTATTGCAAAAAAAAGCGTACCTTTGCCCTGCTTAAAGTCCTAAAACTTAACCATGAATCAGAAACTATCACAAGATATTAACTTCCCCGAGGGCTACGTTATCAATGTAGACAAACCCTATAAATGGACATCAACTGATGTAGTTCGTAAAATCAAGTTTTTACTTCAACGCCTGGGTCATAAAAAAATCAAAATCGGTCACGCAGGCACACTAGACCCATTAGCCACAGGAGTACTTCTAATTTGCATAGGCAAAGCTACGAAAACAGTAGAGAAATTGCAAGCGCAAAGCAAAGAATATATCACAGAAATAGTTTTTGGGGGCACAACTCCCAGCTTTGATTTAGAGCACGAAGTAGATGAAACCTTCCCCTACGAGCATATCACGCGCGAGGCCTTAGAGCAAGCCCTAGAAAAACTTACAGGCGAGAGATTGCAGACTCCACCCATATATTCAGCCAAAAGACTAGAAGGCAAAAGAGCTTATGAGCTAGCTCGCGAGGGCAAAGAAGTGAAAGTGCGCGAGGCCCTGATAACCGTTTACTCTATGGAAATACTAGATTTCGCCTTGCCTAAAGTCACGCTTAAAATTTCTTGCTCAAAAGGCACTTACATACGCTCCATTGCCAAAGAATTGGGCGATTTACTTAACTCTGGGGCTCACTTAGGCTCGCTTAGGCGTACACAAAGTGGTGATTTTAGAGCAGAAGAAGGTATGCAAATGGAAGAAATTATAAAAATTCTAGAGCTAAACGAAACAAAATCAATTTTGTAACGTATAATCAATGTTCTTTTATTTGAAAAAAAGCATAAAACATATATATGAAATTATCTCAGTACAACTACAACTTCACTCCTGAAATGTTGGCAAAATATCCAACAGACGTGCGCGATGAGTCACGTTTAATGGTGGTGCACCGTGAAACAGGTGAAATCGAACACAAAACTTTCAAGGATGTTATAGATTATTTCGACGAAAACGACGTATTTATACTAAATAATACTAAAGTTTTCCCTGCAAGACTATATGGCAACAAAGAAAAAACTGGCGCAGAGATAGAAATTTTCTTGCTTCGCGAGTTAAACCACGAACTTAGATTGTGGGATGTTTTGGTAGACCCTGCACGTAAAATACGTATAGGCAATAAACTTTATTTTGGCGACGATGATTTATTAGTTGCTGAGGTTATCGACAACACAACTTCACGTGGTAGAACACTTAGATTTTTGTTTGACGGCGACCAAGAAGAGTTCCGTGAGGTGCTTTACAAAATGGGCGAAACTCCACTTCCAAAATGGATACGCAAAACCGTTGAGCCTATCGACGATGAGCGCTACCAAACAATTTTCGCTAGCGAAGAAGGCGCAGTAGCAGCTCCAACAGCAGGCCTACACTTTAGTAAACACCTATTCAAAAGAATGGAAATCAAGGGTATTAACACCACAGAAATCACCTTGCACGTAGGTTTGGGCAACTTTAGAACCGTGAATGTTGAGGATTTGACCAAACACAAAATGGACTCTGAGCAAATAGTGATTTCGCCAAAAGCATCAGAGGAAGTAAACTCAGCAAAAAAACAAGGACACAAAATCTGTGCTGTGGGAACAACTGTTATGCGCTCTATCGAAAGCTCAGTTTCAACAGCCGGGCAACTAAAACCTTACACAGGTTGGACCAATAAATTTATCTTCACACCTTACGAGTTTTCGGTGGCAGATTCAATGATAACCAACTTCCATTTACCCTACTCCACTCAACTGATGATGGTGGCAGCCTTTGGAGGTTACAATACAATCATGAACGCGTATAAAATTGCACAGGAAGAAGGCTACCGTTTTGGAACTTACGGCGATGCAATGTTAATATTGTAATGAAATTTATAAGAATTAAGTAATAAATAGCTAACTTTGCACTTTTGCAGGGCTAATAATAAAAAACCTAGATGAGTAACAGTAAAATCCTATACGTCTGCGAGCAAATAGCCCCATATTTGCCAGAGAATCCAACATCGCTGTTGTGTCGCACGCTATTGCAAGCCATGCAAGAGCGAGGCTACGATATAAGAACCTTTATGCCAAGGTATGGCAGCGTGAACGAGAGAAGAAACCAACTTCACGAGGTAATACGCCTTTCGGGCATGAATCTTATCATTGACGATAACGACCACCAACTAATAATTAAGGTGGCATCTATCCCTTCGGCTAGAGTCCAAATTTATTTCATAGACAACGACGATTATTTCAAACGCAAGTTTGTGCTAACAGACGAAAACGACGAATATTTTGAGGATAACGACGAGAGAGCAATTTTCTTTGCACGTGGAGTGATAGAAACAGTCAAAAAACTTAGATGGCAACCAGATATTGTGCATTGCCACGGTTGGTTCAGCTCTATAGTTCCTATTTGTTTGCGTAATAATTACGCAGACAATCCTTTGTTTAAAGATGTTAAAATAGTGCTTTCGCTATATAACGACACCTTTAAAGGTGAACTAAACGAAAACTTTAAAGCCAAAATCCAAAGCGAAGGTGCAGAATCAGATAATATCAATCTTTTAGATAGGCCTACATACCAAAACCTAATTAAGTTCGTTATGGAGTACGTAGATGCAATCGTTATTGAGGACGAGAATCTCGATTCACAGCTTAGAGAATTTGCAGAAAAAAGTGGCAAGCCTATTTTGGAATATCAAGACAAATCTACCACAGACTATTTAGAAAAATATCAATCTTTTTATAATGCGTTGTAGTATGAACAAGTTTTGTAGAGCTTTATCACTAATTATTTTTGCAGTTTTTTCCCTTAATTCTTGCACCGAAGTTGATAATGACTTTGGTCTTGGTTTTATTCCTAGCGACCAATTAACAGACCTTAACTCAGCGTCTTTAACTGGTGCCGACGGAATAACTTCATATCACGGTAGAACAGAAGCTTTCCCTGCAACTTGTCTTGGAACAGCGTTTTTAGGTCAATACTCAGATATCACACTTGGTACTACGACAGCCTCATTTTACACTCAGTTTTCGCCAGCTTATTTATTTGACGATGACGATGAGGCAGACTACGATGGTTGGACAGGCGATAGTCTATGGATTTACCTTCCGTTCTCTAATAAACTCGTGGAAACTGGCGATGAGACTAAAACCCAACGTTTTTATGTGTACTTAGCAACTAACGTTATAGATTCTGACTCAACTTATTATTCAAACTTTGACATAGTAAATGGAACGGATGGCGAAAATGGTCTAGTTGAAAGCCTTGATACTCCCTTAGCCTTCTTTGATGTAACTAGCACAATTAACTGGTATGTGCCTTTACAAGCATACGAGAGTGAGGATTCGCTGTATTATGATGACTACAAAGAATTTATGGACTTGCTTCTTACACTTGACGGTGGATACATAGACTACGAATCTGACTTCTTTGATTATGTTAATGGTTTTTATATCACCTCTGAGGCTCCTGCAAATGCTAAGAATGCGGCTAACGATCCTCCTAGCCTACTTATATCTTCTTCTTATGCTGATATGAGTTTGCGCCTTGATGCTACAGATAGCGATGGTGATGCTCAAGATTTGTATTTTTACTTAGATGATAGCGATTCTTATGAAGCATTCTCTTTGACTTTAGTTTCGCGCACCTATGATGATTCAAACATCCCTATTTACACTTATGTTTTCTCGACTAGCAATTACGACCAATATGGCGATGATTTCGACTATGATGATTTATTAGGTCTTGAGAGGCCAACCACCACCACTGTAACCACGGGTTATATTCACACTTTGCCTGGAGGTGTATGTTCTATACTTCATTTTAGTGATGAATTTGTTGAAAAACTAAACGAACTGAAAACTCAAGACGGAATAGAATATGGTAGCATAGTATTTAACGATGCTAAAATCAAATTCCCTATTACAACAGACTACAAAACTACGTTTAACTATCCTGTTAGATTGGGTATGTATTATGATTACCAAGAGGCTGTGCCTGCGCCAGATTATCTATATCTAAGCGAGCAGTCGGGTTACACAATTAACTATGACGGATATCTAAACACATCGACAGGTAAATATCAAATGGATATTTCAAACTACATCCAGCGATTAGTCACCTACGATGCAACACCAAGAAACATATTCCTAGCACCAGATATTTCATTAGCCTTTACTCTAAAACAAGTGACAATAGACCTCACGCCAGCGAATATAGAAATAGAAGTAAAATATACCCTAGTACCCTAATTAGAAAAAAATGAGAAAAACTTAGACAATTAAGTTTTTCTTGTTTTATATACAATAAAACATTTATGCAAGAAAATTTAGTAATTGTCGAGTCACCTGCTAAAGCAAAAACCATAGAAAAATTTCTAGGTGACGATTATATCGTAAAATCAAGTTACGGTCACATTAGAGACCTAGCAAAAAAAGGTCTAGGCATAGATATAGACAATGGTTTTAACCCCAGTTACGAAGTATCTTCGGACAAGAAAAAAATAATCACAGAACTAACCTCACTAGCAAAAAAAGCTAAGACAGTATGGCTAGCATCCGATGAGGACCGTGAGGGAGAGGCTATAGCATGGCACTTAACCGAGGTGCTTAATCTGCCTGTTGAAAACACTAAACGTATTGTGTTTCACGAGATTACAAAAGATGCTATTATTAAGGCGATAGAAGCTCCTCGCAGAGTTAATATGGACTTAGTTAATGCTCAGCAAGCACGTAGGATACTTGACCGTTTGGTGGGTTTTGAACTCTCGCCCGTACTTTGGAAGAAGGTTAAACCATCACTTTCGGCAGGTCGCGTGCAGAGTGTAACAGTGAGACTTTTGGTCGAAAGAGAAAGAGAAATCATAGATTTTACGAGCAAAGAATACTTTAGGGTAGTTGCTCAAATGTATATAGACGGCGATAAAAAACAAATAGTTTTCAAGGCCGAACTTAACAAACGTTTTGACACCGAAGCCGAGGCTCAAAGTTTCCTTGAAGCATGCCAAGAGGCAAGTTTCACAGTCTCTAAACACGAGAAAAAACCTATGCGTCGCTCTCCAGCTGCACCATTCACAACCTCAACTTTGCAACAAGAGGCTGGCAAGAAATTAGGTATGTCCGTGTCGCAAACAATGTCCGTAGCTCAAACTCTTTATGAGAATGGTTTTATCACTTATATGCGTACCGACTCTGTGAACCTTTCAGCTCAGGCTATACAAGCAGCCAAAGAAACTATTATAGCAGAATTTGGTGAACAGTATTCAGAACCTCGCAACTTTAAAACTAAGAGTAAAGGAGCACAAGAAGCCCACGAGGCCATAAGACCATCTTACCTGGCTCAACAAAAAATCAAAGGAACTCCTAGCGAGCAAAAATTATATGATTTGATATGGAAACGCACAATAGCATCTCAAATGGCGCCAGCTCAAATCGAGAAAACATCGGCTACTATCAGCATATCTAACTCACCTCATACATTTAACGCATCGGGTGAAGTTATACTTTTTGACGGTTTCCTTATCCTAGACATTGCTCCTATTGAAGAAGATATAGAGCAAAGCCAAGAGGGGATTTTACCCTCTATGAAAGTTGGTGATAATGTGCTCTTTAACAATATCACTTCTATGCAAAGATTCACTCAATCGCCTGCTAGATATAGCGAATCATCGCTTGTTAAGCGTCTTGAGGAACTTGGTATAGGTCGCCCGTCAACTTACGCACCTACGATAACAACTATTATTAATCGTGGCTATGTTATCAAACAAAACAAAGAAGGTGTAAAACGCGAATACACACAAATCACCCTTGAAAAAGGCAAGATTACTAAGAAAACTCTAAGCGAAACAACAGGTAAGGAGAAAGGTAAACTTTCGCCAACAGATATAGGTATGGTCGTAAACGACTACCTAGAAACACGCTTCAAAACCATAATGGATTATAATTTCACGGCAGATGCTGAGAAAGAATTTGACGAAATTGCCGAGGGCAAAAAACAATGGATTGAGATGTTAGGTGGTTTTTATAAAGGTTTCCACGAGCAAGTAAATAGCGCATTGGAGACTGTTCACGCATCTACAAACCAGCTAAGAATATTAGGTGTTGACCCTAAAACAGGCAAACAAGTAGCAGCTAGAATAGGTCGCTACGGTCCTATGGTTCAAATCGGGGGCACAGATGCCGAACCAGAAGATGATAAACCAGTGTATGCTGGCATGAAAAAAGGCCAACTTATCGCCTCTATCACACTTGAACAAGCACTTGAACTATTCTCTATGCCTAGGAATTTAGGTGCTTACCAAGAGAAAGATGTGGTTATAGGCATAGGACGTTTTGGCCCTTATGCTCGCCACGACGGCAAGTTTACATCTATCCCTAAAACCGACGACCCCTACTCTATCACCTTGGAAAGAGCAGTGGAGTTAATCGAAGAAAAAAAGAAGAAAGATATAATAATGCAAACTCCGATTAAAACTTTTGAAGAAGAACCAGAACTTCAGGTGTTAAACGGACGCTACGGCCCTTATATAGCCTACCAGGGAGCAAATTATCGCATACCCAAAGGCACAGAGCCCGAGAGTTTGAGCTTGGAGCAATGTAAAGAAATCATAGCAGCTGCGCCAGCGAAAGTCTCAAAAGCGAAAGCTAAGCCAGCAGCCAAAGAGACTAAAGCCAAGACGACAAAAGCTAAGGCAACTAAGGCAAAAAAGAAATAATTAGATAAGAAATGAGCGACGAGATAAGTCGCTCATTTTTTTATACACTAGTGGCAAGGAGCTGCATGCTAATGCCGGCCGTGCGCCGTGAGCACGTAATATGTCAACGGGAAAAGAGCTGCATGCTAATGCCAGATGAATGCTTAACAATGCGCACGAAGCGAGGCTAATAAGTATTTAGCTGCAACGCTCTGATTTTCAGCATAAACGGAGCGTACCTTAGCGTACGTGAGTATTATAATGAAAAGCTAGAAGGCAGCCAGGTGAATGCTTAACAATGCGCACGAAGCGAGGCTAATAAGTATTTAGCTGCAACGCTCTGATTTTCAGCATAAACGGAACGTACCTTAGCGTACGTGAGTATTATGATGAAAAGCTAGAAGGCAGCAGATGAATGCTTATTAGTCTCGCTTATTGGAAGAGGCCTCCACGATTAAATATACTAAACCCAAAGTTAAAACTCATAAACCAGTTGTTGCTTGTGACATCATATTTTGACACAGAAAGCGACACGGGCCCGAGTATGGTCTGATAAACCAGCGAGGCATCAAATATATACCTAAGACGCTGTTTCTCACCTAGTTCCACCTGAGAATAATCGTCAGGCAAGAAGAAATAAGCCCCTGCTCTAAGATAAAAATTAGAGCCGAATTCAAAGATAGGCATCACCCCAGCTCCAAGGTAAGAAGAACTCCTATACTCCTTCAAAAATACTAGTTTGCTATGCGCAGTTGGTGTAAAAGCAGGTGAAGAAAGCTTGGTAGCGTAGTCATTATAAAAATCATAGTGAGAAGAGAGAACGCAGTCCACCATATAACCAAACGAAAACCACTTAATCTTAGGCAGGGCAAGATATTGCTCACGCTTAAAACGCAGGCCAAACCATTGACGTATAGCCGACTTCTCGTCAAGAGAAGAATAAGCATAGCCCCCGTAATCAAAATATTCTCTACCATAGATATACATTAGTGATATGCGTTGCGACACCCCTCTAGTAGGATAAATTTTATAATTATGCTGACCTCTATCTATATTAAACTCCACGCCTATATATTTAAAATCTGTCCTATCCATGGTGTCTACTTCGCTATAACTTTCATCAAGATAATAATCATAACGATTTATCCCAGCATGAATTACTGTGTTAGCCACCGAGTGCAGGCTAAGAGGCGCTCCTAACTCAGCTGTAAGGTAGGCATCTTGAGACTTGGAATAGGTTAAATCATTATATTTTGACAGTAAACCGAAGTCACTTCTAAAGTAGTTGTAATAATTATACATAGCCCCATATTGGAAATAAAATGGGTACTTAATAAAGAAATCTATGCGAGAACCAAGATATACCGAAGAATAAAACATACTAAGATAACCATCTAGGTTATAACTAGTTGCAATATTAGAAATAGTTTTATACTCTAGCCCCACATAGGCCTGATTAAGCGCCGTAGATGAGATATTTCCCCCTATCATAAGCTTAAAACTAGGCTTGGTATTCATGTTAATATTTAAGTCAAAAGTGTTAGTTACAGGGTTGTATTCCACAACTGGGAAATCTGCCTCTATCTCTGCTTCTGACAAGATTTTAAAGTACTCACTGCGAAAACGATTAATCGTAAAACGCTCATTGCCCTTGTCGATTTTTAGCAGGCGCGTAACGTAAGAAGACTGTTTTTCACTAAGATTACCTATGTGGTAATCACTAAAACTAAGCACAGGCTGAGACTCTATATAACTATCTCGCTTACCTTGCAAGCTATCAACAGGGATTCTACGCGATATTTTGCTTTTTATCTCCTCCATTTTAGCCATGGTGTCGTTGTAACCTAAGTCCACAATCTCACGCACCTTATTAAAATCCAACATTCCTACGTCCGTAAAGATTCTATCTATCATAACATCATCACTACCCTCGCGCAGTTCATAATCTGTGTTTATCATGGTAGTGAGCGCAAAAACTTGGTCAATAACAGAGTTGTCTTCGGGATTAGGATTACCCTCAACACACTTGCTGCCAATTAAAATATCAGGTTTGAAATCCTCGTCTAACACCTGCCAAGGGAAGTTGTTAAACATACCTCCGTCGTAAAGCACAGTAGAATCCGTGCGTATGGGCTTAAACACCATGGGCAAAGTCATAGAAGCGCGCACAGCTTGGTTTAAATCGCCCGAACTATACACTATCCCCTTGCGATTAAAGAAATCGGTAGCAACACAGCGAAACGGCACAAAAAGTCTGTCAAAATCACCCTCACAAGCAGCTGCTGCCGATGAAAAATATTCTACAAAAGCCAAATCTAGTTGAGATGAAGGGATAATATTGGAAGGAATATGAGCAATTTTATCTTTTTTCTTAGCATTAAGATCAAGCCTCAGCGTTAGCATTGCAGCATCGCGACGCATACGCTTGAAGTAATATTCATATTTAGGCTCTATGTTGCCCGACATCCAATATTTAACTTGGTTTGAGCTAAATTCCTGCATCATTTTCTCTGGCGTCATACCCGTAGCATACAAGCCCCCTATGATAGCTCCCATAGAAGTTCCCGAAACATAGTCGATAGGAATACCATTTTCTTCTAAAGCCTTAATAACACCTATATGATATAGACCTTTAGCTCCTCCTCCACTAAGCACCAAACCAACTTTTTGAGCACTTAAAGGCAGAGAAAACAATAAAAAAATTACAAGAAATATATTTTTTGCTAATTTCATACAAATTATTCTTAACTTTGTTCGTTAAAAGTATATATAAAAGCATTAAATATCAAAAAATGATAGACAAAATTAACCAACTTATTCAAAAAGTAGAAGATTTTAGCCCTAAAGCACTATCTGAAGTGGAAGATTTCCGTATCAAGATACTTGGAAAGAAGGGAGAATTGAATGAAATACTTGAAGATTTCAAAAGAGTTGCCCCAGAAGTTAAACGTGAACTAGGGCAAAAAATCAATATGCTGAAAACTAGTGCACTCGAAAGAATCAACGCTCTAAAAGAGAAATTAGAAAATC
This sequence comes from Rikenellaceae bacterium, assembly GCA_044433645.1. Classification (GTDB taxonomy): domain Bacteria; phylum Bacteroidota; class Bacteroidia; order Bacteroidales; family Rikenellaceae; genus JAWXTK01. Next base: position 30,406 of record JAWXTK010000009.1, on the reverse strand, counting down.
AATCTTCTGCGCCTGCAGCCTCAGAAATTGATATGACTCGCCCAGCAAGCGAAGAAAAATTAGGCACACGCCACCCTATTTCTGTGGTTAAAAATAATATCGTTGAAATTTTCTCGCGCCTAGGTTACACCGTTGCAGAAGGTCCTGAGATTGAAGATGATTGGCACGTGTTCTCGGCACTAAATTTCCCACCTGAGCACCCTGCGCGTGATATGCAAGATACCTTCTTTATAGAAAAAACTCCTGATATCCTGCTTCGTACTCACACAAGTTCTATTCAGGTGCGTACTATGGAGACTCAAAAGCCACCTATACGTGTGATTTGCCCAGGACGTGTGTTCCGTAACGAGGCAATTTCTTACCGTGCTCACTGTATTTTCCACCAAATCGAAGGTCTTTACATAGACGAAAACGTGTCGTTTGCCGACATGAAACAATCTATTTTGTACTTTGCTAAGGAATGTTTTGGCGAGAGCGCAACTATTAGAATGAGACCATCTTACTTCCCATTTACTGAACCATCGGCCGAGGTTGATGTATCATGTAATTTGTGTGGTGGCAAGGGCTGTAACGTATGTAAAGGCACAGGTTGGTTAGAGATTATGGGTTGTGGTATGGTAGACCCTAATGTGTTGGAATCATGTGGAATAGACAGCAAAAAATATAGTGGTTTCGCCTTTGGTATGGGAGTTGAGCGTATAGCTATGCTTAAATACGGGGTTAAAGACCTAAGACTATATTTTGAAAATGACGTTCGCTTTTTAGAGCAATTTGAAAGCGTGCTTTAATAACTTGTAAAACCTATGAAGTTAAAATTCTCTGCAACACTTCTTTTTTTGATTTGCACTCTAAGTTCATGTGGAATACTCACGCGCTTGGGCGAGAAAAATATGGCCAAAAAACTTGAAGTAAAAGAAGAAAAACCAGTAGAATTTTACATAACTGAGGGTATTAAAAACATATCGCTTTACGACAACCAGGAGGCAGCGCAAGCTCTTTTTAATCAGGCAATTAAAGTTGATTCTCTGTCGGCAGCAGCTTATTATTACGCAGCAGAAAACCTAATAGAAACTGATCAAAAAACAGCTCTTAAGTACGCTCGCAGGGCAACTCGATTAGATAGCGAAAATCTGTGGTTTAAAGACCAATTTGGCAGGCTGCTTTTAATGAATCAGCTATATTCTGAGGCACTTGGGCTGTATCAAGAATTAGTAAAATTAGTGCCTCAAGACGCTAATTATTACAGACTTTTAGCTGCGATTTATCACCAAGAAAATCAAAGTCTAGAAGCTATAAAAGTACTAAATAGTGCCGAAGAAAAATTCGGTAGGATAGAGGAGTTATCAAGTTTCAAGCGCCAACTTTTAATTCAAACCAACCAAATTAGCAAGGCCATAGAAGAAAGCATAACCCTAGCCCAGGAGTATCCTTTTAACACCGAAAATCTGTTGTTGCTAGCCGAGTTATATGCTGCTACCGAACAAAATTTAAGCGCTCTCGAATACTATAATAAAGTATTGGAAATCAATCCTTTGCACGCAGAGACGCTAATATCATTACATCAATTTTACAAGGTTAATAAAGACAGCAAAAACCAAGTTAAAACACTTCAAAGAATATTTTTAAACAAAAATATAAACCTAGCAATCAAGCTAAAAATGATGGAGGAGTACACCTCTAACAAACAATTTTATAAGAATAATTATGCTACTATTGGCAATTTAATCAACTCTTTGCTGATCGCAAATCCTAAAGAATATTTAGCAGTAGAGCTTAAGGCCGAGCACCTTATTTTTGGACGAAGATTAGAGGAAGCACTTGATTTTTATAAGTCAAATTTAGGAGATAGCACATCTCACTTTTCAATAGTCAACAATATAATCTCACTAGAATCTTACTTACAAAGGGCAGATTCAGTTGAAAAATACACTAATCTAGCACTTGTTGATGGCAGTAAAGATGCCAACGTCTACATAGCTATGGGTGCAAGCCTTACGTATTTAAAGAAAGCTGACCAAGCTGTGAAAGTTTACGCCAAAGCTATTGAATACGCTGAAAGTGACTCTGTAAAAAGCGTGATTTACGGCATGATGGGCGATGCTGTTTACAATAAAAAAGATAAGTCTGAGGCCGAGAAATACTATAAGTTGTCTATTAAATTAGACGAAAATAATGCTCTAGTATTAAACAATTACGCTTATTTTCTGGTCACCGAAAAAGACCAAAAGAAAGGTTTTAAAACAGCTTTGCAACTAGCCGAGAAAGCCAATAAATTAGAAGAAAACAGCCCAACTTTTTTGGATACATGGGCATGGGCACTCTACACACTTGGCAATTACGCTGAGGCTAAGACCATAATGCAGCGCGCACTGTTTTTAGACAATAATCGTAGCATGGAACTACTACTTCACTATGGCGATATTTTATACGCGCTGGGCGATTATATCACAGCAACCATGTATTGGCAAAAAGCTCTAGAGAAGGGCGCTGAGGGCAAAGAAATAGAGAAAAGAATCAATAAAATTCAAAAGAAATAATGAGATTTATTTTAATTATATTCTTTAACTTATTATGTTTTAGCACTTTAGCACAAAACATAGAAGATTTGCGCAAAGAAATTTCTAAGGCTGAACAAGAAATAAAAATCAATACTAAGCTGCTAGAAAACAATCAAAAAAACCAAAAATTAAATCTAACTCAGCTTAAATTAATACAATCACGCATATCAAGCAGGAAAAAAATTATAAGTTCTCTGCAAAGCCAAATCAAGATAGTAAATCAAGATATAACAGCAAAAAATAAGCATATAACAAGCCTTCATACGCAGATAAAACAGCTAAAAGGGGAATATTCTGCACTGCTTTACACCTCATATAAAAATTATAAATTAAATAATTTCTTGGTGTTTTTATTCGCTGCTGAAGATTTTAACGATGTCACACGCAGAGTATCGTTTATGAAACGTTACAATAAATTAAGAGAGGATAAAGCCATAAAAATTGACTCTATTTCAGTGTCACTGAGCAAAGAAATCACAGCCTTAGATAAGCGATTAGTAGAACTTTCAGAGCTAAAAACTTCGCACGGCAAGGAGCTTAACAACATGGCCGATGATGAGCGCAAATACAAATCAAATGCAGCAACACTAAAATCATCAGCAAGCAAAATTTCAAAACAAGTAAAGGCTCAGCAAGCGCAAATTCAGCAAGCGCAAGCACAAATTCAAAAAATAATAGCCGAAGAAGCCCGTAAAGCCAAAGAAAGAAGCCTTAAACAAAGTGAGGCCGAAAAACAAATTGACATAAAATTAACCGGAGAATTTGGCCAAAACAAAGGAAAATTACCTTATCCATTAAGGGGTGGGGTGATAACTGATGCTTTTGGAGTGCACGCTCACCCAACTCAAAAAGGACTTACGGTTAATAATAAAGGTATAAACATCTCGGGCGAAAGAGGAGCTAGTGTTCACTGCGTGTTTGAAGGTGTTGTTACGCGTGTTTTCTTCTTTAAGGGATTAAATAACAACGTTATGGTGCGCCATGGTAACTACATAACAGTTTACTCTAATCTAGCCTCTGTGGACGTTAAAAACGGCGATAAAGTAAGCATTAATCAAATCCTTGGCAAGATTGCCGACAGCGACAACTCAGATGATTGCATGCTTCACTTTGAAATATGGAAAGAAACAACTAATCTTAACCCAACAAGTTGGCTTAGACGATGAAAATAAATTTTTATACCCAAAACACTGATTACAAACTAAAGGATAAACAAAAAACTCGCAAAACAATAAGCTATATTATTGATAATGAGGGTTTTATCTTAGGTAATATAGACTATATTATATGCCCTGATGCTGACCTACTAGAGATAAACAAACAGTACCTTCAGCATGACTACTTAACCGACGTGATTACTTTTGATTACCGCGAAGAAAAGTTAGTCTCAGGCGATGTTTTTATAAGTTTTCAGACCGTTGAGGATAACGCCAGGGAGTTTAATAGCACCGAGCAAAACGAGATGCTAAGGGTTGTTATTCACGGCGCACTTCACTTGTGTGGGTATAAGGATAAGAGTGATGGTGAGGCGAAAATAATGCGCGAGAAAGAGAATTTTTACTTAGATTATTTTTCTAAATTATGAAATTAGATTACGATATAATAGTAGTTGGAGCAGGTCACGCAGGTTGTGAGGCTGCTGCTGCTGCTGCCAACCTTGGCTCAAGAACTTTGCTTGTGACGATGGATATGACAAAGTTTGCACAGATGTCATGTAACCCAGCTGTTGGGGGAGTGGCTAAAGGTCAAATTGTGCGCGAAATTGATGCTATGGGAGGCTATATGGGTATTATTACCGACAAAACAACCATACAGTTTCGTATGCTAAATCGCTCAAAAGGAGCTGCAATGTGGAGTCCACGAGCTCAATGCGACAAAGCTAAATTCAGCGAGTTATGGCGTTACACGCTCGAAAATACAGATAATCTTCAGATATGGCAAGACTCAGTTTGTGGCCTTATCATAGAAGAGGATAGGGTAGTGGGCATAAAAACTAATTTAGGGGTCGAATTTAAGGCTAAAGCTGTGGTTTTAACTAACGGCACCTTTCTTAATGGATTAATGCACGTAGGGCGCAATAACACGGTTGGAGGGCGCTCTGGTGATGCTGCATCTTATGGACTTTCAGAGCAATTAGAATCTTTAGGTTTTGAGGTTGGTCGTATGAAAACGGGCACACCAGCTAGGATAGATGCTCGTAGCCTAGATTTTAGTGTTATGGAGCCTCAATATGGTGATGAAGTGCCTTGTAAGTTCTCTTATAGCACTGATATTGAGCCAGTTAAAGAGCAAATGCCTTGTTATTTGGTTTATACATCGCTTGAAGTTCATGATACTTTACGCACTGGATTTGATGATTCACCACTTTTTAATGGTATAATTAAAGGTGTTGGTCCACGCTATTGTCCGAGCATTGAAGATAAACTTCGCACTTTTGCAGATAAAGATATTCACCAATTATTTTTAGAACCCGAGGGTAGGGACACGCATGAATATTACCTAAATGGATTTTCATCATCACTGCCTTGGCAAATACAATTTGCTGCACTTGAGAAAATCAAAGGTTTTGAGAATATAAATCTTTATCGCCCTGGTTATGCTATCGAATATGATTATTTTCCACCAACACAACTTTACCATACACTAGAAACAAAGTTAATTTCTAACCTATATTTTGCAGGTCAAATTAATGGAACTACGGGTTACGAGGAAGCTGATGCCCAAGGTATGATGGCAGGGATAAATGCTCACCTAAAAATTAATAATCTAGAACCTTTTATTCTTAAACGTGACGAAGCTTATATTGGAGTGTTGATTGACGACTTAGTAACTAAGGGAGTTGACGAGCCTTATCGAATGTTTACAAGTAGGGCAGAGTATAGAATTTTGCTTCGCCAGGATAATGCCGATTTAAGATTAACTGAACGTTCACACGAAATTGGTTTAATTAAAGGTAAAAGATACGAAGATTTCTTAGAAAAAAAATCACTTATAGAATCGCTTATAAATTTTGCTCGTGAGTATAGTGTTGATCCACGCGAAATTTCAGAGTATTTAAAACAAATAAATTCTTCACCTCTTCTACAAAAAAAGAAGCTTTATGATGTGATTTTAAGAAATAATATTACAATAAAAGGCTTAATTGAAAATATTTCAGCATTACGAGAGTTTATTTCTAATAAAAACTTTACGGATGAAATATTTGAGGAAGTAGAAATTCAAATTAAGTACCAAGGTTATATAGAAAGAGAGCGCGGAGTAGCAGATAAATTAGCACGTTTAGAGAACATAAAAATACGTGATGATTTTGATTATAACTCTTTAAATTCTATAACTATTGAGGCACGACAAAAATTAACTAAGATAAAACCTAAAACAATAGGGCAAGCGTCAAGGATTCCAGGTGTTAATCCTTCTGATATAAATGTACTTCTAATATACTTTGGAAGATAATAAAAAAGCTCGTATTTCTACGAGCTTTTTTATTTGTTCCACGTGGAACAATTTATTTCTTTTGCATCTTACTCCAAGAATCTTTAAGACCAACAGTTTTATTAAATACTAAATTATCACAAGTTGAATCTTTATCAACACAGAAATAACCTACACGCTCAAACTGAAAAGTCGCTCCAACACTTGCTTTTTTAAGTGAATTCTCAAGATAAGCATTAACACAATTCATAGAGTTAGGATTTATATAATCCATAAAAGTTTTACCTTCTTCTATATCGTCTGCGTTCTCATTTAAGAATAAGTTTTCAAATAAACGAAGCTCAGCTTTAAATGAATCTAAGGCATTAACCCAGTGAATTACACCTTTAACTTTACGTCCATCAGATGAAGTTCCTCCTTTAGAAAGTGGGTCATAAGTACATCTTAATTCTACTATTTCACCATTTTCATCTTTGATTACTTCTTCGCATTTAATCAAATATCCATAACGCAAACGAACCTCTTTGCCTGGAGAAAGTCTAAAATATTTCTTAGGAGGCTCTTCCATAAAGTCATCACGTTCTATATAAACCTCACGTGAGAAACTAACATCACGATAAGTTTTATCCTCAGCCTCTGGATTATTTACACATGAAATCATCTCTGTTTGCCCCTCGGGATAGTTTGTAATAACTACTTTTATTGGGTTAACAACAGCCATACGTCTATTAGAAATCTTGTTTAAATCTTCGCGAACACAGAACTCTAATAAAGAATAATCTATAACATTATCACGCTTAGCAATGCCAACTTTTTCAGCAAAATTTCTAACCGAAAGTGGGGTATAACCACGTCTACGAAGTGCACAAATAGTAGGCATACGTGGATCATCCCAACCCATAACTACCTTATTTTCAACTAATTGCAATAATTTACGCTTACTCATCATAGTGTGAGTTAAGTTAAGGCGTGCAAACTCATATTGGTGAGATGGGAAGATGCCAAGTTGCTCGATAAACCAGTCATAAAGTGGACGGTGAACATCAAATTCTAGTGTACAAATAGAGTGGGTAACCTTCTCTATTGAATCACTCTCACCGTGAGCATAATCATACATAGGGTATATACACCATTTATTACCAGTACGGTGGTGCTCAGTGTGAATTATACGATAAACGATAGGATCACGCATTAACATATTAGGATGAGCCATATCTATCTTAGCACGCAAAACTTTAGCTCCATCTTCAAACTTACCGTCACGCATTGCACGGAAAAGTTCTAAGTTTTCCTCTACTCCTCTGTTTCTGTATGGGCTTTCAGTTCCTGGATTAGTAACTGTTCCGCGACCTTGGCGTATCTGCTCTTGATTTTGATCATCTACATAAGCCTTGCCTTTAGTAATAAGGTCCTCAGCCCAAAGATAAAGTTGATCAAAATAATCTGAGGCATAGTATTCGCCTGACCATTGAAAACCTAACCAATTTACATCTTCTTTAATAGAATCAACGTACTCAACATCTTCTTTCACTGGGTTAGTATCATCGAAACGAAGATTACATTTACCATTAAATTTTTTAGCCAACCCAAAGTTAAGACATATACTCTTAGCGTGACCTATATGTAAGTAACCATTAGGCTCAGGTGGGAAACGTGTCTGGACATTTGTATTACCTTCGGCTAAATATTGAGTAATAATCTCCTCTAGAAAGTTGGAGTTTTTTTCGGGTAATGAATTTGTCTCTTCCATATTTATTAATTATTTAGATGTAAATTTAAGCATAGCTTTTATAGAATTTTCTGCATTCACTCTGGTTTGTTCATCTATCTCTATAAAAGGTAGCTCGTATTTTAGGGTTAAATATATTTTCTTTAAAGTATTGAGTTTCATATAATTACAATCATTACAACCACAAGTTGAGTCCATAGGTGGAGCTGCATAAAATGTTTTTAAAGGTAATGATTTTTTTAGTTGGTGAAGTATTCCACTCTCAGTTGCTACTATATATTCTGTAGCAGAATCACTAGCGCAAAAATCTAAAATAGCTGCTGTACTACCAATAAAATCTGCCGTAAGCAAAACCACTTGTTTACACTCAGGGTGAGCTACAACTTTAGCCTCAGGGTAATTTTTTTTAAGTTCTATAATCTTTTCTAAAGAAAATTCTTCGTGCACATGACAAGCACCATCCCAAAGAATAATATCTTCACGCCCTGTCATTTTTTTAATGTAATTTCCAAGATTACGATCAGGGGCAAAAATAAGTTTATCATCCTTAGAAAATGACTCCATAATTTGAAGCGCATTAGAGGATGTACAAGCAACATCAGTAAGTGCTTTGATACCAACACTCGTATTTACATAAGAAACGACTTTATAGCCCGGATAAAGCTCTTTAAAACGCATGAAGTCTTCTTGCTTACATGAGTCAGCTAGAGAGCAGCCTGCATTTAGGTCTGGAATAAGTATTTTTTTATCAGGTGAAAGCACTTTAGCTGTTTCGGCCATAAAGTGTACACCAGCCAATAATATTATATCAGCATTACTATTTACAGCTTGTTGTGAAAGTGCTAGAGAATCACCAACTATGTCTGCAATATCTTGCACTTCACCACTTGTATAGTAGTGAGCCATTATTACAGCATTTTTTTGTTTCTTTAGTAAATTTATTTCTTTTACTAAATCAATATCGTTTGGTAACTCCTCATCCACATATCCCTTAAAGATATCAACACTCATTTCTTTTTCTTTTTTATTTAAAGATTAAAAATTTTAAAATAAATAATAATAATAATAGCTGTTAATTGTGTTGAAAAGTTTATTTTGAAAATTCAAAAATTCACTTATTAATATTTTGTTAACAGTATTTATAGCTTATAATTTATTAAAAATTAAGTACTTATTTAAGTTTATCAACACAGTTTTAATAAAGTTATTATCAATGTTAAAACTCGTTAATTTTGTTAATTTATTAATTTTAGTTGTTGAAAAATAGATAACAATATTTGAAATTTTTTTCTTGCTTATTTTGTTTTAATTTATATACATATCTAAGTTGTAAAAAAGCAAGAGTTTTTAGTGAAAAGTTTTACAAATTGCTTAAACATTTTTCAACAAATCTAATAACATTACATCTTACTGATAATCCTTTCATTAACAGCGAGATAAATGTTTTTAAGGTAAGAGTTATTAACAACCTCTGGAGTTCCTTCGTCTGATGATTGTGCAACAGACTCAATTATTGGAATTTCTCCTAAAAGATTGATTTCTAATTCTTTAGCTAAGTCACTAGCTCCGTTTTTACCAAAGATATAGTATTTATTATCTGGTAATTCCATAGGAGTAAACCACGCCATATTTTGTATAATGCCAAGTATAGGTATATTAACTTTAGGTGCACGAAACATATTAATACCACGCAAAACATCGGCCGTAGCAACTGCTTGAGGTGTACTAATAATAATAGCACTATTAATAGTAAGTTCTTGAAGTATAGTTAAGTGAACATCACCTGTGCCTGGAGGAAGGTCAATTAATAGAAAATCTAGTTCTCCCCATTGAGTTTGGTGAATTAACTGACGCAAAGCATTAGTTGCCATAGGTCCACGCCATACTAAGGCATCATCCATGGAAATAAAAAAGCCTATTGACATGATTTTAATACCCATGCTTTCGGCTGGCACCATATACTCTATTCCGTTTTCATCTATGCCAGAATCTGGTCTATAACCCTCTACACCAAACATTTTTGGCTGAGATGGACCATAAATATCTCCGTCCAACACGCCAACTTTATATCCTGCCATAGACAGTGACACAGCCAAGTTAGAAGTAACTGTGCTTTTACCCACACCACCTTTACCAGAGCCTACAGCTATTATTTTTTTAATTTTTGAGGTAAGAGTTTGTTTTTCTTGGTTTATAGAAACTGGTTTTGGGATAGTTTCTTTGATAGAGATAATGATATTATCTTTTAGCTTACTATTGTAAATTGTAAGTAGGTCTACTATCTGTCGCTTAATAGAGCTTGCAAAAGGATTGCGCCCTTTTTCAAAAGCTAAAATTATTGATACACTATCAGGGTTAACCACCAATGATTCTACTACACCACTAGTGATAATATCCATCCCTGTCTCAGGATGTATTATACCCTTTAAAATACCTTGAATATTCTCTTGTGTCATAATATAAAAAGTTAGATAAGACACAAAGGTACAGAAAAAAAGATTAATCTTCTACATTAATATAAGATAAATCATTCAATAATTCTTCCATTTCGCGCCTATCCTTCTTTGTTGGGCGACCTGTACCCTTATCTCTATATATAAAAACGCTTTCTTTAGGTGTATTTAATTTTTCTAATTCGCTCGCTGGAGTAAGATTTTCTAAGTAATTTTCTACTAATTTAGCTCCCTGGCGAGAAGATACTAATTCTTTGACTTTATAAGTGTAAGTGACTGGTAGTTTGGTAACTGTAAATGTATCACCACACTTAATATCTCGTGAAGGCTTTGTATAAGCGCCGTTTATTGTAACTCTATTGGCTCTACATGCCTCGGCTGCATCACTTCTGGTTTTAAATATCCTAACCGACCATAACCACTTGTCTATTCTAACACTTTCCATTTTACTTTTTGTTGTAAGTGTTCATAACTCTATCAAGGGGATTAAGCGCAAAATCTTTGATGATTTTACCACAATATTCCAATCTTTCGCCCATTAAATCAGTCTCCTCCTTAGTCCATTCTCCTAACACATAATCCACCTGAAAACCTTTAGGAAAATCACCACCTATACCAAAGCGAACTCTGGCATAAGATTGAGTATTCAGCTGCTCATTAATATTTTTTAGTCCATTATGTCCCCCGTCGCTACCCTTAGAGCGTATTCTTATACTTCCATAAGGTAAGGCTATATCATCAACTATAACAAGCATATTTTCCACAGGAATTTTCTCCTGCTTTAACCAATAACTCACAGCCTTACCACTAAGATTCATATAAGTCGAGGGTTTTAATAATATTAGAGTTCTTCCCTTGTGTTTTAGCTCGGCTACATCACCATAACGCGAGCTTTTAAAGCTGATATCCGATGCCTTAGAGAGCGCATCCACAACCTTAAAACCTATATTATGGCGAGTATTAGCATACTCAGCACCTATATTTCCTAGTCCAACTATTAAGTATTTCATATTAAGTAAAAGTCTACATTTTTAAGATGCCAAAGTTATAGAATTATTTTTTATTTATAATCTTTTTTAAGCCATTTCTTTGGATAAGAACTCGTCACACCAAAACTATCTAATGTACATTCAAACTCCTCAAATCCTATTGCCTTGATTAATTCTTTGTTTTGAATTGTGTAATCACGCTTAGCTAAATCCTTAAATTCGGGGTTCATATATACACCATTTTTTTCTACCCCATTTTCTTTATTAGTGTTTAATACTTGTTGGCCTTTCCCTCCAAAGTAAGCATTGTAGTCCATTTCATATTCATAAGGCATGGGTTTACTCTCACTCACTCGCATCCTAATATTTGGGTGATTTACAGGGAACACATTATTAGGTTCATCGTCCTTATTTTCGCTATAAATAATATTACGCTGAACGATAGTACCCTCACTTACAAACGATTGCATACCATAAGGCATAAAATGCAGAGCAGTAGCACAATTAATAAAAATATTGTTGCGCAGAGTGTTCACACCCTTGTATTGCACCCCATGAAAGCCTAAATTATGCAGTATATTACCCTCCATAATAGTGTTGTCCTGCCAATCGTCGGTGCGCATGCCATTGTATTTCTCTTGGTCGTAAATATAATTATGACGTATAATATTTCCATAACCAGCACCCGATATATTAATTATCCCACCGTCCGATGACACCAACATAGCTCTTTCTATGTGATTGCGTTCTACTATATTGTTTCGTGAATGCAGAAAACGCTCATACCTATCCATAATTTTCTTTATCGACTTATCTAAATTAGGATTAATCTCATGCCAACGAAAAGTTTTTCCAGCCTCCTCTAACTCATTATCAGGTTTCATTAATATGCTACAACGTGGACCACTCAAATCTATGGCCTCGCGCGCTAAATCATGCAAATAATTATGTGAAATTACGTTTTCGCCACTCTGCCAAATAAAGATTGCATTGCCGTGGCTGATGATTTTACCTATGTGGCTAATAATATTATTATGTATTTTATTATGTTTGTTAACATCCTTAGTACCAGCTCCATAGCCACACAATAATATACCTCCATGACCCATATCAGAGATATAGTTTTGTTCTATATTTATCTTCTGAGCATGCAAATCTAGCCTTAAAGCACTGCCCCCTGAGCATATAAACTCACAGCCCGTAACACTGCAACTCTCAGCACCACGAAAACGCAAAATAGCATTATCATAATCAAAGGTATCCCAGTCATGTTGTATGCCCCAACCTGTGTGATCTTTTTGCCATGTGCTCCTGTCTCCATGCATAAAACTTAGGTTCTTGAAATGTATGTTTTTAACCGGGATATCCTCTGGCTCATCGTATTGAATCTTGCCCTCTACCTTGATTATCTCGCGCAACATAGGTACATAAATTTCATCTGAAGGCTTGCCTTCTTCTGGCCAATAATATATTTTGCGGGTTTTAGTATTTACACACCACTCGCCAGGCTCATCCAGATAATCAACCACATTTTCAACCCATGCAAACAACTCTTTTTTGTAAGAAAACGCAGGTCTACTTGCCTCATACTCTAAATAAGCAACCTTGTTTTCTGCGTCCACTCTTTCTAAAGGGATGAAATTTATAGTCCACGGTGCAGGATTCAGAAATACCTCAACATCAGTTATGTTATCCCAATCCTTAATCTGATCGTCAAAACTAATCATTTTGTATCTAGCTCTGCCACGAGAAGATTGAATCGCATGATTTGTAGCTCCAGTTTTTGTGAATTTTTCTCCTTTAGCTCTTGTGAGCATCCTCTCGCCGTCAAACATAGACTTAAAGTTGCCAACACCTTGAGGTAAGTCAGCCACCCACAGATTTCCTTTAGCCTTTGAAGGTGTGTTTACGGGGTAGTTATCACATTTTTTCCAGCCCGTTACTTTCTTGCCCGATGAAATTATTGCTCTTTCATCCTTATATCCCGCTATGGTTAAACTCGCTGCAACATCCTCAAAACTAAGTCTAAGAGTTTTAGAAAATTGATACATTCCCTCGCGCATAAAAATAGTAATATCTTGTCCAGGATTTTTCTTTACATGCTCGCGCACTTTTTCTTGCGCACCATACAGAGTTTTAAAAGGTGCATCCAGGCTCCCCACATTTTTATCATTACCCGAGGGCGAAACATAATAAAAAGTTTCAGAGGCAACGCCACAGCTAGCAAGCATTGCTGCAATAAAAGTTAACAAATATTTTTTCATAGTAGTAAGGTTTTAACCAAAGGTAATAATAAAAAAAGCATCTCCCAAAAAAATGGGAGATGCTAAAAATATTTTTTGGTTAAATCTTCTACTATTTACCAGCAGCGGCAGCAGCAGCAGCACCACGAGCAGCACGTGTCATACGTACAGCACATACAGCAGTAGTAGCTGGAGTCATAAGTGTAAGACCTTCGTAAGATAAGTCGCCAACGAAGACAGATTTACCAAGAGCTAGAGTTGTAATATCAATTGTAAGTTCGTCTGGAAGGTTGTTAATCATACCTTTAACACGAAGTTTACGTTTAGAAAGAGATAATTTACCCCCTTGTTTAACACCCTCAGAGTTACCAACGATTTTCACAGGAATATCAATAGCAACTTCTTTGTCCTCAGACACACGGTAGAAGTCCATGTGTAGGATTTCTTCACGTACTGGGTGGAATTGTACTTCACGCATTACAGCGCTTTCTTTTTTGCCTTCGATATCAAAGTTGATGATATACGAGTTAGGAGAATAGATAAGAGGTTTAACAGCTTTTCTGCTAACAGAGAAGTGAACTGTTTCGCCATCACCATAAATAACGCAAGGGATTTGCTCCTCGCGACGGATTTGTTTGCTTTCTTTTTTACCGAAAACATCACGCTTAACTGCGCTAATTTCAATACTTTGCATAATGCTAAATTTTTAAAGTGTTTAAGTGTTACCTTGGGCCGTTACTCAGCTTTTTGCTATTTCAAAAAAGCCCCATATCAGCTTGCGTGGGCGCAAAGATAAACAAAATCTTTTATAATTCTTGCAAATCCCCAAAAAAAACTATAAATTTGTGCTCACAAAACCAAAAACCTGGGTGTTGAAATTGGTAGACAAGCCACTTTGAGGGGGTGGTGGGCTTAAGCCCGTGTGAGTTCGAGTCTCATCCCAGGTACAATATGAATGGTTTGCTATTTTAGGGTTTTCCCCTCAAAGTGGCAAGCCATTTTTTTGCCGAAAAATCAGCATACAAGCCATTCTGTCTTTTTAGGAGGGGGTGGTGGGCTTAAGCTGCGCGTGAGGCACGAGTATTATTATAGGTACAAGATTTTGGCTTGCTAATTAATATTAGCAAGCCAAAATTTTCTCTACTAGGTTTACTAATTATTCGCGAAAGCCATTATTAAGAAAGTAAGTATATAAATACCCAGAGCCCATCCATTCGCATACTTCAATTTAGTTTTGAATATATCCCAATCTGGCATGAAAAATTCTATCTTTGCTTTTGCTATGAATAAAAACCCTACATTAACTACTTGCTTAAGCAAATTGAGCAGACCCTAGATTTTTCTGTTTCTACCACCTCGGCGTTTCGCGCCCTGAGCAATTTGATAGATGATAAATTGGGCGAAACAGTCTCGGAAACTACGTTGAAACGTCTGTGGAATTATGTCAATGACTCTCGTGCGCCCTACTCCTCAACGCTCGATATATTGGCGCGATATTTATTCGCTTGGTTAGGTAATAGATTCTCTGACTAAAAAATACAGTAAAGTCACACGCAAAGCTTGCGCCGAGCAAAAACAAAAGCGTTACAGTGATGTGAAATTATTGTGCCTATCTATTGAGAATTATAATCGTTGGAAGCTTATTTTGCTCTTTGGTTTATTTGCTGTTTTGGTGTTGTTTTCCTTGGGCAGAAGTTTTTATATTGAGAGCTTGAATAGGCCTGTTATTTTGCCTGATTCTGTGATAGAGAGTAATAGAATTAAGGATTCTGTTTTGCGTGATTTGGTAGAATATTCTTTAAATTATGAGGCTGAATTAGAGAAGCGAAATATTCAATATCAAAAAACTCAAGACTCTCTAGAGCAGGTAAGAAAACTTAATCGCAAGGAATATTTAAGACAGAGTTGCTGACAGCTTAAGACAAAAGTATCCCGTAGACTTATCTCAACTTCCTGAAGATGACTTATGGAACAATTGGTGGGTGATAAATCTATATCACGCGCAACGCAATATTCAGCTGGGAATTAAGTGGAACAGAATTTTGCGCGCACAAAAAGGCCTTCCTATATATAAATAAAGCGACTGCATTTTAATGCAATCGCTTTACGCTTTAAAACATATTAGTGGTTTTGCTTATATCTCTTCGATTGGGAGTTTTTTGAAAAGTAAATCAGCTGCTTTTTCTAACATTTCATTGTCTTTTAGCGCCAAGGTAGTGCCATTAAACTCTATTCTAACTTGTGAAAAATACAGAGGATTTTCTCTGAGGCCATTTGTGATATTAAGAGCTATGATGCCTGTTCTTGAAAGGTTGGTTGTGATATCTCTACTTGTGAGTCTTGCAGAGCTTACATTCATGCCTGCGTTGGCTCTGGTTACCCCTGCCGAATTTACTGTCACTGTGCCAAAGGCAGAACTTGATCCACTCACGCTTCTATTGATATTTTTTTGCACCGTGATTTTTACGCTCACTTGCATGTCGGCTTTTGCCTCAACTTGTTTAAGCCCTCTGCTTTCTAATTCTTTGGCAATGGTTGCATGGAGTCTTTCTATGTCTTTTTGCGTTACCCCCATAGGCAATTCAGCTGCTATTAGCTTAGGCATAGAGAAAGTTTCGCATTGATAAATATCAGATTCGTTTAGTACCTTACTGCTGTTTAAAGTTATGGGCGAGCATGATATCGCCACGAGCGATACTGCTAATATGTGTAATAAATACTTTTTCATGACTTCCCGTTTTTAAATTAATTGTCTTGTTTTTCTTTGTTAGGTCCCTTTGACTTTATAGAACAAACAAAATTTAAAAAGTTAAATCTAGGAAAAATGCAAGTGTTTTTAAATCGAATCTATCTCGCTAGTAATCAGTCCTTTAGAGGCTGTAATATTTAAGAATTTTTTTTCTGTCTCACTATCTGGACTAACCACATTTTTTATCTCGGGATTATCTTTTAGGTAGATTGCACCCCAGTTATGCAGGGCCATTGTAGCATCAATATATTTCATGTGAGTTGGTTCTTCGAGTATGAAATTAAGAGGTTTTTTGCCCTCCAAAACTCTCTCATTTGGTATGCTCTCGCCAAATTCATCTTCCACTCCCATGTTGGCAAGTAGAGCAGAGCTGTTGATTAATTTCTCGCAATCGCAACTTTTTTCAACTGCGCCTTTTACTCCCGTTGCAGTTACTACGGCATAGGCAGATTTTAGGGTTTCGTCGATTTTTTCTCTGTCGTTTGCATCTATGTAATCGCCCTCGTCTTTTGAAATTATAGCGACGTTCATGCCGTATTTTTTAGCATAAATTTCTAGTCCACGACCAACTTTCCCGCTGCCATAAATCACTAAATTTTTATTCTCAAAATCATTATAGCCTAGTTGGCGCATAGCCCTAAAGAAACTCTCGCCCGTGCCAAGCGATGTTTCAATTTTTTTGATTACGCCCGAATCTGCTAGATATACAGCCTTGTTTGCAGCCTTGTAACTATCTATACCCGAGCGCGTTAGCTCTACATACCCGAGCTCTGCATGCCACTTAATAAAACTCGCTGCACAGTCTAATATAAAGTCTATTTTTATTGTTTGCACACTTTCGGCCTTCACTATTTTGATGCCTGACTGAGTTAAGATTTTAATGATTTTACTATCGTAAGGCATAACTTCTGAAATCCCTACTACAAGCTCTGCACCAGCGGCAATAAGTGCTAAATATTTAGCCATAGTATTGCGAAAAACAGGTGTTGCATCCAGTACGGTTAGTCCTTTTAGTGGCTGAGTGTTTTGCCAAGATGCGATTTGATCACAAAGCACAGGATATTCATCCGAGGCATAAGTGCCGGTAATGATTTTTTGTATTTGCTCTATATTCATAATTGCGTAAAGTTATGAATATTATTCGTATCTTTGCATTTGAGGAAGAAAATTTAAATAATTATATATGAAAAAATCACTTTCAACAATCTGTATTCAATCAGGTTGGCAACCAACTAAGGGTGAGCCACGCGTTTTGCCCATCTATCAAAGCACAACTTTTAAGTATGACACATCTGAGCAAATGGCAGATTTGTTCGACTTAAAAGCTAGTGGATATTTTTATAGCCGACTTCAAAATCCTACAAATGATGCTGTGGCAGCTAAAATCACTGAACTTGAGGGTGGCGTTGCTGCTATCTTGACTTCATCGGGTCAGGCGGCTAACTTCTTTGCAATTTTTAATATTTGCGAGGCTGGCGACCATATCGTTTGCTCGTCTAGTATTTATGGAGGAACGTTTAATTTGTTTGGAGTGACGCTTAAAAAACTTGGCATAGATTGCTCTTTTGTTGACGTAAATGGCTCAGAGGAAGAAATCGCCAAGGCTTTTCGTCCTAACACTAAGGCTCTGTTTGGCGAGACTATTTCTAACCCTAGCATAGATGTTTTAGACATAGAAAAGTTTGCTAAAATAGCGCATAGTTTCGGCGTGCCTCTTATCGTTGACAACACTTTTGCTACTCCTATCAACTGCCGTCCCTTTGAGTGGGGCGCAGATATTGTTGTGCACTCAACTACTAAATATATGGACGGTCATGCAACTTGTGTTGGTGGGGTTATCGTTGACAGTGGCAACTTTGACTGGGATGCTTATGCAGATAAATTCCCTGGTTTAACCCAGCCCGATGAATCTTATCACGGTCTAACTTACACCAAGGCTTTTGGCAAAATGGCTTACATCACTAAAGCTACGGTTCAGCTAATGAGAGATTTGGGTGCAATCCAGTCTCCTCAAAATTCATTTTTGTTAAACCTAGGACTCGAAACACTTCATTTGCGTATGCCACGTCACTGCGAAAATGCTATGGCAGCAGCTCAGTTCCTAGAAGCTCACCCTAAGGTTAAATGGGTGAATTACTGTGATTTAGAGGGTAATAAAAACTATTCTTTGGCTCAAAAATATTTGCCAAATGGTTCGTGTGGAGTGTTAGCCTTTGCCATTGAGGGCACGCGCGAGCAAACATTAAAATTCATGGATAGTTTGCGCTTGGCCTGCATAGTAACTCACGTTGCCGATGCGCGCACTTGTGTGCTTCACCCAGCTAGCCACACTCACCGTCAGATGAACGACGAGCAGTTGGCCGAAGCCGGAGTAGACCCAGATTTGATACGTCTTTCAGTAGGTATCGAAGGTAAAGAAGATATTATTGCTGATCTTGAGCAGGCTCTTGCTAACATTTAGTAGGGGCTAATTGTGAAATCACTGCATATTTGACAATCAGCGTATATATAACAAAGCCTAACAGATTTTTCTGTTAGGCTTTTATTTTTACAAAAATATTGAAACTTACTCAGATGCCTCAGCTGCTCTTGCTTTTTTTCTCGCTGCAACTTCTTTTGCGTATTCTGCTTTAGCTGCTTTTTGCTCTGCAGTGAAAAGTGCGTTGATTTTTTCGCTCAAAGCTTTGTTTCTTGCTGCTTTTTCTTCTGGAGTAGCTGCTTCGCCTTTTTCTGCTTCTGCTGTGATAAGAGCTGTAATTTTTTCGATTTGCTCTTCAGAAAGTGTGCCTCCAGATTGTCTGTTAACTGTTCTTACGCGTGCGTCAACATCGCCTGGAGCTGCGCTTACCATAGTTACTGCTGCAAATGCAACAACTAGAGATAGGATAAATTTTTTCATCGTTTTAATGGTTTTAATGGTTTTAGTAGTTTGTAATAATAACAAAGCTAAAAAATTAAAAGCATAAAATCAAATTATTTAACGCCTAAATCCTTAAGCAAACTATCCGTAGCTAGTTCTACATCTCCCTTAGCCTCTTCTAACAAAGTCACAAATTTACTACCTATGATAGCACCTGCTGCGTTTTGGCAAGCTGCATCAAAGGTTTGTTTGTTTGAGATTCCAAAGCCTATCATGCGAGGATTTTTCAGGTTCATAGCATCTATGCGCTTGAAGTATTCTTGTTTTTTTAGGTCAAAATCTTTTTGCGCACCCGTTGTCGCTGCCGATGATACCATATATATAAAACCGTCGGTGTTTTCGTCTATTAATCGTATGCGCTCCTGGGAAGTTTCGGGCGTAATTAGCATAATGACTCTAATGTCATATTTTTTTGCCACGGCCTCGTAGCTCTCCTTGTAATCTTTAAACGGAAGGTCAGGAATTATCACTCCGTCTATGCCAATTTTTGCACATTCAGCACAGAAACTCTCAAAACCAAACTGCATAATAGGGTTTAAGTAACCCATTAAAATAAGTGGAATTTCAACGCCTTGCTCTCTCGCGTAACCAAGTTGAGCAAACAGTTTTTTGAGCGTCATGCCGTTTTTTAGCGCCTTGTTGGCTGCATCTTGAATTACCACGCCGTCTGCCATAGGGTCGCTAAAAGGTATGCCAATTTCTATTAGGTTTACACCCTTGCTCTCTAGAGTTTTTATTGTGTTTATTGTGCCTTGGTAGCTTGGGTGGCCAGCGCAAAAGTAGATAGAAAGTATGTTTTTGTGTTTCTCTGCAAAGAGTTTATTTATTCTATTCATTGTCTTTGATATTACTAATAAATGTTTTTAAACCATAAGTATTTTTTACAGCAGGCATGTTTTCAAAGCCACTGTTCAGGTCGTAACCAGCAAGTGAAGGATGCGAAAATTCTTTTAATAAAGAAATATTTTCTAGCGAAAGACCACCACTCAGCAGGAACGGAGTTTTGCCCTTGTATTGCTTAAGTATTTGCCAATTAAAGCTCTTGCCCGAACCTCCATAGCCTGGGCACGAAGTGTCAAAAAGTAAGTAGTCGCACGCGTTTGTATAGTCCTTTGTTGTTTTTAAAGACTCGGTATTTGCGATAGAAAATGCTTTGATTATTTTATAGCCTAGAGCCTTTAATTCGCTGCATTGCTCCGGAGTTTCGTGTCCGTGAAGTTGCAGAAAATCAAGTTTGAAAAGCTTAGCTGTTTCTATGATTTTCTCTGAATTTTCGTTTACAAAAACGCCCACTCTCTGGCAAGAAGTTGGCAAATAATCTGGCACTTCGCTAACATAGCGAGGTGATGCGGCATAAAAAATAAATCCCATAAGATCTATGCCTAGCATTTCAACGTCGCGAATATTTTCACTCTCGCGCATTCCACATACTTTGATTAACATATTACTTCATTTATAAAATTTTCTAACTCTTTTCCTGGCTGCGTACTTTTCATAAAGTTCTCACCTATTAAAAAACCTTTGAACCCAGCCTGGCGAAGTTGCTTAACTGTTTCAGGTTTTGAAATTCCACTTTCTGAGACCAACAATACATCCTGGGGGAGGTGGTCTATAAGCTCAAATGAATTTTGAATATCTGTGTGGAAACTGCCTAAGTTGCGATTGTTAACGCCTACCATATCAACATATTTGTTAACGTGAGTAAGCTCGCTTTTGGAGTGAACTTCCAACAAAACTTCTAATTCTAATTCATGCGCTTTTTTAGCTAAAGACTCGCATTGCTCTACGCTGAGGGCTGCTGCAATAAGAAGAATTGCGTTTGCGCCTATTTTACGAGCCTCATAAATTTGATACTCGTCTATAATAAAATCCTTGCGAATTATGGGTAAAGCTAAGCCCTCGCGCGAGGAAATAATATCTTGCATTGTGCCACCAAAAAACTTCTCGTCGGTTAGAATAGATAAGGCCGATGCCCCAGCTTTTTCATACTGCTTGGTTATGTCTTTGGCCACGCCCTCTTGTTTTATCCAACCCTTTGAGGGTGAGCGGCGTTTAAATTCTGAGATTATCCCCGAGGAAGATTTCTCTAAACTTGCGCGCATACTAATCTTAGTTCTTGGCTCACTGCATTGTTGTTCTAACTGCTCAAGGGGGAGCAGTTGTTTACGCTGAGCAACTTCGATTTTTGTGTTGGCTATTATCTCTAAAAGTACGTCTTTCATTGGTTGATTTCTACGAATTTTTTAAATGTGCTAAGTGATTTGCCACTTTCCAAGGCCTCTGTTGCGAGGGCTAAAGTTTCTTCTATGGTTTTTGTTGGTTCAAGCACTTGAATTGCAAAAGCTGCATTTGCTAATACACAATTTTTTTGAGCCTCAGTTGAAGTGTTTTCTAAAACCGAGTAAAAAATCTTAGCAGCTTTTTCGGCTGTGTCACCTCCGTAAAGCGACTCTTGAGTTAGGGTTTTAAAACCTAAATCGGATGGTTTATAGATTTTTTCGTATTGATTTGTGCAGACTTTAAACTCGTCGGTTAGCGAGATTTCATCGTAACCGTCAAGGCTGTTTACGACGGCGAAATTTATTCCCAGTTTTTGGAAAGTGCTTGTGTAAATTCTCATTTGCGCTAAATCTGCAACCCCCAAAAGTTGATATTTAGGAATACTAGGATTTACTAAAGGGCCCAACAAATTAAATATAGTGCGAACTCCCAAAGACTTGCGCACATTAGCCACATATTTCATTGCAGGATTAAACAAAGGCGCGTGCATATACACCATGCCACACGCTTCCATGCTCTTAATTAATTTATCTCGCTCGTTAGTGAATTTTACACCTGCGCCCTCAAGCACTGTGCTCGCTCCACTAACCGAAGTAGCTCCATAATTTCCGTGCTTAGCAACTTTATAGCCAGCTGCCGCAACCACAAAACAGCTGCACGTTGACACATTGAAAGTGTCTTTGCCGTCGCCACCCGTACCCACAATATCTATTGCATCATAAGCACTTAAATCTGTTGCTATACGTGTTGAAAGTAGAGCTTCTCTAAAGCCTATAATTTCTTCGACCTTGACACCTCGCATTTGAAACACTGTCAGCAGAGATGCTATTTGTATGTCGTTGTATTTGCCCGAGGTGATTTCTAGCAAAAGATTTTTTGCACTCTCGCGGCTTAGTTCCTCGTGATTAAAAAGTGATGTTAATAAAGCCTTCATTTGTTAGTGGTTTAAAAAGTTAGCTATCATGGTTTTGCCTTGGGGAGTCAAAATAGATTCAGGGTGAAATTGTATACCTCTTATGTCGTATTCTTTGTGTCTAAGAGCCATGATTTGACCCTCATCGCTGATTGCTGTAATCTCCAAAGTTGGGGGAAGGGTATCAGCATCTACAACCCATGAGTGGTATCTGCCAACCTCTATGTTTTTGTCTAAACCATCAAAAATATAATCATCGCTAATGATTTTAGCAGGAGTCTGCACCCCGTGAAAAACCTCGCTTAGATTGGTTAGCTCACCACCAAAACACTCGCCTATGGCTTGCTCGCCTAGGCACACTCCGAGCATGGGCTTTTTGCCTGCGTAGTATTTGATAACATCTAGAAGTAGGCCAGCCTCTGAAGGGATACCAGGGCCTGGTGAAAGCACTATTTTATCGTAACATTCAAGCTCTTCGAGTTTAAACTTATCGTTTCTTAGCACATCAACCTCAGCACCTAACTCCACTAATAGGTGTCTTAAATTATACGTAAATGAATCGTAATTATCTATAATGACTATTTTCATAATTATAATTGTTCAGCTATGATTATTGCTTTTTTCAAAGCCCCTAGTTTATTGTTTATCTCCTGAAGTTCATATTCCTCCTCGCTTTTTGCAACTATTCCACCACCTGCTTGAAACCACAGTTCGTTATTACGTGAAACAAAGGTACGTATGGTGATTGCTTGATTAAGCGAACCATTTAGGCCAATAAAACCTACGCAACCACCATAAGCTCCACGGCTGTGAGGTTCATACTCGCTGATAAGTTGCATGGCCTTAACTTTAGGCGCACCACTTAGCGTGCCTGCTGGGAAAGTGTCCATAAATGCTTTGATAGGGTCGGTACTCTCGTCTAACCTGCCACTCACACGGCTCACTAGGTGAATCACATGAGAGTAATATTGTGTCTCCTTGTATTTGTCAACTCTAACGTCGCTGCAATTTCTACTTAAGTCATTACGTGCTAAATCTACCAACATTACGTGCTCAGCATTTTCCTTAGGATCGGCCAAAAGTGCCTGAGCTAATTCGCTGTCTTTAGCTTTGTCGCCTGTGCGATAAGTTGTGCCTGCGATAGGGTCTATAATAGCGCGACCATTTTCTATTTTGCAGTGAGTTTCGGGCGAAGAACCAAAGATTCTAAAGCCTCCGAAATCAAAATAAAATAAATAAGGCGAAGGATTAATACTGCGAAGAGCTCTGTAAAGTTTGAAATCATCGCCACGATATTTCTGTACAAAACGCCTAGAGAGAACTATCTGAAAAACATCGCCACGCATACAGTGGGCTATGGCTTTTGTGATGTTTGCTTTGTGTTCATCGTCGGTTAATGGGCTTGTTGTCTCGCCCACGCGCGCAAAATCATAGGTTGTATAATTTCTGTTGTTGATTGCGTTTTCAACTTTGTCGAGTGCGCTATTTTCGCCCTCAGAAATCATTTCCACCAACACCATGTCATTACGGAAATCATTAAACACTATCATATATTTATATAGTATATAATAAATGTCGGGCGCATCGTTTTTCTCATCATAGCTCTCCTTGATAGGTATATCCTCGGTGTAGCGCACAGCGTTGAAAGTTGTGTAACCGTAAAGCCCACAATAATTATTGTACTCGCCACTAACCTCAAAGCTGGCCAAAAATTCTTTAATAGCTACATCTATGGTGTAATCCTTTGTGATATCTTTTTGCTCTATACTGCCGTCGGGAAAACTAAAAGTTGCAACCCCACGATTTATACCCACACTAGCCACAGGGTCAAGACCTATAAACGAGCGATTATTCTCGCCCCCATGATAATCTGAACTCTCCATTAGAGCACTTTGAGCAAACAAATCTCTAAGTTTGAGATAAGTCGTTACGGGGGTGTGTAAATCTCCGAGTATGGTTTTGTGAGCAGTTGTATATTGAAACTTTTTCATCTTACATTCTACTTAAATATGTGTCTATATCTTTGTCGCCGCGACCCGATACTGTCAACACAACTACGTCGTTTTCGTTAAACTTGATTTTAGAAAGTGCGCCCAAAATATGAGCTGATTCCAGAGCTGGAACTATACCTTCTAACTTAGTTAATTCAAAGGCAGCCTCAACAGCTTCGTCATCATTTACAGCCAAAACCAAGGCGCGTTTTTGTTTAGCCAAATGAGCGTGCATAGGGCCTATGCCTGGATAGTCAAGTCCTGCTGAGATAGAGTAAGGTTCGGTGATTTGGCCGTCCTCATCCTGCATTAATATGGTTTTAAATCCGTGGATTATGCCTATTTTCCCTAGTTGTATGGTTGCAGCTGATTCGCCACTTTCTATGCCTAAGCCACCAGCTTCGGCCAAAACGATTTGCACACGGCTATCATCTATGTAGTGATAAATTGTTCCTGCGGCATTACTTCCTCCACCTATGCAAGCCATAAGATAATCGGGGTAATCACGACCTTCTTTTTCCTTAAGTTGTTTTTTGATTTCTTCGCTAATTACCGATTGTAGGCGAGCTACCATGTCGGGATAAGGGTGAGGCCCTACGGTTGAACCTATCACGTAATAAGTATTTGAAGGGTTGCAACACCAGTCGCGTATAGCCTCGTTTGTAGCGTCTTTAAGAGTCATATTTCCCGAAGTTACGGGCGAAACGGTTGCGCCCAACATCTTCATTTTCTCAACATTTACGCTTTGACGCTCAACATCGGTCTTGCCCATATAAACCACGCACTCCATATTCATTAGTGCACATACCGTTGCTGTTGCCACGCCGTGTTGTCCGGCACCTGTTTCGGCTATAATACGAGTTTTACCCATTTTTTTAGCTAGCAATACTTGGCCTATTGCATTGTTGATTTTGTGAGCTCCCGTGTGGTTCAAGTCCTCGCGTTTAAGATAAATCTTACAGTTATATTTTTGGCTTAATCTTTTAGCCAGGTAAAGGGGCGAGGGTCTGCCCACGTAGTCACGCAAAAGACCCATAAATTCATCCTTAAATTCCTGATTTTGAAGAACATCAAGGTAAGCATTTTTTAAATCCTCAACACATTTATGTAGTATCTCGGGGATGTATGCGCCCCCAAATTCTCCATAAAATCCTTCTTTGTCTACTTGAAAACTTTCCATGTTTTTATATGATTTTTGTATTTTTTTTCTTAACCTAAAAAGAGCCTGTCGTAATCACGACAGGCTCTTTTTGTTCTTTTATATTTCTGCTAAATATATATATACGAGTTCTGCGTTCTTACCACTGAGTTTGTTGTAAGTTGCGCCAAGAATATGTATTTAGTATAGTGTTCATTAGCTTAAAAATTTTTAATCCAAAGGCAAAGGTAAAAATTTATTTTTTATTTTTCCAAAAATATACAAAAAAATAACAAAACCACCTTAAAAAATACAATAAGCACTCTCTAGAAAATTCTTAAGAGTGCTTATCTTTATAAAGGGGGTCAAAAAAATCAGTTCAGAAATTTGGAGTTTTGCTTATCATGAACTAAGTTTGTCTAGATATAACAATTCTAGCAAATTAATGAACATAGTAGAGATTACAAATGGAGTGCCAAGAGTTGGCAAACCCTTTTTTAGAGAAGCAGTTAATTTAAATATTGCCCATGGTGAGCAGTTAGCTATCATGGGTGCAAATGCTTCGGGCAAGGGTATGCTAGTGAGCATGATTACGGGAGAAGAACCATTAAAGGGCGAGGGGATAAAATATTTTTTTGGTCAAGATGCATCGCCTTGGGTGAGTGACAATATAAAACACATCGCTTTTCGTGATTCCTATGGTGCAGGCGATAAAAATTATTATCATCAGCAAAGGTGGAATAGCATGGATAGAGATTCTCAGCCTTTGGTCAAAGATTCTCTGCCTAAAAGCAATGATACAGAGCTTAAAAATCAACTTTTCGAGTTGTTTAATATAGGCCCAATGTTAGAAAAACAGCTTATCTTACTTAGCTCGGGCGAGTTGCGCAAATTGCAATTAACTAAGGCTTTGCTGGGCGCGCCTAAGATACTTGTTTTAGAAAATCCTTTCATAGGTCTTGATGCTGCAACGCGTACTCAGTTGCAGGATTTGTTAAAATTGTTGACTACGCAAACTTCGCTGCAAGTTATTTTGGTATTGTCCAAAACTGATGAGTTGCCCGAGTTTATAACTCACGTAGTTGAGATAAAAAATAGGGTGTGTTTGCCCAAACTCGCGCGCGAGGATTTTCTTGCCAAAGAGCATGAAATTTATGAGAGTGTGTTGCCACAACAAAAGCAGAAACAAATATTTGACTTGTCCGAAAACGACACGCGTGCGAAAGATTCCCAGAGGATAATCAAGATAAATAATATCACAATTCGCTATGGTGAATATGTGATTTTAAAAGATTTGTCGTGGAGGATAAATCGTGGTGAGAAATGGGCGCTTAGTGGCGAGAATGGAGCAGGAAAATCTACTCTTTTGAGCCTTGTTTGCGCTGATAATCCTCAGGGTTATGCATGCGATATCACGCTGTTTGGCCTTAGGCGTGGGGTCGATGCAAGTATTTGGGATATCAAGGCTCATATAGGCTATGTTAGCCCCGAGATGCACCGTTCGTATTTGGTGAGTGCGCCTTGCATAGAGATAGTGGCGAGTGGTTTGCACGACACGGTGGGCTTGTATAAACGCATGAAGGATGAAGATGTTAAAGTGTGTGAATTTTGGATGGATATGTTCGGAATTTTAGAGCTTAAGGACAGAGATTTCATGCGAATTTCTAGTGGTGAACAACGTTTGGTTTTGCTTGCAAGGGCTTTTGTAAAAGATCCTGAATTATTGATTTTAGATGAGCCCTTGCACGGGCTTGATATGAGAAATAGGCGCTTGGCTTTGGATGTAATCGAGGCATTTTGCAAGCGCAAAAACAAAACATTAATACTTGTAACTCATTACAAACAAGAGTTGCCAAATTGTATTACAGATTCATTTCATTTGCTTAAAAATCGTTAAAAATTTTCATATTATGAGTTATATTCCTTCTTCAGATCGTTACTCAAAAATGCAGTATAATAGGGCCGGCGAAAGTAGTGTGTTATTGCCTAAAATTGCGCTGGGTTTATGGCATAATTTTGGAACAAATTGTGATTTTTGTAATGCCAAAAACATGATATATTTTTCGTTTGATAATGGTATAAATTATTTTGACTTGGCGAATAACTACGGGCCTGAACCTGGCGCTGGGGAACTCACTTTTGCTAAGATTTTACGCGAGGGTTTAATGCCCTTTAGAGACGAGATTTTGATTTCAACTAAGGCAGGTCATGAAATGTGGGAGGGGCCCTTTGGAGGTAACTCTTCGCGCAAACATTTAATCGTCAGTCTTAACCAAAGTTTAGCTCGTTTGGGCTTAGATTATGTTGATATTTTTTATACTCATCGTTATGACGAGCAGACTCCAATTTGCGAAACTGCACAGGCGCTGATAGATATAGTTAGAAGTGGCAAAGCATTGTATATAGGCATCTCAAAATACCCACCCACTAAGGCTTTGGAGTTGTATGATTTACTCTCTGAGGCAAAAGTGCCTTGTTTAGTAAGTCAGTTTCGTTATAGTCTGTTTGATAGGGAGTTAGAGAGAGAGTCTTTGGCTTTAGCTGATGAAAAAGGCTCAGGTGTTGTGGCTTTTTCTCCCTTGGCTCAGGGGCTTTTGTCGGATAAATATTTAGTTGATATACCTAGTGATTCTAGGGCTGCAAGCGAGTCAGTTTTTTTAACTAAAGATGCAATTACTCCAGAAAAAAGAGCGCAAATTTTAGCATTAAATCAAGTGGCAAAAGAGCGAAACGAGAAGCTTTCTCAAATGGCGCTGGCCTGGGCACTTCGCGATTCTAGAGTGTCTTCGTTAGTTATAGGAGCTAGCTCTGTTGCGCAAATAAAAGAGAATATTGAAGCTGTAAATTCTGAGTATTTTACACCAGAACAACTTGCGAAAATAGATGCAATAACACTTAAATAATTATGAGCAAAAACTACAAAATTATAGTTCTAGATTTAGACGGAACTCTCACAGATTCTAAAAAAGAACTTTCAGAAAATAACAAAAACACGCTAATTAAAATTCAGCAGAAGGGCGTAAAAATTATCCTAGCTTCTGGCCGACCAACTTATGGAATTTTGCCACTTGCAAAAAGTTTAAAACTTGATTTTTTTGGTGGGTATGTCCTATCTTTTAACGGAGGAACAATAGTGGATTGCAAAACGGGTAAAAATATTTTTGAAACAGTTTTGCCCGATGAATTAATAGAGCCTTTATACTGCGCAAGTAAAGAATTTGGTTGCACTTTACTTAGTTATAAAGATGCTGAAATTTTCTGCGAAAATGCGCAAGATAAATACGCACAACATGAATCATTTTTAAACAAAATGCCTATTAGGGAAGTCGAATCTTTTCTTGAAGAAGTAAAATACGCATTGCCAAAATGCTTGGCAGTTGGTGAAGGTGAAAAAGTCGTTGCTTTGGAGCAAAATTTACTCGAAAAATATAACACAAAAATGAGTATTTATCGTTCTGAGCCTTTCTTCTTAGAGCTTGTTCCTCTTGATATTGATAAGGCGCAATCGCTCGATAGATTGCTCAAAATTATTGGTGCTCGGGCTGATGAAATGGTGGCTTTTGGAGACGGATTTAACGATATGTCTATGATAAAATTTGCTGGTTGTGGAGTAGCAATGGCTAATGCGCAACAAGAGGTTAAAGATGCAGCAGATGAGTTAACACTTTCTAATGATGAGGACGGCGTATCGCTGTGGATAGAGCAGAATTCCGAACTTTTTGTACCATTTTCAAAATAAAATATCTACCTTAGCCAGATGAAAGTGTTGATAAAAAGTGTAGAAACGCGCAAAGAGCTCAAAAGATTTATCAAATTTCCCAACAAACTTTATAAGGGAAATAAATATTATATCCCTTCATTGCTTAGCGATGATTTGATAACACTTAACCCCAAAAAGAATCCTGCTTTTGACTTTTGTGAGGCTAAATTTTTTATGGCATTTAAGGGAGGCAAGGCTGTTGGGCGAATTGCGGGTATCATAAATTATCAGGTTAACAATAGAGAGAAAAGGGAGAGAGTTAGATTTGGTTATGTGGATTTTATTGATGATAATGAGGTTGTGGATGCGCTTTTTTCGGCTGTTGAAAATTGGGGTAAATCTAAGGGCATGAATCAAATAAATGGGCCTCTTGGATTTTCAGATATGGACCCCGAGGGTATGTTGGTTGAGGGTTTTGATAAGATAGGCACTATGGTTGCGATTTACAATCACGAGTATTATCCCAAGCAATTAGAGCGCCTAGGTTTTGCTAAAGAAGCCGATTGGGTGGAGTATTTAATTACCATACCAGAGCAAGTGCCCGAGCGCCACAACCGTGTAAGTGAGATAGTATCCAAAAAGTTTAGTCTTAGGACACTAAACTATACTTCGCGCAAAAAATTAGCCCGAGATTACGGCCAAAAATTATTTAAGCTAGTTAATGAGGCTTACGATACGCTTTATGGTTATTCGCCACTGAGTGAGCGACAAATTCAGCACTATGTTAAGCTGTATTTGCCTATGTTGAAATTAAATAATTTGATTTTGGTTGTTGACTCAAATGATGATTTGGTGGGCATGGCAGTTGGTATGCCGTCTATAGCTAAGGCTTTGCAAAAATCCAGGGGAAGACTTTTCCCATTTGGTTTTATCCATTTGTTAAAGGCCTTAAAAGGTAAGAACAACACGGTGGAATTATTGCTTATGGCAGTGAAGCCTGAGTATCAAAACAAAGGAGTTAGTGCGCTGTTATTCAGTAATATAATAAATTCTTTCAACTCAAATGGATATCGTTATGCCGAAAGTAATCCCGAGCTTGAAGTGAATCTTAAAATGCAGAATCAGTGGCAAGATATTGAAAATCAAAAAATAAAAAGACGACGAGCATTCATTAAAAACATATAAATTTTTAAGACCCCCCCCTATGAGTTTATACTAGCTGAATTCAACCTGCAAATGCAACTGAATTGAGGTCAAGAAACTATAGGGACATAAGAAAAGGCGAAACAAATCGGAGCCAGGCTCAAATTT
>JAWXTK010000008.1:0-72199 GCA_044433645.1 Rikenellaceae bacterium | reverse complement strand
GGAGTTTACTTGAAGTAAATGAGTATTTTGATAAAAAAGCTAGAAGGCAGCAGATGAATGCTTATTAGTCGCTCTTTTAGTATAAGAAATTATTGAACGGATAACGCCCACTGTGTATCTCTCTAACCATGCCATAAATATCTTGGCGTAGTTTGTCTATGTTGGTTTTGTCTATGGCCGAGATGAAGATGCAGGGCGTGTTAGCGCTTGCTATCCAGCTAGATTTCATTTGCTCTAGTGATATGTTTTCTTTGGTAGGTTCGCTCAAATCATCCTCATCTTGTGGGGTGTATTTGTATGCGTCTATCTTGTTGAAAATCAAAAATACAGGTTTGTCGCCTGCGCCTATATCAACCAAAGTTTGTTTAACCACAGCTATCTGATCCTCAAAATTAGGGTGAGAAATATCAACTACGTGAAGCAGCAAATCAGCCTCGCGAACCTCGTCAAGGGTAGATTTAAACGACTCGACCAACTGGTGAGGTAGTTTACGAATAAAGCCCACAGTGTCAGAAAGCAAGAAAGGAAGATTATCAAACACAACTTTGCGCACGGTGGTGTCTAGGGTTGCAAACAGTTTATTCTCGGCAAATACCTCGCTTTTAGAAATTAAGTTCATAATTGTGCTCTTGCCAACGTTGGTGTAACCCACAAGAGAGACCCTAACTAAATGGCTACGATTACCTCGTTGGATAGCCATTTGACGGTCTATTTTTTTGAGCTCCTCCTTAAGTTTTGTGATGCTAGAGCGTATAATACGTCTATCGGTTTCTATCTCTCTTTCACCTGCTCCACCACGAGTTCCTGTGCCTCCTCTTTGTCTTTCAAGGTGAGTCCACATACCCGTTAGGCGAGGTAGCATATATTCTAATTGGGCTAGTTTAACCTGGGTTTTGGCATAGGCCGTAGTGGCACGTTGCACAAAAATTCCTAAAATTAGGCTGGTTCTATCCAAAACTTCACACTGCAATTCGCGCTCAATATTTCTGGTTTGTGAAGGCGAAAGCTCGTCATCAAAAATAACTATGTCTATCTCCTGCTCATCTATGTAATCTTTTACCTCCTGCAACTTACCTGGCCCAACAAAAGTACGCGAGTTAGGTTGAGGTAGACGCTGAGTAAAGTTTCTAACTGTTTGAATACCTGCTGTTTCAGCCAGAAAATCTAGCTCGTCAAGGTATTCGTAAGTTTGTTCCATAGCCTGAGAGTCTCTGTTTACGGCAACAAGGACAGCTCTTTCTGTTATTTTGATTTGTTTGTCTTCCATTAAAAAATAAAGTTAACAAGGGAGTGGCTAACTTGTTGAATGTTAGTTGCTCCCTTTACGCTTTAATAAGGGTGGCTAATAAGTATTTAGGTGCAACGCTCTGATTTTCATTTAAAAACGGAGTTTACTTAATGGTAAACGAGTATTTTAAATGAAAAGCTAGAAGGCAGCAGATGAATGCTTATTAGTCACCCTCTTATGTTGTAAAACTAATATCTATTGACTAGTTGATTCTAAAGATAATAGGTATATTAAATTTCACACGCACTGCACTACCACGTTGTTTACCAGCTGTCCATCTAGGTGATTTCTTAAGCACACGGATAGTT
This sequence comes from Rikenellaceae bacterium, assembly GCA_044433645.1. Lineage (GTDB taxonomy): Bacteria > Bacteroidota > Bacteroidia > Bacteroidales > Rikenellaceae > JAWXTK01. The sequence continues at coordinate 70,603 of JAWXTK010000008.1, read as the reverse complement.
TCGTTTGAAAGAGCTTGGTCTGGAGATCTTAACACTGTGATATTAGTTAGCGCGCCGTCTTTCTCAATTACGAAAGATACTGTAACAGCACCTTGAATACCGTTTTCTTGAGCGATAGAAGGGTAAACCAACTGTTGCATAACCCAAGCACGGAATTTACTAACGTCACCTCCTTGGAAGCTAGGCATTTCCTCAACTATCATGAAAGGCACGTCTTCGACATACTCACCCTCAGATACTGTTGCATCTTCTACCAAGATATCGTCTTCATTAAACTCTGCAAAGTCAATCTCTTCTTTGATTTCAACTTCATCTTTTACCACGTTGATGATATCAGATACAACGGTGATGGTTTGTTTGATTGGAGTTGGTGGTTTCATTTCTTCTTGACGAGTAATCTCAATGATTTCTTCTTCGACAAGAACTTCAGTAGTTTCAAGAATTTCCACCGTTTTTTCTTTTTGGCTCCAGCTAAATGCTGCTATTACCAAAGCTAAAGATAGGATAAGTCCTATCTCTAAAAACATAGCTCTTTTGTTTTGTAAATCAGCCTTTGGTGTCTTTTTGATTTCCATATTTTTTGAATATTAACGTTATTTCTTTAGTTGGGTTGTAGTTACACCCTACAAATATAGAAAAAAAATATAGAAAAAAAATATAAGTTGAAGAATTTAATGAGATATTAGGAAAATTTATTATGTTTGTAACAATTGTGCCGATTTTTAACCTAATTTTTTGATATGAATCAACTCTTTGGCTCTACTTTAAACGAAATTCAACAAATAGTAACAGGGCTTGGTATGCCAAAGTTTACAGCCAAGCAAATTACCGAGTGGCTTTACAAAAAAGGCGTCAAAGATTTTGATCAAATGACAAATATCTCGGCTAAAAATCGTGAGACACTTAAACAAAATTTTAACTTCGGCCTCATCCCCTTTATTAAAGAAAGCATCTCAAAAGACGGCACAAAAAAATACCTATTCCCAACACTCAAAGACTGGGCAATAGAGAGTGCTTACATACCCGATAAAGAGCGCGCAACTTTGTGTGTGTCCTCGCAGGCTGGTTGTAGAATGGGTTGTGAATTTTGTATGACAGGTAAGCAAGGCCTACAACACAACTTAACTTCGGGCGAGATACTTAATCAAATCGCTATGTTGCCTGAGCGTGAGAAATTAACAAATCTTGTGTATATGGGCATGGGCGAGCCTATGGATAATTTAGATGAGGTAATGCGCTCGCTTGAGATACTTACCTCGCCTTGGGGTTATGGGTGGTCGCCCTCGCGAATTACTTTGTCAACTTGTGGGATGATTAAACCACTAAAGGTTTTTTTGGACAATACCTCTGTGCATTTGGCAGTTAGTTTGCATAATCCTTTTGGTGAGCAGCGCAGAAAAATTATGCCTGTGGAGGCTAGTAATCCTATAAGTGAGGTGGTGGAACTTTTGAAAAAATATGATTTTTCGCACCAACGTAGGGTGAGTTTTGAGTATATCTTGTTAGAGAATATAAACGACTCTAAAGAGCATATAAAAGAGCTGTGTAGACTACTTAATGGGCTAAAATGCAGGATAAATATCATTCGTTTTCACCGTATTCCAGGCTCAGAATTTTATTCGCCCGAGCTTGATAGGATAATAAAATTCCGTGATGCTCTAACTTCTAAAGGAATTATGACTACCTTGCGCTCATCACGTGGCGAGGATATAGGCGCAGCGTGTGGTTTGCTATCGACCAAAGAAAAAGAGGGTGGCACAAAAATTGAAAAAAATTAATATAAAATAAAAATTATGAAAAAATTACTTTTAGTATGTGCGTTTTTCTTTGCGCTAGTGGCTGCCTCTAGTGCTCAAGAGGGTATCAAATTTGAAACAGGAAATTTTGCTAGCTTGTTAAAAAAAGCTGAGGCAAGCGACAAATTAATCTTTATGGATATCTACGCCGAGTGGTGTGGGCCATGTAAATATATGGCAAATAATGTGTTTACAGATGCTGCTGTTGGTGAGTACTTCAACGCTAATTTTATCAATGCAAAAATTGATGCAGAAAAAGGCGAGGGCGTGGAACTAGCTAGAAAATATGGCGTGAGAGCCTACCCAACCTTTTTGCTAATTAATAGTAAAGGCGAAAGAGTAGGCGTTATGGTAGGAGGAAGTCCTGCCGATGAATTTATTGATAGAATCGCAGAATTAGCTTATAAAGCTAAATAATAGTTTGAAACTGCTCAGCAGAATCAACGATATATTTAGGAGAAAGACTCTCTAGGATTTCTCTTGAAGTGAATCCCCAGCTCACAGCGCAGGCATCAACACCAGCGTTGTGAGCTGTTTTCATATCTACATCTGAGTCACCAACATATAAAACTTGGTCTTTGTCGCTAATCTTACACGCGCTCATTACATCAAACACGATAGTAGGGTCGGGCTTAACGGCTACACCCTCTCTTTGGCCTAAGATGCACGTGAATTTTATATCGGGAAAAAAGTGAGCGACCATAGACACGGTGGCAGCGTGGTATTTGTTAGATGCTACGGCTATCATATAACCCTTTTCGATTAGAGCCTCTAGCATTTGTGTGATGCCAGGATAAGGGTAGCTTTCGTCGGTGTTGTGTGCGTCGTAATATTTAAGGAAAATATTTTTTGTCTCGTTTAATATCTCGGGCTTGCGCTTGTCCTTTGGCAGGGCTTTTTGGGCAAGCGAGAGTATTCCGTTACCTATAAATCCTTGTATAGTATTTTTGCTATGTGTGGGGAAGCCCATTTCTTTGAGTGCGTAATTTACTGCCGCAGCTAGTCCTCCTACGCTGTCTACAAGCGTGCCGTCAAAGTCAAAAATAATTAATTTTTTCATGAGTTTATAAATGTTTGATTAGCTCTTCGAGGTGGGTAGCTCGTGAGCCTTTTAGTAGTATTAATGAGTCTTTGATATTTAGGTTTTCTTTCGTCTTTTCGCAGTTTTCATAGTAGCTTAAAGAGTAGTTTTTGGGCTTGTAATCCCCAGCTACTTCTATAAAATTTTTGCCAACTAAGATAGCTTTTTTGATGCCTATTGTTTCGAGTGTGGTCAATATTTTTAGGTGCTCAAAGCTAGAAAATTCGCCTAGCTCAAACATATCACCTAGAATCACAATTTTGTTCTCACCCTGCTCTGTTTTGAAGTTTTCAAGCGCACTTTCCATGCTCGAAGGATTGGCGTTATAGCAATCTATGATAAGGCTATTTAGCTCTGTATTAGTTCTTTGCGAGCGATTATTGGTGGGTGTATAATTCTCTATTGCTTGGGTGATTTGCTCCTCACTAATTCCAAAGTAGCGACCTACACATACGGCTGCGGCTACGTTAAATTTATTGTAACTACCAACTAATTGATTCTCGGGTATGGGCTCGGAGCTGGTGTAGGCCAGGGTCTTTAGCTTAGGTCTTTGCGCTATCATTTGGCTTATTGTAGCATCGTCCTCCCTAAAGAAAGCTTTGCCTAAATTAGCTTCTAAAAAATCGTAGAGTTCACCCTTGGCTTTTTTTACGCCTTCTTCGCCTCCAAAGCCCTCTAGGTGGGCGCGACCAACGTTGGTTAGCAGACCAAAATTGGGCATGGCGATTTGGCAAAGTAGCTCAATTTCTCCTCCGTGAGATGCACCCATTTCAATAATTGCTATCTCGTCCTCAGGGGTGATATTTAGCAGAGTTAGAGGCACTCCTATGTGATTATTTAGGTTGCCTATGGTTGATTTTACTTTGAATTTTTGGCTTAAAACTGCGCCAAGAAGTTCCTTGGTTGTGGTTTTGCCGTTTGAGCCACTTATGGCTATAACGGGTATGTTGAGCGTGTTGCGATGATAATTTGCTAGAGCTTGCAGGGTAGTTAAAGTGTTATCGACCAAAATATATCGCTCGTCTTTAAGGTAAGTGGCATCGTCGATAACAGCGCACACAGCACCCTTGTCAAGGGCGTCTTGTGCAAAACGATTGCCGTTGAAATTCTCGCCCGAGAGTGCAAAAAATATAGAATCTTTTTCTATCTTGCGACTGTCGGTCGAGATTTTTCTATGGAGGGTAAATATTTTATAGAGCTTCTCTAACATTTTGTGTCTCTAGATGTGGTCTTTATAATCATTAAAGCGCGCATCGTCTATGTATTGTTTGATGTTTTGCTCGTTTTTCTTGGGGCATATCATAAGTGTGTCCTCGGTGTCAACTACTATGTAGTCTTCGAGTCCTTGAATCACAACTAGTTTGTCGTCAGGTGCTTTGACTATGCAATCGCTTGTTTGGTAGGGCAAGAATTTTTTAGGCGCAACATTGCCTTTTTCGTCTTTTTGAGAATGTTGGTAAAGTGCTACCCAAGTGCCTATGTCAGACCAGCCAAATTCGCTGCAAAGCACATACACGTTTTGAGCTTTTTCCATAACACCGAAATCTATGGATATGGGGCGACACTCCGAGTAAACTTTGCCTATGGCCTCTTGTTCTTGGGGAGTATTGTAGTGCTCAGATATAGCATTAAATATGGAGTAGGTCTCGTGTTGGTATTCTTCTAAGGCTTTGAGTATGCTGCTAACTTTCCATATAAATATGCCGGCGTTCCACATAAATTCGCCACTATCCATAAAGATTTTGGCCATTTCAGCCTTAGGTTTTTCGGTAAATGTTTTCACCTTGCTGATTTTATCTTGGCTCTCCACTTGTATATAACCATAGCCCGTGTCGGGACGTGTGGGCTTGATGCCTATGGTCATTAGAGCGTCGTGGTTGTTTTTGACAAAATCAGAGGCTTGGGTAATTGCCTTGTGAAACTCATCTTGCATGATAATAAGATGATCGGCTGGAGTAACTATCATCTCTGCCTGAGCATTAACGGCCTTGATTCTGAAAGCTGCGTAAGCTATGCAAGGTGCTGTGTTGCGACCAAGTGGTTCGAGAAGTATGTTTTCTTCTTTGATTAATGGGAGTTGCTCTTTGACAAGATCTTTGTAGGCAAGGTTGGTTACAACATAAAAATTTTCGGCAGGTATAATAGACGAAAATCTATCATAAGTTAGCTGGATAAAAGTCCTGCCAAGGCCTAAAATATCCAAAAATTGTTTAGGCATACAGCTCCTACTCACAGGCCAAAAACGACTGCCTATGCCACCAGCCATTATCACACAATATTTATTATTATCCATAGTTGTCATATATTTCTTAAATACAAATATCGTAAATTTTTCTGTTACTCGCAATACTAGTTTGCTAAAACCATGAGATTTTTATATCTTTGTAATAAAATAAAATTATCCTCAATGAAAATCAAGCTATTTACCTTTCCCAATTTTTTAACTCTGCTGAATCTTTTGTGTGGCTCTATGGCTGTGATGTATTGCTTTAGGGATGGGGATTTAAAAATGGCTTTCTGGCTTATTATTCTCTCGGCCGTTTTTGATTTTTTTGACGGGTTTGCAGCTCGCCTTTTAAAGAGCTACTCTGAGGTGGGTAAACAACTTGATTCTCTGGCAGATATGGTTAGTTTTGGGCTTGCTCCCGGGGCTATTTTATATGTGATTTACAGCCAATCTATGGGTGACGAGAGGTTTGTTCCTGCTGTGTTTATTATCACTTTATTTTCGGCATTAAGACTCGCAAAATTTAATGTAGATACGCGCCAAAGCGAGGAGTTTATAGGCCTGCCAACTCCGGCAGCAACCTTGTTTGTAAGTTCGTCGGGCTATCTTTTTGCTGAGGGGATGTTTGCTGTTAATCCCTACTATGTTTTGGGCGTGGGGGCTTGTTTAGCAGCTTTATTAGTGGGCAATAATGTGATGTTTGCACTTAAATTTAAAAATTTCTCACTTAAAGATAACGCCCTAAGATACAGTTTCTTAGTTGTGTCTTTGGTGGCTATGCTAGTATTTAAGATAGTCGCTATCCCATTTATTATCATGCTCTACATACTAATCTCGTATATTAGTGCATTATTATCTAAAAAGTAGGTGTAAAAGGCTTGTTTTGGTTATAAATTCTTGATTTTAAGAAAATTGTATTACCTTTGCACCGTTTTTAGTTAACTAAAGGCTTAAACTTTAAGAATGCACAAACAGATTTTTAGAAATATATTTGCGCTTTTAGGAACAATTCTTCTTGTTCTTTGCTCTGGTGATGTTTATGCTCAGGCTACTTTGCCAGGTCAAGATGAAAAACCGGAGGATGCCAATCCTTTCTTTGATAATCAGGGCCCAGGTAGAGAGGAAGTGCCTGATTCTTTGAAGAAAAAAGAGCGTAAACCTCTAGAATCTTATCTTATTCCAGACTCTCTGCAAATTAGAGGAGCGTTTGCATGGAATGTAAATTTGTTTGAAAATAAAATCAATTTCATAGATATAGACACGGCGCTTTACATGAACCAAGTGGACTACGAATTCTTGAAAGAAGACGTTGGTGATGCCTTTTTGGGTAACCTTGGGGGCGCAACTTATCCACTAAACTATATGCGTAGAGCTCGTGCTGTGGATGATTTCAGCATGGTAAATGCTTATAAAAGTTATTTTGTGACTCCTTCTACGGCTGATTATTTCAACACCAAGCGAATGTACACTCGTTTTAACTACCTTTCGGCTGGACAAACAAAATATAGAGAAGAGAACTTCGCAATCACGCACGCTCAAAATATCTCGCCCTCAACAGGCTTTAATATAGACTACAAAAGCCGTGGTACGCGTGGTATTTACACATGGCAGGTAGCTAGGGCTAAGAGCCTTTCGGCTTCGTTCTCTCACACGGGCAAGCGTTATTCTTTGCACGCTGGTTATATTTACAACGCTATTAATGTTAAGGAGAATGGTGGGGTGCAAAACGATTCTGATATTACGGACACTATTTTTGAAATCACTTATAACGTGCCAGTAAACTTGGAGGATGCTCGTAATGTCATAAAAAATAATACTTACTATGTGGTGCAGTCTTATGCCATACCTTTTTCAAGGATGACAGTCTATGATAACTCCATAGCTGATAAAACTTCTATCTATTTTGGCCATAGTTTTGAGTACACCAGAATGCGTAGAAATTATACAGATACCAAAGAAAATACGGTTGACGGATTTTATGAGAATTGGTATGTCAATGCCAGCGAGACAAGTGATTCAACGTTTCAGTCTGTTATCTCTAATAAACTATTTATGCAGTTTCAGCCCTGGAGTCGTAATGGAGTTGTGGGCTTGATAAATGCAGGTATAGGGGTTGATTATAACCATTATTATCAATTCAACATAGACCAGTATCAAACAGGTAATACAGACGGGGTAAATGAAATGAGCTATTATGTATATGGCTCGATAGAAGGAAAAATTAAGAAATTTTTAAGTTGGGATGCAAATTTGCAGTATCACCCAGCAGGATATAAAAGTCAGGATTATAGTTTTGGGGCTAACCTTAGGCTAAATCCTCGAATTTTACGACACACCTTTTCGCTCAAGGCTGGTTTTACTCAGGAGTTGAGTACGCCAGATTATTGGAGCGAAAACTATTTCTCTAACCACTATAAGTGGTCAAACTCCTTTGAAAAGGAGAATGAGACACGTATTGATGCCTCGCTTTCTTGCCCTAGTTTGGGTCTGGAAATTGGCGCTAACATGAGTGCAGTAATTAACAAAATTTACTACAACTCATCTAGCATAGCTGTACAAAGCGATGAAACAGTTGTCGTGTCTGGTATTTATCTTCATAAGGATTTCCAAATTAAAGGATTTCACTTCAACCATCGGGTATTGCTACAATGGAGTACGGCTCAAGAAGTTGTTCCAGTTCCTCTAGCAAGTGCATTTTTATCTTACTATTATGAGTTTAATGTAGTTAAAAACGTGTTGCGCGTTCAAGCAGGTTTTGATTGTCGCTACAACACAGCTTATTATGCTCATGGTTATAACCCTGCAACTGCGCAGTTTTATAACCAAACATCAACCTTAGTAGGAGATTATCCAACAGTCGATGCTTTTGTTAATGCAAAATGGAAGCGTATGAGAATTTTGGTTAAGTATTCGCACTTGAACGAGAGCTTATTTGATTCGCGTAATTATTTTAGTGTTTTACATTATCCACAAAATGAACGCATACTCAAATTCGGAATTTCTTGGAGCTTTTATGACTAGCATTGTTAGCCACAAGTTCTTGCCCAGAAAGTTATAAATTATGTTTAAAAAAATCGTAAGATTTACGGTTGTCGTTCTTTTCACGTCTTTATTAAGTGGTCGAAACACAAACACGTTGATGCACGCATCTGCATCGCAAGCGAAGTTCTCAACTAAAACACAAAGTGTTGTGAGAATTTCAGAAAAAAACATGGTAGATGAGTTATTTGCTAACTCTTATACTCAAATTTTTACACCTCTATTCTTGTCTAATAATTTAGAAGTAGAGGATTTATTCTCGAGTGTTAGTGAGCCTCGTATCTCAGATTACGATGAGCTTATCAAACGCGTTTCAATGGAGCTAGGGCACGATTGGAGATTTATCTCAGCTATTGCTTATCATGAATCGCGCTTTAATCCTAACGCTATCTCTAGAGTTGGGGCTACGGGTTTAATGCAGATTATGCCTATCGTAGCTCGCGAATTTAATGTTGATTTTGAGGAGGTTGTAAAACCTGAAATCAATGTGACACTTGGAGTGAAATTACTCGCAAAATTAGAAAAAATGCTGAAATTGCCTGCCTCAACTTCTTCTAAAGACAAAACAAGTATAATCTTGGCTTGTTATAACGGAGGTTATGGTCACGTGCAAGATGCTCGTCGTTTAGCTAGAAAATATGGTGCAAACCCTAATTCATGGGATGATGTTGCAGTGTATCTAACTAAGAAAGCTAGCCCAGAATATCACGAAGATGAAGTGGTATGGTATGGTAGCTTTTCGGGCAGTAATGAGACTCTAAACTTTGTTGACAGGGTGCTCAGCAGATATGATGATTACTGTCAGTTATAGGATAGAGTTAATCCATTCATATTTTGCTAAGGGTGGCTAAAAGTATTTAGCTGCCCCTCGCACGTTATAGGGCAATACTTATATATTTTACTGGTGGTGATAAGGCTCACCCTTTATGATTGTCAGGGCTCTGTATAGCTGTTCACAGAACAGAGCTCTTACTATTTGGTGCGAGAAAGTCATCTTTGAAAGCGAGATTTTATCGTTGGCGCGAGCATATACCTCAGGGCTAAAACCGTAGGGGCCTCCTATCACAAAACATAGTCGTTTGGTGCTGGCCAACATCTTTTTTTCTAGATAATCAGCAAATTTTACGGAGCTAAATTCCCTGCCGTTCTCGTCCATTAGCACAACAAAATCACTGTCATTAAAGTTTTTTAGTAGCATTACTCCCTCCTGGGTTTTTTGCTGCTCAACGGACAGGTTTTTTGTGTTTTTTAAATCGGGCAGGGTGGTGATATTGAACTTTAGGTAGAAATTTATGCGCTTTGCATACATTTCTACAAGCTCACTTACTTGTTTTAAATCGGTCTTGCCAACAACTATAAATTCTATATTCACGAGGTAAGCTATTTTAGTGTTGGAAATTCAAAATCGCTGTTCCATTCACCTTTGGCATCAGGGTAAAGCGCTGGGCGTGAAGGGTCTAGCTGCTTTAAAAGTTTGTAGGCTTTGTACATATTTATTCCGTTTCCACTCTCGCCCCCTAGCGAGAATGCTACTATGCAGGTGTGATTTTTGCCCCTAGCGTAGAGTTTTTCTACTCGCTCAAGGTATAAATCCTGAACTTTTGGGTCGTTAGATGGTGTGCCTCCACGTTTAAGATTATCGCGCTCAAACTCACAATTTATGTTGGCTTGATCTATTACCATAAAGCCCATTTTGTCGCACAAATCATAAAACCAATAAGGTTGAGGATGGCTCACCGACAGGGTGTTGATACCTTGTTTTTTGAGTTTAGCGAGCTCGTTTTGGCTCGTTTTGGCATCTTTGATAGCGTTGTATTTTGTGGCTACGAGCTTGGAATCTTTGTTGATAGAGAAGTCTTTGTAGCCTATATTTAAGTTGATATATTCGCTGATAACGTCTCCTTTGCGCAGGTAAAGCACAATATTATATAGCTTGGGCGATGATGTGCTCCAAGGATTTTGTTGCACGTTAGCTATCTTGTCTGAGAAGATTATTATATCCTCACTCTGAGCGTTTATTTTTAATTCTCTAAGGTTGTAATAGCATTGTTTGCCCTGGGGGGTGTAAATGTCATAGCCTAGCATAGGTGCTTCGGTGGAATTGTAACTATTTGACAGAGTGACTTCTATGTTTATAATAGCATCGTTTTTAGATAGAGAGTCGGCAGTGAAATATACTTTGTAGTCCTTGATTCTAACCTTGGGCTGAGAGTGAACATAGCAGTTTTTGAGGGTGAAATTTTGTTTCTCTGCCTCAAATCTTTCTATGTTTTCATCTGGTGTATATTCTATTCTTATGCTGTTTTTTCCGTTAGTGACCTGGGGCGTAATGTTAAATTCAGATAGTTGTTTGCTGTCAGAGCCACTACTCACGGCGCGATTATTTATGAACAAAGTAAATGTAGGCAGACCCTCCATTCTTAAGAAAGTCTCACGGTCTAAATTGTTGATAGTAAGATCTAAAGTGCTATTAAAAATTGTTTTTTCGCCCTCTTTTGTTTGTGTAAATTCTAAAGCGTGGTAATGTTTATTTTCAGCTCTTTTGTCTTGTTTTGCAAGCTCCTTAATGTCGTAGCTAACAAACTCTGTGCGCGCAAAAGTGCCAAAAGAAAACATTAAAAATAAGGCTAAAAGAGGAAAATATTTTTTTGCTATCATAGTGTTATTCTAAATTTCTAACTTGTTTAAAGTCTCTGGTTTTCAGTTCATTATCGCTTTCGTCTATGCCGTATCCTGTCATCATCAATGCCGAACTGTCTGATTTAATATCAGACTCGATTATTTTACTAAGAGCCTCACTATCGCTTTTGCTTTGAGCGATGATTTGGTCTATATCTTGGCCTTTTACTTTGTCAAGTGCCCAGGTATAAGAGTAAACGTTGTAGCTCATAAAGATATTTCTTAGCTCCTCGTGAAATTGCTCTAAAGTTTCGATTTCAAGGCTGTCAATTAACTCTTTTGGTGCATACATTCCTGCCATGTCTATCCACTCGCCCGTGCCGTAATCGCTTAGCTCAGCTTTATTTTCAAGCGCATTTCCAAGAGCTATGTTTAGCGCCATTTTGTAGTTCTGAAGACCACGACGTAGCATAGCAGAGGTGATTCTCACACGCTCGTGAGTGTAGATTGGCATATCTTTTTCAAGCAATTTCTCGCTTATCTCTATTGCCCTTATAATCTTGTTGGTTATGTAAGGATTCCACTTTTCAAAGTTGATTAAATCTTTCTTTTCGCCCTCACGTTTATCTCGGTTTTGCCATTTTTCTATGTCTCTTGCCGTGCCCGAACTGCGCAAACCAGCCCCTGGCATAAGAAAGGATTTGCCATCGTTCTCTAGCAAGTAAGAGAACGGAAAATCTTGAGTATTGTGGTGAGATGAGTGCCTAGAAAGTACAACATTATACGCCCCTGTATGCGCTGGAGCCATGATGTAGGCATTGCTGCCATACTTGCAACCGCGCTCGTGAATTGCTTGGTGAACAGCGCCAGTTTTAAATAAGTGATTGCTCTGATTGCTGCCACTCCCTGCATTAAAAAATGAGAATAGTCCTGCAATTAGCAGCGATGATTTATGGTGAGAGACCGTGTAAGGCCCTGCGAAAACTGAGCAACATTCGCCGTTTGCCATGTCGCAATTCGCAAAAAACATACTGTCAACTGCGCTAAAGCCACTGTCTATTTTCGCGCTCTCGCCCACAAAACAACGATTAAGTTGAGATGCATTGTCGACCATAGAGCCTTTTTCGCAAATAAAATCGCGCATGATAACTCCGTAGCCTAAGTAGCAATCTGAGTGAGTTGTGCCGTTTTTTAGCAGGGTGATGCCCTCTAGGGTATTTCCCTCGCCTATGTGTACGCTATCTATTGTGCCACAATTAGAAATTCTTGTGCCCTTGCTAATTACGCTTAGTGAATTAGCGTTCTTAGTTTTTTGAGCATCTATAAGGCTGAAAAATTTAGCGATATTTTCGTCCTTATGTCTATACATGGCTATGTAGTATGCGCTCTGGGCAGTCATGCCTAGATACATGGGTGTGCATCTACCTCCATTCTCGTTTACAACATTAACTTTAACGCCTATGCCGAAATTTGCATCTTTTTGGCAGGTGATGCTCGCAACATTTTCAAGAGTAACGTCGTCTGAGATTATGCAGTCTGAGATTTTTGAGCCTATATTAAAAATTTTAACGCCCTTGCCTATGTACACCTTGCCCTCAAGGCGAGCATTATACATGTGGTGCACGTCAAATTCTGGCGCAACATCTATTGTCTGCCAGTTTGAGCATTGCACACCCTGACGAAGGAGTTCTCCTATTTCAAACTTTGTTAATTTTCGGCTATTTGTCAACATAATTTTCTAGTTTTTTTCGGGCATTATCGCATTAACTTGTTTTTGCCAAGCGTGAAGTTCACTGAGAAGTTCCTTGGTCTTAGCTTTGTGAGTTTTGCTTAAATCTTTTGACTCTTTTATATCGTCCTTAAGGTTAAATAACTTAACCTCATCCGTTTCATACAATTCTATAAGTTTCCAATCGCCCTTGCGCACAGCAGCTCCCATGCTCCACTCGCTACCCTTACGGTGGTGGGGGAAGTGCCAGAAAATAGCTCTCTCTTTCAGTCTAGATTTTTTGCCCGTTAGTAAAGGCAAGAAAGATTCTCCGTAGCATTTATACATTTTACTGCCCACTAAATCTTGCAGCGTAGGCATTAAATCTATGGTTGTGATAGGCGTAGAATTTGTGCTCCCAGGCTCTATATGGCCAGGCCAACGGCATATTACAGGCACACGTATTCCACCCTCGCGAAGCTCACCCTTTTTGCCACTTAAAGGGGCATTTGATTGTTCTCCTCCGTTGTCAGAGTAGAAAATTAGCAGGGTGTTATCCTCCAGAGCTTGCTCTTTCAAGCAATTCATAACCTTGCCTACGTTCTCGTCCATTTTTTGAATGTAAGCGTGGTATTTATTATTATCATTCTCGGCCAAGGCCTCTTTGGTGACACGGTAGGGCAGGTGCACGGCGTAAAAAGATAAATAAAGGAAGAAAGGTTTGTCCTTAGTCTCTTTGATATAAGCCACAGCATCATCGCCCAGGTAGTCTGTGTAGTCCTTATTAGGGGGGAGTTTCACATTATTATAAGGTGATTTGTAAAGCTGAGACTTAGCATCAGAGCCCCCGGCAACATTTAGGTCAAAGCCGTAAGAATCTGCAAAGTGCAGAGTCTCTTTGCCAACTTTCCCCGTCATGTGCCACTTGCCTATGGAAGCTGTGGTGTAGCCTTTTTCGCTCATCACCTTGGCTATGCTTGGCGAGTTGAGAGGCAGCTCGTCTATGAAATCAGCGTCTTTTAATTTTTTGCCTGCCGAGATTTTCTCTCTGTAAGCATCAACGCTCGAGGCTGGAATGTGGCAGGTTAAGTTGTAATCAGCAGGATATTGCCCCGTGATTATGCTGGCTCTAGTAGGCGAGCTAACTGGACACGCAGCATAAGCATTATCGAAATACATCCCTTGGCTACGGAGCAAATCAATGTTGGGGGTGTTAAGTTTTTTCTCACCTATAAAGTTAAGGTCAGAATATCCCAAATCGTCAATTAATATAAACACAACATTTGTTTGCTCTTTGGCCTGAGCAAATGCCAAAGGTAGGCTTAGTGCTGCCGTAGCTAATGCTTTTTTCATCAAGTTAGTATTACATCAGTTTCTTTGCTGGTTCTGCGTCAACAGATTTTTGCCATGCGTGAAGCGCGTCCAAAAGTTCTTTGGTTTTAGCCTTGTTGCTCGCACTTAAATCTTTATCCTCTTTAATATCGTCTTTAAGGTTGAATAGTTTAACTTCGCTGGTTTCGTAAAGCTCTATAAGTTTCCAATCGCCCTTACGCACAGCTGCACCCATAGACCATGTGCTGCCTTTACGGTGGTGAGGATAGTGCCAGAAAATCGCACGCTCTTTAAGCTCTTTAGATTTACCCAAAAGTAAAGGTAGGAAAGATTCGCCTATTTCTTTTTTAAGTTTTGTACCAGTTAAATCTTTAAGCGTAGGCATCATATCAACGCTAGTGATAGGTGTGTGGTTGGTACTACCTGCCTCAATTTTGCCAGTCCAACGGCAGATAAGAGGCACACGTATGCCACCCTCGCGAAGCTCTCCTTTTTTGCCACTAAGTGGTGGGTTAGCTTGCAGGCCTCCGTTGTCTGAATAGAAGATAACTAGAGTGTTTTCATCCAGGCCTTCTTGGTTAAGGCAATCTAGGATTTTACCAACGTTTTCATCCATTTTTTGGATTAGGGCGTGATATTTATTTCCTTTGTTTTGAGCTACAACATCTTTAGGTACTTGGTAAGGTGAGTGTACGGCATAAAAAGATAAGTATAAGAAGAAAGGATCCTTTTTGTTTTCTTTGATGTATTTCACAGCCTCATCGCCTAGACGATCAGTTAGGTATTCGCCTGGTTTGCCGTCAGACAAAGTGCCGTTTTTGTAAGGTGAGAAATAGCTCTTAGGTTGGCCTCCTGAGCACCCTCCTAAGTTCACATCAAAGCCAAATTTGTCAGGGTGATATTCTGGTTTGATAACTCCGTCTGCGCTTTTAGTGTAACCTGAACCTGCTAAGTGCCATTTGCCCATAAAGGCTGTTTTGTAGCCTTTAGATTTCATAACTTTGGCTACAGTTGGCGAGTCAAGGTCAAGGTGGTCGGTGAAGTAAGCCTCACCAAACTTGCGACCTGGAGCCATGTTTTTATTGTAGGCTTCCATGCCAACGCCTGGTATGTGGCAAGTGATTTTCACCTCGGCAGGATATTTACCCGTGATAATACTAGCTCTAGTTGGTGAGCTAACAGGGCAAGCTGCATAGGCATTATCAAAGAACATACCTTGCTCTCTGAACTTGTCAACATTAGGTGTATTTAATTCTTTTTGGCCCATAAAGGCTAGATCTGAATAACCTAGGTCATCTACTAGGATGAATACCACATTGGGTTTTTGGGCTGCTACGAGTGCTAAAGGTAGGGTTAGCGCTGCTGTTAAGATAGATTTTTTCATTATTTTTCGGTAAAGATTATTGAGTATCCACCAGATTTGGCTACTTTAGTTTTTAATATTGTTTTAGAGTTAACTTCTTTAGTTTCTATTTCATAGCTCTCTTTATTTGTTGTGCCGTCTGAGTCTTTGGCATCTTTAAATATTTTAGCTGTGTATTTTTTGCCTGGTTTTAAAAAGTCAAGTTTAAAACTGTGCTCACCTCCAGCGTTGTTGTAAGCTACGCCTGCATACCAAGTTGTGCCCTTGCGGCGAGCAACAGTGATGTGAGACATGAAATCCATTTCTAGATAGCGAGTTTCGTCCCATGTGCGAGGAAGCGACTGGATAAATTCAAAGAAATCGGCTTTGTTAGCATAAGCCTCAGGAGCATCTATAATCACCGACAGAGAGCCTGTGTGAGAGATAAATACACGAGCATTTTCGCCAGATACTGTGCTGATATAAGGGTTTTTAGGCCCTTTAGAGCGTGATGCCATAGAGTTAAGCATATAAGCTCCGTTGGTTTGGTCTATGTGGCCGATAAGTAGGTTCACACAAGCCATTTTCACAAACGAGTTGGCTGAGAAAGCTGTCTTAGTATCGAGTTGAGCATGGCAAAACTCTCTGGTCATATTGTTAGGGTAGGTGCGCTCTATTCCACTGAAAGGCACGGGCCCGTCGTGGAAGTCAACCATAAGTTTGTATTTAGCGCAAGTTTCAATGATTTTAATCGTTGAATTAACTTTAGCTTGAGTGTTTTTGTCACGGTGGAAACCATATTTTATACCCACAGCGCCTAACTCAGAGTAGTGTTTAGCAACTGTATCAAAGTCAACTAGAGGTGCACCTGCGCGTCCTTTAGATTTGTTGGTGTAGTGAGTGTCGTAGTAAAGGAAGATGCCTACGTTTTTAGATTTTCCGTAGTCTATAACTTCTTTGATGTCGATAGCATCTATGGCTTTTAGAGGAGTAGATTCAAACCAACGGTCATCTATAAGCAAGTAATCTATGCCGAATTTTGAGCAGAAATCTATAAAACGTTTGAAAGTTGCAGTGTTAGCATCATACTTAAATCCGTCTATTATCATTTCTCTAGTTCTCCAATCCCAAGTGCTGATGCCTGGTTTTACCCAACTGAAATCTTCGGTTGTAGGGGTGTTAAGTGCTTGGTAAACTGGTTTTTGGTTGTGGATATCTGCCATGTCATTGCCCAAAAGCATAACACGCCATGGGGTGTTGAATTGTTTTTTAGTTGTGTTAACTACTTGAGATGTGATGCTAAATCCTTTGTCAGTTGCGCTAGCTTGCAGCATTAATTGTGAATAGTCTCTAAGCTCACATTCGTGAATAGCAAAAGCGTAGTCCTTAGCCTGATAAACAATAGGCGATACAACAGCCTTGAAAGTTTCAGCAGAAGTAAATGAGCGAGGGTCTAGCGGTTCTTTCTCGCCGTTTGTGCAGTAGAAAACACCTTCGGAGTTAGAAGGTAGGAATTTACTATTTTCTTTAATCGATGTTTTAGCAGGTAGAGAGTTAAATTCTATTTTGTAAGCAAAAGACTTGTCAAATAATCTAACTTTAAGTTTCGTGTCGTATTGTTTGCTTGAAAGAGTAAGCTCGTTGTATTTAAGTTCTAGTTCTGAGAACTCTCCATAGAGCATGTCTATTTTATCAGTTTGTTTGGTTTGTTCTGATGCTGTGATGTCCCAAACTAGAGCACTTTCGTTTATTGTGAATTGGATAGGTGAGTTAGTGATAATGTCTTTACCCTTAGATTTCATAGAAATGAAAAGCTCTCCAGATTTGTCTTCAATAGTAACTTCTGATTTTTTGTCAGGTGAAATCACACTGTAGCTCTTTGCATAAATGTTGCCAGAGATTAAAAGAGCTAAAAGGAGTAAAAATTTACGCATAAGGTTTTATTGTTAAAGTTTTTATTTATAAATTTGTTGTATCAAAACTCAAAATTACTCAAAATTTCTTTAAAAACTCTCAAATGACATTAAAAACAATTTAAATTATGAAAAATTTTACAGTATCATCAACACTTTTGTTGGCTTCAGGTCTTGTCATGAGTCTATCTGCTAGTGCAGCCCCCAAAAAACCCAATGTAATCCTAATCATGGTAGACGATATGGGTTGGAAAGATGTTGGTTTTAATGGTGGCGAAGTTATTAAGACTCCTCACCTAGACCAAATGGCTAAAGACGGAGTTATCTTAGATCGTTTTTATTCTGCTTCTGCCGTGAGTTCGCCAACGCGTGCTAGTGTTTTGACAGGTCGCAATCCTACTCGTACAGGTATTTTTACTGCAAATTATGGAATTTTGCGTACGGAAGAAATAACTATTCCTGAGCTTCTGAAAACTCAAGGTTATGTGTCAGCTCACTTCGGTAAATGGCACTTGGGAACTATGACTACAACAGTAAAAGACGGTAATAGAGGTGGTAAAGCAGCTAATATAAACGAATATAACCCACCTAAACTTCACGGTTATGACGTGGCTTTTGCAACTGAATCTAAAGTTCCAACTTGGGACCCTATGTTAAAGCCCGAAAACAATAAAATAGGTACTGCTATGGATGCTGATAAGTCTTTAAGACAGTCTTATGGTACGGCTTATTGGGATATAGACGGCAATAAAGTTGAGGGTAATATGCTCGGTGATGACTCTAGGGTTATTATGGATAGAGTCTTGCCTTTTATTGAGCAGAGCAAAAAAGATAAAAATCCTTTCCTCGCTGTGGTGTGGTTTCACACGCCTCACGCGCCTTGTGTGGCAGGGCCTGAGTATGCAGCTATGTATGCCGACAAACCAGTGAAATTCCAAAACTACGCAGGTTGTATTACGGCGATGGACGAGCAAGTGGGTCGCCTAAGAGCTTACCTAAAAGAGCAAAAACTTGACGAAAATACTATGATATGGTTTTGTAGTGACAATGGTCCTGAGCCTTCATCTCCTGGAGATACAGGTGAGTTTTTCGAGGGCAAACGTAGTGTTCACGAGGGTGGTGTGCGTGTGCCGGCTTGTATGGTGTGGCCTTCAAAAGTTAAGCCTGGTGGTAAAATCATGGCTCCACTTTGGACTTGCGATTATTTGCCTACGGTAGCTGCTGCGGCTGGAGTAGACCCAAAACTTATGAAATATGAGTTAGACGGCAAGGATGTGATGCCTATCGTTTTGGGCAAAGAGAAAAAACGTAATGCGCCTTTTGTGATAGCTTATGGCTTGGGTACTAGCTACCAACATGATGATTATAAGGTGTACACTTTTGCTGAATATGCTGCTTACTATAATATAATAACAGACAGAGGTGAGAAAAATCCTGATAAAAGCAATGCTATAATCTCTGATGTGCAACAAGATATAGACAAAATCATAAGCTCGTATAAAAACAGTTTTGAGGGTGGTGAGTACGGCACAGTCTCTTATGACAAACTTGGTGATAAGTGGGCTGGATTTAGAAGTGTGAAAATCCCTGCAAATTTTTACCCCGAGGGAGTAGCTAAGCCTGCTGCAAAGAAAAAAGGAGGTAATGCTAATAAAAACAAAAATGCAAAATAACTTGCTTAGAAGTTAAAATCTTTAATCTTAAACAGGCGGTCAATCTCGCCTGTTTTTTTTATGCCTTCGGGCGTGTCATGTATGATTTTTGGGGTGTCTATGATAGCTACCTTATCGCAAATTTTTAGAGCTATGTCTAAATCGTGGGTCGAGAAAATTATAGTCTTAGACTGGTTTTTGGCCAAGTTTTTTAAGATTGCGCATACCTCATATTTGTTTGGAAGGTCTAAAAATGCTGTTGGCTCGTCCAGCAAGATTATGGGTGTGTCCTGAGCTAAAGCTCTGGCTATCATTACTCTTTGAAGTTCACCATCTGAGATTTTATTGATAGGCTTGTGGGTGTAATCACTCATGCCAACTAATTCCAGAGATTTTTCTATTATCGTTTTGTCCTCAGGGGTGAGCGTGCCTATCCAGTTGGTGTAGGGTACTCTGCCGAGTGATACTAATTGATAGCAAGTAAGGTTTGCAATACGAACTTTTTCGGTGTTCACAAAGCTGATGCTCCTAGCTATTTGCTCCGTGCTAAGGTTTTTGATGTTAGTGTCGTCAATTAAAATCTCGCCACTATCTAACTTGCCAAGCCCCGTAATTGCTCTTAATAAGGTGCTCTTGCCCGTGCCGTTTCTTCCCAAAAGAGCTGTCATTGAGCCTGAATCAAATTCTGTGCTCACGCTCTCTAGTAGGGTTCTGTTTTTGTAGCCTAGGCTTATATTTTGAAGTGAGATTTTCATTTTCTAAAAGATATTTTTGCCCTTAATAACTACTAAAATAACGATAGGTATGCCCATGAGTGCCGTGATAGTGTTGATAGGCAGGGCAGTGCTTTTTGAGATTATATCACACACCAGCATCATAATCACGCCCAGTAGCATGGATGTAGGCATGAGGATTTTGTGTTGGGCGCTACGAGTTATGATACGAGCTAAGTGGGGTACGGCCAAACCTACAAAACCTATGGGACCACAGAAAGCTGTGATTGTGCCCGACAAAAGTATGGTGGCTGAGAAAATTAGTGTCCTCGTGCGCGAGATATTGAGTCCCATAGTGCGAGCGTAATTTTCGCCCAAAAGCAGGATGTCCAAAGGCTTAATTGCTAAAATACATAGTACGACGCTCAGCAAAATCACAGGCGCTATCATATATAACTGCTCGCTAGAAACATTGCCTAGCGAGCCCATGCTCCATACAACAAAACTTTTCAGAGATGCCTCATTACTAAGGAATTGCAGTATTTCGACCACTGAGCTAATAGCCGAGCTAGCCATCATCCCAAGTATTAAAATCACCATGATATCCTTGATTTTTCTGCTGATGCTCATGATAACAACTAGCACCACGGCAGAGCCTATCCACGCAGCTCCAGCCATTCCTAGGCTCTCAATTAAAGGGAACTTATCTAGCGCAAAAATAGGTGCGCCAAGTATGAAAATAGCAACTCCAAGGCTAGCTCCAGAACTTACCCCGAGCACATAAGGACCTGCCAAAGGGTTGTTAAATAAGGTCTGCATGAGTAGCCCGCTGGCTGAAAGAGCTAGGCCAGAGAGTACGGCCATGACGGCACTTAATAATCTGATTTTTAGGACTATATCTCTGTTGATAGCATCGCTTTCGCCGTTAAAAAGAGCTTGCCACACCTCTGCGATGCTTAATTTAGATGAGCCTATTGTAAGGTCAAATAAAAACAGCAAAACCGATGCTATGCCAAGGCCTAAAATTAGGTAGGAGCTCTTTTTCATCGCTTATTTTAATTGTTTATAATACGTTAGTTCCTCTGAGGTGTTTCCCTGGAAAATATTGATTAAATCTTGCAATACTTTGTCAGGATTTACAACTCCTCCTTCCCAAAAATCACTGCCCCCTTTTGCGTTTTGCAGGGCGTTGTTATTGTATATTCTGCCTTTTTTTACCAAGGGGTTGTCTTTAAACTTTGCGTTTTCGCTAAGTAATTGAGACAGAGTATTATGCCAGCCTGTATTAAGCCAAATATCGCTTACGGCAGCCAGGGTGTAGGCCTGCTCTAGGGTAATGGGGATGGACTCTGTGCCGGTGTTTTGGCTATAAATGTAATCGCCCCCAGCGTCAGAAATTAGCTCGACCATGTAGCTTTGTATTGAGGGCATAAACCATATATCGCGATAAGGCGAATTAAGCATTACCTTAGCCTTGGTTTTGTTTTCTTTAGCTTTGATTTTCAGGTTGTTATAGCGATATTCTATATCCAAAAATTTCTTCTCAACCTCTAGTCTCTTGTCTACTAATTCGCCCAGAGCTATGCTCCATTCGGTCTTACCAAGGGGAGAACTTTCAACATAATCTCCAACGTACATATAAGGAATCTTTAGCTCACGAAGTTTCTTTGTGATAGCAGAATTTTCGCTATTTAAGGCAAATAATAACACAACAGATGGGCGCAGAGCGACGAGTTTTTCAAAATCAATATTAGTGTCGTAGCCTACGTCTACCATGTTTTTATTGTTGGTAATCACTGGGTTAGTGATGTAGTCTAAACCCGAAACGCCAACTATTTTGTCTTCGCTATTGGCCATGGCTAGCATAGCGATGTAGCTAGATGAAAGGCACACAATGCGCTCGACGGGGGCTTGTATCACCTGGCCTGGGAAATTGCGAGGTGCTTTCTCGCCTGCTCGTTCTATGAAGGTTAGCATCTGTACATCCTTAGCTCCTTGCCATGGATTTTTAACTAAAATTACGCTGCTCTCTAGCTCTGGTGCAGAGTAAATACAGAAATTTGAAGAGTGGCGAGGCAGGTATTCTTTTTCTTTAAAGTGCTCTAACTTAATGCTTTGGTTCTGAGCACACGAAGTTAGAGTAAGAATTAATATATAGATTAATTTTTTCATATTTCAATCTCGGTTTTTGAGCACAGCGCGCTTATCAGTGTATAGTACTCGGGTGCTTGCCCGTTCTTTCCCCATTTTATGTCTATGCCTAACAAATCTTTGCTTGTAAGCGAGAGGTCAAAACCCAGAGACTCAAGGCTATAACGCATAGAGGATGGGTTGGTGCATTTCTCGCCTTTAGCTCTGGTGCACTCATCACAAATCACGCAGCTACCTGCATAAAAAGCTAGAGAGTCGGGGTGACGGTGCTCTAGCTCTAGGAGTTTAGAGTCTAAGATTTTTCGCTCCTGCCTAAGATTTTTCTCAGGTGAGATTTTGTGGGCGAATATATATATATAGGTATAGGGAGTGAAAATACTAAGGCCTGAGAAATCATAAGGAGGGCACGACCAAACCTTGTTGAAATTTGGGCACTTTTCGCACAGAGCAAAGAATTTGTCTTGGTCTCTGTATTGAGTGATGTAATCCTTAGTTTTTAGGCACGCTATTTTCATAAATGCAAAGGTACTAAAAATCGTGAAAAAAGAAAGAGGCCATCTTAATTAAAAGACGGCCTCGTAACTTATGCTGTGCAGCTAAAAAAATAATTATTTTTTAGGCGCAACAAATTTTCTTTCTTTGATACGAGCTTTTTTACCTGTAAGAGCACGTAGATAGTAAATTCTAGCACGACGAACAACACCACGTTTGTTAACTTCGATAGAATCGATGTGAGGTGAGTAAAGAGGGAAGATACGCTCTACACCAATGCCGTTAGAGATTTTACGGATAGTAAACATTTTAGTAACGCCACTACCTTTGATTTGAATAACAACACCGCGGAAACTTTGTACACGCTCTTTGTTACCCTCAACGATTTTGTAAGAAACTGTAACAGTATCGCCACTTTTGAATTCTGGCACTTCTTTAGTTTCCCAAGTTGCTTCTTGAGCAATTTTAAGTAATTGATCCATTGTCTTAAAAAAGTTAAATTATGGTACGGAATATTACGGACTCCTGTGTTCTCGCAAGAGATTCCTATACACTTTAGGGCGCAAAGATATAATCTAAATAATTAAAAACCAAATTTTCTGATGATTTAACTGTAAGTAAAACATGATTTTAGCTTAGAAAACAATAAAAAGTATTATATTTGTGGCTTAATAAAAGAAAATAATACAATGGAAAATAGCAATAAGCCAATAATTTTTGTGACTAACGACGATGGATATAATGCCCCGGGGATACAGAGTGCAATTAAAGTTGCGCGCAAATTTGGACGTGTGATAGTCGTGGCTCCTGAATATCACCAGTCGGGTATGGCTCATGCTATTACTATGCACAATCCTTTGTACCTTCGTAAGGTTATCCAGGAGCCTGATTTAGAGATATATGCCTGTACGGGTACGCCTGTGGATTGTGTGAAAATGGCTTTTGACTATTTGCTTAAAGACCATAAGCCTGCGCTTAGTATTTCGGGCATAAATCATGGGTCAAACGCTGCTATTAATGTGTTGTATTCGGGCACTATGGGAGCTGCTATTGAGGCTAGTTTTTATGGCGCGCCTTCCGTTGGGCTATCTATGTTGGATTTTCGCCTTGATGCAGACTTTGAGGCTAGTGAAATTTATGCTGAGAAAATTATTGCTCAAATTCTTGAACGTAATATTACCGAACAATTTTGCCTAAACGTAAATATTCCTATCGCCAGGCCTGAAGAAATAAAAGGTATAATGATGTGTCGTCAAAACAAAGGTTTCTGGCGCGAGAAATTTGTGTGTGGCACAGATCCTAGAGGTCGTGATTATTACTGGCTAACGGGCGAATTTGACAATGCCGAGATGGAGGCTTGCGATACTGACGAGTGGGCACTTAGGAATAATTATGTGTCTGTGGTGCCTATACAAGTGGATTTCACGCACTATACTCAAGTTGAGCAAATGAAAAAATGGGAGTTTTAAGACTCTTATTAAAGTAGGCCTGCCTCGTAATAAATTATTAGCTGTTCTATGATTTTATCCTCGCCGTCTTTGTTGTAGGTTTCCTTTAAATCTGAACTAAAAAGACGCGCTATACTCTGCCAGAAAAAGGCAGTGAACCCTCCTTTTAACTCTTTTAGGATTGCATACGAGCTGCGACCAGTCTCACGGTCTATGAGTTTAAGCAGAATTTTCCCCTGCGAGAAAGTCATCTTTTTTAGCACAGGAGTGTACTCGTCAACTAGCTGTTTTTCAAGGTCTTTTATGATCCTTCGTTGTTCTTTCTTGTCGGGCGTAGTGGCTAGGATTTTTTCGGTCTCTTGTAGTTTCTCGCGCGCGAATTTAGCTACGGGATATACTTTTTTTAGGTTGTATATGAGCTTGTAGTAACGTCTTAAATCGGCCTTGCGTTTATATACGGGGATGGGTACGATGTTAACCACCATCATAGAGTCGCCACCACTCACCTCCCAGTGTGTGGCATAGTAAGATTTGCCTTTTACTTGAGCCTGGGTGGGTGGTGAAAGTAAAAAAAATGCAAATAATATGAGCGTAAGTGTACGTAACATCAAAAATAATTTCTATATTTACAAAGATAACATAAATTTTGGTAAATTTATTTTATCTCTAAGACTTTAATGCGAGTGTTTTAGCATAAAATATGTAATTAATAACATAAAAATATAAGTTATGGCAAGAAAACTATTAATTAGAGATTTGACCCTGAGAGACGGGCAACAATCTTCGTTTGCTACACGTATGACTCAAGCACAGGTGGATATGGTGCTTCCATTTTACAAAGATGCAGGGTTTTATGCAATGGAGGTTTGGGGAGGCGCAGTGCCTGATTCAGTAATGCGTTATTTGAATGAAAACCCTTGGGATAGGCTAGAGAAAATTAAGGCCGCAGTGGGAGATGTGTCTAAATTAACAGCGCTTTCGCGTGGACGTAACTTGTTTGGTTACAGCCCTTATAATGACGATATTATCGAGGGATTTTGTAAAAATTCTATAGACTCAGGCCTTGGTATTATGCGTATTTTTGATGCTCTAAACGACGTTGATAATGTGCGTGCTACTATTAAATATGTGAAAAAATATGGTGGTATTGCAGATTGCGCAGTGTGCTATACGATAGACCCTCACTTTAGCTGTAAGGAGAGATTTTTCTCGCGCTTAAAAGGCAAAAAACTTCCTAAAGCTGTGTTTACAGATGCTTATTTCTTGGACAAAGCTAAGCAAATGGCAGCAGCAGGGGCTGATATGATTACTATCAAGGATATGAGTGGATTGATTCCTCCTAAGAGAGTTTCTACACTTATAAAATTATTTAAACAAAATATTCCTCTTCCAGTTGATTTCCACACTCACTGTACGCCAGGTTATGGTCTTGCATCGGTGATTGCAGCTATCGAGGCAGGGGTTGACGTTGTGGATACTAATATTTGGAACTTTGCAGGTGGCCCAGCTGCCCCAGCTATCGAGCTTGTGTATCTTTTCTGCAAGAAAATGGATGTTGAGCTAGATATTAATATGGAGGCTGTGGCTAAAATCAACGAAAAACTATTGGTGATTCGTAAAGAGTTGGAGGCTTTTGATGCTGTTAAACGTTTCCCAAAACCTTTTAATCCTTTGGTGGATTCTGTACCAGCTGAGGTTGAGGATGCTATGAATCGTGCTATTGCAGCTGCAAAAAGTGGTGATGAGGATGCGTTAATTGCCGAGTGTCAAGCAATAGAGGCTCACTACAACTTCTCGCCACCAGATGATTTGGTTAAAAAAGCAGAGATTCCTGGGGGTATGTACACCAACATGGTGGCTCAGCTAAAACAACTTAAAAACGAAGATATCCTGCCTCAAGCTATGGCCCTGATTCCTAGCGTTAGGCTTAGTGCTGGTTTGCCTCCTTTGGTTACGCCTACGTCTCAAATCGTAGGTGCTCAGGCTGTTAACTGTGCCTTAGATGCTAAAAACGGCAAGCCTATGTATAGCAATGTGTCTAATCAATTTGTGGGTCTTGTAAAAGGTGAATATGGTAAAACTCCAGTTGAAATAGACCCAGAATTTAGGTTTAAAATTTGTGGCGTGAGAGAGGAAACTCCTTACGATGTGTCGAATTATAAAATGCAGCCTAACCCTGAGGTTGAGGGTTGTGGAGGAATAAAACTTGCTGAAAACGAGAAAGAAGTTTTGCTTTTGGAATTATTCCCAGCTGTTGCTGAGCGTTATTTGAGCGAGTACAAAAAAGCTAACTTTACGGTTGCAGCACCTGAACCAGAACCAGAGGTCGTGGTTGAAGAAAAACCTGCTGTGGTTATTACGGGCAATGTTGTTGAGGCTCCTCTGCCAGGACGTGTATTCCAGATTTTGGTTAAGCCAGGCGACAAAGTTAAGGCTGGCGATGATGTGTTAATCTTAGAGGCTATGAAAATGGAAAATAGCATAGCATCGCCTTTTGACGGTGTTGTAGGCCAGATTTTAGTGGAAGTTGGAGATGCAGTTGCAGCCAACGGCGCTATGATAGAAATTTTATAGCCAAATTGTTAATAAATAGGGGATAACTTTTCTCTATTGGGTGAATCAGAAGCCATATTTGATAGTTATATTTGCAGTGTAAAAACTAATAACTATTAAGTATGGCTTCTGAGCAATCTAAAGAAATGAATATCGTGTTAGACGAGGACCAGGCGCAAGGCGTTTACTCAAATCTTGTTGTAATATCTCATTCTCAATCTGAATTTGTGATGGATTTTGCATCTTTACTTCCTGGTATGCAAAAACCTAAGGTGCGTAGTCGTATTATTCTTTCTCCAGAACACGCCAAAAGACTATTGTTATCTTTGCAAGAAAACGTGGTTAAGTACGAAAGTGCAAATGGGCCTATTCAAGTTCATGGTCGCCAACTAAGTAGCGATAGCGAATTTGAAGATTTAGGCTTTAATGTTGGTGAGGCTTAGAGCTTTCTTAAGCTTACTATAACGGGGTGGTGGTCTGAGTATTCTGACTTGGGAGTGTCGTGAGTTAAAGTCTCAAAATCTGGGCTGTGGAAAATGTGGTCTATTCTTAATATGCCAGCAAATGTTGCGCCTATGCCCGAGCCTTGTTCTGTGAAGCTATCTTTTAAATCTGCCCTAATTTTATTGTAGCCATAAGACATTGGTGTGTCATTGAAATCACCACAAATAATAAGTGGGTGAGTATTATTGTTGATGCTAGGAAGTAGGCTATCTACTTGATTAGCACGTATTTTATTGTTGTCTTTGAGCTTGGATATTATAGAGCTTAGTCGGTTTTTAGAGTGTACAGCGCTAGAGTCTATCATCATGTTTTGGAAGATGAAATCTTGCTCTTTTTCGTTGATTCTAGAACTTTGCAAGTGAAGATTATAGACCCTGATAGTGTCTTTGTTAAACTTAATATCAGCCCACATTGCCGAATTATTTGAGTCTGCGAAGCTAATATGCTGAGAATTTATGATAGGGTATTTGCTGTAAATTGCAAGCCCCCAGCCCGAGCGATTATCGTAATTTAGAATCTTGTATTTTATTCTTTTATGCTCCAAAAATGATAGCTGCTCATCGACCATTTCAGTGTTAACCATGGGCGTGGTTTGGTATTCTTGGATGCAGAGTATGTCTGGTTTTTGCTCGGCAATAAAGCTTGTAGTTTGAGCGAGCGATGAGGTGAAATCATCTTTTTGGGGATTGATAAAGCCGCAGACGTTGTAGCTCATTACAGTGATATCCTTTGCTGATTTCTTATCTTGGCTTTCGTAGTGCTTGCTGATTTGGGGCGAGAAATATAATTTTACATTGCCTACACCTATTAATAATACGGCCAGAACAATAAGGCTATATATTTTCCATTTTATAGTCCAGTAGAGCAAAAGTATAATTTCGAGTAAGTATAATATGGGTGCGATAAGTCCTAAAAGTGAAGGCAGTGACGCGCTATTAGGATTAATTATAGGGGCAAAATACGAGCATAATAACATCACGCTTATGATTATGCTGATAATTAGCATAATTGATTTGGTGACCCACGTTATTATTTTGCTTTTCTTTGCCATCTTGCTTTGCCTTTAAAAATATATTTTGCCTGATTTTTTCCACCATCTTAAAAGGAAAAAACCGAAAATCATACCTCCAACGTGTGCGAAGTGGGCTATCTGGCTGCCTGTGCTTGCAATGCCAAGGAATAATTCTAACACCCCATAAAATATTACAAAATATTTAGCTTTGATAGGCATGGGAGGAATTAGCATCATAATAATATTGTTGGGGTGCATCATACCAAAGGCCAAAAGTACGCCGTAAACTGCGCCCGAAGCACCTATGGTTAAACCGTTTATAAGAGCATAAAGTGAGGCCATAGCGCTAGGAGTGTTGCCTCCTTGTGCAATCGCGCTCTCAAGAGATAGCATCTCTAGTGTGCAAACACCCATTTGAATCAGACCTGCGCCTATACCTGTTATCATGTAGTAAATCAAAAATCGCTTACTTCCCAAGTTGTATTCTAGCATGCGACCAAACATCCACAGAGCATACATATTAAAAAATAGGTGGGTTGTGTTGCCATGCAAGAACATGTAAGAGATAAGCTGGTAAAGACGAAAATCTGCACTTGCCCAATAGTGAAGACCCAGCATATTAGTCATTAAATTACCCCAGCCGTTGGGCAAAACGCTCTGAGCTAAAAAGAACAGGGCGTTGATTATTATAAGGTTTTTCACCACTGGGGGTGTTGAAAATGCTGCGTTTTGTCTAAACATATTTATTATTTTTCTAGTCGTTTATCTATTTCTTTTTGATCAAGATAGCTTATAACTTGCTGTCCCTGAGGAGTGTAGTTTATATATTCGCAAGTGATTAGTTCTCTAAGCAAATTCTCTATTGCTGATGTTTCGAGAGCTCTAATATTGCTGGTTTTTGACATGATTTTTGCCAAAAAATCAACTCTTAGCTCATCTGATGTTATGTGTTGCTCTGAGAGCATATCTATTAATTCACAGAAAATTTCATCAGTCTTGCAGTTTGTAAAATCGGCTGGTATGCCCGATATTTCTACTTTGTTTTGATTTATGCTAAACTCAAAACCAAAGTCTATAAGCTCTCTTTCACAGGCATTTAGCTCTGAGATTTGTTTGGTGCTAAGCTCTAATGCTAAGGGAAACATCAGCTGTTGAGTTGCTGAGTTGCCGTTGCTGAGCATGGTTTTGTAGCGCGAGTAAAGCACACATGAGTAGGCTCTTTTTATATCTACAATAGCGAGCCTAGAGTTTATTGTGCTGGCAAAGTATTTACCTCCCTCAAGTGGTAGAATATCGCCTAAAACGCTCTGCTGATCGAAGTCCATGGTGGTTTGCTTTTCGCCCTCTATGTATTCCATGATTAATTCTTGGTAATCGTCCTCCTTGTTTTGAGGTGAGGTGTCAAGGTCAAAATCATTGGTAATGAAGGGGTTAAAGCTAGGATTTATACTCACACTTGGCTCTCTGTAAACCACTCTGTCGCTCTTAAAAGTAGGTAATTCCACTCTGTCTGCAACATCAAAATCCATCATGGGCACAACGCCAAGTTTGGCAAGAGATTCCCTTACGGCTGCATTAATAATTTGCCAAATTGCTGTGTTATCATCAAATTTCACCTCGGTTTTTTGAGGGTGAACATTCACGTCTATGCGCTGAGGTTCTATGCTCAAAAATATGAAGTACGAGGGTTGAGTATTTGCGGGAATTAGTTTGTCGTAGGCCTGAATTATAGCCTTGTGGAAATAGGCGCTCTTGAAAAAACGATTATTTACGAACAAAAACTGTTGGTCTTTGTTATTTTGTTTGCTAGATGATGGGCTGCCCACATAACCTTTAACCTTGATTATCGAAGTGTCGGCCTTGATTTCAAGTAGGTTATTAGCCATGTTTTTGCCCATGAGTGCCACGATGCGCGACTTATGGTTGCCCTCAGGGAGTTTATACAGCAGAGCATCGTTGTTGTAAAGCGTGAATGAAACTTCGGGGTTGCATAGAGCAACTCGCTGAAATTCAGCTGTTATGTGTTTTGCCTCAGTAGTGCTTTTTTCTAAGAAACGTCGGCGTGCAGGCACATTGTAGAACAGGTTTTTGACCAAAAATTTAGAACCTTTTTCGCCCTGAATCATATTCTGCTCCTTGAATTTACCTCCACTTATGCAAATTTCTGTGGCAAGAGAATCTTCCTCGCGTTTTGTGGTTAATTCCACTTCGCTAACGGCTGCGATAGATGCCAAGGCCTCACCCCTAAAACCAAAGGTTGTGAGCGAA
Organism: Rikenellaceae bacterium; assembly: GCA_044433645.1. GTDB lineage: Bacteria > Bacteroidota > Bacteroidia > Bacteroidales > Rikenellaceae > JAWXTK01. The sequence goes on along the minus strand of JAWXTK010000008.1, from coordinate 40,753 downwards.
TAGATATCGTCTACTTTTTCTATCTTGCTGGTGGCGTGTCTCTCAAATGCCATTCTTGCATCAACGCACGACATACCTTTGCCGTTGTCTATGATTTGGATTAGTTCCTTGCCCCCGTCTCTAAAGTTTACGATTATATCACTACTTTGAGCATCAATAGCATTTTCCATCATCTCCTTAATCACAGACGCAGGACGATTAACCACCTCGCCTGCTGCGATTTGGTTGGCCACTGTGTCGGGTAGAAGTTTTATGCTTTCTGACATTTATTTTTAACTAAGTAGTAAGTAGGCTAGGGCTACGAGCAGTAAGATAAGGGCTATAACTCCTCGTCTTATGTTGCGCGCGCGTTGCTCACGGCTTAGTCCTCGTTCGCTGATTTGAGTTTTCTTGCGCGAGAATCCGTAGTTTTTTATGTAGCTGCCTGCCACATATTCTTCCGTTTCAGGCAAAGAAGAATCACCATCTACTCCCAAGATTTCTTTTTTTCGCTGTTCGCGAGCTTCCTTTACGGGGTCGAAATGTATGGGTTTGTAGTCAAAAGCGCGAGGCTTGCGTCTGAAGGCATCTAGTCCTAGCATAAGCTTAAAAATTTTTATCTAAAAAATCCTTGCATCCTTTCAAAGATGTTTAGACCTTTCTTATTTTCGGTTTTTTTGAATGTTGGGCTTTCGGCCAATTTTTCAATTAGTTTTCTATCCTCAGAGCTTAGGCGCGTAGGCATCACAACATCAATAATAATTAGTTGATCACCACGTCCATAGCCATTGACATCGGGAATACCCTTGCCTTTTAATCTTAGAACTTTGCCTGCCTGAGTTCCTTCCTCTATCTTGATTTTAACGCGAGCATCTACCGTTGGAACTTCTATAGTACCACCTAGCAGGGCTGTTGTAACAGAGATGTTTAAATTGTAAATTATATCATTGCCGTCTCTGTCAAAATCCTTGTGAGGCTGCTCTTCAATAAGTATTAGCAAGTCTCCATTCACGCCTCCACGTTTGGCTGCGTTACCTTTGCCACTCATAGAAAGTTGCATGCCTTCGCCAACTCCAGCTGGGATTTTTACTTCTATGATTTCCTCGGCTCTGTTAGCTCCCTCGCCATTACATTTAGGGCATTTGTGAGTTATGATTTTACCCGTTCCTGCACAGTTTTGGCAAGTTGTGGTGCTTTGAGTACGACCAAAGAAAGTGTTAACTATTTGAGTTACATGACCAGAACCATTACAAGTTGGGCAGGTTGTGTAAGAATTGCTGTCCTTAGCGCCCGAGCCTGAACACACCTCGCAAGAGGTTAACTTGTTGATTTTTAGTTTTTTGGTAACTCCGTTTGTGATTTCCTCAAGGGTTAGTTTGACTTTGATTCTCAAATCTGAACCTTTGTTAACTCTTTGCCCTGATGAGTAGCCACCACGTTGACCACTAAAGTGGCCCCCAAAAATATCACCAAATTGGCTGAAAATATCGTCCATAGAAAAGCCTCCAGAGAAACCTCCTCCGTAGCCACCACCACTAGCGCTCGAACCGTTCATGCCTGCGTGACCAAATTGATCGTAGCGCGCTTTCTTGTTCTCGTTGCTAAGCACGTCATAGGCCTCGGCTGCTTCTTTAAATTTAGCTTCGGCTTCTGCGTTGCCAGGGTTCTTGTCTGGGTGGAATTGGATAGCTGCTTTTCTGTATGCCTTTTTAATTTCGTCGGCGCTTGCGCTTTTTTGTATGCCCAATACCTCGTAGTAATCTCTTTTTGCCATTTTATTATTCTCCTACAACTACTTTAGCGTGACGTATTACTTTCTCTTTAAGTTTGTAGCCTTTTTGTACAACGTCTATAATTTTACCTTTTTTATCTTCATCACCCATAGGCACTATCGCGATTGCCTCGTGAAGATCCGTGTCTAAGACCTCGCCCAAAGACTCGATTTCAACAACTCCCTTGCCCTTTAGTGTGTCGATAAGTTTGTTGTTGATAAGTACTATACCTTCTTTCACAGCTTCCACATCGCTTGCTGTTTGCATAGCTGTGATAGCTCTGTCCATATCGTCTTGAACTCCAAGCATAGATTTTATAACGTCTTCGCCAGCAGTTGCGATTAAATCCATTTTTTCTTTTAATGTACGTTTGCGATAATTATCAAATTCTGCTGATAGGCGCAAATATTTATCCTGCCAATCTGTGGCAGGCTCTGCCATTTTTTCTGCTTTTTCTTCTTCTTGTGTTGCGCTCTCTGACATATTGTCATTTGAGTTTTTTTCTTCCTTGTTAACTTGAGCCTCGTTTATGTTTTCTTTCTCTGTGTTAACTTCTTGGTTTTCAGCTTGTTGATCTGCCATTTTGTATTTTCTTATGTTATCTTAATTATCTTTTATAATATATTTTGCACAAATTATATACCATATATTATGCGCAAGGGCACAAAGATAACAAATTTAGGTAAATGATTACAAGCTCTCGGCGAATTTTCTCTGGATAATCTCGCTCACAGTCTTGCTCGTAAGCATGCTTTCGAGCCATGAAATTATATCAAGATAGTAGAATGTGCGCTGAAGATAGGGGTGACGCTCATAAGGTTTGATGTTATTATACAATTTTTGAAGTTCATCTTTAAAATCTTTTTCGTAGATTTTATTCAGACGTTTCAAGAACGTTAGCAGCTCTTTTTGAACTTCTTGCATATCGTTCATCTTCACCAAAAATGAATATACCGAACGAATTTGGTAGTCAAGATTGTAGTCTATACCAGCCTCGTAGGATGCAATTAGGTAGAGCATTTTGGCGTAACATTGAATATCACGGCGCAGGGTATTATCCTTAGTTGTTGTGATTTTGCTAAGGTATTGCATACATTTTTTGTACTCACCACTACCAAAATATAGACAGGCGACTTTGTAATAAAACCACATTTTTGTTGAGCCACTAGCGTGGTCTGCCTTGCGCATTATGTTTTTGTCTTTTATTAGTTCTAGTCCGTCCTCAAAGTTGCCTTTTAGGAAAACTAGGTTGATTTTGGCTGTGAGTAGTATGTTGCTAGAGATTATATCTGCATTTTCGTTGATTTTAGCAAACGAATCCCATTCTTTTTCTAGGCTTTCTATCCTCTCGCTAAGTTGACGGTGGCGGCGCATCATGTAAAGTCCGTCTAGGATTCTGGCATATCCTCTTAGATAATTGTCATACATCCTAAACTTCATTTTCTCGTTGCTGTTAAACAAATCAACCCACAAACAAGCATATCTGTAACTTATCACAAAGTCGTGTTTGATATAATAAAACCACGCCTTAGCCTGAAAAAAATAGAATTTTTCCAGAAAAGAAAGTGAGTTTAAATCATAAGATTTTAGCTTGGGTGCAAAGTAATTATCTATGAAATCTAGATCTTTTTGCGAACGAGCATAACCTAGTTTGTGGTGAAGGTCAAACAGCTGAATAGCAATTAGATAAAGTTCGTTTATATTAGAAATAATATTGCAACGAACGGTTACTTGGCGAGCAAATTCACTAGCTCTCTCGCTTATGCCCGATGATATATCTGTGGTCTCAATTTGGAGCATTAGCTGCACTATATCTATCAGGGTGCTGTGCTGTTGGCTTTTTGAGGCCTGCTCGTAACATTTATCAAGGATTTTGGAGCTTTGTTTGTAGAGACCCTTGTTGTAGAGTATCTGAGCAAAGTCAAGTTGCTCACGTATTTGCATGGTGTCTGAATGTTGCACATTCAGTAGGCGCATGCTTATGAGTAGTTGTTTTTGAAGGTGAGCCTTGGTGTTGGGTAGTTGCTCTTTTTTAATGGGGCAGCGCTCCAAGACTTTATTTTCGTCATATTTATCCAGGGAATCTAGCAAATCAAATAGTGAAAGAAACTTTGCATCTTGGTTGCCAGATAGGCGTGTGACATAGAGCTTGAAATTTCGCTTTTCAGCTTTAGTCATGCTTTTAATTAATTCAAAAACGCTTTCTTGCTTATCTACACCTGTCATAGTTTCACAAAAATAGTAAAATATTGCTAACAAAAGAATTTTTTAGGACTAATTATTTTCATGCTTTTTAGAGAGTGAAACTTGATTTTGTAAATCCAAAAAAAATATGTATTTTTGCAAATAAAATCTATAAAAAATTATGAGTTCAAGATACGCAGAGCGTGGGGTTTCCTTCAGCAAAGAGGATGTTCACAACGCGATTAAATTGGTAGATAAAGGCCTATTCCCTAAGGCTTTCTGTAAAATTATCCCTGACACGTTGTCCTCTGACGAGGATTCTTGCCTTATTATGCACGCCGATGGCGCTGGAACAAAATCGTCTCTTGCCTATATGTATTGGAAGGAAACGGGCGATATCTCGGTATGGCGTGGTGTGGCTCAAGATGCTGTTGTTATGAATACCGACGACTTGCTTTGTGTGGGTTCTGTGGATAATATCTTGCTAAGCTCAACTATTGGACGTAACAAACGCTTGATTCCAGGCGAGGTTATTTCGGCTATTATCAATGGTACTGAGGAATTTTTGCAGAGTATGCGTGATATGGGTGTGAACATTATTTCAACGGGTGGTGAGACTGCAGACGTTGGTGATTTGGTTCGCACAATTATCGTAGATAGCACAGTTACTGCGCGCATGAAGCGTAGTGATGTTATAAATAATGCTAATATAAAAGCTGGTCAGGTTATAGTTGGTCTATCTTCTTTTGGTCAAGCAACTTACGAGAGTGAATATAACGGTGGTATGGGAAGTAATGGTCTTACTTCGGCGCGCCACGATGTGTTTAGCTCTTATCTTTCTGGTCTTTATCCTGAGAGTTACGACCAGGGTGTGCCTGAGCATTTGGTGTATTCGGGTTCTTATAAATTGACAGATAAGATAGAGGGTTGTCCTTTGGATGTTGGTAAGTTAGTTCTTTCACCTACAAGGACTTATGCTCCTATTATCAAGAGAGTTTTGGATAATTATCGCGCTGGTGTGCATGGTATGGTTCATTGTAGTGGAGGAGGTCAGACTAAGGTTATGCACTTTGCTGGTGATGTTCATATTATTAAAGATAATCTTTTTGATACGCCTTTGTTGTTTGATATTATTCAAAAGCAAAGTGGCACGTCGTGGAACGAGATGTTCTCGGTGTTTAACATGGGTCACCGTATGGAGCTTTATGTAGATGCTGAGGTTGCTGGTGATATCATCGCTTTGAGCAAGGAGTTTGGTGTAGATGCCAAGATTATTGGTTATGTTGAGGGTTCGGATAAGCCACGTTTGACTATCAAGCACTCGACTGGAGTTTATGAATATTAGTTTCTAGTTTTAAGTTATTAGTTTCTAGAGATTTACAGTGTTTGTTGTCTTGCTTTTGATGCCCACAAATCGAAGATTTGTAAGATATAAAAAATAAGACTTATGAAAAGAGAAGAATATGAAAGATTGGTAAATCTTACTGAAAAAAACAGCATTTGTTTGAGATAAATGCTAATGTTAAAAGAATTGCAGGCTGGGTTGAATTTTGGGGTGTTGTTTCTATTGTTGGGTTAATACTTTTTCTGCTGATAATGATTTTCAGTTAATTGGTGTATAAAAGAATAGTTAAGATTCCGTGTTGTTTTAGCACGGAATCTTATTTTTTAGGAGTATAATGCACTATGCTTGGTGTAACTACGTCAGTGTCAATAATTTATAATTCATAACTCATAATTTCAGAGCTACGCTCTGATGCCTTAACGCCGGGCGGGCGCGACTAGCATCGAGCAACTAAAAACTAGCAATTATCTCGTTAGCGCGATGCTCGTTTGCTTGCTATCCACCTTATAAAGCCCTCCTCCAAGCGAAGTGACTTCCACAGTTTTTGAGCTCTTAATCTTAGTTTTACTATAAATAATTACACTGCCAGCTTCCTTTAAAGTGAGCTTAAGGCTTGATTTTGAGCTTTTTACACTCTTAACTGCTACGGGCGATAAGTATTTGTCCTCGGCCCCTATAACAGCCCAATTATTTTTAATCTCACTCAAAATTATCAATCTGTCCTTAGCATTCTCCAACTCAAAATCATAGCTTTTATCTAGCTTGCCACCCTTTTTAGTGTACCAATCATAATAGGCCAAACCCTCCTTAGGCAATTTGCGCGCACCCGTGTAAGGCTGGCTCATTGCATCGGCATGAGTATAATCTTCGGCCGAGATGCTAGCCTTGATTTTTGCCACATCGTTGGTTAGATTATAGGCTACGATAGCTGCTGAAGTCTCACCCGTAGGTGCAATAACATAGTAAGCATCACCTCCTAAAACTGCATCTGCAAAGAAAGAACTAGGCAGAGGAGCACCAGGCGCAGAAGGTCTTAACAGTTCGCCGTCAGCATAGGCCAAAGGTGAAATATACTCAGCTACAAAGTCCTCGGGAGCATCAGAAAGGTAAATAGGTGCGCCCGAAAGTGCCTTACTCACAGCCATATACCTGCCAAAGGCTAGATCTGATGAGTGGAACATATCGTGGTCAGGCCATACGGTTTGCCCTATCCATGATGTGTTTTGGAAACTTTGGTGAATGTGAGAACATGCTCGCTCTCTGTTATTTAGCTTATAATCTATGCTCACGCGAGTTGTGGCGCTGTAACGTGTGTTAAATATCGAAGGTAGGTTCAAAGCCATGCAGTTCATAAGACCGTTTAGCCTTTCGTTAGCGAATTTTTCTAGGTTTTGAGCGTTGCGTCTTTGAGCTGAGACAGCATTTTCTGTACCTATATAATTAGTAAGGCCACGAGTTTGAACGTCAACCTTAGCAAAGTCAAAGCCTGGGACAGATACAGAATTAACTAGCGCAGAGTAAAAATCCTCAGACACCTTGTCGTTTGGCGCAATCACAAGATTCGTTTTATTAAAGTTTATGGTGTTGCCCTTAAGGAAGTTCATGTTGTGTTTTGGGCTTATGCCACGCCACAGACCATACATACAGTGCCATAGCCCAAACCATTTGATTTTTTCTGAGCGTTTGCTAAGTAGTGGCTCCCAGCCGTTAGGGAATCTGGTTTTATTAGGAGTGTAATCTACTAGCGCAGTTTTAATCTGGTTTTGGTGGCCGTCGTCAACTAGCACCCACCTGATAGGAAGGTCTGATTTTTCGAGCTTATCAACGGCATCAACGAGTAATTTCTCGTCTATCTCTTTTTTGTATTGCTCCCAGCTACACCAACCAAGATATTTGTAAGATTCAGGGTATTTTTTCTCAGAGCGCAAGACTGTACGTCCTTTAACTTGCTCAATATCAAGTATTTCTATCCAGGTTTTAGATAGTAGTTCGTATAAATCATCGCCCGTAGCGTAGGCAACAATGGGGGTTAACGATTTTTTAACCTCGCCCTTGCCCATAGAACCAGTCACGATGTCTATGGTGTTTTTGTCCTTGACCTCTATCCAGCTTGTGAGCTCAAGTGCAGAGATAGGCTGCACTATCATGTATTTATTGTCGGTTAACTCCAGAGCTAGGAAATAAACTGCGTTTTGAGGTGCTTCTTTTTTGTTTACTCGCTCGCGAAACTTGCTGATGTCGGTTGCTTGCCAGCTCAGCAGTTGATTTATATCATTAAAATTTGATTGTCTACTAGCAAATAAAGTGGCTCTTTTGTATTCGGGAAGTTTTGTACTTAGGCGATTAATTATGCCTTCTGTCGGCTCACCCCCTAATTCTAAGGAGTAAACTTCGTTTTTCTTTGTTTGGGTTAAATCCAAAGTTTGAGCCATAGATATAAGGTGGCTCATGCAAAATAATAGGGATAGTAGAATATTTCTCATAAAATTTGTTCTTCAAATTAGGGTTAGTCTAAAGAACAAATTTAAGAAATATTTTTTTAGTATCCTAGGATTCTCATCATAGAACGATAGCTTTGCTCTTTAGCGAACAGACGTGTGTAATATTCGTTTGTCGATTTGTCTCGGTCTATGATAATGTGTTTAGGTGCAGGAGTTAGGCAGTGTTGTATTCCACCAAAGCCTCCAAGTGACTCCTGATATGCCCCCGTGTGAAAAAATCCTATGTATTGAGGTTCTTGAGCTTGCAATTTTGGCAAGAAAATGGCATTAGCGTGAGATTCACCACTGTAATAATCCTCGCTATCGCAAGTAAGTCCTCCAAGGAAAACTCGTTGGTATTCTTTGTCCCAGTTGTTGATGGCTAGTAGTATGTAGCGTTGCTTAATACCCCAAGTATCAGGCAATGTAGTCATAAAGGAACTATCTATCATATACCAACTCTCCTTGTCATTTTGTTGCTTTTGGTTGATGATAGAGAATAGGGTTGCGCCACTTTCTCCCACGGTAAACGAACCAAACTCAGTGAAAATATTTGGTTCATCCACTTCTGCTTGAGCGCATACATTCTTAATCTGAGCGATTATCTCCTCAGTCATATACTCATAGTCGTAATCAAAAGCTAGGGTGTTTTTAATAGGGAAACCACCTCCGATATTAAGCGCTGTAAGTTCTGGGCAAAGTTTTTTTAGCTCGCAGTAGACGTTAAGGCATTTGTTAAGTTCATTCCAATAGTAGGCTGTGTCCTTGATGCCTGTATTTATAAAGAAGTGGAGCATTTCGAGCTTTAACTTCTTATTGTTTTTGATTTTAGTTTTGTAGAAATCTACGATGTCATTGTAGCGAATTCCAAGACGTGAGGTGTAGAAGTCAAACTTAGGTTCTTCCTCGGAGGCTATTCTAATGCCGATTTTGCAGGTTTTTTCTATAACATTTGTGAATAAATCAACCTCTTCCTTGTTGTCGAGAATCGCGATAGTATTTGAAAACCCTCCGTTGACAAGAGCTGCGATATTCTCAACATATTGAGGACGTTTGAATCCATTACATATAATATAACGGTCTTTATCTATGATGCCACCCTCGTAAAGTGCATTGATAATGTGTATATCATAGGCCGATGAAGTCTCTAAATGTATGTCGTTTTTAAGCGCTTCTTCCAACACAAACGAGAAGTGAGAACTCTTTGTGCAGTAACAATAATTGTAATTTCCCTTGTAATCAACCTTAGCCATTGCTACGTTAAACATACGTTTGGCACGATTGATTTGAGATGAAATCTTAGGTAAATAAGTGATTTTAAGAGGTGTGCCATACTGCTTAATTAGATCCATTAAGGGTACATCGTGAAAGTAAAGTTGGTTATCTTCAACGCTAAATTCTTCTTGAGGGAACTCAAAAGTTTGGTCGATTAGGTCGCTGTACTTGTTTTTCATCTTAAAGTTTGTGCTAATTATTGTTAATCCATCTAAGCTACATTGCTTAAAAAATCATGATGTAGCTGAGTTACATTATTTTAAATTCGGACTGCAAGGTAAAAACTTTTTTTGGAATTTCAGCACAAACTCATCATTTTATCACCTTAACAACAATTTTTTTATTTTTGTAATCCCAGTTTTTTGTTATAACTTTGTGAAAGATATACTCCAAAAAAAATGCTCGTATGTTAAATTCGATAATTAAGAACTTTTTTGAAAACGGAACGCGACTTGTAGTTGCTGATTTTGGTGCGTTTATCAAAAAACAACAAACAGGTGAAGTCGTTTTTACTCAGTTACTTACAGAGGATGATGGTGTTTTAGTTGGCCTTGTTAAAAAAGAGTATTGCTTAAGTGAGTTAGCCTCGCGCGAGCTTGTTAAAAAATTTGTTGCTCAGCTTAGGCAACAGAGCCTGGTTACGGGAAGTTATACGATTTCAGGTTTTGGTGAGTTTGAGCTAACGGATAGTGGACTTTTTGTGTTTCATCAAGAAGGTGAATTCCCTGAGGTTAAACACGAAAAAATCTTTGAAAAACTCCAGGATGAAGAACCTGAAATTGTGGCTGAATTAGAGCCTGAAACAGAGATTGAGAGTGAACTAGAGCAAAAAACTGGAGTAGACAAGGTTATGATTATAGCTGTTACAGTCACTCTGCTGGCTGTGCTAATTATGGCTTATGGTTATTTTACTACTAAGGAAGATGTGGATTTGACTCCCGAATTAAAAGTGGAGCAAACAAAATAAAATACAAATGGATATTTTATCAGTAAAGCAAAGATTTGGAATAATTGGAACCAGCGAAGTTATGCATCGCCCCTTGGAAGGTGCTGTGAGAGTTGCAGCTACCGACCTTTCGGTGCTAATCACTGGCGAGAGTGGTGTGGGTAAAGAGTTTTTCCCTCAGATTATTCATGCTTACAGCGCGCGTAAACACAATAAATATATTGCAGTAAACTGTGGTGCTATACCCGAGGGGACTATAGACTCAGAGCTTTTTGGCCACGAAAAAGGAGCATTTACCGGTGCTATGGAATCGCGCAAGGGTTACTTTGAGGAGGCTGACGGAGGTACTATTTTCTTGGATGAAGTGGCAGAACTGCCCGTGTCTACACAAGTTAGACTTTTGCGTGTGCTTCAAACGGGTGAGTTTATTCGTGTGGGTTCGTCTAAGATTCAAAAAACAAATGTTAGAGTCGTAGCTGCCACAAATATCAACCTTACGCAGGCCATTGCAAAGGGGCGTTTTCGCGAGGATTTATATTATAGGCTTAATACTGTGCCTATCTTTGTGCCGCCACTTCGTGAGCGCAAAGAGGATATTTATTTGTTGTTTAGAAAATTTGCAGCCGATGTGGCCTTGCAATATAAAATGCCAAGCATAGTCTTGGATGAGGGTGCTCGCGAGGTGCTGGAAAATTACTCGTGGCCGGGAAATATCAGACAATTAAAAAATATTGCTGAGCAGATTTCTGCCGTTGAGGAGTCTAGGGCTATTACCTCGGATATAATTGCTCGTTATATTTCTGTTGCCCCTACTTCGCCTGTGTTGCTTTCGGGGCAGGGCTCTATGGGAAGTTCAGATGAGAGAGAGTTATTATATAAGGTATTGTTTGATATGCGTCATGATATTAGCGAGTTAAAGCAGATGGTTATGGAACTCTCCAGGGCAAATCAAAATACACCTCACTCATCTTCTGAGATAGCAGGCCTACTGCCAACTAATGATTATTTGCCTACGATAGTCACCGAACCTATGTTTACCGAGAGCGAAGAAGTAGTAGAGGCTAGCGAGGTGATGACCAAAGAAAAAGCTCAGCGAGATGCAATAATCCAGGCCCTTAAACGTAATAATGGACGTAGGCGCGAGGCTGCAAAAGAATTATTTATATCCGAGCGCACGCTTTATAGAAAAATTAAAGAACTAGCAATAGATGAATATATTTAAGAAAATATCAAATAATTTAACAAAGGTAGCCACAGTGCTATTTTTTGCGATAAGCCTTTATGGTTGTACTATAAAATATTCACTCACTGGGGCATCTATTCCTATTTCGGCTAAGACCGTGAGTATAGCAACTTTCCCTAATAATGCTACTATGGTTGCGCCTATTTTAAGTTCAACTCTAACTGAGGCTTTGCAGGATAAGTTTGAGCGCCAGACACGCTTGGATCTTGTGCGCGAGGGTGGAGATTTGGCCTTTGAGGGTGAGATAACAAATTATACATCTACGCCAGCTTCGGTTACTAGCGACGAGGTTTCAGCAACCAACCGTTTGACTATTACAGTGAAAGTGAAATTCACGAACTTAAAAGATTCAAAGCTTAATTATAATAGGACCTTTACTTCGTTCTTGGAGTATGATAGTAACTCTCTGCTTCAGAGTGTTGAGCCTACTTTGATTCCTGAGATTTGTGATATGTTGGTTGATGATATTTTTAATGCCGCAGTAGCAAATTGGTAGAAAAACGATGAGAGAGCTAAAAAAATATGATGAGCATCAGCTAAAAAAAATATTGGATAAATATCCTTATTTTACCTTGGCTCGCATGGCTCTTGACGCTAAGAGTGAGGGAGGTGACAAGTTGATTAGTTTGCTTCGTAGGGTGGGGGTTATTTCGCTTGCCGAGAGCCTTGAGATAGAGGAACAAACGGCCTCAAACGGTGCTACGGATAGTATTATTGATAATTTTTTGGCCATAGGTGACTATAAAATTACGCCCTCTTCTGAGAGCCCAGACGAGGATTTAACCCTGGGTGATGACCCCTTAGAAGACGATGATATAGTGAGCGAGGAGTTGGCTAAAATCTTGCTTTTGCAGGGGCTAAATCTTCAGGCAAAACAAATGTATTTGAAATTAAGTTTGTTATATCCGAAAAAAAGTGTTTATTTTGCAGAGATTATCTCAAAAATTGAGGTAAAAGAATAAAATGTAATTAATTAATTAACTCAAAAATGTATATTTTTTCTATTATTTTAATCCTTATCGCGAGCGTACTTATCGTGCTTGCAGTATTGGCACAAAACCCTAAAAGTGGTATGGCTGCTAACTTTGGTGCATCAAATCAAGTTATGGGTGCACGTCAAACTTCAGACTTTCTTGAAAAATTCACTTGGACTTTAGCTATTGCTATCGTTGTATTGAGTTTGGTTGCTACTATGACTATGCCTTCAGGCAACATCGCTAGCAGCAAATCAGAACTTGAGAAATCTATCGAAAAAACAGGCGTTAACACAGGCGTTGAAGGTATGATTCAAAACCAAGTTGCTCTTCCTTCTGATATCGAAGCCCTAGAGACAGAGCCAGCAGCAGCAGAGTAATAAAGATTATAAGTTTTACCTTATATATATAGAGCAGATATTAGAAATGATATCTGCTTTGTTTTTAGAAAAGAATGAAAAGGTTAAGTGTATTTCTATTTTTGAGTGTTCTCTCTTTGAGGCTGGGAGCACAAACTACAGATTATGACCTTTCGCTGGATTTGTCTGAGCAATATTTGCTTATGCGCAGCGATTATTCTTTGTTTGTAAATGCCTTGGAGAGTGAGGAAGATATTTTCACAAAACTTAGCACTTATAATTTTTCTTATCAGAGGTATCTTCGCCGTGGGTACGCTTACAATTATTCCTCCACAAAAATCAATGGCATAGAGCTCGATGATAATTTTAGCCAGTGGCCTTACTTTGCGCTGATAAATACGCTCAGAGGGATGAGGACTAAGCACATATCTCAATATAATATCTTTTCTTCAACGAATTATAGCCTAAAAGCTAGCGACGCCCCACTTGAGTCAAGGGCTAGCGTGTCTTATGTGAATCGTAATTCGCCACTTGCGCTCAAGGGTTTGTATTCCCGGCAAGGAGATTTTGTGGTTTATGCCGATGCTAAGCTAGGTCGTGATGAGCAGATAGAGGGGCTGTGGGGTGAATATTATAATCTTGGTTTTAGTATGGATAGGCAGCTTTCGCAAAGAGGTGTATTGTCTTTATTTGTGGGTGCAAATTATGCTAAGTATTCTTCGCGCAGTGCTACAACTGAGGAGGTCTTTGATTTAACTGATGACAAACTTTACAATCCTTCGTGGGGTTATCTATCAGGTGAGGTGCTTTCTTCGAGGGTGAATGAGCAGTTAGAGCCAAGTGCTATGCTCACCTATGATTATAAGGTTAGTGATTATACTTCGCTCAGCGTGAGTGGTTTATATATTTATACGTCTAAGTCTTACACGTCCTTGCTTTGGGATGATGCCCTGAGCCCTTACCCCGATTATTATCAGTGGTTGCCTAGTTTTTTGGACGAGGGCGACACAAAAGATGAGATTACCGAACAGTGGGTGAGTGGTAATACTTCGCTCACGCAAATAGATTGGGATCAGATTCTCACGCTTAATAATAATAGTGGCGATAGAGCCTTGTATTATTTCCAACGTCAACAGCAAAATAAGCATGATTTTAGGCTTCACACAGAACTTAACAGCGAGACCAAAATAAATTTAAAATTTAATTATGGTGCAGAATATAACTTCTCATCCATGAGTGTAAGTAATGTTTTGGACGATGCCTTGGGTAGTAAGTATGTGTTAAGTGATAAGGATGAGAAGGTTTATGAAGGAGAGGTAATTGATTATAATTCAGGATTTTATCTTAATAAATTTGAGGCTTTTGCTGAGGCTAAATATAATAAGAAACGTTTGGCTGCGAGCCTTGGTCTAAGTGTGGGTTACGAGAATTTTTATAGGCGTGATTTAGTGGATGATGCCAAATCCAAGTCGCTTGGCTTTGACACTTACTCTCTAGATTTTAGCACAAGCTATCGTCCGTGGAATGCTCATGTTTTTAAGTTTAGCCTTGCCCTTGGCAGTGAAGCACCCTATGCTAGCGATGTTTTTATCTCGCCCTATTACGCAAATAGTTTTACGGCTAATCCTCGCTCTAAGCAGCGTTTTTCGAGCGAATTAAATTATAGTTTCAGACATAAATCACTGACTCTAAATCTTTCGCTTTATCACACAAAATTTAGTAATGAGCTAAAATCTTATAGCTATTATGATGATATCTATGAGTGTTATAGTTCGCTGATTCTAAGTGATTTATCTTCGGTTCATCAGGGTTTTGAGCTAGGTGTTGAGGTGAAATTAAAGTATGGGTTTTCGCTTAGTGGGGCTCTAGGTTATGGTAAATATTATTATGCTAATAATCCAGATGCTAATATTTACGCGCAGGACTCGGGCAAGCAGTTAGGCCAGGTGCAAACAGCTTATATCAAGGATTATTACATAGCTAACACACCCCAATTTGTGGCATCAACTCAACTTACTTACAGTGGGTTTTATGGTATAATGGCGAGCATAGGAGTGAATTATTCGTCGAGAAGTTATGTTGAGATTAACCCTTTGCGTCGCACGCTAAACATCACCGAGGCAGCCTATTATCCAGAGTTAGTGAGCGAATTAACTGAGCAGGAGTGCTTGCCAAGTGCTACTACTGTTTCGCTTTTTGTGTATAAAGGATTTAAGATAGCCGGGCATGAGTTTTATGCAACCTTGCAGGTGTCAAACCTGTTGGCGAGTGAGATAGTTTATAGTGGTTATGAGCAGATGCGACTGAGTGTTAAAGGCTCTGGTGTGGACACTTATTATGTGCCCTTTGATAATAAATATTTGTATAGTTACTCGCGAACTTTTCGCGCTAATTTAGCCTATAAGTTTTAGTGAAAGATATGAAAAAGTTGATAATAATATTATTTCTTGGGCTTGTAGCGTGTAACTACGATAAGGTACCCGACTGGGAGTTTAATGGAGAGAGTGATGTGACTCCCAACGCCTTTATCGAAAACTTTAGGCCTTTGGTAGGCGCCTCGCCCCAAGAATTTATGGACAACTACATAGTCAAAGGCACGGTTATAACTCACGAAGGGGCAGGCAATTTCTATAAAAGTATAATAATTGACGACGGCACAGCAGGGCTAGAGATTATGGTTGGACTGTATAATTTGGATGATATTTATCCCTTAGGTTCGGTGCTTGTGGTTAAGTGCAAAGGCTTGTTCTTGGGTGAGGAAAATTCAGTTTTGCAACTAGGTGAAGACGGCGTAAGTAGCGTTAATTACTTGAGCCATAAATATATAGCATCTAAATATATTACCCTTACCTCGGATAAACTCTCGCCCTCTCTTACTGAGCTTGAAATCAGCGAACTAAGCCCAGCTTATTGTGGAAGGCTTGTTAAACTCTCAGATGTTTACACCACTGAAAGTGACTCAACTTCGTGGGCAAGTTACAGCTCATGGACTCAATTTTATAGCGATACTTACCGTGAATTTTCGGATTATAACTCCAATACTGTCAAGGTGTTAACTAGCGCATATGCTGATTTTGCAGGTGATTATATGCCCTCGGGCGAGGTAGATATCTGTGGAGTGTTGTTTTATGATAGCGCAGAGGGTTATTATATAAAATTAAGAGATTTGAATGATATTACGTTGCATTAAAATACTTCTGTGCCTATTCTTGCTTTCGTGTGAGGGCGAAAATAACAATCCTTTTTCTCAGAGCGTTGAGCAAAAATACGTGTCTATTGCCTATTTGCGCTCGCTCTATTCTTCGAGCGTGAGACTTATAGACGAGGATGTTTTTTTCGAGGGCTATGTGGTAAGTAGCGATGCATCTAATAATTTCTATCACACTTTGGTCGTGGAGGACGACACGGGTGGGATAGAGATACTTATAGACATGGATGATTATTACCTTAATTATTCCCTATTTTCTTATTTGAAGGTGAGTGCTAAGGGTTTATACATTTCATCTATAAGTGATAATATTAGACTGGGTGCTTCTTCTCTCTATTATTATGTTGAGGATATACCCCAGGAGTATCTTTCTAGTTTTATAACTCTAAGCTCTGACTTTGAGAGCTATACTTATACTTTTCTTTCACTATCTCAGCTAACGGATAGGTATCTTAGTTGTTTGGTGACAATAGATAATTTGTTTTTAGACGAGGACGGTTATTTATATGATAGTGAAAATAATCGCATAAAGTTATACGTGAGCGACTATGCCAATTTTTCTTTTGCTGATTCCACGGGTGAGTGCGTGGTTATGGGGGTGATAAGCAAAAGCGAGGGTGAATATTGTATCCAACCCTCGCGTAAATCTCATGTATTGTTTTATTGATTTTGCCTACAATCCTTTGGCTTTAAGTAGTTTATCCATTTCATTGCGAAGCGTCTCGGCCTCTTTTTCTGCAGCCTTAGCAAAATTCTCGCTAGAGTCGGCATAGATAATACCACGTGAAGAATTTACTAGCAAACCACACTCATCGTTCATGCCTGCCGATGCCACTTCCTCAAGACTTCCTCCCTGAGCACCTACGCCAGGAACTAGTAAAAAATGGTTTGGAACTATACTTCTGATATCCGTTAACATTGCTGCCTTCGTAGCGCCAACAACATACATTATGTTATCAGTCGTGCCCCAGCTCTGTGAAGTTTCAAGCACTTTCTCATATAATTTTTTGCCGTCTGCAAGCTCCAGAGTCTCAAAATCCACTGCGCTAGGATTAGATGTAAGTGCAAGAATCACAGACCATTTGCCCTCGTATTTTAAGAAAGGATCAATAGCATCGCGCCCCATATAAGGCGACAGGGTTACTGCATCAACAGCGCCTGTGTCGTAAAATCCACGAGCATACATTTGAGCCGTGTTGCCTATATCGCCACGCTTAGCATCTGCGATAATTAGTATCTCGGGGTAGTTATCTTTGATGTATTTGCAAGTTTTCTCAAAGCTTACCATGCCCTCTGCGCCGTTTTCTTCGTAGAAAGCAAGGTTTGGTTTGTAGGCCACCGTGTAAGCAGCAGTTGCCTCTATGATTGCTTTGTTAAATTCAAAGATAGGATCTTTAGAATCTTTTAAACATTCAGGTGTTTTTTTGATGTCGGTATCAAGACCCACACACAAAAAACTGCGTTTTAGCTGTATTTGCTCAAATATTTCCTTAGCTGTCATAACTCTCAAAAAAATTTATTGTTCTTCGCTTTCTTTCAAACGCTCAGCATTTTCTGCAACCACTAGGTGGTCTATACAATCTTGGATATCTCCGTCCATAAATGCCGATAGGTTATAGATAGTGTAGTTGATACGGTGATCGGTAATACGGCCTTGAGGATAGTTGTAAGTACGTATTTTTGCACTACGGTCGCCCGTTGAAACTAGAGTTTTACGCTTAGCTGATATCTCGTCAAGGTATTTTTGGTATTCAAGGTTGAAGATACGTGTACGTAGCTCTTCCAAGGCCTTGTCAAAGTTCTTTAACTGAGATTTCTGGTCTTGGCATTGTACCACTATGCCCGTAGGAATGTGAGTAAGACGTATAGCTGAGTAAGTTGTGTTAACTGACTGACCACCAGGACCTGATGCACAGAAAGTATCTTTTCTGATGTCACCCATGTTAAGGTCTAATTCAAACTCATCGGCCTCAGGAAGTACTGCTACCGATGCTGCCGAAGTGTGAACACGCCCTTGGGTCTCGGTTTGAGGCACACGCTGCACACGGTGAACCCCCGACTCGTATTTTAATACGCCGTAAACGCCCTCGCCCGATACTTTGATAACCACCTCTTTGTAGCCACCCGAAGTACCCTCGCTAGTGTTGTTTATTTCGTATTTCCAGCCCTTAGTTTCTATGTATTTTATGTACATACGGAACAAATCGCCTGCAAAAATCGCAGCCTCATCACCTCCTGTACCACCACGTATCTCAAGTATGGCGTTCTTGCCGTCTTGAGGATCTTTAGGAATTAAAAGAAGTTTGATTTCTTCTTCTAATTGAGCTGTAAGAGGTTCTAACTCAGCGATTTCCTCGCGAGCCATTTCTCTCATTTCCTCGTCTTTCTCGTTAGCAAATATATCCTTTGCCTCTTGCAAATTTGCTAGTGCAATACGGAATTTATCGCTCGTCTCGACTATGGGTTTTAACTCTTTATACTCTTTGTTTAGGGGCACAAATTTGCTCATGTCGCAAATTATCTCTGGGTCTGTCATTTGTCCTGAAATTTCCTCAAACTTCATTTTCAGACCGTCTAGCCTATTTAAAATCGAATTTTCTGCCATTATTATTTATAATTTTTTCAAGAGTACAAAGATAATCATTTATATTTGTATTAACAAACCCAAGTTTTTACTGAGGAAGATTCTGTAATCTAGCCTTAGCTTTAGCACTTAATTTCTTTTTAGGAGTTGCTACGTCAAATTTATCACCCGTGTCATTTTGCTGTATCATCCATTTTTTCAACTCTTCTAACATGGTTTGTTTTATCTGGTCGTATTTAGCATCTTGTGCTAAGTTATTTAACTCATCAGGGTCTTTTTTATTGTCGTAAAGCTCATACTCTGGGCGAGTTAAGAAACGGTCATAAAGTTTTTGATTAGCCTCACTTTCCTTAGCTCCTTCTTCCCATGCAGTCCAATAAAGTTTGGGTTTGCGATTCTCGTCTCCAATTATGTGCATGTTGGTATATTGAGTCTGGTAATTGTAATTCACCAGCAGAGTGTATTTATCGCCTCTTATACCACGGATAGAGTAAGGCTCGCCCTCGGGCTGATTATTATAAATAAAATAAGCCCAATCTCTATGTTTTTTGCTCTTGCCTAGAAGTACATCTTTAAAACTTTTGCCGTCAAGCTCGCTCTGCACTTTGCCACCAGCAAAGTCTATGAGTGTTGGCAGAACGTCCTCATACTGAACTATCGCATCAGTTTTTTTGCCTGCCTTGATTTTTTCGGGGTAGTGAACTATCATAGCACTTTGCACCCCAGGATTCCAGCACGTCCACTTGCCACCAGGGAAGCCGTAACCGTTTTCGCCCAAGAACATGATAATGGTATTGTCCTCTTTGCCAGCTTTTTTGATAGCCGCTCTCACCGTGCCCACTTCCTCGTCTAGAGCCATTATTTCGGCTAGGTAGGTGGTGTAAATCTCACGTGTTTTTTTATTGTCTATCAAGAATTTAGGAAGTTTAATTTTATTAGGGTCATATTTAGAAGCATCGCCCAAAGTCCATGGATGATGAGGTGTTATGCTACACACATACAGCAAGAAAGGCGAGTCGCCCTCGGCCATAAATTTCTCTATTGGTGAGGTGTTGATAGGCTCAGGTTTTGCTGCGTTGCAGTTAGTTGGGAAACCACCAAGTTCGTTGAATTTATATACACTCTCAGGTGCTGCGTGTTGTTTGCCCACTCTGCCAACGCGATAGCCTAGTTGAGGCATAAAATCATTAACAGCTTTTGTGGTGTTGTAAGCTTTACGATGGTTGTAGTAAGTACCACTTCTTGCTGGGTAGAGTCCCGTGTAAAGCGATGCTCTAACGGGTGCGCTTATAGCCTCGGATGCGTAGTTTGAGGTGAATAACATACCCTCCTTGGCTAGTTTGTCTATGTTTTTTGTGGTGATATTTTCGCCTCCGTAACAACTAAGTTCGTTGCGAAGTAAATCATCGGCTAGGATGATAACGATGTTGGGTTTTTGGTCTGTTTGAGCACTCAAGGCTATGGGAGCAAGTGCACACGAAAACATTAAAATATTTTTACTCATAACTTTCTGATTTATGTAAAGGTAGGCAAATAGATTGAAAACTACAATTTTTTTTGTACTTTTGTGGGGCAGAAATCTATGTTAGAAAAACAATACATATCACTTCGTGAACTTCAAGCTATGATAAAGTCTAGCTTAGAGCGAGATTTTGCGTTTCCACTTTGGGTGGTGGCCGAGATTAGTGAGCTAAAAGTTAACTATAACTCGGGGCATTGCTATATGGAACTCATAGAAAAAGGTGGCAAGAATGGTGTGCCCTCGGCTAAGTCTTCGGCTGTTATTTGGCGCTCAAATTACGGGGTAATTAGCTCGTATTTTCGCTCAGAAACTGGCAGTGAACTTTCTGTTGGCATGAGTGTTATGCTCAAAGTTAGCGTAACTTTTCATGAGCTTTACGGTATGTCACTTCAAATTAGCGATATTAACCCCTCGTTTACCTTGGGGGACTTGGCTCGTCAGAGACAAAAGACCATAAATCAGTTGAAAAAGGACGGCGTTTATGATATGAATAAACAGCTAGAGTTGCCCACTTTACCACAACGTATAGCTGTGCTATCATCTAAAACTGCGGCAGGATTTCAGGACTTTGTAAAAGAGCTAGATTTGAGCGATTATGATATTCAAGTTACTCTGTTTGAGGCACTTATGCAGGGTGTGCAGGCCGAAGAGTCTATAATCGAGGCCTTGGATAGAATTATGGCCAGTGGCGAAGATTTTGATGCTGTGGTCCTTATTCGTGGGGGAGGTTCTCAGAGTGATTTATCTTGCTTTAATTCCTATGAATTATGTGCCTGCTTGGCGCAATATCCTCTACCTATAATCGCAGGTATAGGCCACGATAAAGATGAGAGTGTGGCTGATTTGGTGGCAAATATTTCGCTTAAAACCCCAACGGCCGTAGCAGGATTTTTAATAGATAGTTTTGCTGCCCTTGATTATAATTTAGATGAATATTTTGGTGCATTAAGCTCTAGTGCAGACAAAATTATTAATGAAAAAACTACTGATTTAGACAAAAAGATTTTTGCTCTAGCTAGGGTGAGTGATAGGTTTGCACAAAATTTTGAAATGAAAATACAAAGCCTCGAGAATTCACTATTTACCCTAAGCGATAGGTTGCTCGCAGAGAATCAGTTGAGGTTAGAAAAATTAGAAGTGGAAATTCTTGGTTTAAGACCCGAAAAAATATTATCTTTGGGTTTTTCAATAGTGAAAAAAGATGGTCTTGCAGTGCGCAGCAGTGAAGAACTAAAAAAAGGTGATAAGATAGAAATAATTATGAGTAAGGGAGAAATCTCTGCTCTTGTTGAAAAATAAGCTCATGAAACAACAAGCAACTTACAGCCAGATGATAACCGAAGTAGAGGAAATTTTAAAGAAATTCTCTAGTGAAGATTTTGACATTGACACCCTGGCTGAAAATGTACAAAAAGCAACCTTATTATTGTCTAAATGCAAAGCTAAATTGCATAAAGCCAAACAGGATGTAGAAGAAATAATAAATAATGGCTAGGATTTTAGCCGTAGACTACGGCACAAAACGCACGGGATTGGCAGTGACCGACCCCTTGCAGATTATTGCTAGTGCACTCGAAACAGTGCCTACACACACCCTAATGGCCTATATCGAGAAATACCAGAGCGAAAACCCACTAGAAGGGATAGTTGTTGGTATGCCTCGACAAATGAACGGCGAGCCCTCAGAATCGTTTAAGCATATTGAGCCTTTTGTTAAAAAATTGCGAGCGAAATACCCCTTGCTTAACATAGAATATCATGACGAGCGTTTCACCTCAGTTTTGGCTCAGAGAGCGATAATTGAGGCTGGCATAAAAAAAATGAAAAGACAAGATAAATCCTTGGTTGACAAAGTCAGCGCAACGATAATCTTGCAAAGTTATTTAGAAACTAAAAATAATATATTATAACTATGATTTACCCTATTCATGTCCTAGGTTCATCTGTTTTAAGAGAGCCAACCAAGGAGTTAACAAGCGATTATCCTGAGTTTAAAAAACTTATAGATGATATGTTTGAGACTATGTATTACACTGATGGTGTGGGGCTTGCAGCGCCTCAAATAGGCAAAGCCTTGCGTCTTTTTGTGATTGATGCCTCGGCAGGAGCAGATGAAGACCCCAGCCTTGAGGGCTACAAAAAAGTGTTTGTAAATCCTGAAATTTACGAGGAATCTGAACAAACTTCTCACTTTACCGAAGGCTGTTTGAGTGTGCCAGGCATACACGAAGATGTGGTGAGACCAGTGAAAATCAAGGTGAGCTATTTGGACGAGAATTTTGAGCCTCACGATGAGGAATTTGACGGCTATCCAGCTAGAATTATTCAGCATGAATACGACCATTTAGAGGAAATGTTGTTCGTTGACAGACTTTCACCTATAAGAAAAACCCTTCTAAAAAGCAAACTGAACGCTATGGCAAAGGGAAAGTACAAAGTACACTATAAAACTAAGTAGAAAATATTACATTTTTACTTAAATTTACTTATCTTTGTGATTATAAAATTCTGTAACTAACAAAACAATGGAAAATTTAGATTGGGGAAATTTAGGTTTTGGATATCACAAAACTAATTTCAACGTAAGATGTTACTGGCGTGAGGGCAAATGGGGCGAAATAGAAATGACAGATAGTGAATCAGTAAATATTCACATCGCAGCTACTTGTCTACACTATGGCCAAGAGGCCTTTGAGGGTCTTAAAGCATATAGAGGAACAGACGGCAAGATTCGTTTGTTTAGAGTTAATGAAAATGCTAAACGTATGCAGGCTTCGGGCGCGTACCTTGGTATGCAGGCGCCTTCTGTGGAACTTTTCACTGAAATGGTAGAAAAAGTCGTGTTGGCAAATGCAGATTTCATTCCTCCTTACGGTACGGGCGCATCGCTTTACATTCGTCCAGTTCTTGTTGGTTCGGGTCCTCAGGTGGGCGTTAAACCTGCCGATGAGTTCTTGTTTATGATTTTTGTAACTCCCGTAGGACCTTACTTTAAAACTGGATTTAACCCTATTGATGTTATCGTTGACAGAGATCACGACAGAGCTGCACCTCTAGGTACAGGTCATGTGAAAGCTGGTGGTAACTACGCTGCGAGCCTTATCTCGGGCGAAGAAGCTCATCAAAAAGGTTATCCTAGCGTGCTTTATTTAGATTCTAAAGAGAAAAAATATATAGACGAATGTGGTGCTGCTAACTTCTTTGCTATACGCGAGGGTAGTTACATTACGCCAAGTTCTCACTCGGTACTTCCTTCAATCACCAATATGAGTTTAAAGACTTTGGCCGAAGATTTAGGCCTTAAACTTGAGTGTAGAGCTGTTGAGTTTGCTGAGTTAGCGACTTTTGAGGAAGCTGGATCTTGTGGTACAGCTGCTGTAATCTCGCCTGTTGGAAGTGTTTACGACCCTGAGGACGGCAAGGTTTACGTATTCAATGATCGCAAGTCAGGTCCTTGGACAACTAAGCTTTATGAGCTACTGCGTGGTATACAACTTGGCGAAAAAGAAGATAAACACGGTTGGGTTACTATCCTTTAAAATAAAAAATGAGGGTATTAATTCAAAGGGTTACGCGCGCGAGTGTCAAGGTTGAGGGCGAAATAGTTGGCTCTATTGAGCGTGGACTCTTGATTTTAGTGGGCGTGGAAAGAGAAGATACTTTAGAAGATGCTAAGTACTTGGCGCAGAAATGTGTGGGACTTAGGATTTTTGATGACGCCGAGGGGGTGATGAACCTCAGCGTTGGGCAAGTGGGGGGAGATATTTTGGCGATAAGTCAGTTTACTCTCCATGCTTTGACCAAGCGAGGAAACAGACCTTCTTACATAAATGCTGCCCCAGAGCCTATCTCAAGACCTCTTTACCAAAGTTTTGTTAAAGAACTTGAACAGCTAACACAAAAAACTGTGGCGACGGGGATTTTTGGCGCAGACATGAAAGTTGAGCTTTTGAACGACGGGCCTGTTACTATATTTATGGATTCAAAAAATATGCAATGACAATAAAAGAAGCACAAGAATTAATCGAAGCCTGGACAGCACGCAAAGCATCTAGGCGTAAAGGTGAGCTTACCAACATGGCAGTCTTGACTGAGCAGGTGGGTGAACTTGCGCGTGTTATTGCACAAAAACATAGCGAACCGTCTATTTCACCTAAAAAAATCCAGGAGGATTTGAATTCTGAGGTGGGTGATGTGCTCTGGGCACTAATTAGCATAGCAAATCAAGCAAATATTGATTTAACTAGGGCTATTATAGATAATTTTGAGAAAAAAGAAACCTCTAAGGAATAATATTAGAGTTGGTGTTTTCGATTAGAGCACGTTGTTTCATTTTAGCTTTTTGCTCAAAATAGTGTATGCCTATCTTGGTGAAGATGTAGATGTGGAATATGAGGGTGAATATAGATATGTATCTGCGAGTTTTGCTAGAGACTTTAAATTTCATGCGTTTTTATCATTTTGTGTGACACAAAGATATAATAAATAATCATATTACTATCAATTATAGGCCTTTTTTAATTAAAATGAATTTATCCACTAAACTTTTGGCCACTTTGGCCTGTATTCTTTGGGGCTCAGCCTTTGCCTCGGCTAAATATGCCTTTGGTTTTATGCCTCCTATCTTGCTCTCGGGCATGAGATTTACGCTTGCAGGTTTGTTGTTATTGCCTTTGTTGAGGTATCAAAAGGTTGATATTTTTAAGGAAATCAAAGAGAATTGGAAGTTTATGAGCGTGTTTGCTTTTATGCAAACTTTTCTGCAATACGGTATTTTCTACATGGGGCTCGATCGCGTGCCAGCTGATATTTCTGCAATTATTATAGGCGCAGGACCTTTGTTTGTGGTGGTTATGGCTCACTTTACTATGAAGGGCGAGAAGATAACCACGCGCAAGATGTTGGCCTTGTTGTTGGCTCTCTCGGGGGTTGCTTTTATTAGTTGGTTCAAGGGAGGTGTGGCTCAAGAGTCTAATGCAGTATTTTATATAGGTGTATGTATGCTTATCTTTAGCAATATCATAGGCAGCTACACCAACATTATGGTGGCTAAATACAAAAACACTCTTTCGCCCATACTTTTAACCTCGTTTGCAAATTTCACTGGAGGTTTAATGCTCTTTGGTTGTGGTTTTGCCTTAGAGGATTTTCCCAGCCATAGTCTTAATTGGCAGTTTTATGCCTCTCTATTGTGGCTTGCGGTGATACCTGCGGCTGGTTTTTCTATTTGGTATAGTCTCTTGCAGCGCAAGGGGGTGAAGGTGTCAGACCTTAATATGTGGAAGTTTATTATTCCAGTTTCGGGCTGTGTGCTTAGCTGGATATTCTTAAAAAGTGATGAGCCTAATCTTTATTCTGTGGTGGGGATAGTTGTTATTACCTTGGCTTTGAGGTTATATAATGGAGGTAAGAGTAAATAAACCCTAGTAGGGTGACTAATAAGCATTCATCTGCTGCCTTCTAGCTTTTCATCCTAATACTTATTAGCCACCCTGTATGAAAAAACAAAAGAGGAAATTGATTTTGACATCAATTTCCTCTTTTGTTGTGCGGATAAAGGGACTCGAACCCCCACGTCGTGAGACACTAGATCCTAAGTCTAGCGCGGCTACCAATTACGCCATATCCGCTTAACGTGGCACAAAGATAAGACAAGTTATTGGAATTTCAAAGCTTTTGCACGGAAATTTTTATCAATTTCTCCATTATTATTTACCTTGTGGCCGTTGATAAATGTGTAAATTACTTTATTTGAGAAAGTTACACCCTCCATAGGCGACCATGCACATTTGTATAAAATATTATTTTTTTCTACTTGCCATGGTGAATTTGCATCTAAAACCACAACATCAGCATAAAAACCTTCTTTTAAGAAACCTCGTTTTACGACCTTATATCTACTCGCTGGGGCGTGACACATCTTTTCTACAACTTTTTCTTTGGACAATACCCCTTGATTTGCTAGCTCCATCATCGCAACTAGTGAATGTTGAAGCATGGGCCCTCCCGAAGGAGCATCAAGGTAGCCTCGCGATTTCTCCTCCAAGGTGTGGGGGGCGTGGTCTGTGGCTATCACATCGACTTTGCCCGATAGTAGACCCTCGCGTAGAGCATCTCTGTCTTGCATGCTTTTTATAGCAGGATTCCATTTTATCATATTGCCTTTTAGGGCGTAATCTTCATCTGAGAACCATAGGTGGTGTACACACACCTCATTTGTGATTTTTTTCTCGCTCATAGCCTTGGCCTCAAACAATGATAGTTCAAGGGCGCTACTTAGGTGAAGTACGTGCAAGTTAGAACCATATTTGTCGGCTAACTTCACGGCTCTAGCCGAGCAGCGATAGCAAGCCTCAGCATTTCTGATTTCAGGGTGGGCTACGGCCGAGATTTTATCACCATAAAATTGTTTGGCTTTCTCTAGGTTTGCCTTTACGATCTCCTCTTGCTCGCAGTGAGTGGCTATAAGTATGGGGCTTTCGGCAAAAATTGCTGATAGAGCTTTGTCGCTGTCAACAAGCATATTGCCCGTAGATGAGCCCATAAAAATCTTAACGCCACAACAAAGTGTTGGATCTACATTTACGATTTCTTTTAAGTTGTCGTTTGTTGCGCCAAGATAAAAACCGTGATTTGCTAGGGCATGAGAGGCAGCATATTCATATTTTTGCTCTAATAATTCGCGCGTAGTGGTTTGAGGCGTGGTGTTAGGCATATCCATAAACGAGGTTACCCCACCTGCTACACCAGCTAGGGATTCGGTGAACATATCGCCCTTGTAAGTTAGCCCTGGATCGCGAAAGTGCACTTGGTCGTCTATGACTCCAGGCATAACGATTTTGCCCTTGGCGTTGATTCTCTCGCCCTCAAAGTTGGCTAAGTATTCTCCACGAGCTATCTCGCTGATAAATTCGCCGTCTATTATAAGGTAGCCCTCAAAGCTCTCGCCTTGGTTTATTATTGTGCCGTTTTCTATTAAAGTTTTGCTCATTATTTGGCTGGTTTAATTTTTCTAAATCTTAGTTTTAGCACGCCCCAGAAAGCCTCGCCAAGGATGCCACTACTCATTTTTGAGTTGCCAAGCACCCTCTCGGTAAAGATTATGCTTTCTTCCTTGATTTTAAGGCCCAAACGCCATGCGCTGTATTTCATTTCTATTTGAAAGCCGTAACCCACCATTTTTATCTTGTTTAAATCTATGGTTTTTAAGGCTTTAGCAGAGTAGCATACAAAACCTGCCGTAGCATCTCTAACTGGCATACGAGTCACTGTGCGAACATAGTAAGATGCAAAATATGAAATTAGGAGCCTTTTCATAGGCCAGTTTATCACATTTACCCCAGTTATATAGCGCGAGCCTATAACAACATCGTTTTCGCCCTCATGAGCTGACTTGTAAAGACGAATTAAATCGTCGGGATTATGCGAAAAATCGCAATCCATCTCAAAAACATAGTCGTAATCATGCTCTAGCGCCCACTTAAATCCTGTTAGATAAGCAGTGCCTAGACCTAATTTACCCGTGCGCTCTATGATAAAAAGCCTTGTAGGGAACTCACTCATGCGAGCTTTAACTATATCACTAGTGCCGTCGGGCGAGCCATCGTCTATAATGAGTAGATCGAAGATCTCGCTGAGGCTAAAGACCTTATCTATCATTTTAGATATGTTCTCTTTCTCGTTAAATGTTGGTATAATTACTAATTTGCGCATATAAAATTTTATTCTAAGTACAAATATACTAATTTTGCGTTAAAATACTTATTATGCCAAAAATTATATCACTAGTTTTAACACCTAAGCAAGCATCCGACGCGACAATATATGTGCCTTTGGCTGCTCAAAGAGCAGGTGTTAGCGATAAAAATATAGCTCTCGCGCGTGTTGTTAAGCGTTCGATAGATGCTCGTAGCAAAAATATTAAGGTGAATCTCTCGGTTGAGCTTTACATAGATGAGGACGTTATGCCAGATGCTGTGCACTTTGATTACCCCGATGTGAGCAATAAAACTGAAGTTATTGTTATAGGTTCAGGGCCTGCGGGCTTATTTGCTGCTCTTAGGTTAATTGAAAAAGGTTACAAACCCATAGTCCTAGAGCGAGGTAATGAGGTAAGTGCGCGCAAGCGAGACATAGCTCAAATAAATCGTAATGCTGAGATTAATCCTAACTCAAACTATGCCTTTGGCGAAGGTGGGGCAGGAACTTTCTCGGACGGGAAATTATTTACTCGCTCAAAAAAACGAGGTGATTACAACAGAGCCTTGCGAGTTTTCCATTTCCATGGTGCAGACGAAAGCATACTTTATGATGCTCATCCTCATATAGGTACAGATAAATTGCCTACTATCATAAAAAATATGCGTGAGAGTATAATATCTTCTGGTGGCAAGGTGATTTTTAATGCTAAGGTGAGTGAATTTATTATTAAGCAGGGCAAAATCACGGGCGTGAAATGTGGTGATGATATTTATCAAGGTGCAGCCGTAGTGCTTGCAACAGGCCACTCGGCTAAGGATATTTATCGCAGTTTACATAGTTCGGGCGTGAGGTTAGAGGCTAAAAATTTTGCTATGGGCGTAAGGGTTGAACATCCTCAGGCCTTGATAGATAGAGCTCAATATAAAATGAGTAGCAGGGGTGATTATTTGCCTGCTGCTAGCTATTCTCTTGTAAGCCAAGTAGGTGGACGTGGTGTTTACTCTTTTTGTATGTGTCCTGGGGGCTTTATTGTGCCTGCTATGACTGATAGCAGCGAGAGTGTAGTCAACGGAATGTCGCCTTCGCTTAGGAATTCTTATTTTGCAAATTCAGGCATAGTAACTGAAATCAGAGAGAGCGATTATGCTCATTTAATCGAAGAATTTGGTGTGCTGGCAGGCCTTGAATATCAACAAATGTATGAAAAGGCAGCGAAACTTGCAGGAGGAGATGCTCAGATAGCGCCTGCTCAGAGGTTAGATGATTTTGTGTCTAATCGCCCCTCGCGCTCCCTGCCCAAGAGTTCTTATGTGCCAGGTGTGGTAAGTTCTAAGTTTTCGGACTGGATGCCTAAGATAATTAACGATTCACTTGTTGAGGGTTTTAAGCTTTTTGATAGAAAAGTTAGAGGTTTTGTTTGTTCCGATGCACAGATTTTAGGCGTAGAATCTAGAACTTCATCCCCCATTAGAGTGCCACGCGATAGAGATTCCTTTATGCATCCCGAAATCCAAGGTCTTTTCCCCTGTGGCGAAGGGGCAGGCTATGCTGGAGGGATAATTTCAGCAGCCTTAGACGGTGAGAGAGTAGCTGAGGCTGTTGCTTTATACTTATAAGAAAGGGTGGCTAATAAGCATTCATCTGCTACCTTCTAGCTTTTCCTGCCTAATGCTCACGTACCTTAAGTACGCTGCGCTTAGGCTGAAAATCAGAGCGTTGCATCTAAATACTTATTAGCCACCCCTATAATAATCTTAAAATTTTACTCCCACTTAAGAATCTTCTTGAAATCATATTCCTCAGGATTGTCTACATAGGCTTTTGCTGCCTCGTAGTCATCCTCGCCTATATACGTTAGCATGGTGTTAGCAACTAGATTTAGTTTGTCGCCATTAGCATTCACTAGTCTAGGAAGGATTTTGCCTGACGCAGGGTCTTGAGCATCCTTGTAAGATAGGCTTTTGATTGTTCCGTCGGGCTCTGTGTAAACTATGCAACCAGTTTTACCCTCTTTATATAATTTGTAAACTCCCATAGCTAGCATAGTACAATATACTAAGTCATAGCTGTTAGGTGCAGCACATCTAACCTCGTAGCCTAATTCCTCGGGGCGCATCTTAGCTTTGATACCTACTTGATTGATTTTATTTGTAATCATCTGGCAGAAAATCTGAGCTTTAGATACCTTGCCTAACTCTGGGTGACCATGTTCGTCATAAGAGAAAGTGATGCCAGCTTTAGCAATTTCATCTGTGCTAAGTGCGTGGAATACTCCCTCAGAGATGATAGCTACACCATATTCCATACCCATCATCTTACGTTTGATGATAGTTGATGAGATTAGGTTTACAATTTTATCAACCGTAATTGTAGTTTTGTTAAACATCTCAGGAATAATAATCATAGGAAGGTGAGAAGCTATACCCACACCAAAAGCTAGGTGACCTGCCGAACGACCCATGGCACAAATAACAAACCAGTTGCCCGAAGCTTTAGCGTCGTCCATAATGATACTTGCAATTTGAGCACCTTTGTCCTTAGCTGATTGATAACCAAAAGTTGGGCATCCCTCAGGCAAAGGCAAGTCGTTGTCTATTGTTTTAGGCACATGAATATTTGCGATAGGATATTTTTTCTTTTCCAAATATTTTGTAACCCTGTTAGCTGTTGATGCTGTGTCATCGCCACCAATTGTAACAAGTAATTTAATATTATTTTCTGTGAAGAAATCTATGCAGAATTTTTCCTCAAAATCGCTGTCCTTAGGTTTAAAACGGCTCATAGCTAGGAAAGAGCCCCCTCTGTTAAAAATACTCTCTGCTATTTCGTAAGTAAATTCGGTGATTTTTCTCTCCTTGCTAAATAGGCCTTTATAACCTACATGCAATCCGATTACTCTATAACCTTTTTGCAAGAAAGTTTTAACTATACTAGATATCACTGTGTTGATACCTGGCGCTGGGCCTCCTGCTGTTACGATTGCTACTGTTTCTTTCATTAGTCTTGGTGTATTTATTTTGTGATTTTAGACATAAATTTTTCTCTGTCAACGATGAATCTTGTGTGCTCACCCTCGCCAACTACCCCCTGTGAATCTGATGCGCTGACTCTAAAGCTAAGTTTGCGACCCTCTACCTCTGTTAGAGTTGCTGTGGCTGTGATGGTCTCGCCCAGTGCACTTGCTTTGATGTGGCTTGCGCTCATAAATGTGCCAACGGTAGCGTTGCCCTCGCCTATGAATTCTGCAACAGCTTTCATAGCTGCATTTTCCATAAGTGCTATCATAGCTGGCGTAGCATAAACTCTCATATCGCCTGAGCCCATGTGTAGCGCTGTTAGGTTTTCGTCAACTGTTGTTGTAACTTTAAATTCTAATCCTTGTTTTAACATATTATTTCTTTACTGCTTCTGCCATAGCAAGTGCCATGCTGTCGCAAATTGCATATTTTTCTTTACTTGTCCTGCCGTGTATTTCGCAAGGTTCGCACACTTGTTCCCATGCTAACTCGTCAGCAAATTTTTTGAGGTTTCTTACACCTCCACCGTTCCACGAGTAGCTGCCAAACAGACCCAATTTCTTGTCCTTGATACCTAGGTGAGTTAGCTCATGACATAGATTAGCCATGGCAGGGAACATATCGCCGTTATAGGCTACGCTGCCCAGCATCACACCTTTGTATTTCCATATATCGCTCACTATGTAAGACATGTGAGTTTTAGAAACATCGTGGATAACTATATCTTGCACCCCTTGTTCTGCTATACGGTGAGCTATATAGTCGGCCATAGAGGCTGTATTGCCATACATAGAACCATAGCAAATAACAACACCACTTTCACTCTCGTAACGACTCCATTTGTCATAAAGCGAGATAACATCACCCACATATTTTTGCCAAATAGGTCCGTGAAGCGAACAAATAGTTTTAATCTCTATTGTAGATTTTAATCGCGCGATAGCTTTTTGTGCCATAGCGCTGAATTTACCTACTATATTAGAGTAGTAACGGCGCATCTCGTCCTCAAAAAATTCTAACTTAGTATTTTTATCTAGCACCCCACCTCTAATAGCTCCAAAAGTTCCGAAGGCATCGCCCGAGAATAAAATACCCTCAGTTGTATCATAGCTCATCATGGTTTCAGGCCAGTGAAGCATGGGTGTTAAATAAAATTGTAGTTTATGGTGACCCAAATCCAGAGTATCTCCATCTTTAATCTCCATAAAATTAGCCATAGCCTCAGGGAAATAACTTCCTAAGACCTTAGCTGTGAACTTGTTACCTATGATCTTAACCTCAGGGAAAAGTTTAATCACTTCGCCTATTTGGCTAGCGTGGTCTAATTCCATGTGGTTGATGATAATGTAATCAAGTGTTTTGCCTCGTAAAATATCTGTTAGTGTGTTCAAAAAATCTTGAGCACTGCTAGACTCTATTGTGTCCAACAAAACAGTTTTCTCATCTCGTATTAGGTAAGAATTATAAGCTACACCCTGAGGCAAAGGCCACAGGTTTTCAAATAAATGAGTTCTCCTATCATTCGCTCCTATCCTAAATACTCTTTCACTTACTTTGACTGTGTACTTCATAATTTTTTACTTATTTTTTATTTCTTTGTTGTAATTGTTGTTGACGTGCCATTTCCTCATATCTAGCTTGCCATTTGCTTTTTTTAGCAGGTTTTTTGGCATTAGCTTTCATTCTTTGGTGCAACTTATTGTCATCTACTGCGTATCTAAAGGCTAAGGTTTGGCCTATGGTAATAATGTTAGATACCAAGTAGTAGTAACTAAGACCACTAGAATAGTTGTTAAACCAAAGCAACATCATAACAGGCATCATATAAAGCATCATAAATTTCATGCCAGCCATTTGGGGTGCTGAATCAGCCGTTTGATTGTAGTTGATTTTAGATGTAATATAAATAGATGCAGCCATAAGTAGCGCAAACAAACTAACGTGATTTCCATAGAAAGGAATATCAAACGGAAGGTTTAGTATGCTATCATACGATGATAAATCATCAGCCCACAAGAAATGCTCGCCTCTAAGCTCAATAGATGAAGGGAAGAAGTTGAACATAGCAATCAAAATAGGGAACTGAATAAGCATAGGCCAGCATCCACCCATAGGGCTAACACCTGCTTTTTTGTAAAGTTCCATAGTTGCTTGCTGTTTTTTCATCGCATCGCTTTGATTAGGATATTTATCAGCAATAGCCTTCATCTCAGGTTTTAGCAAACGCATCTTAGCTGTCGAAAGATAAGATTTGTAAGTCAAAGGAGAGATAATAATCTTAATGATAATAGTAAGCAATAAGATGATAATACCATAGCTAGAGATGAATCTTGACAAGAATTCAAAGATAGGAATCACCAACCAACGGTTAACCCAACCAAAGATACCCCAACCAAGTGGCACAAGTTTTTGTATGCCCAAATCATATTGGTTAAGCGTGTAATAACGGTTAGGACCAAAGTAGAATTGGTAGTTGTAGCTATCTTGGCTTGCGTTGAAAGGCAAAGAAATCACTGCGCTAAAGTCCTTGATTAAATCCGAACTAGGAGTGTAAGTATTGTACGAAAGCTCACCATTAAGCATTTTATCCTTGCCCGAGATGAAAATTGACGAGAAGAATTGTTGTTTAAAGGCCACCCACTCCATTTTAGAGTTTACAGTCTCGGCCTTGCTGCTATCCGAGATGCCTAGTTGCTCCATGCTGCTTTCGCCTGGGAACATATAAGCGATAGTTGTGTATTTATTCTCGTTGTCAAAACCTTTTTCGTTACGAGCTCCTGTATTTTTCCAAGTAAGAGTCATATCAGATTGGTTAGCCAACATATCTGACATGCCTACAAAATTCATATCGAAGTTAACCATGTAATCACCCTCAGAGATAGTGTACACATACTCAACATAAGCTCCCTCTGCTACAAAAAGTTTCATAGACACGCTTTGTGCTTCTGCGCCCTCTTTTGCAGTTGTAACTTCGCTAGCATCGCTTGTGAAATAGTAATCTGCAGTGTTTAGTCTAATGTTATTGTAGCCTTGTTTTACGAAAAACTCTATATTAAACTTAGAAGCCTCTTTCTGGAATAACATAAGTGGCGTGCCCTTGTATGTTTTGTATTCTTTAAGCTCTGCTGATGCAACTCTAGCACCTTTATTTGATATTTCTAGTTTGATAACATCATTTTCAAGAGTGTAGAATTTCTCTTCACCTTCGCTTGCTGCGTAAAGAACTCCTCCTAGGTGTTGTTCTAGTTCAGCCTTAGCTTTAATATCTGCATCTATTGTATCTTCAACTTTTTCGCCTAAAACTGAATTTTCTTGTTTAACTACAATAGGTTTTTGAGCTCTATAAATTGAGTCTGCAATGCGTTGTTGCTCAGCAAATTTCTTCTGCTGCGAGGTGCTGTAAAATGTGAAGCCTATAAGGATTAGTGCCATAAGCACCATGCCCGTGATCGTTTTTTTATCCATTTCTTCTTTATTTATTTTCTGTTTTAAGATCGTTTTGCTTGATAGCTGCAACGATGAAATCTACAAATAATGGGTGAGGTTCAAGAGCTGTACTCTTATACTCAGGGTGGAATTGCACGCCCACATACCATGGGTGAGACTCTATTTCCATAATTTCAACTAGACCACTATCTGGATTAGTTCCCACAGGCATCATGCCTGCTGCTTTATATTGCTCAAAGTAGCTGTTGTTGAACTCATAACGGTGACGGTGACGCTCCGAGATTGAGGTGCTGCCATAGGCTTTTGCTACGGTAGAGCCTTCTTCTAGTTGGCAAGGATATGCTCCAAGGCGCATAGTGCCACCTTTTTCAGTCACTCCTTTTTGCTCTTCCATAAGGTCGATAACAGGGTTAGGAGTATTTTCCATTTCGGCAGAATTAGCATCTTTAAGTCCTAGTACGTTACGCGCAAATTCTATAACGCAACATTGCATACCAAGACAAATACCTAAGAAAGGTATCATGTTAACCCTAGCATACTCACACGCCAAGATTTTACCTTCTATACCACGGTTACCAAAACCTGGGGCTACTAATATTCCGTCTCGCTCGCTTAGTGAATCGGCTATGTTTTCTTTTGTAAGTTTCTCAGAATTAACGTATTGTAGTTTTACTTTTACGTTATTTGTAGCCCCTGCGTGAACAAAAGACTCAACTATTGACTTGTAAGCATCAGGAAGTTCAGTGTATTTACCCACCAAAGCTATGTTGATAACACGTTTAGATGTTTTGATTTTTTCTACAAAACCTTTCCATTGCTCTAGGTTAGGCTCTGTGTCGGTAGGCATCTCTAGTTTTTTAAGCAATACCTCATCTAATTTTTGCTCTCTCATTTTTAGAGGTACTTCATAGATTGTAGGCACGTCGATAGACTCAACTACAGCCTCAGCATCTACGTTACAAAATAGCGCAACCTTGCGTCTAACGTCGGTTGTAAGGTGTTTTTCTGTTCTAAGTACCAATACATCAGGCTGCAAACCATTCTCCAACATACTTTTTACTGAGTGTTGAGTAGGTTTAGTCTTAAGCTCGCCCGAAGCTGCCATATAAGGAATAAGCGTTAGGTGAATAATAGCCGTGTTGCCATGACCAAATTCATAACGCAGTTGACGAACGGTCTCAATGTAAGGCAGAGATTCTATATCGCCCACCGTACCACCTATCTCTGTGATGATAACATCATACATTTTTTTGGTAGCTAGTAGCTTGATTCTGCGTTTAATCTCGTCGGTAATGTGAGGTATAACCTGCACAGTTTTACCCAAGTAATCACCTCTGCGCTCTTTATTGATAACGCTTTGGTAGATACGTCCTGTGGTAACGTTGTTAGCCTTGCTTGTAGGATTTGAGGTGAAACGCTCGTAGTGACCAAGGTCTAGGTCTGTCTCGCCCCCGTCTTCTGTAACATAACACTCTCCGTGTTCATAAGGGTTAAGTGTTCCTGGATCAACGTTGATATAAGGATCAAGTTTTTGGATAGTTACTGAGTATCCTCTACTTTGCAAAAGTCTTGCAACGGAAGAAGATATGATACCTTTACCTAGTGAAGATGCAACACCCCCGGTGACAAAGATATACTTTGGTTTGTTCTTGTAATTCATATTGTGTTCTACTGATTATCTATTAAATTAATTTTCTCTATTATAGCCTGCATATCGCGTCTTGTTTTTTCTATCTTCGCTTTCACGTCGCTTATCATGCTCTCTGCATTCTTGCTTTTAGAGAAAAATCCTATATTGTTTTCTAGAAGTGCTATATCAGCCTCCATTTGTTTCACCTTATTATAAAGTCTCTCTCTCTCAAAGCGAAGTTTTTTCTCTCCACTTCCTCCTTTTAATGACTGTACTTTGTCTTTAAAACGCTCTATTTGGCGCGAGTGCTCATTGCCTCTTAGTTCGCTGAAAAGTCTGTCAACCACGGCTTTGTAGCGTTTAGCTATGGCATCTTTTTGTTTGATAGGCACAAAACCTATTTCGTTCCACTTGCGTTGGAAGTCTTTGATTTGCTCAAAATTACCATCCTGCATACTCACTGTCTCCATGCTAGCGAGTAGTTCCTCTTTTTTCTTAAGGTTTTGCTCATACTGGCTATCTACGCTTGAGAAATGAGCTGATTTGTTTGCAAAGAACTTATCGCAAGCCTCTCTAAAACGTTTCCAGATAGCATCTGAATGACGACGAGATACAGGGCCTATTTGTTTCCATTTCTTTTGAAGTGCTATAAGCTCGTCTGTGGTTTTCTTCCAATCTTGGCTTTGAATAAGAGTCTCGGCAGCTATGCAAATATCTTCTTTAAGTTCAAGATTATGTTCCATCTCAGCTTTAAGTCCAAGGTAGAAGGTGCGTTTAATCTCAAAGAATTTATCGCAGGCAGCTCTAAATCTCTCATATATTTTTGTGTTGTCTTTCTTAGGAGCAAATCCTATAGTTTTCCACACTTTTTGAATATCTATCAATTTCTCAGATGCTTTATTCCAGTCCTTGCGCGAAGAAAGTGCTCTAGTTAATAGCTCCTCGGTTTTTACGCAAAGCTCAGTTTTAAGCTCTAGGTTTTTGATTTGCTCATTTTTAAGAGCATCAAAGTGATCTTGGTGATTTTTATTAATGCGCGAGCTAGCTTGTTTGAATCTCTCCCAAAGAGTTTCTTTGTATTCCTTAGCCACAGGGCCTATTTCACGCCACTGATCGTGAAGTTTTTGTAATTTATGGAAGGCTGTAACTATGCTATCCTCCATAAGCAAGGCCTCGGCTCCCTCGCAAAGCTCTGTTTTAGCTTCAAGATTGCGTTTAAGGTCTAAATCGCGTAATTCTTTGTTGATTTTTATGAAATTGTAGAAATTTTCAACATGTAGGTTGTAAGTTTCCCAAATATCTTTGTTGTTTGCCTGAGGCACAAGACCTGTGTCCTTCCATTTTTGTTGAAGTTCACGGAAATGATTGAAAGTATGGTTGATAGTCTCGCTGCTATTAATAAGCTCTTTAAGCTCTTCGATAATAGCCAGCTTAACTTTTAGATTTTCTTCTTTGCTTT
Source organism: Rikenellaceae bacterium (assembly GCA_044433645.1). Classification (GTDB taxonomy): domain Bacteria; phylum Bacteroidota; class Bacteroidia; order Bacteroidales; family Rikenellaceae; genus JAWXTK01. The sequence goes on along the minus strand of JAWXTK010000008.1, from coordinate 3,628 downwards.
GCTCTAGAGTAGATAAGAACTCACCTCTTTTTGTTCTGTACTCAGCAAAAGCCTCTTTTAGCCTAGTCTCGTTATTGTCTACATTAGGTTTGAATTCCTCCACTAGACCTCCTCCTTCTAAAAACTCGCGTTTAAGCACCTCGATTTTAGCTCTGTGTAATTTGTAGAAAGCAATTTTAATAGCCTCAGCATCAGCTCTAAGCGCCTGAACAGGCTTAGATGCCAACAAACTAACGAACAAATCTATAAGTTCGCCCTCGTTTTTGCCATTTAAATCATATTCTACTAAAGAGTTAGTGCTCTCAGCCTCAGATACTTCGCCCAAATCATATTCGGGGGCATCTGCTGCCATTTGTGCTTCTTCATCAGCAAAATCAACTTCTTTGCTTTGCTCTAGGGTAGTTGCGCTCTCGCTTTGTTGAGCGTGAGTAGTATCGGCTGTGCCGACTTGTTCCTCGGGAACAGATGGGATTAAATTTTCAGCAGTCATAGCTCTAAAAATTAGCTACCTTATAAAATAAGGTATAGGTTAAGCTACAAAAGTATAATATTTTTTGCTAACAGCCTAGAAAAAACCTAAATATTATACTATTTCACCCTAATTTTTACTCTGCCTTGTTCTGTTTTTTATACTCCGAGGGTGTCAAAGCAAATAGTTCAGCAAAACATGCTCTGAAATAGCGCAAATCATTAAAGCCAACTTGGAAGGTAATTCCCGAGATTGTGTCGTTGGTTTTAATTAATAATTCAGCTGCTTTTTTAAGACGAATATTACGTATAAATGAGTTAGCCGAAAGACCCGTTAAGCTTTTTAACTTCTTGTTTAGTAGGTATAAAGTTAGACTACAGTGCTCTGTTAAATCGTTCACCGAAAGCTCGCTATTTGCTAGGTTTTGGTTCACATAATCTATGCACTTATTTAAGATTTCTTGGTCTATATTATTGTTGGTTAAGCTAGTGGTATTTGCCTCTGGGTTGAGTTGGAATTGCTCCCTAGTTTTCCTTCTGTTTTCGAGTGTAGACACTATCAAAGCGCACAAAACTGCTATATCAAAAGGCTTAGCGCAGTAGCCGTCAGCACCAAGCGAGTAACCATGAATTTGATCCTCAACCTTAGTCATCGCCGTAAGCATAATGATAGGAATATGAGAGGTTGCAAGAGTGTTTTTAAGGTAAGAACACATCTCATTTCCATTCATATTTGGCATCATCACATCCGAGATAATTATGTCAGGATTGTGCTGCTCACACATCTCTATACCTTGCTTGCCGTCCTGGGCTGTTATCACCTTAAATCGCTTACTAAAGTACTCTTCCATGTAGCCTAGAATAGACATATTATCCTCCACAAGTAGTAGAGTGTATTCTGAGGTATCTATGCCGTGGGTATTATGAGTTTGCTCGCTAATCTCCTCGTTATTAGTGTCTTGAGTGATTTTTTCGTGTTCTGTATTATCTACTATATCTTCCACAGGGAAGCTAATTACAAACCTTGCTCCTTGGCTTGTGGTTTTATCAAATTTGATAGTTCCTCCGTTGAGTTCCACCAGATCTTTGGTATAAGCGAGGCCTAGACCTGTGCCTGAATTATTAGAGTCTGAGTTTACATATCTATCAAACAAACTTCCACTAATTTCTTTGTCAACACCCTTGCCGGTATCCTCCACAGAGATAGATATTTCATTATCTAATTTATTGATTTCCATGGTAATAAGGCCTGCTGAAGGGGTGTGTTTCAGAGCGTTTGATAGCAGATTATAGTAAATGTGTTCAAGCATGGTGTAGTCACATTTAAAGCTATAATTGTTTATGTTAGACTTAAAAATAAGCTCCACATTGTGCTGGATAGATGATTGTTCAAACTGCGAAAGTGTCTCACGACTAAACATCACAATATCCTTCCACGAGCATTTTGTGGTTAACATTCCTTGCTCAAATTTAGAGAAATCTAGCAGGTTGTTAATTAGTCTAAGAAGAATATCTGCATTGTGGTCAATAAGACTGTATATATTCTTAACCTGTTCTTTATCAAGCTTTTCGTTAGACATTAATTGCTTGATTGGCGTTACTATCAGTGAGAGTGGAGTGCGAAATTCGTGAGATACGTTGGTGAAGAACGTCGCCTTCATCTTAGACATTTCCTCAAGCTTAGCATTTTTAACTTTTGTTAGCTCAAGATTCATTTTATTGTGGTGGTGAGCACTAAGTTGCAGATAAATTAAATATGCTAGCACCAAAAAGGCTATAATATAGCATATAATCGCAAAATGAGTGTTCCAGGGAGCTTTTCTAATGAAAATTTCAAGCTCTTTTACCTCGCTCCACTTATTGTCAGAATTAGCTGTGCGAACCTTGAAAACATATTTGCCAGGAGCTAGGTTAGTGTATTTAGCTGTTCTGTCCTTAACGTCTGTTAAGTGCCACTGAGTGTCAAATCCTTCGAGAGTGTAGGAGTGGGTGTTTTGTGGCGAATTTATGTGATGCAGCGCAGCAAACGATATGCTAAAGGAGTTTTCGTCGTGGTTTAGCTTAATTTCTTTGGTGTTGTTTATGCTTTGTTTAAATAATACCCTATCATCAATTACATCCCCCACCTTTATCTCGGTGTTTAACAAACCAAAGCTGGTTAGCACTGTGTTAGGGGCATGATCATCCTCGGTGATTTCTGTGGGTGTGAAAATATTAAGTCCGTCAACACCTCCAAACATGAGGTCGCCGTTAGGGGTTTTTGTCGAACATAATTCCCCAAATTCCCAGTCTTGTAGGCCGTCGTACAGGCTGTAATTATTGATTTTATTATTTTCTGGATTAAATCTAAATATTCCCTTGTTGGTTGATGCCCACACGCATCCTAATTTGTCATATTCCAGACTTTTTATAGTGTTGTTTAGTATGCCTGTATTTTCGTCAATGTGAGAGAATGCTCCTAGATTTAGCTCTGCATCAAGTATATCTGCATAGTTAAGTCCTCCACCAAAAGTGCCGACCCATAGCTTGCCATTATATTCCATTAGCGATAGTAAGTAATTGTCGCTAAGAGAGTTAATGTCATCTGAGGATGCTGTGTAAATCTTATATTTTGGGCGACGTTTAAATATTTCTGAGTATTGTATACCTATAAGCCCCTTGCTGGTAGCTATCCACATATTAGAGTGACTATCAAAGATTATGTTACGGATAAAAGTTGGGCTGTTAAATATTTTATCAAAAGCCAAATTTAACTTGCTTACGCTGCCCGACTGAGTGTTATACTTGTAAATACCATTGTTGTAGGAGCCTAACCAAATAAATTTTTTCTGAGGGTCTATTCTACACACCATAAGGTTGGATTCTGGCTCGCAAACGGCTATATCTTCGCGTTTAAATGTAAAGTCATTTTTGCCTTTTTGTGTGTAGTTGATTTTTGTTAACTTATTGCTAATCACATATATATTATTGTCAAAACTAGTTATGTAGTGAGCAATGTTTTCAATAGGGTCTAGCTCAAAGATAGTGTGAACAGTCTTAGAACCACGAGGGTAAATTTAAAATTTCAGCACAAAAGACTCAATATCTAGAGGCGTCTTATTTGGGTTATAAGACTCAGTTTAGACTTATTGGGGACAACACAACAATGAACTTCAATCTT
>JAWXTK010000007.1:0-82467 GCA_044433645.1 Rikenellaceae bacterium | reverse complement strand
AAATTTTATCGCTTAGGCGGAATAAATTTGAGCCTGGCTCCGATTTGTTTCGCCTTTTCTTATGTCCCTATAGTTTCTTGACCTCAATTCAGTTGCATTTGCAGGTTGAATTCAGCTAACTTTGACATTAAATAGATGCTTTAATTTAGGACGTTACGGGTTCTTGTCCTAAATTTTGAAGTAAAAAAGAAAAATTAGAACCCACCTTAAGAAAGCATCTAGGATTAGTTGTGTGAGTAACGCCAACTCTAAACTCGTGTTTGCCCGACATCAGCTGGGCGCGAGTAGGAGAGCTTGTGGGCGCAACATAAAAATTCTCAAAACGAGCTGACTCTTGTGCTAATTTATCAAGGTGAGGTGTTTGGATTTCTTTATTGCCATAAATTCCATGCTCGCCACAACTATAATCGTCGGCTAGCACAAAAATCACGTTGGTTGGTTTTTTTGCCTCAGCGCTTTTGGCTGCAACAAGGCTCAGAGCAATTGCAGACAGTTTGATATAAGTATTCATTTTGTAGTAGATTTTTAAAAGTCTATTACAAAGCTAACAAAAAAAACTTATTTAAAGTATTTACGCTCAAATAAAATCAGATAAAATACCCCAACAGTGATATAACTGTCAGCAATATTAAAGATAGGGCTAAAGAAAGTGTAAGGCTGGCCTCCCACAAAAGGAATCCAATCCCACCAAGTGAAACTCACAATAGGGAAATAAAGCATATCCACCACTTTACCGTGCAAAAATCCTGCGTAGCCACCACCCTCGGGCAGAAAACTAGCAGCTGAGTGCCATGTAGACTCAGAGAAAAGCAAACCATAAAAGGCGCTGTCTATCATATTGCCTATCGCCCCTGCCAAAATTAGAGCTAAGCCCCACATCACCCCCTTGGGTGCATGTTTTTTGACCAAAGTGATAATATACCATGCTAAAACGCCAATCGCGCATACTCTAAAAAGACTTAAAAATAGCTTACCATAATCGCCTCCAAGCTGCATGCCGTATGCTGCTCCAGGGTTTTCTATAAATCGGATAAAGAACCAATCGGAAAAAACTGTATAACTCTGATCTAGAGTCATATTAGTTTTAATCCATATTTTTACAATTTGGTCTACTAGTAATAATAAGACCACTATGATAGCTATTTTCTTTTTTGACATTTAAAAAGGGATTTAGTCAATTAAATTGTTAAGCTCAGTCCCTGGTTTAAACTTAGCAACACGACGAGGTTCAATGGTGATTTGTTCGCCTGTTCTAGGATTGCGCCCAACGCGGCCTTGTTTGTTGACACAATGGAAAGTGCCAAAGCCTGGGATTACTACTTTTTCGCCATTTTTTAAGCTCTGTGAAGTTAACTTAATAAAAGAGCTCAGTGCCCGTGATGCGTCCACCTTGGTGATGCCTGCATCTTGAGCAATTTGTTCGATTAGTTGTGTTTTGTTCATTTTGTTTTAGGTTTTACTGAAAGGTTATTTGCCTAGAGAAAAGTTGTTTGTATGAAAAGATAGTTTGCATACGAATAAGCCCCATTGGTTTAATTTTTTCGTTTACAATATCAAATAGGTGAGTATTATTAAAAGTGTGAAGTTTAATGAAAAGTTCGTAGTCGCCCATGGTTAGGTGACATTCTACAATTTCTGGGATACTTTCTAATTGCTCACGTATATTGTCTATATCAGCTGTTTCGTTAAAGTGAAGGTTGATATACGCACAAGTTTTATAACCGATTTTTTCTAAGTTTAGTTTAAATTCCGAACCCGTGATAATATTATTATTAATCATTTTCTGAACCCTCTGGTGAATCGCAGCTCCAGAGACATTACACAAACGTGAAACCTCCAAAAACGAAACCCTCGTGTCGTTAGCAATTAAATTTAATATTTTATAATCCAGCTCGTCTAAGATAAACTCTTCCATACCTATATATATACGCGTTAAAATTGGGCTTTGTGACCTAAAAGTCATCCATGCAAAGATAAATAATTTTTAACGTTTCCTAATTTTTTTAACACAATATCTAGTAAAAATTCACTGTTTTTGACATTAAATTGCTAACAAGTAAGGCGAAATGATGATTTTATAGCAAAATTGAGCTAAAAAAATCAAATTATTACTTAAAATTAGGGTTTACTTTTAAATTTGTTTTTGGGTAATTTTATTTGAAAAAATATGATGTTTTTTAGTAAAAATTAGTTTTTGATAGCATATCTTTGCAGTAAGAAATTAAAACAAAAACAAATAAATGGCGCTAATAAATTCGCAGTTTTTGAAAGTTGTTACAAACGATCTACAAAACAAAATTGATCAAAAACTAGCAATGTTTCAAACTTTAAACAAAGATGCGAAAGTAATTAGACTCGATGTGGGAGAAGCCGTCAGACCATTAGCTGCTTGTGTGGTGAATGCGATGAGAGAGGCAGTGGAGCAAATGGGTGACGAGCTAACTTTCCACGGTAGAGGTCCAGTAGAGGGTTATCCCTTTTTAAAGGACCCCATTATTAAATTTAATTACAAGAAGTACAAAATTAAGATAGAAGAAGACGAGATCTTTGTATCGCACGGAACTAAGGAAGACCTTGCAGCGTTTGGGGATATATTGTGTAAGGATAATAGAATTGCAGTGGTCGACCCAGTTTCACAAAATTATATTGATTCCAATGTTATCGGGAATAGAGCGGGAGAATTAAATGAGAGTAAACATTGGAGTCATATAATTTATCTGGATTGTAAAAAAGAAAATGGCTTTATGCCTGAATTTCCAAAACTTCGTCCAGATGTGATTTACTTAAGTTATCCTAACAACCCAACAGGATGCGTAATGGATCACGAAACACTGAGCAAGTGGGTAAAATATGCTATTGATAACGACATTTTAATATTGTTTGACGCAACTTACAAGTCGTTTATCACTAACAAAGACATCCCACAGAGCATCTATCAAATAAAAGGTGCTAAAAAAGTAGCCGTAGAGTTTAGAAGTTTTTCTAAAAGTGCTGCATTTACGGGTTTGCATTGTGGTTACACAATAATACCCAAAGAATTAACTGGATACTCTTTCCTAGCAGACAAAAGCGCAAATCTTAATACGCTATGGAAAAAGAGACAAGCCATTAAAAATTATACGCCGTCTTACATTATCCAAAAGGGTGCTGAGGCACTTTATAGTGATGAAGGTTTGAAGTGGATAAAAGATAACATTAGCTACTATATGAATAATGCTAAAGTGTTAACCGAGGCGCTTGATAGAGCTAATTTAAAATATTGGGGAGGCGAAAATTCTCCTTATATATGGGTTGAATCACCTTACGGTTCATCGTGGAAGTTGTTTGATAAGTTGCTTAGTGAGTGTGAGATATTATCACTACCAGGCGAAAAATTTGGCCCTCAGGGCGAAGGATTTGTTAGACTAAGTGCTTTTGCCAACCCCACAAATATTATTCTGGCCGCAAGCCGAATAGCAGATTTAGATATATAAAAAGAAATTATATATAAACTTTTAAACCCATAGCGAAGGACGCTTCACTAAAGATTTAAAAAAAACAAAACAGAAAAATTATTATTATTTTAACTTTAAATTATTGTATTATGAAATTGATGAAGAAATTAATGGTAGCGGGTGCTTTTATGATGTCAGTATCTGCCGTAAGTGCAGCAGAGGTTAGTTTTGATCTTGGTGCAGATGTAGTTAGCCAATACGTATGGCGTGGTGTTTACCAAGGTGGTGGTCTTTCTATCCAACCAGGTATGGGTCTTGAAGTTGGTGGTTTCTCAGTAGGCGCTTGGGGTAGCACAGATGTTATTGGTACTGTTTCAGATTTTGAAAACAGCTGCAAAGAACTTGACTTTACAGTAGGTTACGCAGTTGGTGGTTTCTCTATCGCTGTTACAGATTTCTACTGGATGGGTCAAGGCGCTGCTTTTGGAACAGCAAACTACTTTGATTATGACAATCACTTGTTGGAGGTAGCTCTTGGATATGAATTTGGCGAAGCATTCCCACTTTCTATCGGTGTTTCTACTTTCGTTTATGGTGCGTCTGATGTTACAGCTGAAGGCAAACAAGCTTACTCAACTTATGTTTCTCTAGCTTACCCATTCACTATCGCTGGTGTTGATTGTTCTGCAAGCGTAGGTATGTCTTTGTTTGAAAGCGATATCTATTGCAACGATTCTTTCAACGTAGCTAACGTATCACTAGGTGCTTCTAAATCTATCAAATTCTCTGATAGCTTCGAGCTTCCAGTGTTCGCTGAACTTACTTTTGCGCCTATCACAGCTGACGCATACTTCGTAGTAGGTCTTAGCTTCTAATAAGAAATATTAGATAAAAAAAAACAATATAAATTGATGACAACTATTCTTTTCGATAAAATGCACGGAGCAGGCAATGATTATGTATATATCAATGCCTGCGAAGAGCAAGTCCAAGACCCAGAGTCTTTAGCAATTAAAATCAGCGATCGCCACTTCGGTGTAGGTTCAGACGGATTAGTCCTTATTATGAAATCTTATGTAGCTGACTTTAGAATGAGAATGTTTAACGCCGATGGTTCAGAGGCAGGTATGTGTGGCAATGCTTCACGCTGCGTAGGTAAATACCTATACGAAAAAGGACTAACCGAGAAAACAGAAATCACGCTTGAGACTAAGAGTGGAATTAAAATTTTGAGATTAGATGTTGCAGGCAATTTAGTAAGTAAAGTTAGTGTAGATATGGATATGCCTAAGCTTGAGGCTGGGGATATACCGTTAAAGAGTTCTACTACGCTTAATGTAGATATCAATGGCAGAGAATACACTTGCGTGAATATGGGTAATCCCCACGCAGTGACTTTTATTAAAGATAGTGTCAAAGATTTTGATGTACATGGCGTAGGACGTGAGATTGAAAATCATCCTTTATTCCCAGAACGTACGAATGTAGAGTTCGCAAGGGTTTTAAGCCCCGAAAGAATAGAGATGAGAGTGTGGGAGCGAGGCTCAGGTGAGACTCTAGCTTGTGGAACAGGAGCGTGTGCAACACTTGTTGCCGCAGTGAGACTGGGACTTACTTCAAGAAAAGCTACGATAGAATTACTTGGAGGCGAGGTGGAAGTTTCTTGGAGTGAAGAAACAAACAGAGTGACACTCACAGGTGGAGCAGACTTTGTATTTAACGGAAACTATATTTTATAATTACATATTTATGATACGCATTAACGAAAACTTTACAAAACTTAAAGCAAGCTACTTATTTAGCACTGTTGCAAAAAAAGTAGCTTCTTACAAATCAATAGACCCCGAGGCAGATGTTATCTCATTGGGTATTGGTGATGTTACTCAGCCTCTTAGCCCTGAGGTTATCAAGGCTATGCACGCGGCAGTAGATGAAATGTCATCAAGCTCAACTTTTAGAGGTTACGCACCAGAGTGTGGTTATGACTTTTTGAAAAACACTATCCTAGAAAACGATTATCTTCAAAGAGGTATCTTTATCTCATCAGAAGAAATCTTTATCAACGACGGTGCAAAAAGCGCACTTGGTCACTTCGGAGATATTATCTCATCGGATAATATCGTAGCAATTAGCGATCCAGTTTACCCAGCTTACATTGATACTAATGTAATGGACGGACGCTCAGGAGACTTTGACGAAGAGCTAGGCAAATGGAGTAAAATTATTTACTTAGATTGCCCTCAGGACAAAGATTTCGCTCCACAACTACCAGAGAACAGAGCCGACGTTATTTACCTATGTTCACCAAATAACCCAACGGGCAGTGTGATGAACAGAGAGCAACTAACAGCATGGGTTGAGTATGCTAAAGCAAATAAATCAATTATTTTGTTTGACTCAGCTTATGAGGCTTATATCTCAGACGAAAATATCCCACGCTCTATTTATGAGATAGACGGTGCGAGGGAAGTAGCTGTAGAGTTCCGTAGTTTTTCTAAAACTGCAGGTTTTACAGGTGTTAGATGTGGATACACCATAGTTCCTAAAGAACTTATGGCCTATGATAAAAAAGGATGCGAGCTGTCGCTTAACTCATTGTGGTTAAGACACCAAAGCACAAAGTTCAATGGTACAGCTTATATAGTGCAGAAAGCTGCCGAGGCGATTTACTCGCCAGAGGGCAAGCGCCAAACTAAAGAGACTGTAGCATATTATATGAGTAACGCAAAGACTATACGCGAAGGTTTAACAAGTGCAGGATTTAGAGTTTTTGGAGGTGAGAACGCACCATATATCTGGTTGCAAATCCCTAGTCAGATGACTTCTTGGTCTTTTTTTGATAAACTTTTAAGTGAATGTCAAATCGTAGGAACACCGGGCGTTGGCTTTGGTCCTTCAGGCGAGGGTTACTTCAGACTAACAGCATTTGCTCAGAAAGAGAATGTAGATAAGGCAATGGAAAGAATAATCAAATGGAAAATTTAGTATGAAAAAAATTCAAGCAATCATCCGTAAAACAAAATTTGAGGATGTAAAAGAAGCCCTTTATGAGGCAGGAATCGAATGGTTCTCTTACATGAACGTAAGAGGCGTTGGTAAAGCAAGCCAAGAAAGAATCTATCGTGGCGTTGTATATGATACAAGCTACATCGAGCGTATCATGTTAACTATCGTAGTGCGTGAGGTAAACGTTAAAGCAACAGTCGACGCTATCGTTGGCTCAGCTCAAACAGGTGAAGTAGGTGACGGACGTATTTTCGTTAGTGGTATAGATGAGTCTTACTCTATCCGTACAGGCCTACAAGGAGATAAAACATTATACACAGAAAAATAAGAGGAGGAATAGATTATGGAAGAAATTATAGTAGACTCATTAGCAACAGCGTGCACTGCTCCAGTAGCAGAGGCGACAGCAAACGTAGCAGATCTAGTTGCCGGTGTAGCCGTAGGTCTTGACACTGTATGGGTGTTATTGGCAGCTATGTTGGTATTTATTATGCAAGCTGGTTTTGCACTTGTAGAAGCAGGTTTTACTCGTACAAAAAACACAGCTAACATCTTGATGAAAAACTTTTTGGACTTCTCAGTAGGTTCATTATTTTACTGGGCTTTAGGTTTCGGTATTATGTTCGGTGCAGGTAACATGTTTATCGGCGAATTCGATTTCCTTAGCCAAGCATTTTTAGGCGCAGAAGCAGAAGGTCTTCCTAATGCAGCTGTTCTAGTGTTCCAAACAATGTTCTGCGCAACAGCAGCAACTATCGTTTCAGGAGCTGTAGCTGAAAGAACTAAATTCTCAGCTTATTTAATTTACTCTGTACTTATCTTTGCAGTAGTTTATCCTATCTCTGGCCACTGGTCATGGGGTGGTGGCTGGTTAGGCGAAATGGGCTTCATTGACTTCGCTGGTTCGGCTATCGTTCACTCAGTAGGAGGTTGGTTAGCAATGATTGGTGCTATCGTATTAGGTCCACGTATTGGTAAATACAAAAATGGTAAACCAAAAGCTATTCCAGGACACAACCTTACAGCAGCTGCACTTGGTGTATTCTTGCTATGGTTCGGATGGTTTGGTTTCAATCCAGGATCTCAAGTAGCTGCTTCTACTATTGATGATGCAACTGCAATCTCAGACGTATTCTTGACAACTAACTTAGCTGCTGCAGCTGGTGGTGTGTTCGCTCTAATCCTTGCTTGGGTTAAATATGGTAAACCATCTTTGTCACTTACTTTGAATGGTGTTCTTGCAGGTTTAGTAGGTATTACAGCTGGTTGTGCTGACGTTTCTCCACTTGGAGCATTCGTTATTGGTGCTATCTGTGGTCTAGTTATGGTATTCGCAGTAGACTTCTTCGAGAAAACAGCTAAAATTGATGATCCAGTAGGTGCTGTCTCAGTTCACGGGGTTTGTGGTACTTTGGGTACTATCCTTACAGGTGTTCTTGCAACTGACGGTGGTCTTCTTTACGGTGGTGGTTCTGAACTACTTATCACTCAAACTATCGGTGCTTTCGCTTACATGGGATGGGCTATCGTAATGGGTATTATCATCTTCAAAGGTATCGACTTAATCATGGGTATGAGAGTTGAAGCTCGTATCGAAGAAGAAGGTCTAGATATCTACGAACACGGAGAATCTGCTTACAACTAGTAGATTTCTTAAAAGATATTAATCAAATACTATTTATGTTTATTATTGAGGGCCTAAGAGCGCTCTCAATAATAAACTAAGTAGTTTTTTAAATGAAAAATACTTATATTTGTGGTATTATTAATTTAAAAAAAGCACAAGAAAATGAAACTCTATCTTCCACAAAATTACAGAGCTACTGTTGTTCCTGAAATCATGGAACAAACTATTAAAATGATAAAAGATGTTTTCCAACAAGAACTTTCTTCTCGTTTGAGATTACGTCGTATAACAGCACCACTATTCGTAGTGTCGGGCACAGGTATTAATGATGACTTAAATGGCACGGAGCGTGCAGTAAGTTTCCCTATCGCTGATATGGGAGGAGTTAAGGCCGAGGTTATACACTCATTAGCTAAATGGAAGAGAACAAAGTTAGCAGACTATAGTATACCAAGAGGTTACGGTCTTTACACTGACATGAATGCAATCCGTGCTGACGAAGAGTTGTCAAATATTCACTCACTTTACGTTGATCAATGGGACTGGGAGCGTACAATCGCTGCTGAGGACAGAAACCTAGCTTACTTACAAAGCAGAGTAGAAGATATTTTTGCTGCGCTTAAAGCAACAGAAGAGGCTATCTACAAAGTTTTCCCTCACATTACTCCAGAATTACCAGAGAGAATCACTTTTATCCAAAGTGAAGATTTGTTAAAAGAGTATCCAACTCTTAGCGTAAAAGAGCGTGAAAGCGAGGCAGCCAAAAAATACGGAGCAGTATTTATTATGGGTATAGGTGGCGCCCTTTCAAATAATGAGAAGCACGACGGACGTGCTCCTGATTATGATGATTGGACTACCGAATCTGAGGGTGGTTACAAAGGTCTAAACGGCGATATTCTTCTTTGGAATAGAGTCTTAAACAGTGCATTTGAAATATCTTCAATGGGCATTAGAGTAGACAAAAAAGCATTGAAATTGCAGCTTGAGATTGAGGGTTGTCCCCAAAGGAGCGAGCTAGCGTTTCACAAAGCATTACTTAACGACGAGTTGCCTTTGTCAATAGGTGGAGGTATAGGCCAGTCTCGTTTGTGCATGTACTTTTTGAGATGTGCACACATAGGCGAAGTTCAAGTGTCGCTATGGCCAGATGAAATGATAAAAACATGTATAAAAAATAATATATACTTAAAATAAATTAATAATTATGAGTACATTAAGATTTGATCTTTTTAGAGAAGCTGCTGAGCGTAAAGCAGTGAATGTATCATCTGAGGTTCGCCCAGCTGATGAGTTTGGAAAATATGTTTTCAATCGCGTTGCGATGCAGAAATATCTTTCTAAAACTGTGTTCAAAACATTATCACAAGTTATAGACAAAGGTCTTCCTTTGGATCGTTCACTAGCTGACGGCGTTGCTGCAGGTATGAAACAATGGGCGATTGAATTAGGAGCGACTCACTATACTCACTGGTTCCAACCTCTAACAGGTGCATCAGCTGAGAAACATGATGCTTTTCTTGAACCAGACTCAAACGGTGGTGTTGTAGAAGAACTTTCAGGTAAACTTCTAGTTCAACAAGAACCAGATGCGTCATCTTTCCCTAATGGTGGATTGCGTAATACATTCGAGGCTCGTGGTTACTCTGCATGGGATCCATCATCTCCAGCGTTTGTTGTTGGTGATACTTTATGTATTCCTACTGTATTTATTTCTTACACAGGTGAGGCTCTTGACTTTAAAACTCCACTTTTGCGTTCTATCAACGCTCTAAACAAAGCAGCTACTTCAGTTTGTAACTACTTTGACCCTGCAGTTTCTAAAGTTATCTCTAACCTAGGTTGGGAACAAGAATATTTCCTAGTTGACGAGGCTCTTTGGGCTGCACGTCACGACTTGGTGTTAACTGGTCGTACTCTACTAGGTCACGAAAGTGCTAAAAACCAACAGTTGGAAGACCACTACTTTGGTTCTATCCCAACTCGTGTATTGGCTTTCATGACAGATCTTGAAAACGAATCTCTTAAACTTGGTATTCCAGTTCACACTCGTCACAACGAGGTTGCTCCTAACCAATTTGAGCTTGCTCCAGTATACGAAGAGCTTAACTTAGCTAATGACCACAACATCCTACTCATGTCTATCATGAAAAAAGTTGCTCGTCGTCACCACTTCCGTGTTCTTTTGCACGAAAAACCATTCAAAGGTATCAACGGTTCTGGTAAACACAACAACTGGAGTATGTGTACTAACACAGGTGTTAACCTTTTCTCACCTGGTGACAACCACGAAGACAATCTTCAGTTCATCACTTACGTAGTTAATACTATGATGGCTGTTTACAAACATAATGACGTGCTTAAAGCAGCTATTTCATCTGCTACAAATGCTCACCGTCTAGGCGCAAACGAAGCTCCTCCAGCAATTATTTCTGTGTTCTTGGGTTCTCAAATCTCTGAGGTTCTTGACAAACTAGAAAATATTAATGAGGATGATATCATTCACTTTGACGAAAAAGCAGCTCTTGAACTAGGTGTTGCTAACCTTCCAACAGTACTTCTTGACAACACAGACCGTAACCGTACATCTCCATTTGCGTTTACAGGTAACCGTTTTGAGTTCCGTGCAGTAGGTTCTGCTGCTAACTGTGCTGAGGCTATGTTGGTACTTAACACTGCCGTAGCTGACCAACTTGAGTCTTTCAAAGCTGAGGTTGATGCTTTAATCGCAACTGGTGTTGAGAAATTTGCAGCTATCGTTACTATCATTAAACGTATGATTACTGAGTGTCGCCCTATCCACTTTGAAGGAAATGGTTATAGCGATGAGTGGAAAGCTGAGGCTGAGACTCGTGGTCTTGATTGCGAAGTTAGTGTACCTCTTATGATAGACAGCTACTTGAAAGATAAAAACCTTTCTATCTTCGAGAAATGTGGCGTTCTTTCTCACGCTGAGGTTGAGTCTCGTTGCGAAGTTAGCTGGGAAACTTACACTAAAAAAATCCAAATTGAGTCACGTGTGTTAGGTGATCTTTCTATGAACCACATTGTACCAGTAGCGTTGGAATACCAATCAGTTCTTATGGACAATGTAACTAAAGTTCACAGCCTATTCTCAGTTGAGCAAGCATCTATGATGTGCAAACAAAATATGATTATGATTCAAGAGATCAACTCTCATATTGATTACATCACAGAAAATGTTTCAGCGATGACAGAAGCTCGTAAGAAAGCTAACAAAATCGAAACTGAAAGAGAGAAAGCGATTGCTTACCACGACACTATCATTCCACTTATGGAATCAATTCGTTACCACATTGACAAACTAGAGTTAATTGTTGACGATAGAATGTGGACTCTTCCTAAATATCGTGAATTATTGTTCATCAGATAATTTGGTTAAATCCAGGTTAAGAAATAAGGCCGAGAGAAAAATTCTCTCGGCCTTATTTCTTTAGTTTCTAGTGCCACCGACGTTTATGTATTTTGGTTTTGTTGTTAGAGGGTTTTTAGGGTCTTGAAGGGCATTGAAGGGTCGGTTAGCAGAATTACATGGTTACTGTCAGAGCTACGCTCTGATGCCCTCACAGGAAAAATGCACGCTTTTTTCTAAATCGACAACACCTTAACAGTGTTGACCAGATCTCTATTTATAGTCTTAGTATTTCTAATGGCCTTGGTAAATGGCACATATTTAATCTCGTCGTTATGTATGCCTACCATAACATTTCTTTGACCTTCCAAAAGAGCTGTGATAGCTGCCTCACCCATACGTGATGCAATAATCCTGTCACTTGCCGTAGGTGAACCACCACGCTGAATGTGACCCAAGATAGTAACCCTAACATCATACATAGGGTACTCCTTCTTAACACGCTCAGCCAATCCTATTGCACCTCCCGTTAGCTCACTCTCGGTAACAAGCACAATACTGCTGTTTTTAGTCTTTCTAAAGCCGTTTTCGATTAGTTCTGCAAGTTGGTCAACCTCAGTTGCAATCTCTGGAACAATAGCTGCCTCAGCGCCCGTAGCAATAGCACCATTGATAGCCAAGAAACCTGCCTCGCGACCCATAACCTCAATAAAGAAAAGTCTATCATGAGATGATGCTGTATCACGAATTTTATCCACAGCTTGCATAATAGTATTTAGCGCAGTGTCGTAACCTATCGTTACGTCAGTGCCATACAAATCATTGTCTATCGTGCCTGGGATACCTACGATAGGAATATTATATTCCTCAGCAAAGATTCTAGCCCCTGTAAGTGAACCGTCACCTCCGATAACAACTAGAGAGTCTATACCTTCTCTTTGCATAGTCTCATAAGCGATTTGACGGCCTTCCTCTGTTCTAAATTCCTTGCAACGCGCAGTCTTTAGTATAGTTCCACCTTGTTGAATGATGTTACTCACATTTTGAGTTTCCATATCTATAATCTCGCCTGAGACAAGACCTTTGTATCCTCTAATAATACCTTTAACGCCAAAACCAGCATTGATAGCTGCTCTGGTTACAGCTCTGATTGCTGCGTTCATTGCTGGAGCATCACCTCCTGAAGTAAGTACTCCTACGCATTTAATTTTTTTGCTTACCATATCACACTTATTTATGTCCTTTAAAATGACAAAGTTACATAATCTTTATCAAATTAGTGTAACAAAATGATTAAAAAATTCCTAATTGTTTAAAACTTATGTTCTCGCTCGGGGTAATGATAATGTGGTCTAACACATTAATCTCAAAAAGTGATGCCCCAAGTGTTAATTTTCTGGTTAATGTTATATCTTCCTCGCTAGGTTTTGGATTGCCCGACGGGTGATTGTGCACAATAACTAGGCCAGAGGCTAGAAGCTCTACTGCACGCTTAATGATTAATTTGTGGTCAACTATCATGCTAGTGACGCCTCCTTGACTGATTTTAGCCTTGTCAAGAATACCGTTTGATGCATTAAGATAAAGCACCCAAAACTCCTCGTGAGTCAAATGAGCGAGTAGGGGACGGAAGATACTGTATATGTCCTGATTTGATGTAATGGTATTAGTCTGCTCGCTCTGGCTTTGAGCTACTCTGCGACCTAGCTCCAAGGCAGCTAATATATTTGCTGCATTTTTTATCCCTAGGCCTTGTTGTTGCCTTAAGTTTTTTAGACTCTCGTTAGAGAGCGAATTTAGGTTGTTGTCGTAAGCCTCTAATAGTTTCTCGGCTAGGGTACATGAGCAGTCTTTACCTTCGATAATTAGGCTCAAGAGTTCGCTATCGCTTAGGGTTTGCACTCCTCGCGCTACTAATTTCTCTCTTGCTAATTTATCTTTTTGAGAATTTGCCATGATATTTTAATTCTCGCTTTGCTTGTCTAGGTTATCTAGTAGGTGGTCTATCTCGCTTGTCGTGCGCGTGGTTGCAACATTGTAGGCTGCGTTTTGTTGCGCTTCTTTCTTAGATAAACCCTCGCCATAGGCTACCTCTATACCGTCGATTTTGACTGTGGCAATGAATTTTTGCTCGCCAGTTTGCTCTGTGCTGTAAAGCGTGGTGTCGAAATCTATGCTAAGCTTGTTTTTTTGACACCATTCTATCAGCCTACTTTTGTAGTCTGTCTCGGTGTCTTTCATGTCCGAAACGTTGAGCTTGTCGTTTAAGATGAAGTTAATCACGAGCCTATTAGTGAAATTGTAGCCCTTGTCAAGGTAGATAGCACCTATCATAGCCTCTACAATATCGCCATAGATGTGTTTGTTTTTGTTTTGATTCCCAGCCCCTGCAATTAGGTATTTATCCAATCCTAGGCTTAAACAAAGGTTGTTTAGAGACCTGCGGCTCACTATCTTAGAGCGCAGTTGAGTCATAAATCCTTCGTCACTCTCGGGGAATTCAATAAAAAGATAATCGGTAGTGATAGCCTGCAAGATAGCATCGCCCAGATACTCCAGCCTCTCGTTGTTGAGAGCTAGACCATCGCTAGTAAAAACAGAAGCTGACCTATGAATCAAGGCCAGCTTATAGAGTTCTATATTATTCGGATAAATTCCGAAAATTTTGTCCAACATTTGATAATAAACCTTGTCTTTTGAAAAGCGTTTTTTTACGTTTTTAAAGATAAAAGTAAGCACGGTTTATTAGTGTTTAAGGTATGTTATGCTTCAAATTTTTTGAAAATAACAGTTGAGTTATGACCTCCAAAACCAAATGTGTTGCTTAGTGCGTAGTTAACTTCGCGTTTTTGAGCTACGTTAAGCGTAAGATTAAGTTTAGAATCAATTTGAGGATCTAGATTCTCGTTATTGATAGTTGGAGGAATAATTCCCTTAGTTATTGCCATAATACAAGCAAGTGCTTCAACAGCTCCAGCAGCACCTAGCAAGTGACCTGTCATAGATTTAGTTGAGCTAATGTTCATATTGTAAGCATGCTCGCCAAAAGTGGATTGAATACCTTTGATTTCAGCTATATCGCCCACTGGAGTAGATGTGCCGTGAGTGTTGATATAGTCGATTTTCTCAGGAGCAATACCAGCGTCTCTAAGAGCATCTTTGATAGATTTTTTAGCACCTTTACCCTCTGGGTGAGGCGCAGTTAAGTGGTAAGCATCTGCGCTCATACCTGTACCTACAACTTCGGCATAGATTTTTGCGCCACGCGCCAACGCGTGTTCCATTTCCTCTAATACTAAAGCTCCAGCACCTTCACTTAGAACAAAACCATCACGATCTACGTCAAAAGGACGAGATGCTTTAGTTGGATCGTCGTTGCGAGTTGAGATAGCTTGCATAGAGTTGAAACCTCCGATTCCTGGAGGGTTAACAGCAGCTTCTGAGCCACCTGTTAAGATAATGTCTGCACGGCCTAAACGAATGTTAGTCACAGCGTCAATCATAGCGTGATTAGCTGATGCACAAGCAGATACAGTAGTGTAGTTAGGTCCCATAAAACCATATTTCATAGAAATATGTCCTGCTGCGATATCAGCAATCATTTTAGGGATAAAGAAAGGGCTGTAGCGAGGAATAAATCCACCCTCTACATACCCTTTAACTTCAGTGTAGAATGTTTCCAATCCACCAATTCCTGAACCCCAGATAACTCCGGCCATCTCAAGATCTATTTTTTCAAGATCAAGCGCTGAGTCTTTAACTGCTTGTTCGGCAGCAACCATAGCGTATTGAGAGTAAAGGTCATGCTTGCGCAATTCCTTACGGTCAAAATAATCAAGAGCATTAAAGTTTTTTACCTCTCCTGCGAATTGAGTTTTAAAATTTGACGCATCAAAATGTGTAATAGGGCCTATACCGCTAACTCCGTTTTCCAAATTGGTGAAGTATTCTTCTATACTATTTCCAAGTGGGTTAATGGTTCCGATACCTGTCACCACTACTCTTCTTGTTGTCATAAATTAAATTTTTAGTTAATAAATTCGTGAAAGGGGTAAAAAAATTAGGAATTCTTATTTTTTAGACTCGATATAATCGATAGCTTCTTGAACTGTAGTGATTTTTTCTGCGTCTTCGTCTGGAATAGAGATTTCAAATTCTTTTTCAAATTCCATGATAAGTTCTACTGTGTCTAGTGAGTCTGCACCTAGGTCATTTGTAAAGCTAGCTGTAGGTACTACTTCTGCAGCGTCAACGCTTAATTTATCAACAACGATTTCTGTTACTTTTGATGAAATTTCTGACATGATTTCAATTTTTAGTTTAACAATTAAATAATGTTTTATTTTTTATAAATTATTTTTCTTTATTCAATAATTTGTGCAAAACTAAGAAAATTTCTATTAATTTTGGCATTTATTACGACTTTTAATTAAAAAAATCGCAAAAAAATTTCTAACCTATTGAAAATGAAGAACATAGCAATTCTGGCATCGGGCTCAGGGAGTAATGCCGAAAATATATACAATTTTTTCAAAGATTCAAGCGATGTTTGTGTAAAGTTTTTCCTTACAAACAACCCTGATGCTTACGTTAAAAAACGTGCCAAAAACCTTGGTGTAGAGTGCCAAGACTTCACAAGAGAGTTTTTTAATGACGAAAAAGGCTTGTTAAAGCTACTTTTAGACAACAAAATAGATTATATAGTCCTTGCAGGTTTCCTATGGCTTTTGCCTAGTTTTTTTATTGCAGCCTACAAAGAGAGAATCGTAAATATCCACCCTTCGCTCTTGCCTAAATATGGAGGTAAGGGTTTCTTTGGCGATAAAGTGCACAAGGCAGTTGTGGAGGCTGGAGATGCGCTAACCGGAATTACAGTGCATAAAGTTGATGAGAATTATGACTCAGGAATGGTTATCGAACAAGTTACAGTGAGTGTTGAACCAAGTGATACCTACGAACAAGTTGCAGCAAAAGTGCATGCTTTGGAGTATGAACATTTCCCAAGAATAATTGCACAGGAGCTAAAAAAGTTTTAACTTTACACCTTTAATATATATAGGGATGAAATTTTCTACTCAAAAAATAGGTGGTAGGGGCGAAGAGTTGGCCCTAGAGTTTTTGCTTAAGGAAGGGTTTCATATCTTAGATAAGAATTTTAGAGCCGGCAGTTATGAGTTAGACATAGTTGCATTTAAGGACTCAGTTTTGCATATAGTAGAGGTGAAAACCCGAAAAAAAGATTCACTCACAAGCCCCGAAGACGCTTTTTCTAAAGCTAAATTCAATGCGCTAGTTAAAGGCGCTAAGATTTATCTCAAACAAAACGACTTTGATTACGAACTTCAATTTGACTTAATCGCTGTGGAGTATGACGGCTCAGAGGTTGAACTTAGATATATCCCCGAGGTGATGAGCCCAGGGTGGTAGTTTTTTAATAATTTGTAACACAAAAAATGTTTATATATAATATAGGTATATTTTTACTAGGTTTTCTTTTTCGTTTAGCATCGCTTTTTAACCCCAAGGCTAAGCTGTGGGTTAGGGGTCGCAAAAATTGGAAACGTGAACTTGAGTCTGCTCTTAAGGGTAATGTTAAGCCTGTGGCTTGGGTTCATGCTGCATCGCTGGGTGAGTTTGAGCAGGGGCGCGAGGTTATAGAAAAAATTAAAGAGCAGTATGCAGATTATTTTGTTTTGCTTACTTTCTTCTCTCCCTCGGGCTACACAGTTAGGAAGAATTATGATAAGGCAGATTATGTGTGTTATCTTCCTCTTGATACTCCCTCTAATGCTAAGGCCTTTGCGCGTATAGTTAAACCTAAGGTGGCTATTTTTGTGAAGTATGAGTTCTGGATTAATCTTCTAAATTATGCTTATAAGGGTGGTTGTCGATTATATGTTGTATCTGCGATTTTTAGACAAAATAGTATTTTCTTTAGATTTTATGGAGGGATATTCAGGAAGTTATTGAACAGGTTTAGTCAAATTTTCGTGCAAAACATGAATTCTAAGCAGCTTTTAAAGAAGATAAATGTTGAGAATGTTGTAGTCTCGGGCGATACTCGCTTTGATAGGGTGCACAAAATTGCGAGCTTAGATATTAAGTTAGATATTGTAGAAAAATTTGTTGGCTCAACCTCTTGCCTTGTTGCAGGGAGCACCTGGGCCGAGGATGAAAAAATCTTGGTGGATCTAATAGAGAAAAATAAGGATGTTAAATTTATTATCGCACCTCACGAGCTAGACTCTAAACGAATAGATAAGCTAAGGGAAAAAATTACTGGTGAAAGTTGTCTTTATACTTTATCTACAAGCCAAACCGACTTTAGTGATGCTCAAGTTATGATAATTGACACCATAGGAGTGCTTTCTAAGGTCTATAAATATGGTTCATGGGCGTATATAGGGGGTGGTTTTGGTGTTGGAATCCATAATACTTTGGAGGCAGCTACTTTTTCTTTGCCTTTGGCCTTTGGGCTTAATTACCACAAGTTTTTTGAGGCCTGCGCTATGGTAGATTTGGGTGTGGCACGCTCTGTGGCGAATGCCGATGAGTTAATTTCATGGTTTGAAAGTGTTGATACTCAGAGTGATAATTATAAAAATCAAAGAAAAGATTTGGCTAATTTTGTTGCCGGGAATCTAGGTGCAAGCGATAAAATAGTTGCTGAAATCTTTGCTAAAAATAGGTAACTAATTGTGGGTTAAGTGTTTTTAATAATTTTTTTAAAGAGAAAAATTGAAATTTTCTTTAAAAAGTTATGGGATATATAAAATTATGTTGTATATTTGCAATCCATTGCGTTGATAGAAAATTAATTAATTAAATATATTGTAAAGATATGACAAAGGCTGATATCGTAAACGAAATTGCTAAAAGCACAGGTGTTGAAAAGGTACAAGTTCAACAAATCGTAGAGGCTTTCATGGAAAGCATCAAAACATCTATGAGCGAGAATAATAATGTTTATTTAAGAGGTTTTGGTAGTTTTATTATCAAAGAGCGTGCTGAAAAAGTTGCTCGTAACATCTCTAAAAACACAACTATTACTATTCCTGCACACAACATTCCAGCATTTAAACCTTCAAAAAGTTTTTCTGCTAAGGTAAAAGGTGCTAAATAATAGAAAATATATTAACAACCAATAAAATTTAAGTCATGCCAAGCGGAAAAAAAAGAAAAGGGCATAAAATGGCTACCCACAAAAGAAAAAAACGTCTTAGAAAAAATAGACACAAAAAGAAAAAATAGGTAGTCGTTTATGTAATGAGTCATATAAACCTAAAGATGCTTTTTTTGAGCTCTTTAGGTTTATCTGTTTCAGATAAGTAAGTAAACAATGAATAAAGAATTAATAATAGATGTAACACCCGAAGTAATCAATATTGCACTTGCCGAGGACAAAAAGTTGGTTGAACTTAATGTCGAAAAGTGCCAAGTTGGTTTTGCTGTGGGTGATATTTATCTAGGTAAGGTCAAAAAAATAATGCCTGGACTAAATGCTGCTTTTATAAGCATAGGTTCAGAGAAGGATGCCTTTATCCATTACCTTGATTTAGGACCACAGTTTGAGGCTATACACAAATACGTAGGTGGCGTAACGGCTAAGAAAAATCTTCGTTTTAGTGCCGTGAGACTCTCTCGCGAGCCTATGGCCAAGTCGGGTAAGATAGCTAATCAACTAGCTGTGGGTCAGCCTATTTTGGTGCAGATTGCCAAGGAGGCTATATCGACTAAGGGCCCTAGACTAACCTCGGAGATTTCCTTGGCAGGTCGTCATGTAGTGTTAATACCTTTCCTAAATAAAATCTCAATCTCGCAAAAAATTCGCTCAAATGAGGAGAAAAAGAGATTGAAGAAAATCGTAGACTCTGTTCTACCTAGAAATTACGGCGTTATCATCAGAACTGCGGCAGTAGGCCAAAGTGAGGTTGATATAGCTCAAGACATAACCTCACTTGTGAAAAAGTGGGAAGCAGCTCTTACAAAGCTGAAAACGGAAAGTATACCTAGCATTCTCTCGCATGAGATGAATAGAGCTACCACGATAATTCGTGATTTGCTCAATGGTTCGTTTAGCACCATAGTGATAAACGACAAGACTCTGCACGAGGAAATAAAACAATATATAAGCGTAATTGCTCCTGAAAAAGGCAAGATAGTTAAACTATATAAGGGTTCGGTTCCTATCTTTGATAACTATGATATTTCTAAGCAGATAAAATCTCTGTTTGCTAAGTATGTTTCGCTTAAAAAGAGTGCTTATCTTATCATTGAACACACTGAGGCCATGCACGTTATAGACGTGAATAGTGGAAACAGAGCCAAACAAGGCAATGACCAAGAGCAGAACTCTATGGAGGTGAACTTAGCTGCTGCCGAGGAGATTGCACGCCAGTTGCGCCTTAGAGATATGGGTGGTATTATAGTTGTGGATTTCATAGACCTGCACAGAGGTGATAATCGTCAGGCGCTGCATGATGCTATGTATAAATTTATGGCTAGCGATAGAGCTAAACACACTATACTTCCTTTGTCTAAGTTTGGGCTTATGCAAATCACTCGTCAAAGGGTGAGACCTGTTATGACGGCCGAATCTTCGGAGGTGTGTCCTACGTGTTCGGGTACGGGTAAAATTGTGCCTTCGGTGCTGCTGGACAGACAGATAGAGAATCAAATATCTTACTTTGTTCAGGATAAAAAATACAAATATTTAAGCTTGGAGGTTAGCCCTTTTGTGGCAGCTTTCTTAAAAAAAGGTCTTTTTTCTATAAGACTGAAATGGATGTTTAAGTATTTTGTGTGGCTGAAAGTTAAAGGTTCTTTGTCGGCAGGTTTTGTAGATTGCAAATTTTTTGATAAGAAAGGTAAACAATTATAGAAAACAGTGGGAGAGGAATTAATAGATAGCTTCTCTAAGACAGCCTCTTGTGAGAAATTAGTTCAAGAATTAAAAAGCCGAACTACCATAGAATTAAAACGCTTGGTAGGTTCGGCTTTCTCTGTTGTAGCTAGCTCGGTGGTTAAAAAAACTGGGGGTGTGCACGTTTTTGTTATGGATAACAAGGACGATGCTGCTTATCTGTGTAATGATTTTTACACTCTTGTAGGCGATGAGAGGGTTTGTTTTTTTCCTAGTAGTTATAAGCGCTCGGTGCAGTTTGGAGGTCAAGATTCTTCGGGTATTATTCAGAGAACTAGCACTTTAAACGCGCTCAAAGATTTTAAGGGTGACTATCTTATAGTGTGCACTTATCCCGAGGCCTTGGTAGAGAGCGTTGTAGAGCGTGAGGAATTTGTGCGTAGTGTGCTAAAGATTTCTCAGGGCGAGAAACTCTCTCAGGAATTTGTTGTGCAGGTGTTATCTGAGAGCGAATTTACTAAGGTTGATTTTGTCTCTGAGCCTGGGCAGTACTCTTTGCGAGGGGGTATAATTGATGTTTTTTCTTATAGCGAGAATAAGCCTTATAGGTTGGATTTCTTTGGCGATGAGGTGGATTCTATCCGTCGTTTTGAGATAGCGTCTCAGCTTTCGATAGAGAAATTGGAGCAGGTGGATATAGTGCCAAATACAAAAGATATAGAAAATTCTCCTTCGCGCATGAGCTTTGCAAACTTTGTGGGTGAGGCCAAATATTGGTTCTCGGATTTGGATCATTGTCTTAAAAAATTCACTGATATACGTACTAAAGTACTCGCTAAACTGGAGCAACCTAGCATGATAGATAATTATGTGACGGGTGCTAAAACCTTTATCACGCAGAGCGCTAAGATGCAGTTTTTGTTGCTCACGGACAAGGCCAAAGAGAGAGTGAGTGAGGTTAGTGTGGACTTTGATTGCTCGCCTCAGCCTGAATTTAATAAGAAATTTGAGCTTCTGCTTAGTGATATAAATTCCAGAGCTACACTTGGTTATAAGACCTACATACTCTCGCAAAACAAGATGCAGATAGAGCGTCTGGATAATATTATGCACTCGCTGGGCGAGAAAAAAGCTGTGTTTGAGGCCTTGGATTTAAGACTTCACACAGGGTTTATCTCGCACGAGTTAAAGACGAGTTATTATACTGATCATCAGATATTTGAACGCTACGATAGATATACTATAAAGGGGCAGTTTTCGCCTTCGGAAAGCCTTACGATAGCTGAATTAAATTCTCTGAAGGTGGGTGATTATGTAACTCACATAGACCACGGTGTTGGTAGGTATGGGGGTTTGGTGAGAACCACTGAAAACGGCAAGACCAAGGAGTCGATTAAACTGGTTTATAGAGATAATGATGTGTTGTTTGTGAATGTTCACTCGCTGCACAGAATTTCAAGATATAAGGATAAAGACAGCGAAGCACCTAAGATTTATAAGCTAGGAAGTGGTGCATGGCAGAAACTTAAAAATGCTACAAAAAAGGCTGTAAAAGATATTGCGCGTGAGCTAATTGCCTTGTACTCAAAACGTAAGGCTAGCGAAGGATTTGCTTTTTCACCTGACACTTATATGCAAGAGGAGTTAGAGGCATCGTTTATGTATGAGGATACGCCCGATCAAAATAGCGCGATTGCGGCCGTGAAAAAAGATATGGAGAGCTCTCAACCCATGGATAGGCTGGTGTGTGGCGACGTGGGTTTTGGTAAGACAGAGGTAGCTATGAGGGCAGCGTTTAAGGCCGTGGCTGATTCTAAGCAGGTGGCTGTTTTAGTGCCCACGACTATTTTGGCTTTGCAGCATTATCGCTCATTTAGCAAACGTATGCGCGATTTCCCAGTGAGAGTAGAGCATATCTCGCGTGTTAAGACCACTAAGGAGGTCAATCAGATTAAAAAAGATCTTATTGAGGGACGAATTGATATATTAATAGGTACACACAAAATCTTGGGCAAGGAGATAAATTTCAAGTCACTCGGTCTGTTAATCATAGACGAAGAGCAGAAATTTGGAGTCTCGGCGAAGGAGAAATTGCGCCAAATGAAGGTGAGCGTTGATACCTTGACTCTGACGGCAACACCCATACCAAGAACCCTGCAATTTTCGCTTATGGGCTCCCGCGATTTATCGGTGATAAATACTCCTCCGGCTAATCGTCAGCCCATAGCTACTTATTCGCATGTGTTTGATGAGCAGATAATTAGCGATGCTATAAATGAAGAACTTTCGCGTGGAGGTCAGGTGTATTTTGTGCACAATAGAGTGCAGGATATACTTCAAGTAGAGGCCATGTTAAAGCGTTTAGTGCCTACGGCTAGAGTTGTTGTGGGGCATGGACAGATGAACCCCTCGCAATTAGAAAAGATAATTATGGACTTCATTTATGGGCAGGCAGATATATTCCTAGCCACTACCATAATAGAGAACGGGATAGATATTTCTAATGCTAATACCATAATAATTAACGATGCTCATCGCTTTGGACTTAGTGATTTGCACCAGTTAAGAGGTAGGGTTGGGCGTTCAAATCGTAAGGCCTTTTGTTATTTATTATCGCCTCCAAATGAAGTGCTAACCGACGAGGCTAGGCGAAGACTGAGGGCTATTGAAGAATTTTCGGAGCTTGGTTCGGGCTTTAATATTGCTATGCAGGACCTTGATATTAGGGGTGCAGGAAATATTTTGGGAGGTGAACAAAGTGGATATATCGCTGACATAGGATTTGAAACTTATCAAAAAATATTAAACGAGGCCATACAAGAGATGAAGGCTGAGGACGAACCAGAGCAGGAATTAGACGAAAATACTCAGGTAGTGATAGATCCCGAGCGCCGGTTTATCACCGACTCGCACATAGAAATAGAGCATGAGGCCTTGTTGCCTGATAGCTACGTGAGCCAAACGGCCGAAAAAATTAAACTTTATCGTGAGATTGATGCCGTTACCTCGCCCGAGCAGATAGAAGTGCTAGCTAAAAACTTAACAGATAGGTTTGGTGAGATGCCTGTGGCGGCTAAGAGACTTTTGCAAGTTGTAACGCTCAGGAGTTTTTGTGTGAAGTTAGGTTTTGAGAAGGCTAAAGTCAAAAACGGACTTATGATATTGCAATTTATTGAAAATCAGCAAAGTGCATATTATAAAAGCCCCTTGTTTATGGCGATAATGAGATATATTTCTGACAAAGGTTCAAAATTTTTGTTGCGTCAGAGCAATAATCGTATCGCTCTCACAGTTAGAGATATAAAAGACATTAATTCTGCGAGCGAGGAGCTTGAGAAAATGTGGAGTAAAATATTGGAAGGTTAATAAATTTTCTTAACTTTGCATCTTATGAATCTAAGTGTAGATATAGGCAATACGGATTTAAAGTTGTGCGTTATTTCTAAGGGCAAAGTTATAGATAGTTTTCGCCTTAAAAAATATGATATAACTGCGCTGAGTGAGGTTTTTGAGCGCTATAAGGCTATTGGTAAAGCTATTATGGTGTGCTCAGGTGAAAGGTGTGAGGATTTAGAGAGCGTTATAAGCTCTAAGGTTGAGAAATTTATGATTTTTTCTTCACAAACTCCTACCCCTATCGCGAACCTTTATGCTACGCCTGAGAGTTTGGGCTCGGATAGGCTAGCTGCTGGTGTTGGAGCTAAAGAGGTTTTTGGCTCTGAAAATGTGTTGATTATAGATTTTGGTACGGCCATAACGGTAGATGTTGTAAACAAAAATGGAGAATACTTAGGAGGGAATATTTCATTAGGATTAAATTCTCGTTACAGAGCTTTGAATGAATATACTTTCTCATTACCTTTGTGCAGTAGTCCTGATGAGATACAAATGCCTGCTAGTGATAGTGTTACGGCTATAGAAAGTGGCGTGGTGCTAAGTGTGATTTATGAAATAGAGGGTTATATTCGTGAATATAGCTCCAGATTTGAAGATTTAAAAGTGGTTTTTACAGGTGGAGATGGTGAGTTTTTTGCACAAAAAATTAATTATCCCATAACAGTGGAGAGTAATTTAGTGTCCTTAGGATTAAATAGAATATTAGAATATAATGAAGATTAAAAAATATTTATTAGCAGTTTTATCAGTTGTTTTTCTTGCGCCCCTAAGTCTTAAAGCCCAGGACGGAAGTAGTGTGAGTATTTTTTCGCCTTACACTATCTACGGTATAGGCAATATAAACTCTGGTGCTCCATCGTTTTTAAGAGCTATGGGTAGTGCCGGTGTGGCTTTTGGTAGTTCGATTAAGATAAATTACCTTAACCCTGCTACAAATAGCTATGTTGTGCCTAACACTTTCTTGCTTAGCTTTGGTGGCGAGGGAGGAGGCTATTATTTGACTTCTGAAAGTGCAAAAACTAGCTCTAATACGTTTAATATGAGTGATATAGCGCTGCGTTTTCCAGTTGCTAAGGGCTGGGGTGTGAGTTTGAGTTTGACTCCTTACAGTAGCGTGGGTTATTCTATTAGCGAGCTTGATGATTTGAGTTATAGCGAGACAGTTGACTATAATGCAGTCTATAACTACTACACTGGCGAGGGTAGCGTGTCACAATTAAAACTTGGAGTTGGTGGACGTGTTTTCAAAAATTTCTCGCTAGGTGTTGACTTGGTTTATTATTTAGGAACTATAAATCGTTCGTTTGGAACAAGTCTTATTACAAATAACTCTGGAAGTAAGTCTTATAATACTACTTATGTTTCTACTAAAGAGAATGTTTCGAGCTTTACGGCTAACTTTGGTGCTCACTATGATATTCTCTTTGATATGGATAGATCGCTGAGTTTGGGTGCTACTTATCTACTTGGAGGAGTGCTAAATAGCAATGTATCGCGCGTGGTTTATACTAACAATGATTATGAAGATTTGGCCGATGATCAAGAATATAAATCTAACTTTACTAAGCCTGATGAAATAACCGTCGGGGCAACTTATAGAGATAGAAAAACTAATATTGTGCTTGATTATAAATACTCTGCGTGGGCTGGCACAAATGATGCTTATGAGCAGTTGTACTCTAATGTAGACCTTAAATTTACTGATACTCATTCACTTAGAGTCGGTGGAGAATATACTCCAAATCGTTATAGTGTGAGAAACTTTATGAGCAAAATCAGTTATAGACTAGGAGCTAATGTGGGCAATAGCTATATGAAAATGTATGACACTACTATGTGGGATACTTGCATAACCATGGGGGCAGGCGTACCTATCAAACAAGGAGGTATTTCTTCGGTAAATATATCGTTGGAATTAGGTCAGACAGGTGTGTTAAATGCAAATATGTTTAAACAACAATATTTCAAAGTGTCGGTTGGTGTGAGCTTGTTTGGCGATGATTATTGGTTTGTAAAACAAAAATATAACTAGAAATAAAAAACTCAAAAAATATTAAAAACTCAATGAAAACAAATTTACTAAAACTCCTATTTACATTTGCTTTAGCGTGTTTGCTAATCGAAACAACTAGTGCGCAGGATTGGATGCAAGACCCTAAGTATGGTAAGAGTCCTTTGGAAAGACAAGACAATGTGAAAAATTACAACTTGTTTAAAGATGCTTACACAACTAAAGACTATGACAAGGCTATGGAATATCTTCCAAATCTTTTTGTCAAAGTACCTACTGCATTTATGAACTTGTATATATTTGCAGCTAATATTTATAGAACAAAAATTGCTCAGTCAACTACTTTGGCCGAGAAAAATGCTTATATAGACTCTCTTATGATGGTCTACGATAGAAGGGTTCAAAGCTTTGGTAATCACGCAACTCAGGGTAGCTCAGTAATCTTGGCTAATAAAGCTAAGGATTATTTGGCAAACAGACCTATGGATAGAGACAATATCACTAAGTATTTTCAAGAAGCTATTGTAGCTCAGGGAGATAACGTAGATTTTGGACTTGTGAATATCTACTTCAAAGAGCTTACAGAAGACTATAAAAGTGATAATATCGAGGCTCCTTTCTTAATGGAGGAGTACGAACAACTAGCTACTTTGTTTGATAATGCACCTGATAAGGCTGCCATAGCTGATGCTCGTTCTACTTTTGATGCTTTGCTTATTGCTAGTGGTGCTGCTAGTTGTGAGAACCTTGAGAACTTGTTTAAGGCTAATATCGCAGCTGCACCAGAGGATAGCGCAATATTGTCTAAAGCTATTGCTTTCTTAAATAGAGCTAAATGTTCAGGTCCTTTCCTTATTGAGGTTATGGAAAAACTTTATGCTCTAGCTCCAGATTCTGAGCTTGCAATGACGCTTGCTAATATGTTTGGCGACCTTAAAAATAACGAGAAATCACTTAAATATCTTAACCTTGCAACTTCGGGAGAGAATGATCCTGTCAAAAAATCTAATCTCTCGGTTCAGATTGCAGCACGCGAGTTAACAGCTCAAAATCCTCAAAAAGCAGTTAAGTTTGCTAAGGAGGCTTTGGCAGCAAATCCAGAGAATGGTTATGCTTATATTATTATGGCTCAGGCTTATGCAATAGGCTCGGGCTCATGCGAAGGTTTTGATTCTCAAACAGTTTACTGGTTGATAAGCGATATTTTGACTAAGGCTAAAAACTTGCTTGCAGCTGATGATCCTCAGCAAGCTATGATTTCTGAGAGCTTGATTAACTATGCGCTTTCGTTCCCTAGCAAAGAAGAATGTTTCTTTAGAGGCCTTACAACAGGTCAGTCTTTTAATGTGAAATGTGGTTGGGTTACTGGTAAAACAACAGTTAGAGAAGGCAGATAGGAAGATTTATATTCCCTTAATGAAATACAGAAATTATATAAAATATCATATAGTGTTAGCACTCCTTTTTATAGGGAGTGCTTTCTCGCTTATTTCTTGTGAGCAAAAGCAAGTTACTCCTACGGCTAGTTCCAAGAATATCATGACTCAGCAAAGTGATACCCTTACGATAATCCAGTCCGAAAATGGGATGAAGTCTTACAGATTTTATGCCCCACTTTTAGAGAGATATGAACTAGCTCAAGAGCCTTACATGGAATTTAGACGAGGTATTAAGATAGAAACTTTTGAGGATACAACCCAAAATATTGAGACTACCTTTGTGGCAGACTATGCGATTTTTTATGAAAATCAAAAACTTTGGGAGGCTAAAGGTAATGTAGTTTCGGTAAATGCCAAGGGACAGATTTTGGAGACTGAGCAGCTGTTTTGGAATCAAAAGACTAAGAGGATATACTCAAATGTTTATTCTACAATTACACAAAAAGATGATGTGATAATGGGCGAGGGCTTTGAATCAGACGAGAGCATGGAGGATTTTATTTTTCGTAAACCCCAGGGTAGAGTTAGTTTAAATGTTGAACCAACAAAGGATGAGTAACCTGCATCTAATCAAGTGGTGCGAAGGCCCAAAGATTAATTTATGAGTATTGTAAATATAATTATAATTGTTTTAACTGCGTTGTTGTTTTCGGCCTTTTTCTCGGGCATGGAGATAGCTTTTCTATCGTCTAATAGATTAAAGCTCGAGATAGACAAAAAACAAAGTAGTTTTCTGGGTTATATGCTTGATATTTTTGTTAAGCATCCAGGCCAATATATCACAACAATTTTGGTGGGTAACAATATTGCGCTGGTTGTTTACTCTATGTATATGAGCGAGTTAACTTCACATATAGGCATAGAGTGGCTGAGGGGTTCTGTGGTTTTTGATACTGTGGTATCTACTATTATTATTATATTTTTAGCCGAATTTATTCCTAAAACTGTGTTTAGAGAACAGCCTAATTTCTTTTTAAAAGCTCTTAGTTTCCCGGTTTACGTCTTCTATATTTTGTTTTATCCCATAGCTAAGATTACCACTTTTATTTCGGTTATTTTGCTGAAGATTTTTGGGCTTAAACTTAATACAAACCCTAATATTTCTAGCTTTGATAAGACAGATCTAAATGATTTGCTAGAGCAAGTGAGTGACTCGGAAACCCCTGAACATAAGACAGATACAGAGCTTAAATTATTCCAAAATGCGCTTGATTTCTCAGACCTTAGAGTCAGGGATTGTATGGTGCCTAGGGTTGAGATTGTAGCCATAGATTCTAAGGCTACTATTATTGAATTAACCCAGCTTTTTGTGGAGTCTAACTATTCGCGTATCTTTGTTTATGAGGGCTCGATAGACAATATTATAGGCTATGTCAACACCAAGAGTTTGTTTAAAGATCCTAAGACCATAAAACAAGTGCTAATGAATGTGAGCTACGTCACGGAGACCATGTCGGCGCAGCGTCTGCTAAATTCTTTTACTAAGAATAAGCGTTCAGTAGCCGTTGTAATTGATGAGTTTGGTGGCACGGCAGGCATGGTGGCTATGGAAGATATTTTAGAGGAGATTTTTGGTGAGATAGAGGACGAGCACGATGAGGTTGACACAGTTGAAAGGCGCAATGAGGACGGTAGTTATGAACTTTCGTGCAGGCTTGAGGTTGAGTATCTTAACGAGGAATATGGCCTTGATTTTCAGGAGAGTGACGAGTATGAAACCCTGGGAGGTTATATCATCTATCATCACGAAGGATTGCCTTTGCAGGGCGAGAGCTTAACTATAGAAAACAAGCAAATTACGGTGCTGAAAATGAGTGGCTCTAAGCTAGATTTAGTAAAAGTTAGCTTGCTTTAGTAAAAAAAATATTTTTTCTCTATTATAATCCAAGATTTTGATTATCTTTGAGTCTTAAAATTTTATTTTAGTATTTAAATTAAACAAAAAGTATAAATAAACTTTAAAATGGCAACATTAAACACATTAAGAACCCGCGGTGGAATTATCGTATCGATTGTAATCGGTATTGCACTTGTCGCTTTTCTTTTAGGCGACTTAACCTCATCTGGTAGTGGAATGAGTAACGCTCAAAAACAGAGTGTTGGAACAATAGACGGCAATAAAGTTAGTTACTTAGAGTATGCTAGTTTTGTAGACCAACTATCAACAGTATCACAATTAATGTCAGGACAAAGCGCTTTATCTAGCGAAGAATTAGATAATATCCGTGAAATGGCATGGGAGGCTATGATGATGAATTATGCTTACCTTCCTGGTTTTGAGACTATGGGAATCGCAGTTGGCGATGCTGAGCAGACTGATATGACTACGGGAGAGTATATCTCGCCTGTTCTGTCAAATATCTTTGTTGACAGACAAACAGGTGCTTACAGCGCTGATATGTTGCGCTCGTTTATAGCTAATCTAGATGCTGATTACACTGGTCAATCACGTATGATTTGGAATTATTTGCAAAAACAAATGGTTGAACAACGTCAAGTTAACAAATACATGAACCTACTTGTTAAAGGTGTGTTTGTGACTGATCTTGAGGTTGAAAAATCGCTTGCTGATGCAAATGAGGTATATGGTGCAAACTATATTAAATTAGCTTATTCATCTATTCCAGATTCACTTGTTACAGTGTCTGATTCTGAGATTAAAGAATATTATAACGCTCACAAGAAAACTCTTTACAAACAATCACCAACTCGCAAAATTAACTACGTGTTATTTGATCTTTTGCCTTCAGGCGATGATTACGCTCAGGCCGAGAAAACTATCGCTGAGCTAGCCGGAGAGTTCAAAACTACAGAAAATCCTTTGTATTATGCTCAGGCTAATTCTCATGTTCAACCAGATACTCGTTTTCTAAAAGAGAGCGAACTAGATGCTGAAATCGCTAAAGCTGTATTCTCTAAGGATGAGATGTATGGTCCAGTTTTAGATAATAATACTTACACTCTAGCGCGTCGTGTTGAGCGCAAAATGATGCCAGACTCACTTGGTGCTAAACACATATTGTTGAGCAAAACAGATGTTAAACTTCGTGATAGTTTATTGACTGCTATCAAACGTGGTTCTAACTTTGAGATGTTGGCATCGCGTTTTTCTACAGATACTAACTCAGCTATGTTGGGTGGTAGTGTAGGCGTTTTCACACCAGAGCAAATGATACCTGAGTTCTCTGAGGCTTGTATTAAAGCTAAAGTGGGCGATGTATTTACTGTTGATTCTCAATTTGGATTACACATAGTAAAACTTAGCTATAAATCACGTGTTCACAATAAAGTTCAAGTTGCAACTATCACTTACCAGGTTGAACCTAGCAGCCAAACTCAGCAAACGGCTTATGCTGCGGCTAGCAAATTTGTGAATGAGGCAAAAACTAATTTTGCAGATGCTGCCGTTAGCAATACTTTGGTTTCGCGCAATGCTACTTTGACGCCTTCGGACAGAAGTGTTAGAGGTGTAGAAAATTCACGCGAGTTAGTTCGTTGGGTTTACAATGCTAAACTTGGTGATTTGTCACCTATTGTAGATGTTGATGGTGGATATGCAGTAGCTTACGTAACTGAGGTTAATGAGAAAGAATATTCTCCACTGTCAGCTGTTTCGACTTCTATTTATCGTACTTTGATTAAGCAAAAGAAAGAAAGTCAGTTAGCTGCTAAATTTGTTGGTGCAACTCTAGAGGAGGCAGCAGCAGCTACTGAGGCTACTATTGAGACTGTTTCGGGAGTTAAATATGCAGATTACACAGTTGGTCCAGCAGGATATGAGTTGAAATTAATTGGTGCTATTACTTCGCCAAGCATGGGTGTTGGTGAGCTTTCAAAACCAGTTTATGGCAACACAGGAGTTTACTTATTTGACGTTACAAATGTTAAGGAGGAAGAAAATGCAACCTTTGATAGTGAGAAAGTAAGATTAGAGGCTATGGGTCAATCTTATTTATCGCAACGCATTAATATGTCTATGGTTGAGATGTGTGCTATCGAGGACTTTAGAGTTAAGTTCTTCTAGTAGATAGTCTCTTTATAATATTAGGGCTCGGATGTTTTCATCCGAGCCCTTTTGTATATAGTTTCTAGTTGTTAGTTTCTAGTGCCACTGACGTGTGTGTATAGCAACCTCACGTCATGATGAACTTGATTCATCATCTCTCTTATTATGGTATAGTTACTTACAAATCTTCGATTTGTGGCACTCCGACCAAAATGCTAAAGCATTTTGTTTTTGTGGAGTGTCGTGCCCTGTTGACATATTACGCCCTAACGCCGGGCAGGCTTTGGTTAGCATCGAGCAGATAGTGCCTTACTCCTCGCCCTTAATGCTCTTTAGTAGCGCATCAACGCTTGGCTTATGACCTGTGAAATCAACATAAAGCTTCATAGGGTGATCTGTGCCCCCTTTACTCAATAGCTTATCTCTGAACTCGCTAGCGACCTCACTATTCATGACTCCACGCTGTTTAAACACCGAAAAAGCATCTGCGGCCAACACCTCAGACCACTTATATCCATAATAGCCAGCAGCGTAGCCACCTGCAAAGATGTGCGAGAAACTAGTAGAGAAACTCATACCCTCATAACTAGGGAAAAATAAACTCGTACGTGAAGTAGCCGCAGCCTCAAATTCCTCGACACTAACTTCTATTGGCTCAGTGATGCTATGCCATGCTAGGTCTGTTAGAGCAAAGTTTAGTTGACGAATATTTGCGTAGCCTGCAAGATAATTTTTAGATTTAATAATCTTTTCTATTAAGTCCTCAGGCATCTTTTCGCCCGTTTGATAGTGCTTAGCCCATAGGTCTAAATATTCCTTTTCGCTTGCCCAATTTTCCATGATTTGAGAAGGTAGTTCCACGAAGTCATGATACACGCTCGTGCCCGTAGTAGATGCATAAGTGCCCTCGGCTAAGATGCCATGAAGTGCGTGTCCAAACTCATGCAAGAGAGTGGTTAACTCATTAAAAGTTAATAGAGAGGGGCTGTTCTCGGTCGGCTTAGTAAAGTTGGTGCATATAGATATTAGAGGTCTTACTTGTGTGCCGTCCCCCTTGGTCTCCAAATCACGGAACGAAGTCATCCATGCACCTGCACTCTTGCTCTCACGAGGGAAGAAGTCCATGTATAATATGGCCATAAACCTATCGTTGGCATCATAAACCTCATACACTTCAACCTCTGGGTGATAGACCTGGATTTCTTTATTAGCAATGAATTTTAGTCCATACATTCTCTCGGCTAGCATGAAAACAGCTTGTTTTACGGTGTCTAGCTGCAAGTAGGGCTTGATTAAATCATCGTTTAGAGCATATTTTGCAGTCTTATATTTCTCGCTCCAGTAGCCAAAGTCCCAAGGCGAAAACTCACCCTCAAAACCTTGCTCTGTGGCATAATCTTTAATAGTATTAAAATCCTGCAACGCTAGTTCCTTAGTCGCCGTTAATAATTCATCTAAAAAAGAGAATACATTGGCTGAACTCTCGGCCATACGGTTTTCTATTACATAGTCGGCATAGGTAGCGTAACCCAACAGTTTTGCTAGCTCAAGTCTTATCTCGGCTATGCGTTTGATATTCTCTTGGTTGCTATTTTCATTGTCTTGGTTAGCTCTAGAATTATATTTCTCCCAAAGAGTTTTCTTTAGCTCACGATTAGACGAGTAGTTCATGAAAGGACCAAAGCAGTGATGTTGCAGAGTGATAGTCCAACCTTCAAAGCCTTTTTCTTTGGCCTCACCTGCTAGGATATCCTTCACAAAACTTGGCAACTCTTCCACCAAGGCGCTGTCTGCGGTAGGTATATCTATGCTAAAAGCGTTGGTTTCGGCCAACACATTTTTTGAAAAACTAAGGTTTAATAGGCCTAATTCCTTGGTTAGTTCCCTGCGCTTTTGCTTGTGCTCATCGCTAAGATTTGCACCTCCACGAGCAAAACCTTTGTAAGTGTCGTCAAGTAGAGTAATTTGCTCTGTTGTAAGACTCTCGCGTGGAGCATTTTCGTACACATATTTTATCCTCGCAAAAAGTTCTGGATTTAGAGAAATATCATTAGACAGCTCGCTCATCATAGGCTGAATTTGCTCGGCTATAACATCCATCTCGTCTGAAGTCAGACAGCTGTGTAGGTTATAAAATACGCTTGCCACCTTGCCTAGCAACTCTTGGCTGTTCTCTAGTGCAACTATCGTGTTTTCAAATGTTGCCTCGGCTGTGTTACTTGTGATTTTATCTATATTCTCTCTTGCCTGTTCTACACCTTTCTCAAATGCAGGTTTGTAATGCTCTAATTTGATATCCTCAAAGCGTGGAGTGTCAAAAGGTGTGTTGTATTCGCTCAAAAATGGATTTGAATTGGTGCAGGCCACTAGAGCTGCCGATAATGCTGCCATAATAAATATTTTTTTCATGTTTAGCTTAAAAAAAGATTAGTCGTAATAAAGCGTGTCGTAGTAGCTATTACTTTTTTCGTATTTAAGGTCTTGAAGCATAGAGGATTTAACCCTAATTGTAAAGCTCCAACTTTTTAGGTAACCCGTAGGTATCCACGTAAGATTCATGCTCCAACAGTGCAAATCTCTGGATATGGTGATAGTTCCAGGCGTTAGCTCATTATCCTCAAAGTCCCAACCTCCACTAAAGGTAATACCTGTCTTAGGCGTAAGCGTGATGCTACCGTTAAAGCCCAGGGTCTGGGTCACGGTCTTCACAATACCCGTGTTGGAGTAGGAGAGTGAGTAG
Source organism: Rikenellaceae bacterium (assembly GCA_044433645.1). Taxonomy (GTDB): domain Bacteria; phylum Bacteroidota; class Bacteroidia; order Bacteroidales; family Rikenellaceae; genus JAWXTK01. Next base: position 48,572 of record JAWXTK010000007.1, on the reverse strand, counting down.
TTGAAACTTAGGTTCCAGGGGATGTTAAAGTCGTAATAATTGGAGGACATAAGAGTCCTGAAAGTATTGGGGTCTATATCTCTATTTTCTTTGTTAAAGTAATAGTAATTGCTGTATTCAGGCAGACTTGTGCCTGAGTAACCTCCCGAGTTGGGATTGTTGATTGCCGGCTGGGATGATTTTTTCTTGGAGTTAAAGGTGTAACCAAACGACCAGCCTGTGCTAGAGATACGTCCGATTTTGCCATTCTCCATCATAAAGGTGTTTATTCTATTACCGTCTTTGTCAACCTCATAAGGGTCAAGTACGGCCGAGATATTAAGTCCGAAGTTGCCGTAAATCGTGGTTCTAAGATTCAGTGAGAAGGTAGAAAGATTCAGCGAATCGGCTAAGAAGTTATAAGAACTACTAGCACTCAGGTTGTCAAAGATAGTAATCTTCCTAACTCCCGTAGTGTCGCGCCTACTCTTAATCTTGGCCTCCAGAGAGTTGGCTAAACTAAAGGACAGCGCTAAGGTCTCGCTACTACCGGGCACTCCATAAACCCCTTCTGAGAAAGGCGAATATTTGGTTGTACCTCCATAACTATTGTTTTGTATGGTTTCCCAGTAACCATATTTTGCTTTCCCAAAGTTAGGTGCGTAAGAGAATCCTACGGTTGGTGTCATAACGTGACGTATGGCCTGAACAGGGAAATTTTCTTTAAATTGCACTGTTCCATACACCTTGGTCGAAGCTGACACTGATGCTGAGTAGTTGTAGACCCTATAAAACCCATAGGTGGTGTCGGCGTAAACGATTTCTTCTTCCACGTCATCCCATTCCTTATTTATTTTTCTAAAATACCACCTCTCGGTGTAGTTTATCGAAGGGGTAACTGTGATATAACCAAACAAAGATAGTGACGTTGACAAAGGAATGTAGTGTTTGACACCATTATTCATCTCATCAAACATGGTTTGAGTGAACAAATCTCGCTCGTGAACAGTCACTGTATTGGTCAGCGACCCTGTATAGCTCAGTGATATTTTCTCGTACCAACGCGTTTTACCCATAGCAACCTTGCGCTTAAATGGATAAATACGCGACATACTTAATACTGCATTTGGGAAACTCAGCGAGACTGTGGTGTCGGATGAATTCTGAGAGTGCTGCAAGTTAGTTGAGAACGAGAATGGAGTCCCGGCCCAGGTCTTAGAGTAAGAAATAGATGAGTTGGTTTGAGTATTCAAATAATCGCTCAGCGAGGTAGAACTATTCTTAGCATAACCACTAGTTGAGAAGTTTACGCTAGCTGCAAAGGTTGAGTTAGGCCTAAACTTAGAGTCTTGGGAGTGAGACCAAGTCACCTTAAAGTTGTTTTGGTTGACGTAGGTATCTGTGCCCTTATCGCCTGAGATTGCTTTAGAAAAGTCAAGATTGAAGCTACCACTATATTTGTAACGTTTGATATAGCGAGATGACATATCAGCCTCCCACGAACCAAGTGAGTAGATGCCACCGGTAACCGACATATCCATGTAGTCGTTGAATTTGAAATAATAACCCCCGTCACGAACAAAGAAACCTTTAACAGATACCTCACCATACTCAGGCATAATAAAACCAGATTTGTTCTGCCCATAATTTGGGAAGAAACCAAAAGGAATACCCAAAAAATACACAGGAACATCCTCCATCACCAAATACGAGGGGCCAACTATCATCTTACGGTTCTTGCCCGCAGTGGTAGATATACCCTTAGTCATTGCTAGGTAGAAGTGAGGGTGGTCTGTATTGCTGCAAGTTGTGTATTTACCGTGAGCTATGTTGATAGAGTTATCAGGCATTTTTTTAGTTTCCTTGCTGATAAGATAGCCCTCGCCGTCTTGTGTGGCTACGCCTTTAATCTTAGCTTTTTTGGAGTCTATGTTGTAGGTTAGTGTATCCATGGTGTAGGATGTTTTGCCCTCGATAAATTCTGTTCTGGTGCTCACTCCCGTGGTGTCGGTTTTACCGTAACTTATAAGTTCTTTGGTGTCCATGTTAATGCGCATGTAGTCAGACTTAATGTTCATATCCTGATACTTCACATCGGCCTTAGAGTATAGATACACCATTTTAGTGTCGGGGAAGAATACTAGCGAGTCTTCGTTAGTTCCCGAGATAGGATCTTCTAAGAAGTTTTTAGGTTTTATGTCTTTTAAAACTAAAACCGTATCTTTTTCAACTGAGTCTTGGCTTACTTGCAAGGTAGTATCCATAGCCATAAAGCTTGAATCTCTTTCGATTTCCTGGCCACGAGCTGTGACTGGGACAGCTAGCGAGAAAATCATTTGCGCAAAAAGCAAGATAATGCTTAGACTTAGCGTATATTTTTTTAAATTTTTATTCAAGTTTCAATCAAGTTTTACTACCTTTGTGGCAGAGTTCAAAAAGGGCTGCCCCTAGAAGGATAATAATTAGAGGACAAAAATATATAAAAATTTGCAGATACTTTGCTTTTAACCCTATGAAAGTTACTACTTATATCAATATTTTTTCAAAAAAAACGCTTGCGCTATTATTTTTAGTGTGTTTGTGTTCTCAAATTTATGCTCAAGGCTCCTCAGCGAGCTTAACTAAGGTGGTTATCGACGCTGGCCACGGAGGTAAAGACCCCGGTACAACCTTTGGCAAAACCTACGAAAAAGATATTACTCTCAAGGTAGCAAAATATCTTGGCGAGATGATAAAAGACAACCTCAAAGACGTAAAAGTATATTACACCAGAGAGACCGACGTGTATGTAGGACTAGCCGAGCGAGGCAATCTTGCAAATAAACTCGAGGCCGATCTATTTATATCTATACACGTAGATGCTAGCACTAGCACAAAAGCCACTGGTACAACAACTTATGTTATGGGTATGGACAAAAGTAATGCCAATCTAGAGGTGGCAATGCGCGAGAATGATATTATCAAATTAGAGGACGATTACACCACAAAATACGAGGGTTACATACCTGGTTCGACCGAAAGTTTCATAATTTTCACCCTTATGCAATATGCCCATGTGGACCAAAGCATGAATTTTGCGAATATACTCCAATCTCATTACAAAAAGAACACGCCCATGCCCGATAGAGGAGCCAGACAAGCACCTTACCTAGTGCTATGGAAAACAGCTATGCCTAGTGTGCTTACCGAGATAGGATTTATGTCAAATAGTTCGGATAGAGCTTTCTTGTCAACATCTTCGGGGCAGAAAAAAGTGGCTAGAGCTCTGTTTAACGCCTTTAGTGAGTACAAAACCCAGGTGGATGGTCGCAGCAATCCTGTGTATTTAGACGAAAATTATCAAAATAGAACAAAAAATAACACCCCTGCCACAAAACAAAAGACGAAAAATAACGTTTATTTTTCTATACAATTATGTAGCTCCCCCAAAAAAGTGAGCATAAACGATGCAGGAACTTTTAAATCTTATAAAGGCAAAGTCACAGAGAGAAAAGTAGGCAAACTATATAAATATTATTACGGCAAATGTTATAGTTATAGCGAGGCTATGGCCTTGCAAAACACTGTGAGAAAGACAATTAAAGGCGCTTTTGCAGTGGGAATTATAGACGAAAAAGTAGTTAGCGTGCAGGATGCTAGAGCAAAATTGAAATAAAAAAACTTAAAATATGAAAATTAAAAAAGAAACTAAAATTGGTGTTTTTGCAGTCGTTTCAATACTTCTGCTATATTGGGGAGTAAATTTTGTGCAAGGCTCAGATGTTTTGCGACGAAATAATACTTACTATGCTAGTTATGAGCAGGTTAGTGGGCTTAAGGTTGCATCGCCTGTGATTCTCAAAGGTCTTAGTATAGGTGTGATTCAAAACATGAGCTATGATCCTACAAAAAGCGAGAATGTGATTGTAGAAATGAGCGTTAAAAATAAATACAAAATTCCTAAAAACTCTAAAGCTAAGGTGTTTAGTGATGGTCTTATGGGGGGTAAAGCCTTGGAAATAATGCTTGGTGATTCGGATGAATATTACAAAGATGGAGATACACTTATCTCATCCATAGACAAAGACTTAATGAGCCTTGCTGGTTCAGAACTTGATGCTATTAAAATCATTGCTAAAGAGTTGGTTGACGAGGTTATGATAACGCTTAAAAGTGTGAATATTTTGCTTGCATCAAATCAAGAGAGTGTGACTGCAACTATGCAAAACTTGTCTTCAATTTCTTCTTCGCTTAACGATGTGGTAGGCTCTGAGGCTGAGCAGTTGAAACAATTAATTGCTAATTTAAACGCTATGAGTAAGGCACTTAGCGATAATACATCTAAAATAGACAATATCTTGGGCAATGTAGAAGGCCTTACGGATTCTTTGTCTAAGAGTGAGTTCCCAACTATGGTGGCCAACCTATCTAACACTATGGGTGAGCTAAATACTGTACTCTCTGGTGTTAATTCGGGCAAGGGCACGCTTGGTCGTTTGGCTGGTGATGAGGCTTTGTATGATTCTTTGGCGATAGCAACTAGCAATCTTGCAGTTTTGTTAGAGGATTTAAAAGCTAATCCTTCTCGCTATGTTCATTTCTCGTTATTTGGTAAGAAAAATAAATAATGAATCTTGCGCAAAAAATAGGCTTTGACCGTGTCCAGGCACAGGTTAAGGCCTTGTGTACTAATCTCTGGGCTGAAGAAAAATTATTAGAACACACTTTCTCAACCGACAAGAGCGAGATTTATGTTAGGCTTATAGAGGCCTTTGAGCTTAGGAATGCTCTTATGATGGAGACAGGTTTTCCTTCGCATGAGTTTGTAGATAGTAAACAAATCTTTGCTAAGGTGATAATTGAGGGCTCGTTTTTGGAGGCAGAAGAGTTGTCTGAGCTTAGAGATTTGCTTGATACGGTTCATGAAATTAAGCTATTTTTTGACACTAAGGACGGCTATCCTACCTTAAGGGAGAAGAGCGAGAGGATAAATAGTTTTTCTGATATTCGCAATCATATAAACACAATAATAGACAAAAGCAGCAATGTTCTAGATAGCGCATCCTCAGAGCTTTACGCCATTCGCCGTGCTATAAGAGAGCAAGAAGGGCAGGCTAATAAACGCTTGCAACAAGTTCTTTCTCAGGCGATTGCAAGTGGAGTAGTAGAGGCAGATGCAGCAGTCTCGGTGCGTGAGGGTAGGCCAGTGATACCTGTTACGGCAGCTAATAAACGCAAGCTTAGGGGCTTTATTCACGATGAATCTGCTACGGGCAAGACTGTGTTTATCGAGCCTGTTGAGGTTGTTGAAATCAATAATGCGTTAAAGGAGTTGGAATATGCTCAAAGGCGCGAAATAATTAGAATACTTACAGAATTTACTCATCTCTTGCGCCCTGATGTTGAGGATGTTAAGGCTTTGGGAGATTTTATTGCTCACATGGATATGCTTAGGGCTAAGGCGCGATTTGCACTCTCTAACGGGTGTAGTATGCCTATAATTTCTCACTCTCGTGAGTTGAATTTACGCTCGGCTGTGCATCCTTTGTTGGCTCAGGCCTTGGCTAAAGAGAATAAAAGTGTTGTGCCCTTGGATATTCGCCTTGATGCTGAGAATAGGATTTTATTGATTTCAGGTCCTAATGCTGGGGGTAAATCCGTGTGTTTAAAGACTGTGGGTTTGTTGCAATATATGTTGCAGTGTGGCTATTTGGTGAGCGTGGGTGAGAACTCAGAGATGATGCTTTTTGATAGGATATTCATAGATATAGGCGACGAGCAATCCTTAGATAATGACCTTAGTACCTATTCATCTCACCTATTTAATATGAAGGAGTTGTTGGGTTCAACCTCAAACTGTTCACTGGTTTTAATTGATGAGTTTGGTACGGGTACAGAGCCTATCATAGGGGGTGCGATTGCCGAGGCTATTTTGGAGAAATTGGTCGAAAAATCGTGCTTTGGAGTTATCACAACCCACTATTCTAACCTTAAGTATTATGCAAGTAATGCCGAGGGGATAATCAACGCTGGGATGATGTTTGATGTTCAGAATATCAGGCCACTTTTTATGCTAGAGATGGGTACGCCAGGAAGCAGCTTTGCCGTTGAGATAGCGCGCAAGATAGGTTTGCCACATAGCATAATTGCATCGGCTATGGAAAAAGCAGGCTCAGATCACATGAAGGTCGAAAAGTTACTGCGTGAGATAGCACGCGACAAGCGCTATTGGGAGCAAAAACGTGATAGAATACGAATCGCAGAGCGAAAAATAGAGCAGTTAGAGCAGAAATATAGCACTGAGCTTTCGGGCATCAAGCAAGAGAGAAGCCGTATAATGAAAGAGGCTAAAGTGCAGGCGCAAGAAGTTGTGTCTCAGGCAAATAAGCATATAGAAAACACTATAAAAACCATAAAAGAATCGCAGGCAGATAAGGATAAAACTCGCTTTGTGAGGAAGAATATAGACGATTTCAAGCAGCAGCTGCAAGAGGAGACTGTATTTAATGACGATGCTAAGATTACCGAGCAGATGAATAAGGTGATAGAAAGGCAAAAACGTCGTCAAGAGAAAAAGAAAAATGCGCCAGTGGTTAGTGCAGAAATAGCCGAGGTTAAAAAACTTATCAAACCCATAGAGGTGGGTTCTAAGGTGAGAATCAAGGAGCAGGACACCATAGGCGAGGTGATGAGTCTAAAGGGAGCTAAGGTTGAGGTTAGTTTTGGTCATCTTAAGACTTTTGTGCCTAAGGATAGGCTTGTTTTGGTGTCTCAGGCAGAGTTTAAGAAACAATCGAGACCTACTTCTTCGCGTATAGTTGTGAGTGAGAGGGTCGAGGAGCGCAAGCTTAAATTTAAGCAGAGTATAGATGTTAGAGGTATGCGTGCGAGCGAGGCCTTGGAGGAGGTGCAGAATTATATTGATGACGCGCTTATGGTTGGTGTATCTCAGGTTAGGATACTTCACGGCAAGGGTTCAGGTGCACTGCTCACAGAGATTAGGCGTTATTTAAAGACTGTTTCTGCCATTGTTAGTGCCGAGGACGAGCATATTGAGATGGGTGGCTCGGGAATCACTGTTGTTAAGTTTTTTGTTTAGCTGCTCGATGCTAGCCAAAGCCTGCCCGGCGTGATGAGTGCCACAAATCTCTAGATTTGTAATAAGGTTATAAAATAAGGCCACTCATGCACAACTTGCATGAGTGGCCTTAATAATTTCTATAATCTATTTTACGTAGTTAAGTATACTCTGAACTTGTGTTGAGTCAACTAGGCCACGCTCGCCTATAGACCAGCCACGAGACGCGAAACGACCTACTATCTCAGCTATTGTATCATCGCCAACATTGTATTCGCTAAGGCGTGTTCTAACATCTAGAGAACGGAAAAATTCTTCGGTTTTAGCTATCGTAGCATCTATTTTTGCATTGTCATCACCTTCACTAACGCCCCAAACACGCTCGCCGTATTGCAATAATTTATCTTTCTTACTTTCGCGCATAACGCTCATAGTGCCAGGGAAAACTACTGCTAAAGACTCGCCGTGATCAAGACCACAAAGTGCCGTTAACTCGTGACCTATCATGTGAGTAGCCCAGTCCTGAGCCGTGCCCATAGATATAAATCCGTTAAGACCCATAGTAGCCGTTAGCATGAAATTCGATGCTGCATCATAGTTTTGCTCGTCTTTCATTAAGCTTGGTGCTAATTCTATCAAAGTTTGAAGCAAACTTTCAGCCCAACGATCCATAACCAAGGTTTTGTTGTCATAAGTTAAATATTGCTCTAAGGTGTGAGCGTAAGTGTCAACTATACCGTTTGCAATTTGTTTTTTAGGCAAAGAATACACGGCCGTAGGGTCTAGGATAGAGAACTTAGGATAGGCGTATTTTGAGTGAAAAGGATATTTTTCGTTAGTTGTACGCCTAGATACCACAGCTCCGTTGTTCATCTCAGATGCAGTAGCTGGCAGGGTAAGAACTGCGCCTATTGGTAGACCCTCTACATTAGCTTTGCTCTCGTCAAGCAAGAATTCCCAAGGGTCAGAAGGGTAGGCATAAGCCGTAGAAATAAATTTAGTGCCGTCGATAATAGAGCCTCCACCCACTGCAAGCAAGAAATCTATGCCCTCGCTTTTGCAGATTTCAACTGCCCTCATCAGTGTGTCATAGTCAGGATTAGCCTCTATGCCTCCAAATTCTATAACCTCAAAGCCTTTAAGAGCTGAGATTACTTGGTCGTAGATACCGTTTTTCTTGATAGAACCACCACCGTAGGTTAACATGATTTTTGCTCCCTCGGGGATTTGTTTAGATAATCTTGAAATCATACCCTCACCAAAGATAAGTTTTGTAGGGTTTTGGAAAATAAAATTATTCATAGCTATTTTTTTTAAAAGATTAAATTTCACTCAGCTCTAGCCAACGCATACTTTTGAGGTCTATTTCCTCAATAAGTTCGCCAATTTCTAGACTTTTTGCTTGTAATTCTTCACTTGAGAGTGTGCCACTGCTAAGCTCGCTCTCCAGCTCTGATTTTTGTTGTTCTAATTGTGGTATTAAAGCGTCTAATTCCTCTAATTCAAACTTTTCCTTGAAGGTTAGTTTACGTGGTTGCTCTTTTTTAACTTGCGTTTGTTTTTTAGGCTCAGAGCTTTGCTTAGCCTTGTTTTGAGCCTCGTATTCTAGTTTCCAATCCAGGTAGTCTGTGTAGTTGCCTGCAAAGTCTTTAACCTCATTATCAGGCGTGAAAATCAGCAAGTGGTCTACGACTTTATCCATAAAGAATCTATCGTGAGACACTACGATAAGACAACCAGTGAAACTTTGTAAATATTCCTCTAACACTTGCAAAGTGATGATATCCAAGTCATTAGTAGGCTCATCAAGCACCAAAAAGTTAGGGTTTTGCATTAGGATAGTGCACAGATACAGCCTGCGCCTTTCACCACCACTTAGCTTAGCCACTAAATTATGTTGCACGGCTGGCGCAAACAAAAAGTATTGCAAAAACTGAGATGCGCTCATTGTGCGCCCATCGCCCAAGGAGATTTGCTCTGCTATGGCAGTCACCGTGTCTATAACCTTTAGCGTAGGGTCAAATTCTATCCCGTTTTGAGAGTAGTAACCCATTTTTATGCTTTCTCCCACTTCTATCGTGCCCGTATCTGGCTGAATCTCACCCATTAACATCTTCAAAAATGTGCTCTTGCCACTACCGTTATTGCCCACTATGCCTAGCTTATCCTTGCGAGCAAATTTATAATTAAAGTTTTTAAATAATTTAATATCTCCAAAACTTTTAGATAAGTTGGTGGCCTCAAATATTTTAGAACCCACATATCCTGCCTTAACCTCTATCTTTACGTTTAGCTCGTTTGAGGTTGAGTGAAGTCTGTCCTCTAGTTTATAGAAAGCATCTATCCTAGATTTTGCCTTCGTAGCACGAGCCTGAGGTTGACGGCGCATCCATTCAAGTTCTTTTTTGAATAGATTTCTATCGCTCCTCTGTTGAGCTGCGGCTGCTGCGTATCTCTCCTCGCGCTTAGTTAAATAATAGCTAAAGTTGCCATTGTAGGAATAAACACCACTACTCTCAAGCTCAATTATTCTATTGCAAACCCTGTCTAGGAAGTATCTATCGTGGGTTACCATTAAAAGCGAGGCGCTGGAATTAGCCAAATATTGCTCTAACCAGTCTATCACCTCGGTGTCAAGGTGGTTGGTAGGCTCATCTAAGATAATCAGTTCGCTCTGGGAAAGCAATACCCCTGCCAGAGCGATTTTCTTGCGCTGACCCCCGGAAAGTGTATCAACTTTTTGATCTAAATCCTTGATGTTTAGCTTTGTTAGGATTTGCTCAACCCTAGCCTCATAATCCCATGCGCTAAGGTTATCCATTTGGTTTATAGCATCTTGCAGAGCATCTTCGTTAGATGAATTTAGTGCACTGTGATAATTATTTATAGCCCTAAGCGTGGGCGTGTCTATGCCAAAGCAGGCCTCTCTAACGCTCAGTCCACTCTCAAATTTAGGGTCTTGGGCTAGATAAGAAATCCTCAAATCTCGCATGGTTGTCACCGTGCCACTGTCTGCATCACTTTTGCCCATAATAATATCTAGCAGAGTGCTCTTGCCCATGCCGTTTTTGGCTATCAAGCTCACTCTTTGGCCACTCTCTATACCAAAACTAAGTCCTTTGAAGAGAGTTCTCTCGCCAAAGGACTTAGTTAGATTTTCGACCTGCAAATAATTTGCCATAGTCTTATTTACCTTAAATTAGTAATCTTAATATCTTTTATTCTCAGTTGAGGTGTTACTGTTCCTCGGTAATGATTTTCAACAACAGTGTAACATACGTCTATGGGTCTTCCTCCCTTGATTTCTCGGTAAAGACTTGGTTGTGAGAATGCTATAGATGCTATTGTTGTGTTAGGTTTCTGTCTTTGAGTTAAATCCATGCGCAGGTGTTCGCAATCTGCACCCACTAGCTTAGCATCACCCCTGTTGCTCACTCCCGAAGTTGTGAAGATGGGCGCTGTGTTGCCAGGGCCAAAGGGTTGGAAACTATTTAAATCACGTCTGAAATCATGTGTAATGTCTGACAGCAAAAGCTCAGAATCTATATCTACCTGAGGTATAAGCATCTTGGGGTCAATGTTTTTTTCAACATAAGTGTGAAAACGCGTGGTAAATTCATCTACGTTTTCAGGTTTTAGCGTTAGTCCAGCTGCATACATGTGACCACCAAAGTTCTCTAGGATATCAGCACACGATTCGATGGCTTGATAAAGATCAAACCCAGGAACACTCCTAGCTGAGCCTGTAACAAAACCATTGCTCATAGTAAGCACCACCGTAGGGCGATAATAAGCCTCGATAAGCCTAGATGCAACTATACCAACTATGCCCTTCATCCAACTTGGATTGTAGATAACAGTGCTCTTAAGTTGTTGAAGATGAGGATTATTCTTGATATAATCAAGAGCCTCAATAGTCACTGATCTGTCAATACTTTTTCTGTCTGTATTGCATGAGTTAATGATGCTCCCAAATCTATCGGCAGCACCCAAATCGCGCTCTATCATCAAATCCACAGCTGAGTGACCTCCCGAGTGAGCGTTCTCATTGTCGCTATCAACAGCCATACGTCCTGCGGCATTGATTCTAGGGCCTATTTTAAATACGATATCATCTATTGTGATATTGTGATTCTCTAGCCCACAAATTTTAATGATAGATAGCAGACCCTTTCTAGGATTCTCATTTAGGCGTATTAGGCCATAGTGAGCCATAACCCTGTTTTCGTCCACAAGAGGCACTATGTCGGCTGCTATGCTAACTGCCACTAAATCAAGAAGATTCTCGATATCCATATCGGTGATATTCTTGTATTTGCAGTAGCCTTGCACTAATTTGTAACCCACACCACAGCCCGAAAGCTCTTTGAATGGATACTCGCAGTCCACACGTTTAGCGTCCAACACAGCCACAGCTGCAGGGATTTCATCGCCAGGTAGATGGTGGTCGCAGATAATAAAATCTATACCAAATTGTTTTGCGTAGTCGACCTTTTCGTTAGATTTAATACCACAGTCTAGCGTGATAATAAGTCCCACGTTTTGTTTGTGCGCCAAATCTATACCCTTAATAGATACACCATATCCTTCCGTGTAACGGTCTGGTATGTAGAACATTAGCTGTTTGTGTCCTAGCTTACGTAAGAAACTATACATAAGTGACACTGCCGTTGTTCCGTCCACGTCATAATCGCCGTAGACCATAATCTTTTCGCCATTTTTAATGGCTTTATCTATTCTTTCTACAGCTTTGTCCATATCCTTCATAAGGAAAGGGTCGTGTAGATCAGATAGAGAAGGGTTAAAGAACTTCTTGGCTCCTTGTAAGGTCGCTATGCCACGTTGTACTAGCAGGTTGGCAAGCACAGGTGAGATACCTAGTTGAGTGGATATAGTCTCCACTTTTGAGGTTTCGCCCTGATCTTTGACAACCCAATTTCTTGAGATTGACATAACTTTCTGTTTTTATTTTATTTTTTATATTTTTTATCATAACAAAAAAATTAGCATAAGCGCACATGGCTTGTGATAAGGCCGCACTTATAAAAATTTGTAAATATTTTGGAAAACCATATATGAATAGGACACACGTAACTACTTATCGTAAGTATCTAATTACGGTTATGACATTTTACTACCACAAATTTTGTGCAGTTTTACACTTACTTGTACCCAAAAATATTTCAGCTACTTTTTGAGCCGAAAAAAGTTGTTCGCCAAATTAAGCGACGGGGCAGTGGTTTTGTTTTTTTATTTATCTAAATGTCATTTTCTTGTCATAAAAAAGGCAAGCTTCATATATTTTTAATTTTCCAATTACTACAAAAGTAATAAAAATATTTTTATTTTCACAGTTAAAAATTGATATAATTACATTATCTTTGTGTAAAATTTCATATTTATGGTAAATTCTGAGCAAATTAAAGAGCTTATAAGACGACAGGATTCGTTGGGGAGCTATCTTTGACATAGATAATAAAAGAATAGAACTTGAAGAACAAGAGTCAAAAACTCTTGAGCCCAATTTCTGGGACGACCAAGATAAAGCAAAAAAACAACTAAAAGTTGTATCAGATATCAAGGGGTGGATTACCTCCTTTGAAACAATCCAAACATTAACGAGTGAGCTTACTCTAACGCAAGAATTTGTGGGAGAGGGTATATCCTCTGAGCAAGACTTAGACGACGCTTACGCCCTAGCTTTAGAGAAAATCGAGGAGCTTGAGATGCGTAATATGCTTAAGAAACAGGAAGATAGACTGGGCGCGATTATGGAGATTAACTCTGGCGCAGGAGGCACTGAGAGTCTTGACTGGGCATCTATGCTGCTGAGGATGTATACTCGTTGGGGCGAGAAAAACGGTTTTACGGTGCGTGTGGCTGACTATCATGAGGGTGACGAGGTGGGCGTGAAATCTGCGACCTTGGAATTTGAGGGTGAGATGGCTTATGGATTTTTAAAGAGCGAGAGTGGGGTTCATCGCTTGGTGAGGCTTTCGCCTTTTAACGCTAATAATAAACGTCAGACGACCTTTGCTTCGGTTTTTGTGGCTCCTCAGGTTGATGATAGCATAGAAATAAATATCAATCCTTCGGATATTGAGTGGGATACCTATCGCAGTGGAGGTGCTGGGGGTCAAAATGTCAATAAGGTAGAAACGGGAGTAAGGCTTAGGCACTTACCTTCGGGCATAATCATAGAAAATACGGAGACACGTTCGCAGCTTATGAATAAGGAAAATGCGATGCGAATTTTGCGTTCTAGACTTTATAAGATAGAGCTTGATAAGCGTATGGAAACTCAGAATCAGCTTGAGAGTGAGAAGCTTAGGGTTGAGTGGGGTTCTCAGATTCGCAGTTACACCTTGCATCCTTATAAGTTGGTTAAGGACCATAGGACGGGTTTTGAGAGTTCGGATACTGGGGGTGTTTTGGATGGAGAGATTTGGGGATTTATCAAGAGTTTCTTGTCGGAGAATTAGTTTTTTTTAGTTTTCAGTTTCTAGTGCCGCTGACGTTAGTGGCAACTAAAAACCAAAAAAAGGGGTGTGAACCAAAATGATTCACACCCCTTAAATTATAAATATTTCTGACTACTAGAATTTGTAAGTAGCACCGATTTTAATGTAAGCAATGCTATAACCTGCTTGAGCAAATACAGCCCAATTTTCATTGAAGTAGTATTTAGCATTTGCTGTGAAACCAAATAATAATCCACTACTGTAAATACTGCTATCAACTTTATCACCTGTATTAACATTTTTAGCAGAGATAGCTTCATAACCCAAAGTTACACCAGCTGACAAATCCCAGTTCTCCCACATAAAGTAGTGGAACATACCATTTACACCAAAGAAAAGGTCAGTGAAACGATAGTTAGAGTATTTTTTAGTAGCAAAACCAAAAGTACCTCCAACACCGATACTCATAGTTTCGTTGATGTCATAAACACCACGTTCGTAACTTACTTCGATAGGAAGACCCCAACCGTAACCAACACCTAGAGAGATGTCGTTATCACCTTTTTGGAAAGTTTGAGCGTCAGCAGTTGATACCGACAAAAGAGCTACTGCTACTAGAGCTACAGCACTTTTAAAGAAAGTAGAAATTTTCATAAAATAAATTTTTAGTTTGACATTAAAATTTCATATTAGTCACAAAGTTAAATAAAATTAAATAAAATTAAACAAAAAACAATACACCTAGGGACTAAAATTTATATTGTTTCACCTATTTTAACGCAACTATAACATAATCAGGTACATACAAAAAATAAGATGACCAATAGCAAACTATCAGTCATCTTATGCGGAGAGGACGAGATTCGAACTCGTGGTACCCTTGCGAGTACGTCAGTTTAGCAAACTGGTGGTTTCAGCCACTCACCCACCTCTCCTTCCATTGTTTTTGGAGACACAAAAGTAATCTATTTTTTTTAAAATGCAAAAAAATGCCCTAAAAAAATTAGAAAATAAATCGTGAACTAATCTCCTTGTGGTTATAAACGCGCTCTATCACGTCAGCAAAGATATCTGCAACGCTAAGAACAGTGAATTTACTTAAATCTTTAGTAGCATCTAGTGGAATAGAGTCAGATACCAAAACCTCTTGAAGTGCACTAGCATTGATACGATCATAAGCAGGACCCGACAAAACTGGGTGAGTTGCTACGGCGCGAACGCTACGAGCTCCTTTTTCCATAAGCATATCGGCTGCTTTAGTAATAGTACCAGCTGTATCTATCATATCATCTAGGATGATAATGTTTCTGTCTTTAACATCACCAATAGCTGTCATGCTACCTATAACATTTGCTTTCTCGCGTTGTTTGTGCGAGATAATCATAGGTGCGTTAAGGTATTGAGAATAAGCATGAGCACGTTTAGCACCTCCCATATCAGGAGCAGCAATAGAAAGGTTCTCTAACTCCAAAGATTTAAGGTAAGGTACGAAAATACCACTTGCGTAAAGGTGATCAACTGGGATATCAAAGAAACCTTGGATTTGGTCTGCGTGAAGATCCATAGTCATAACCCTATCTACGCCTGCTGCTGTAAGCAAGTTAGCTACAAGTTTAGCACCAATAGATACACGTGGACGGTCTTTTCTATCTTGACGAGCCCAACCAAAGTAAGGCATCACAGCGATAACTTTATATGCAGATGCTCTGTGAGCTGCATCTATCATCAAAAGTAGCTCCATAAGATTATCCAGGGGAGGAAACGTTGATTGAATAATGAAAACCGTGCAACCACGAATACTCTCATTATAAGAAGGCTGGAACTCACCATCACTAAACTCTAGCACATCTGATTTACCTAGTGTGATTCCATAACTTTTTGCTATTCTTTCTGCTAGGTACTCAGACCCACGGCATGAAAAGAATTTTAACCTGTGTTGTGTCATAATCTTATTAAATGTTGGATATTTTTTTCAATGCTACAAAAGTAATCTATAAATGCTATAATTGAAAACAAAAACTAATATATTTTTTCTAAAAAGTTAAAATCTGTTCACAATAGTCTAAAATCTCCTCTTTGCCCGTCTTTTTCTCTGACGAACTTATAAAAATAGGAGGTAATTCTTCCCAATCCTTGAGTAGAACCTTTTTGTATTTAGCCACAGAACTCTGCCCCTGATTTGGGCTCAATTTGTCGGCCTTAGTAAATATCAGGCCAAAGGGTATGCCCTCCTCGCCCAACATGGTGATAAATTCTAGGTCTATCTTCTGGGGCTCGTGTCTGATGTCTAGCAACACAAACAGGTAATGCAGATTATCAGACTTGGTCAAATAATTAGTTATAAGTTTGGCAAATTTTTCTCTAGAAGTCTTAGATGTTCTAGCATAGCCATAGCCTGGCAAATCCACCAAATACCACTCATCGTTAATAGTGAAGTGATTGACTAGCTTGGTTTTACCTGGTGTAGACGAGACCTTAGCAAGCCCAGGTTTGTCAGTTAACATATTAATTAGCGAGGATTTACCCACGTTAGAGCGACCTATAAAAGCTATCTCTTTAAACTCGGTGGGCAGTTGGCTAATTTTTTCGCTACTACACTTAAATATTGCCGATTTTATATTCATTATCAATTATTTTTTGCAAAGATAGGTGTTAAAAAAGGAGAATGACTAACGTATTGAATGTTAGTTGCTCCCCTTGTATTTTGCTAAGGGTGGCTAATAAGTATTTAGGTGCAACGCTCTGATTTTCAGCCTAAACGGAGCGTACATAAGGTACGTGAGTATTAGGCAGGAAAGCTAGAAGGCAGCAGATGAATGCTTATTAGTCACCCTCTTGTTTTTTTATTTATTTGCTAGCTGCATAAGTTGCATCCGACATATCAGGCACTGGTTTTAAGTAATCACCAGCATCTAGTTTTGAACGACAAGCATCAAAGCAATCTAAAGTGTATTTAACATCCTCAAGAGTGTGAACAGCCGTAGGGATAATACGCAAGATAATCTCGCCTTTAGGAATCACAGGGTAAACTACCACCGAACAGAAGATATTAAAGTTCTCGCGAAGGTCAACAACAATGTTAGTTGCTTCCTCAACTCCACCTTTCATATATACTGGCGTTACGGGCGACTCTGTTACACCTATATTAAATCCTCTTTCTTTGAAACCAGCTTGAAGAGCATTAGTAATCTCCCAAAGTTTAGTTTGGAACTCAGGGTGAGCTTTGATTAACTCCAAACGCTTAAGTGCACCCATAACCATAGGCATAGGAAGACTCTTAGCATAAGTTTGAGAGCGCATATTATAGCGCAAGTGGTCTATAATATATTTGTGAGAAGCAACAAACGCTCCTATACCTGCCATACTTTTAGCAAAAGTATTAAACAACACGTCAACACCCTCAGTAGCATCAAAGTGAGCTGTAGTACCACGACCCTCAGGGCCCATAGTTCCAAAACCGTGAGCATCGTCAACAAGCAGACGGAAATTAAAGTCTTTTTTGAATTTAACAATCTCACCTATGTTTCCAAGATCGCCTTTCATACCAAAAACACCCTCAGTGATAACTAGGATGCCACCACCGGTTTGTTCTACAACTTTAGTTGCGTGCTCTAATTGTTTGCGACAAGAATCCATGTCATTGTGAGCAAACACAAAACGTTTACCAGTGTGAAGACGCAATCCGTCGATAATACAAGCATGAGCCTCAGCATCATAAACCACAACATCGTGGCGAGAAAGAAGGCTGTCGATAATTGAAAGCATACCTTGGTAACCAAAGTTAAGAAGGAAAGCATCTTCTTTGCCAACAAAATCAGCAAGTTCTCTTTCTAACTGCTCGTGATAAATAGTTTGTCCACTCATCATACGCGCACCCATAGGAGCTGCCATACCATATTTAGCTGCGCCCTCAGCATCTGCTTTGCGCACTTCAGGGTGATTCGCAAGACCTAGGTAGTTGTTTAGTGACCAGTTTAGAACTTCGCGTCCACGAAACATCATGCGAGGTCCTATTTCGCCTTCAAGTTTAGGAAAAGAGAAATATCCATGACTTTGTTTTTGATACATTCCGATAGGTCCACCAGAATGTTTTTTTATTCTTTCAAAAATATCCACTGTTAAAATGTTTTAATTAGTTGATTTATAGTTGTTTAGTTATCTTATGGGTAATAAGCGCCCAAATTGATAACGTTTTTCCTAGCTACAAAGTTACTTACTATTTGCAGAAAATTCTAAAAAAAACAATATTTTTTTTCTCTAGTCGTTAAAATTACGTAACTTTGCGTAGATTTGAGCACTAAAACTTAAAATTAACTTAATAAAAATGAAAATTACACATAAACTCCTTCTTGTTATTTGTTCTGCCGTTGCATTTTCTGCTTGTGGACCATTTAACTTTATTGCTAAAAGTGGTGATAGCGAAATGATATATCATTCTGCATTTGATTACTATGACGAAGGTAAATATTCTAAAGCTTTGGAATTATTTAATCTAGCAGCTCCTTATTTTATAGGTAGCCCTAGAGCTGATACCATAGCCTTTTATGCAGGTACTTGTAGCTACAAGTCGGGCGATTTTGACGCTAGTAGCATGGCTTTTGACAATTTCAGAAGAACTTATCCTCGCAGCCCTTTTGTTGAAGATGCTGAGTATATGTATGCCAAAGGTTTTTACTATGCATCACCAGATGTGCAAAAAGACCAAAGTTGGACCAACATGGCTATATATAATATAAATGAGTATTTATATCGCTATCCAAATTCTATCAAAAAAGATGTTTTACTAGAAAATATCAAAGAGCTTGAGCTTAAATTAAAAGAAAAATCATATCTTAGTGCTTACACTTACTTCAAAATAGGAAGATATAAGTCTGCAATTAAGGCATTTGAAAATGCTTTGGGTGAATATCCAGACTCACCTTTCCGAGAACAAATACTTTACTACACGGCAAAAGCAGGATATTTATTGGCAAAAGATTCATATTCTGAACTTCAAAGAGACAGATATTTGAATGTTTTAGATTATTATTATAACTTTGTGGCCGAATTCCCCGAAAGCAAGTATAAAAGAGAGCTTGCTAGATACGAGGGCTATTCACAAGACTTTTTGAAACAATTTGAGAAAAAAGGTCAAAACGCCGAAAAGAAAAGCAAAAAATAAAAGTAAATAATACACCAGAAAATGGAAACTAAAAAAAACACTGTTCCAAACAACACAGTAACTCGTAAATTAACTGATATAGACGCTCCTACGGGCAATGTTTACGAATCAATTTCTATTATAGCTCGTCGCTCTAACCAAATTGCTGGCGAACTAAAACAAGAATTAACTCGCAAACTAGCTGATTTTTCGAGCTCAAGCGACTCTCTTGAAGAAACTTTCGAGAACCGTGAGCAAATCGAAATCTCTAGATATTACGAGAGAATGCCTAAACCAGTGCTTACAGCAACTGAAGAATTTTTAAACGGAGAGGTTTACTTCAAAGAAGCCGTTGAGAAACAAACTAAGTTCTAACACTAAAGTGCCGTATGTTAAACGGGCGTAAAATATTACTAGCAGTAACAGGAAGCATAGCAGCCTACAAGGCAGCTATGCTTGTTAGGTTATTGGTGAAGCAAGGAGCTGAGGTTAAGATAATTATGACACCTTTGGCCAAAGAATTCATCACCCCCCTGACCCTGGCTACTCTAGCCAAAAATCCTATACTTGTAGATTTCTTTGATCCTGAAAACGGAGCTTGGAACTCTCACGTTAGTTTAGGTGAGTGGGCTGACCTATACCTTATAGCGCCTGCTACGGCCAACACTCTAGCTAAAATGGCTACGGGCGTTGCCGATAATCTTTTATTAACCACCTACCTTTCAGCACGTTGTCCTGTTTTCGTAGCGCCTGCTATGGACTTAGACATGTATGCTCACGTGGCAACTGGGCGCAATCTTAAAACTCTCGCTAATGACGGAGTTGTGATAGTTGAACCCACCTCGGGCGAGCTAGCTAGTGGTCTTATTGGCAAGGGTCGCATGGCCGAGGCTGAGGACATAGTCAAAAGTGTAGAGGATTTTTTTGCCGAAAAAAAAAAGAGTCCACTAAAGGGTAAGCGCATCTTAGTTACTTCGGGCGCAACTCTAGAGGCCATAGACCCTGTGAGATATATCTCTAATCACTCAACGGGCAAGATGGGTTATGCCTTAGCTGGGGAGCTTAAAAGCCGTGGCGCAGAGGTTGTTTTAATCTCGGGCAAAGTGTCTGTCGATAAGCCTAAGGGCGTAGAAAACATAGATGTTACATCTGCTGAGGATATGTATAATGCTTGTAATGAGCATTTTGAGAGTTGCGACGGTGCTATAATGTGCGCTGCTGTAGCTGATTACACTCCTAGCGATGTAGCTAGTACAAAAATCAAAAAAAGTGCAGACGACATGAGCATTTCTCTCAAAAAAACTAAGGATATAGCACAAAGTTTGGGCAAGAAAAAAGGCTCGCGCATCTTAGTTGGTTTTGCACTTGAGACAGATAATGAGGCTGATAATGCCAAGGGCAAATTAGAGCGTAAAGGCTTTGATTTCATAGTGTTAAACTCACTTCAAGACAAGGGAGCAGGCTTTGGCCACGACACAAACAAAATTTCTATCTTAGATAAAACTGGTAGCCGCGAAGACCACCCACTAGAGGGCAAGGACAAGGCTGCAAGCAAGATTATTGATAAACTAGAAACCTTCTTTTAGAGAATATTTCCCATGTTAAAGCAATTATTAGTCGAAAATTATGTTCTCATAGACTCGCTGAGCCTTGATTTGGGTCAGGGACTTAATATCATCACGGGTGAAACTGGTGCTGGTAAGTCTATTCTGCTGGGCGCACTTGGTTTATTGCTTGGTACTAGAGCCGACATGAGCGCTATGAAAAACAACACTAAAAATTGCGTTGTAGAGGGTACTTTTGACATTGAAGGCTACGGACTTGAAGATTTTTTTGAGAACTACGACCTTGACTATGAGCCTACTTGCATCGTAAGGCGCGTGATTACTTCTTCGGGCAAAAGCCGTGGATTTATTAATGAGCTACCGGTGCAGATTTCTACACTTAAGGAATTAGGACAAAATTTGATAGACGTTCACTCTCAGCATCAAACTTTATTATTGGCGAACGAGAGTTTTCAGCAAAAAATCCTGGATTCTAGCTCTAAAGACACGTCTTTAATTAGTAAATACAGTACTGAATATCAAACACTTAGACTTCTTGAAAATCAGCTTATTCAGTTAAGAGAAGAAACTGCGAAACAGCGAGAAAACCAAGATTATATAAACTTCCAATTTAGCGAATTAAGCGATGCTAAACTCAAAATAGGAGAGAAACAAGAGCTAGAAGCTCAACTAGCCCTACACACCAATAGCGAGCAAATCCGTGAGTCTCTAGCCCTTTGTGCAAACGCCATGGAAAACGAGATGGGTGGTATGTTAACCGAGCTAAAAAACATAGAAACTTCGTTCTCACGCACAGGCGATGTTTACAAATATGGTAGTGAATTTTCATCAAGAATAAGAGCTTGTTTAGAAGAATTAAAAGATATTAATTCTCAGGTACAGAATGAGTTTGATAAGGTAGACTCTGATCCTGAGAAAATGAGGCAGCTAAGCGAGAGAATAGATTTTCTATACTCACTAGAGCAAAAACATAGGCTATCGAGCGTTGAAGAATTAATAGAATTAAGAGACGAATTTGAGCAAAAATTGTGTTCGATTTCATCATCTGACCATAAAATTGGGGAGCTTGAAAATCAAATCTTGGCTAAAACAGACAAGGCCAAATCACTAGCCAAAAAAATCACAGCCGAGCGCGAGAAATCAGCCAAGGCCGTAATGTCTCACGTGAATAAAACACTTGCAAATTTAGGCATGCCAAATGCTAGGCTAGAGATAAAAATCAGCGTAAACGATAAGCTCAATACTTCGGGCGAAAATACTATTGCTTTTCTTTTTGCATCATCACAAGGCGTTGACACTCAGAGTATTGACAAGGTTGCATCGGGAGGTGAACTTTCGCGTGTGATGCTAGCCATTAAAGGTTTTGTAGCAGAAAAAATAAAGTTACCAACGATAATTTTTGATGAAATAGACACAGGAGTTTCGGGAAAAATTGCAGATGCTATGGGCGAGATTATAACAAATTTAGGCCAGACGATGCAAGTAATTAACATTACTCACCTGCCACAAGTTGCATCCAAGGGCGAGAACCATTACGTGGTCTATAAAGAAAGTAAAAACGGCACTGACCTTACAAATATCCAAAGATTAAACTCTGAGCAGCGAGTGGAGGAGATAGCTAAGATGCTGTCAGGCAGCACTATAACAGATGCAGCTAGAGAGCAGGCTAAAATTCTTCTAGCCTAAAGATACGGCGCGCATTTTCGCTAGTTGCTTTTATCACTTCGTCGACACTCATACCCTTAATTTCAGCAATTTTCTCAGCTACTAATCTCACATAAGAGCTCTCATTTCGCTTGCCACGATAGGGTACAGGAGTTAAATAAGGCGCATCAGTTTCCAGAACTAAATCGTTGATATTCATTTGATTAACCACCTTGTCAAGCCCAGAATTTTTGAAGGTTACAACCCCACCTATCCCAAAAACAAACTCACCCAAACTCTTAACTCTATTATAAATTTGGGCGTCACCCGAAAAAGAGTGCATAACACCACGCAGACCCTTGTCGGCGTATTCTTCGAGCAAGTCCAACATCTGCTCCCAGGCATCCCTAACGTGGAAAACTAGGGGTAAATCATAGCTTAAAGCCAAGGAAATTTGCTCTTTTAAAGCTGTGATTTGCTCAGCTAAAAATTCCTTAGACCAATACAAGTCCAAACCCACCTCACCAACAGCAATATATCCTCCCTTAGAGAGATTAACTCTCACTATTTCAAGCTCTTGTGCTAGATTTCCAGCCGTCAAAGAAGTTGGATGCACGCCCATCATAGGCACGCAAAAATCTGGATATTTCGCGCATAAATCACCTAAACGCTCGTGCGAAGTAGAATCCACGGCAGGCAATAAGATTTTCTTAACGCCAAAGATTTGAGCACGCTCAATAACCTGAGCTATATCCTCATCAAACGCCTCGTCGTAAATATGTGAATGTGTGTCTATCATAGTCTAAACCCTCTCATAACGCCCTCCAGGCAAGGTTCTCACCAAGCCACTGAGCTCTAATTCAAACATTTCGGCCATTAAATCACCCTGATTAATACCTGAATTTTGAGATATAAAATCGCTATAAACTACAGCTCCAGCAGGAATCAACTCCATGATTTTGGCCTGCACTTCACTAAGTTCAACTTCCTGAACCTCAGCATTTTTTAAGGTTGTAGACTCACAGTCCCAACCAAGTTCCAAGGCTAGGTCCATGGCAGAAGTTAGAATCTGAGCATGAGATGATTTTATAAGATTATTTGTTCCCTCTGAGGATTTTTCGTCTATACGGCCAGGTACTGCAAACACCTCTCTGTTATAGTCTCTCGCGAGAAAAGCTGTGGAATTTGCACCACTTTTGTCCTTAGACTCAACGACCACAGTCGCCATGCTCATGGCAGCCATAATTCTGTTGCGGCGCTTATACTCACTCTTGTAAAAGTGTGTAAATATATTACTTTCAGATAATATGCAACCTCCCGAAGAAAGAATTTCAGAGGCCAAAAGTTCATTACCTTTGGGCGAAACCTCGGGCAAAATATCTTTAACAACAGCCACCGTGCGTAAACCATAACGCAGGGCGGCTCTATGACACTCAGCATCTATACCATAGGCTAGACCACTGACTATCACAATATTAGAATCTATTTCACTAAGCTCCTTAACCAGCCTATCACACATTCTATGCCCATAAGAAGTGATATCGCGCGTGCCCACCATAGTTACCATGCGAGAGTTCAAAATAGAACTATCGCCCATGAGATAGAGCACGTGAGCTGGGTCGGGAATTTCGCCAAGTAAACGAGGATAATTTTCATCCTCAGGCCTTAGCGCCGTGATTTTATGTCGATTGATATGCCTTAATTGCTCTAAAGCCTTGGTGTGAGCCGATTTTTTAGATATAGACTCAGCAAGCTCTCTTTTAAGCTCACACCTCGCTACTAATTCGTCTGCTCCAGCTGCATAAATTGCCTCGGCAGACGAGAAGTGAGACATCAAGTGAGCCAAGGTTTTTAAGTTAACCTTACTCTCTAGAGTTAGGGCTATATCGTCTAAAAGCATGAGCTTTAAATTTCTGTTGCAATTAGTTTATCCAACCTAGCAAGGGTCTGCTCTTTGCCTACAATTTCTATAATATCAAACATGCTAGCGCCCTTACTTTCACCCACTACTGCCAGGCGTAAAGTATTCATTAGCTGACCCATAGGGAATTGATTTTCGTTTATCCATTCGTGGATAATATGCTCGGTGTTAGATGATGAGAAATCTTCGATTGCCGACAACTCATCGCGCATTTGGATAAGACGATTTTTATTATCTTCCTTCCAGAATTTAGCTTTAACCTTAGCATCGTAACTATCTGGTGTAACAAAGAAATAAGACGAAAGATCCCAGAAATCGCTCACAAAAGTAGCTCTCTCCTTAATCAAATCGACTACCTTCACAACAATATCTTTGTCTGCGCTCACAGCATTTTGCGCTAAGATAGGCATAAATAATTCAGCAAGTGACTCAGAAGAATATGCTCTTAAATAATGACTATTAAACCACTTAGCTTTCTCAGGGTCAAACCTAGCACCTGACTTACCAACTCTCTCAAGCGAAAAGCTTGCGATAAGCTCATCCATAGAGAAAATCTCTTGCTCAGTGCCCGAGTTCCAGCCCAAAAGAGCCAACATATTAATAAAGGCAGCAGCAAAATATCCGTCCTCGCGATAACCTCGTGAAATCTCGCCCGTAGGTGCTTCCCACAACAAAGGGAACACAGGGAAACCCATTTTATCGCCGTCACGCTTGCTGAGTTTTCCTTTGCCCGTAGGTTTTAATAATAAAGGCAAGTGAGCAAACTCAGGCTGAGTGTCGCTCCAACCAAAACTGCGATATAATAAATAGTGAAGAGGCAAACTAGGCAACCACTCCTCGCCACGGATAACATGAGAAATCTCCATTAAATGGTCGTCCACGATGTTAGCTAAGTGATAAGTTGGTAGGCTGTCAGCTGACTTATACAACACTTTATCATCTTGAGTTGAAGTGTTGATAGTAACCTGGCCACGTATAATATCCTGCATTACAACATTCTCATTCTCAGGCATTTTAAAGCGCACTACGTATTTATCACCACGCTCTAATCTTGCTTTAAGCTCATCTTCGCTCATAGCAAGTGAAGTCTCTAGAGACTCTCTCACCTTATAATTATATGCAAAAGTCTCTCCACGAGCCTCAGTCTCACTTCGCAAAGCATCCAGAGCCTCAGATGAATCAAAAGCATAATAAGCATTGCCCGATTCTATAAGCTGCATAGCATATTTATAGTAAATCTCGCGGCGCTCACTCTGACGATAAGGTGCATGATCTCCTCCAACGCCTACGCCCTCGTCAACCTCTATGCCACACCATTTAAGTGCCTCTATAATATAATCTTCTGCTCCAGGAACAAACCTTTGAGAGTCTGTATCCTCGATTCTAAGAATAAATTTACCACCTGCCTGGCGTGCAAAAAGATAATTGTAAAGTGCTGTTCTAACACCTCCTATATGTAGCGCACCGGTTGGTGATGGTGCAAATCTTACTCTAACTTCTCTCATCTTAAACATTAAATAAAAAGTGCATAATATCGCCGTCTTGTACAACATATTCTTTACCCTCAACCGAAAGTTTACCTGCCTCACGACACGCTTTTTCTGAGCCTAGAGTTATGTAATCTTCATATTTGATAACCTCGGCACGTATAAAACCTTTCTCAAAATCTGAGTGAATCACACCTGCTGCACCCGGCGCTTTCGTGCCTTTAGGATAGGTCCACGCGTGAGTTTCTTGAACTCCAGTTGTAAAGTAAGTTTCAAGATTTAGCAAACTATATGCCGAACGAATCAAACGGCTAACGCCCGACTCGCTAAGACCTGCTTCCTCCAAAAACATTTGGCGCTCCTCGTATTCCTCCAACTCAGCGATATCAGCCTCGGTAGCTGCTGCAATGATAAGAATTTCGGCTCTTTCATCTGCCGTTGCTGCTCTCACAGCCTCAACATGAGCATTGCCCGTAGCTGCTGATTTTTCGTCTACATTACATACGTAAAGCACTGGTTTAGTGGTAAGTAGACCTAATTCAGAAACTAATTTCACGTCTTCTTTATCTACCTCAACACTACGTGCTGATTTGCCTTGCTCAAGCACAGCTTTAAATTGCACCAATATATCATAGATTCTCTTAGCTTGCTTATCGCCTCCACTTTGCGCTTGTTTTTGCACTTTAGAGATACGGCTTTCAACTGTTTCAAGGTCTTTTAATTGCAATTCTGTGTCTATGATTTCTTTGTCACGCACAGGGTTGATGCTACCGTCAACGTGAGTGATATTGTCGTTCTCAAAACAACGCAACACGTGAATAATTGCATCAGTATTACGAATATTAGCCAAGAATTTATTACCCAAACCCTCGCCTTTAGATGCTCCTTTAACAAGGCCTGCTATGTCTACGATTTCGATAGTTGTAGGCACAATTTTCTTAGGATTATCTATATTTGCAAGTTTAATAAGTCTATCATCGGGCACTGTAATCACGCCCACATTAGGTTCTATAGTGCAAAAAGGGAAGTTAGCTGCCTGCGCCTTAGCATTAGACAAACAGTTAAAAAGAGTTGACTTACCCACGTTAGGAAGTCCAACTATACCACATTGTAAAGCCATTATTTTTTATTTAATAAATTTTAAAGCACAAAGTTAATAATAAAAACTTAACTTCGTGCAATTTTCGGGCTTTGTGTGTCGTTAATAACAAAAATATAGTTACATTTGTAGATTAAAATAAACGAGTTTAAATTTTTAGAGTTTTGAAATTACTTAAATACATATTCTTATTGTTTGCAGCTAGTACTTTGTGCTTTTGCGATGTGGATACAGATGCGATTTTAGATCAAGAAGAAGATATTGAGGATTATCTAGACGACAAAGATATAGACTATGATGATTTAGACGGAGTTTATCGCTACGTACCTAACTCAGACAGAGCAGATTACGCTACTAGTAACGTAATCTCAAAAGGCGATTTAGTAACCTACTATTTTGAGAGCTATACTTTCAGCTACGGCCCTAGCGAATTAATTTACAGCAACAAAGACTACCTTATAGCCGAGCAAGTAGAAGCCGGACTTAGCGCAGACTCTTGGAGCAGCGATGCTATTGAGGCTGTAATAGGTACAACAAATCTACTTAAGGGAGTAACCAAAGGCTTAGTGGGTTGCCACGAGGGTGATTCGGTGGTGTTGATTATGACCTCGGACTACGCTTACGGCGATAAAGTGATAGGAACAGTCGAAGGCTACACCCCAATAATGTATATTGCCACGATAGAAACAGTTAAAAATAATTAGAAAAAACACAATACATGAAATACAATTTTTGTAAAGTTTTAATATTATCAGCACTTATCTTTAGCTCATGTGCTAAGGACGAATCACTGAATATAACAGAAATCACTAGCATTGCATGGAGTAAATACATAAGAAACTCCTATTGGACTCTGCCTCCCTCAAATAGTGCTATTACAGAAGAAAGTACACTTTACCAACTAGAGTGCGACACCACAGTTTTTTACAATATTATCGACCAAAGCGCTGTGACAGACAACACAACACCTCAAAGTGAGGAGTGGGTGAAAGTGAAATATACAGGCTACAATATGCAAGGAGGTGTGTTTGCAACACGCGATAGCCTAGAGGCCGTAATACAACAAACATGGACTACTGTAACCAACTACAATGCTCAGACTATCAAAATTGTAGACCAAGACACAGAATATTCTGACGTGCCAGAGGGTCTACTAGATATGTTCGCAAACATGAGAGTTGGCGAAAAAGTTAGAGCTTACATCCCGTATTCTTCGGGCTGGGGCACATCGGGCGTGACTTTTAGCTCGGGTTATGAGGGTCGCTACTCACTTGGTTACAACGAAAACTTCTTTATGGATATAGAGCTTGTTGAGATTATTCCAGATATTGAAGAGTGGGAAAAAGAGCAGGTTAAGAACTACGTTGCAGCTAATTTTCAATCCTCGTGGAACGGCATAGGCTCAGATGATGATTTGCTATATTATAGAGTTATTGAAGATGAATTCCGAGGCATCAAGCTTTTAGAGAACGGCGTAGACACAACTTACACAAGCTCTGACCTTGGCGTTGAAATAGACGATAGCAAAACTGTTCAAATATATTACAGTCTTTGGACTTTGGACGGTTTCCTAGTTGACACAAATATCAAGTCAGATGCCGTGGAGCACTGGCAGTTTGAGGAGTACGTGGGCTTCTATCCTGCCTTCTCAACTGCATCATCAACGGATGAATTTGTAGATGCTATCAAAGAAGTAGTTTATGAGCAAGGTACAACACTAGGCAGTCAATGGTGTGAGGCTATATTTACTTCAGCCTGGGGTTATGGCGACGAGGGTCTTAGCTCTAGCGAGATAAAATCATTTGAATACTCAGACGATCTACTTATAGATATAGGTGATGATTTCTACTGGACAAGCTACCCAACTGCTATAGTTGAGCTTTATCAACCGCTTAGGGTTGAGTTCCTAGCTAGGGTGTATGTAGATGAAGACTAAAAAGACGACTAATAAGCATTCATCTGCTGCCTTCTAGCTTTTCATTTAAAATACTCATTTACCATAAGTAAACTCCGTTTTTAAATAAAAATCAGAGCGTTGCAGCTAAATACTTTTTAGCCGTCCTTATCACTCCGTTAAGAAATTATTTTTCTTATAAAATATTAAAAAGGTATAAAACTTGAATAAAAAGAGTTTTATACCTTTTTAATTTTACATATATGGAAAAATTGACTTTACCGAAATTAAGCTATGCTCTCTATGAGCTAAGCCCTGCACTAAGCAAAAAGACCATGGAATACCACTATGGTAAACACCTGCAAGCCTACATAGACAACACCAACAAACTTCTGATTCACAGCGATTTAAAAGCAAATAATCTCGAAAGTTTAGTGAAAATTGCAGACGGGGCATTATATAACAACGCAGCCCAAAGCCTCAACCATATCTTCTATTTTGAGGCTCTCTCACCCAAGGCAAAACTAGAGCCCGAGGGCGAGTTAATGAAAAAAATCGAAAAGTATTTTGGCTCTTTTGCCGAATTTAAAACCCACCTAACAAAAGATGCGCTCAAGGTTTTTGGTTCGGGATGGGCGTGGCTTAACATGGCAAAGGACGGATCATTGCTTATCACAACCACTCAAAACGGCGATAATCCCATAACGCAGAACCTCACACCACTAATGTGCATAGATGTGTGGGAGCACGCCTACTATCTTGATTATCAGAATCGTAGAGCAGTATATTTAGAGAATATTTGGTCTGTGATAGATTGGAACATCATTGAAAAACGCCACAATATGGCCGTAAAAAAATAATTTTAAGTGAGCAATTTACTGTTTTTGCACTTTATTAAGGGTGGCTAAGAAGTATTTAGCTGCAACGCTCTGATTTTCAGCCTAAACGGAGCGTACTTAAGGTACGTGAGTATTAGGATGAAAAGCAAGAAGGCAGCAGATGAATGCTTATTAGTCGCCCCCCTAATCTACAAAAGTGTCTCGCGAAACCACATAAGTATCCCACTTCTCAAGCACCTGCACCATATCATCTGGCAGTGCGCTCTCAAAGAAAACATCCTCACCTGAGGCAGGGTGTACAAAGCCTAAAGACTTGGCGTGCAGTGCTTGACGAGGTAAAATCCTAAAGCAATTTTCAACAAATTGTTTATATTTTGTAAACGTCGTACCTTTTAATATCTTATCGCCTCCATACCTCTCGTCGTTAAACAAGGGGTGGCCTATATACTGCATGTGCACACGTATCTGGTGAGTTCGTCCAGTCTCCAGACGGCATTCCACCAAAGTAACATAACCATAGCGTTTTAGTACCTTATAATGAGTCACAGCATGCTTGCCGTCATCACCCTCGGGGAACACGCACATACGTAGTCTGTCCTTGACACTACGACCTATATTACCTGTGATAGTACCCTCATCCTCAGCTAAATTACCCCACACAAGTGCTTGATAACGGCGTGAAATACTATGATCAAAAAATTGTTTAGCAAGCTTAACATGAGCCTTCTCATTTTTGGCTATCACCAGCAAACCTGATGTGTTTTTATCTATCCTATGCACAAGCCCAGCTCTCATGTCACCCTCTTGAAACATGGGTAAATCTCTAAGGTGATAAGTTAGGGCGTTAACCAGCGTGCCACTGTAATTTCCATGACCTGGGTGAACCACAAGCCCTGGCTGCTTGTTCACGATAAGCAAATCATCGTCCTCGTAAGGTATTTCTAAAGGGATATCCTCGGCTATAATTTCTATAACTCGCTTAGGATAAGGCATTACTATAGATATGGTATCCAGAGGTTTAACCTTATAACTAGACTTCACAGGCTTGCCGTTAACAAGGATTCCTCCCGTGTCGGCCGCAGCCTGAATTCTATTTCTCGATGCAGCCTCCATGCGAGTAGTAAGAAATTTATCTATTCTCAACAGGGACTGACCCTTATCTACTTTTACAGAAAAGTGCTCGTAGAGTTCTTCGCTCTGCGCATCAATATCTAGTTCTATATCTTGGTTGTTCATTGATTAATTGTTAAAATTCATTAGCTCCTTCATTATCTCTTGCTCTGAGCTTATGGTCGATAGAGTTGCACTATCTAGCTTAGCCTGAGTTATGCTATCCTGCATCTTTTGCAATAGTTCAGCCTCTTTAAGTTTTACTTTATAGGTGCTATCAGCGCTGCGCACTCCACGGGTTACTTTGTCTTGGTTAAATGTAAGTTTAAGCATAATTTTACTGCCTAAATCCACTTGCTCGGAGTATAAGACAGACTGCGCAAAGACCTTAGCTTCGTATTTATTAAGCCCGTTAACATCCTTATCACTGCCCTTATCCTCAACATTAAGCCCCAATTCCCACAAACGAGACTGAGCATCACTGAGGCTAAGGCCTACTAATTTTGGCACATTCTGCAAGGGCGCATCCTGAGCCTTGCCCACTACTAAAGTTATAGCTGAACTTTGAGCTACCTCTAGTTTTGAATCTTGAAGTATTTGAGTGTCATCATAGAATTGCTCCAACACATTGTTTGTAGCTATATCCTCTTTATAGATTAATTCCTTGATTCTAAGTCCCGAAAGTTCAAGATTATTTTTAGCCTGACGAAGTGAGTAACCAGCCACATAAGGCACCTCAACTAAACGTTCACGAAAAGAATTTATAGTCAGAAACACACGTCTTCCCGATTTAACTTTAGCTCCCATTAGTGGTCTTTGCTCTAAAATCACGCCACCACTCAAACTAGGCACATACAAAGAATCGCTTAATTCCAACACTAATTTACCCTCTTTGGCAGCACGCTTAGCCTCAGGCAAAGTCATGCCCGAAAAGTCAGGCACGTTATAATAATCATTATGACGAGTAAACAAATTCAGCATCACGTTAGTTATTGAAACCACCAACACAATAATGCACCCAGCCAAGATTGCTGTGCGAAGTAAGGGGTGTAAGAATCTCTTTTTATTAGTTGTCTTAGTTTTCTTTGCCATAGCTTAAAAAAATTTCTTATTAGACTTATGTATCATAAAATCTTTGAGGTAAAGCGGCTCAAAATAAGCCGTGTCCTCTTTTTCTCCTCTTAAATAAGCTTGCTCGGCTAGTCTAGCTAGGCCACGCGATGAGGGTGCAACATTAAGATATTTTATATTTTCATTGTGAATTACATCTAGCGATTTACTCGCGCCGTCACCGAACACCAAGAGTTGTTTGCCCGAATTTAACTGCTCAGAAAAACTATCTTCGGTTAAGATATGAGCTTCAATCTCAGAGATAGCCTTAGCCTCAGGCGAGAAAAGCTGAGTGTAAACCTCCATGCGACGAGCATCTATCATAGGGCATAACACTGCCTTTGACAAATCCTCAACATCAAGTATTCCAGCCTGGAAATCATCTAAAAAAACATTCGTAAGTGATTCAAGCGAGCCTATACCTATCAAAGGAATATTCAAAGCATAACACAAAGCCTTAGAAATAGAAACCCCTATCCTAAGCCCTGTGTAAGAGCCAGGCCCCTTGCTCACAGCCACAGCATCCAAATCAGAGCTTTTATACTCGGTGCCACGTAATATTTCATCTATAAAAACGCCAAGATTTTTAGCATGATCACGTCCTAAGGAGCTTTCCCTAAGTGAAATAACCTTGCCATCTAGCGCCAGGGCAACAGAACAGATTTCAGTACCTGTTTCTATACATAAAATTAAAGCCATATAATTTTTTAAAAAACTTATTGGTTACAAAAGTACAATTCTTTTGCGATATTTACTATCTTTATGCCCAGAATAAAACACGTTATCCCATGAAAAAAGATTTAACCATAGCTTTAGTATATGATTTTGACGGCACACTCTCGCCTGGCAACATGCAAGAATACGATTTCATCCCAGCCGTGGGCAAGAGCAATAAGAAATTTTGGCAGGAGAGCAACCTTATAGCTAGAGATCAAGATGCCGACCCAATTCTAGCCTATATGTATAAGATGATACATGAGGCTAAGAGCCGTGGGCTGTCACTTCGTAAGGAGGCTTTCAGGAATTCAGGGGCTAAGATTTCACTTTTTGCAGGTGTAAAAGGGTGGTTTCCCAGGATAAATTCTTATGCTAAGCAGCGAGGTGTTAAGGTTGAGCACTACATAAATTCTTCGGGTATTAAGGAGATGATAGAGGGCACAAGCATTGCTAGTGAGTTTAAGAAAATCTATGCGTGTAGCTTTCTTTATGATATTGACGGGGTGGCTTATTGGCCTGCTGTGGCAGTGAATTACACTAATAAAACTCAATTCATTTTTAAGATAAACAAGGGCATAGATACTGTTTTTGACAGCACGCGTATCAATCAATACGTTGAACCAAGCGAGCGCCCTATACCTTTCGAGCATATAATCTATGTGGGCGATGGGACTACGGATATTCCTTGTATGCGACTAGTTAAGCAGCAGGGAGGCCATTCCATTGCCGTTTTTAATCCTGAGCAGGGAGATCACAGTTCTTTGGATTCTCTGATTCACGATAATAGGGTTAATTACGTGTGTTCGGCAAATTACGAGCAGGATAGTGAGATGGATGTTTTGGTGAGGACTATTATAGATAAGATAGTTGCAGATGCTAGGTTAAAGGAGCTGGGATGCTAAAGAATTATGAGTTATAAATTATTAGCAACCTCATTAGCTCACCGGGGAGCACCCCGGCCGTCGGAGACGTTAAACGTTAGTGGGGCACGAAACTCATAAGACAGAAAAATGCATGCATTTTTCTTTTGAGTGCCACAAATCGAAGATTTGTAAAAAATCAGCTACTTTTTACCACATTACCACAAAAAAAGAGCAGCCTTAAAAAAGACTGCTCCATAAAAAAGAATAAATTTTTATTCTTTATTTAACTGTATTAACGATTTTTTCGAATGCCTTAGGGCTGTTCATAGCAAGATCTGCTAAAACCTTACGGTTCAAAGAGATACCTTTTGCTGATAGTTTACCCATAAATTCTGAATAAGTCATACCGTTCATACGAGAAGCTGCGTTGATACGCTGAATCCATAGACTACGGAATGTACGTTTTTTGTTCTTACGATCTCTGTAAGCGTAAGTCAAACCTTTTTCGACAGTGTTTTTTGCTACTGTCCATACGTTTCCCCTTGATCCAAAGTTACCTTTGGCAAGTTTTAAAACTTTTTTTCTTCTAGCTCTTGATGCTACTGCATTTACTGACCTTGGCATAATTTTTAAGTTTTACGAATTTGTGGCGAATTGTTTCTCTCAATCTCTTTGGGGCCACTAAACTCTTAATTTAACATTTGTTTTTGTAGCCTAAAATTATTTAAGCTGCATTCTTACATTGGCATCATCTGCCTTAGAAACTAGACCTGCATAAGTCAGGTTACGTTTCTGTTTTGTTGTTTTTTTTGTTAGGATGTGGCTTTTAAAAGCGTGTTTCCTTTTGATTTTTCCTGTACCAGTAAACGAAAAACGTTTTTTCGCTCCTGATTTTGTTTTCATTTTTGGCATTTCGATAAAATATTAATTAGTTAAACAGCCCACAAAAGTAGTAAAAATTTTGTGAACTACCAAAATAATGTGATTTTACTTAGCTCTATTTTTTAAATCCAATGAATTATAATACTCAAAAGCTAAGCTAGATAGCCTCTCAACAACCTCTGGATGCTTGTCAGCCAAGTTATTTTCCTCGCCCCAATCATTTTTGTAATCATACAATTCAACGCGTGATTTATTGTAATTACAAACTAATTTCCATTTATTGTCCTTAGCCGAAAGCCTTGGCCATGTGTCGCCACCAGTTTTTTCTTGCCAATATTGAAGCACAGGTTTTTGTTTTTCAAACTCTTTACCAATAAACAAATCACTTACATCTTCGCCGTCACCCACATAACCTTCAGGTAAACTAACCCCTGCCATAGAACAAAAAGTTGGCAATAAGTCAACAGCTGCAATTAAATTTGTCTGGTTAACAACTCCTGAGGGCACAACCCCAGGCATACGAACGATAAATGGAACTTTCACGCCACCTTCATAAAGGCTACGCTTTCTGCCTTTAAGACCTGCTGTCTCTCCAATAGAGTTATTGTTTCTTTTTGATGCAGTCTCAGGGCCATTATCAGACGAGAAGATAACTATTGTATTATCATCTAGGCCTGCTTCCTTTAGGAAATCCATAAAGCGTCCTATGTGTTTATCTGCCGAGCTTATCACCGTATAGTAAGACCTTTGAGGCTCGGGCAAGTCAGGATAAAATTCTTGCATCATCTCAGGTGTTGGGTCAACATTTTGGTGAGATTCGTGTATCCACAAATTCACAAAGAAAGGCTCATTTTTATTTTTCTTGATAAAGTCTATTGCTGAATTAACACTATGTTCTGTCCAATGAGCAGATTCATAAGGAGCTGGAAGGCTAGGTATTTGAGGTCCTCCTCCGTTGAACACACGTGTGTCGTCATAACCATACACCATAGGCACAGGAGCTTCGGGCGTGAAAGAATTTGTAAGGTGCCATTTGCCGTAGTGAGCTGTTTTATAGCCTGCGCTTTGTAAAAGTCTTGGCAACATAGTAACCTCTGGGTCTAACCAATCTGGCATACCACGCCTAGCATTATATTCGTGAGTTGCAAAGTGAGCATGCACACCGTGGCGCGAAGGGAAGTGTCCCGTCATAACTGCCGTGCGTGAAGATGATGAGACAGGGCTACACACATTAAACTGAGTAAATTCTGTGCCCTCAGCTATCATTTTGTCAAGATTAGGCGTTGTAAGGCCTTTGTGTCCATGAGCCGACAAATCGCCATAGCCCCAATCATCTGCAAAGATAAAGACTATGTTGGGCTTTGTGTTCTTTAGCTCTTTTTTTGCAGCATTTGCGCTGCTACATGCAGAAAATGCACCTAGTGCAAGAGTTGGAATGATAAGTTTGGTTGTTTTCATAATTATTTTGTTTTATTTGATTTTACATCTAGTGTTTTATAATAATCAAAGGCCAATTTTGCCAGGCGCTCAACCTCTTGAGGGTACTTCTCAGCTAGATTGTTTTCCTCAGCCCAATCATTCAGGTAATCATAGAGTTCAACTCTAGTCATATCAAAATTACACACTAATTTCCATTTATTGTCCTTGGCCGATAGGCGTGGCCAGTTGTCTCCCACAGAGTTTTCTTGCCAATATTGAAGCACAGGCTTAGTTCGGGTGTATTTCTTGCCCGTAAGCAAATTTGTAATATCCTCGCCATCACCAATATAACCCTCGGGAAGTTTTACCCCTGCCATACTACAAAACGTAGGCAACAAATCAACAGATGCAACCAAAGTTGATGCATCAACCTTGCCCTTAGGCACAAACCCAGGCATACGAACTATAAAAGGGGTTTTCACTCCACCCTCAAAAAGACTGCGTTTTCGCCCCTTTAGTCCTGCCGTCTCACCTGCTGGATGTTTGTAGGGAGCTGGGCCGTTGTCTGAGGAGAAGATAACTAAAGTATTATCGTCTAAACCTAACTCTTTTAGGCTGTTCATAACACGACCTATGTGCTGGTCTGCCGAACTTATCACGGTATAATATGGTCTTTGAGGCCCTTTGAGATTAGGGTAAAATTCCTCTAACATCTCAGGCGTTGGGTCTATATCTTTGTGAGACTCGTGTATCCATAAATTTATAAAGAAAGGCTCATTCTTATTTTCTGTAATAAAATTTATTACGTTGTCAACGCAGTGTTCTGTCCAGTGAGCAGACTTATAACCCTCTGGGCCATTAGGAATCTGAGGGCCTCGTCCACTAAACACTCTTGTGTCGTTATAGCCGTACTCTTTGGGTTCGGGAGCATCTGGGGTCTCACCTAAATGCCATTTGCCATAATGGGCTGTTTTGTAGCCTGCTTGTTGTAATAATCTGGGTAGAAGAACCACCTCTGGGTCTAACCAATCAGGCATTTTTCGTTTGGCGTTATATTTACTTGTTTTAACAAAGTGAGCATGCACGCCGTGGCGCGAAGGGAAGTGTCCCGTCATAACTGCCGTGCGTGAAGATGATGACACTGGGCTACACACATTAAACTGAGTAAATTCTGTGCCCTCACTTATCATTTTGTCAAGATTAGGCGTAGTTAAGCCTTTGTGTCCGTGAGCCGACAAGTCACCATAACCCCAATCATCTGCAAAAATAAAGATGATGTTAGCTTTAGAGCCCTTTAATTTATTCTTTGCAGCCTCAGCCTGGCTTATAGCTAAAGCACTCAGCGCAAGTGTTGGGATGATAAATTTAGTTTTGCTCATAATAATGTGTGGTTTTCACAAATATACAAAAAAAATCTCTAGCCCAAATAAATTAGGCTAGAGATTTTATAAATAGTTAGATTATTTATCCTTACAAAGACTCCAATGTACGTTCGATATAAGTTTTATAATCTCTAACTTCTGGTTTGTAAGTGCCGTCCTCAAACAAAGGAGAACTAATAATCATATCGGCTGTAGAACGATTAATCGCTGTTGGTACATTATAAAGTGCTGCCAAACGTAGCAAAGCTTTAACGTCTACATCGTGAGGTTGCGCCTGCATAGGATCCCAAAAAAAGAATAATGCGTTTACTTTTCCCTCTGTAATCATTGCGCCCAGCTGTTGGTCTCCACCTAGAGGACCCGACATTAGAGGGTGCAAATCTAAATTATTAAGTTCTTGTTTGTGTTTAGCTTCAAGTGTTTTTCTTACCATTTTTCCTGTTGTACCAGTTGACACAAGTTTGTGTTCTAATAGTACGTTACAGTTCCAATCTACCCATTCTGCTAGCTCAGATTTCATGTTGTCGTGTGCGACAAGTGCTAGTGTTAATTTTGTTTTCATCTTTTTTCGTCTTTTTGTTTCATCTATTAATCTGGGGGCAAAGGTAATGCTTTTATTTTAAATAAACATTACAATTAAGTTAAATACGCATAAAACTAAGAAAAACGCAATTTTTTTCATAAAACACTTGCATAATTAAAAAAATATCCATACTTTTGCACCGCTCTTTGATAATAACAACACAATTTATGCCGATGTAGCTCAGTTGGCCAGAGCAGCTGATTTGTAATCAGCTGGTCGGCGGTTCGAATCCGTCCATCGGCTCATAAATTTAAATAACAAAACTTTGGGAGAATACCAGAGTGGCCAAATGGGGCAGACTGTAAATCTGCTGACTTCGTCTTCGGTGGTTCGAATCCATCTTCTCCCACTTTTTTTTATTTATACTGCGAAAGTAGCTCAGTTGATAGAGCATTAGCCTTCCAAGCTAAGGGTCGCGAGTTTGAGCCTCGTCTTTCGCTCTAAAAAATTAAAACTGCTGCTGTTGTAGCTCAGTGGTAGAGCACTTCCTTGGTAAGGAAGAGGTCACGAGTTCAATCCTCGTCAACAGCTCTCAAAACAAACAATCATTTTTTTATTATTAGTGTACAGATTTTAGCTAAGTATTCTCAGCTTAGTTTAAAGTCGCGTGCGTATGTTATGTTAGAATAAATACATTAGTATCATAACTTATGAGTTTTCGTGCCCCACTAACGTAATTTCATATTTGAGGCAACTTTGCTGCACCACCTTAATTCACCTTCAACTATTCTAAAGCGTGTAGCATTGCCTTTGTTGTAGGGCAAAAATTGAGATTCTATTTCATAGGTGACGACCTTGTTTGTCCCCTGCCATTTTAATTCTATTTTTAAAATATCAAATAGAGTTCTATCTCCAAAAGCGATAGCGAATGCCCCGTTTTGTTGTTTGTTCTCGCTTATTGTGCGAGTTACTGTTTTTATTTTCATTCTTTTTTAGTTTTTACAAATCTTCGATTTGTTGCCCTCCTACCAAAATGCACGCATTTTGTTTTTACGGAGTGTCGGGCACCGTTGACATTTAACGCCCTAACTCCGGGCAGGCGCGACTAGCATCGAGCTCCTATTTTAACAATTTCTTATAACTCAAATCTATTCCAACTGCTCCCAAGGGCGCAGAAATCAAAATCGCAAGCACGGCAAGCGTCAACACCATGTCCCCACAAGGTAAACCCATGCTCAGCGCAATAGAGCCAATAGCTGCCTGAACAGTCGCCTTAGGCAAATAAGCTATCATGCAAAAAAGCCTTTCCCTTGAGTTGAGTTTAGTGCCCACGACAGACAAATAAACACCTAACATCCTGAAACACAGTGCTCCCAGAAGAACTAATACGGGAGTAAACCCAAACGAAAGTGCGTAGTCAAGATTTACCTCAGCACCCACCAAAGCAAAAAGTATCACCTCGGCGCCTACCCACATACTATTAAATTTCCCTGAGAGTCCTCCAGCTAAATTCTCATCTTTTTTGAGTATGGTAATGCCCATAACCATAACTCCAAGCAGAGCCGAGACTGCCACCGTGCCCTTAAGTAATTGCTCTAGACTGAGAAACAAAAATCCTAGGCCGAGGGTTAAAAGCATCTTAATAGTATTGCGAAATTTTAGAAATTTGAATACTAGGTTGATTGCTAGGCCACCAAGAATACCTAATAAAATTCCTAGCACTATAGATATAGGTATATCAAGTAGCGAGAGAGCAGAAAATTCGCCCGTGCCACACAAAATCACAAACGAAGAAAACAGTACAATCACAAATATATCATCTACCGACCCACTTGCCATTAGCATTTGAGGTATGCCCTTGCGTGTACCTACCTTGTTTTGCATAAGAGAAAGCATACGAGGCACAACAACGGCAGGCGATACGGCTGCAACAACGCTACCAATTAGAGCTGCCTCAAACAAATTAACGTCCAAAAGAGCTGGGGCAAGTAACATTATCCCACAAATTTCAATGGTGGCAGGCACAAAACTTAATAATACGGCTGGTCTGCCAACTTGTTTGAGCTCGCTGAGTTTA
Organism: Rikenellaceae bacterium; assembly: GCA_044433645.1. Lineage (GTDB taxonomy): Bacteria > Bacteroidota > Bacteroidia > Bacteroidales > Rikenellaceae > JAWXTK01. The sequence continues at coordinate 9,403 of JAWXTK010000007.1, read as the reverse complement.
AGAGCTAGGCCTGCACGAAGTAGGATAATCACAAGTGCGATTTGTCTAAGTTCAGTGGAAATGCTCATGATTTTGTCGTCTAGCAGCGAAAAACCACTCTGTCCAAGCAGAATTCCAGCCAGTAGCATGCCCAAAAGTGAGGGTAAATGTAATTTATTAAAGACATAGCCCAACGAAAAGGCCAAGAAAAACAGTAGAGCTAGACTAGTTAACATGATAATAAGTGAATTTAATGTTGTAAAGGTAATTAAAAAATAGGCAGTTTGTTTAAATAATCGTTAAAACTTTTGATAACGATTTTGTAATAAATTCTTCCAGATTTAACATTTTTATTTTTTCAACTACTTTTTTGTATAAATGAAACTAAAAAGCTTGTTTTGGTTACAGATTTCAACGAGAGCAAAAAAATAAAATTCTTGTTGAAAAATATTGATAGAAAATAGAGAGACTTAGCCTAATTTTGTCACTGGTAAGTTTAGGGAATTAAAAAGGAAGAGCTAAAATGGAGAGATTGATTGAGAGTAAAGAAATGGTAAATAAGTGGATGGAGAGATTTGGTGTTAGATTTGGAGTGTATAAAAATAACCATTTCAATGAGCAGCTCTTCCCTTTTGATTCTATCCCTAGAGTTATTTCCAAAGATGATTGGGCTATGCTTGAAGCAGGCCTTATCCAACGTGTTAAGGCACTTAACATGTTCTTAGATGATATTTATCACGAGAAAAATATAGTCAAAAGTGGCATTATCCCCGAAGAATTTATATTCTCGGCTAAGGATTATCTGCCTCAGTGCGAGGGTATTACACCCTCACAGAAAATCTATTCTCATATCTCGGGCATAGACTTAGTTCAAGCAAAAACAGGCGAGTGGTATATCCTAGAAGATAACTTACGTATCCCCTCAGGTGCGTCTTATCCTATGATAGCTAGAACTATCTCGCGCAAGGTTTCGCCAGAAACTTTCCAAAATAACGCCGTTGCCGACAACCGTAATTACAGTGTTTTGTTAAAAGAAATGATGGATTACGTGGGTGAGGGACGTGGTCTAAATGTGATTTTAACCCCAGGACGTTATAATTCAGCCTTTTTTGAACATAGCTATTTAGCTGAAAAAGCTGGCGCAGTGTTGGCCTTCCCAGGCGATTTAGTTGTTGAAGATGATATGCTATATTATTATGGTATGAACAACAAAAAACAAAGAGTAGGGGCACTTTACCGTCGTATCTCCGACGAATATCTTGACCCTATGGTTTTTGAACCTTCGTCTTTGCTTGGTGTGCCTAATCTTATGCAGGCTTATGCTGCTGGAAATGTAGCTGTTATTAATGCCCCTGGTAACGGTGTGGCCGACGATAAAGGTACTTATTACTTTGTTCCTATGATGATAAAATATTATTTGAACGAAGACCCAATACTTCAAAACGCACCAACTTACTTGCCATATTACGAGCAAGATTACAAATATATATTAGAAAATATAGAAAAACTTGTAATCAAAGACGTGAGCGAGGCTGGTGGCTATGGTGTAATGTTTGGTAGAGACTTAAGCCCCGAAAAACTTGAAGAGCTAAAAACTCTTATCATAGAACAACCTAGACGTTGGATAGCTCAAGAAATAATAGACTTCAAAGACCTTGAATTACTTGAGGCAGACGGCTCAACCATAGAGCGCAAGGCCGATTTAAGAGCCTTTGTAATATCTGGCGAGCAAACTAAAGTGTGGCGCAGTGGGCTTACTCGTTATTCGAGAGTAGAAGGCTCATTTGTAGTGAACTCTTCGCAAGGAGGAGGTTTCAAAGACACTTGGGTAATGGAAGAATAAACAAAAATCACATAAGATAAATATATAAAACGCAGGGATAGTTATGGTTTGTAATGTTATAACAGCAGAGAAGGCAAATAGATTGTTTTGGTTAGGTAGATACGCAGAGAGAGTATATCTTAGTTTGCATTTATTGCGCCGTTATTACGACAGAGTTATAGACCAAGATATTGCAAATCTTGGTGAGTATTACCAAATGCTCGGTGTTGACACCACAGATAAAGATGTCTTAAGCGAGGAATTTCAGCTAAATCAACTCTATGATAGTAGTAATATTTGCTCTATTATTTCGAGCATTACTGGGGCTAACGACAATGGTATTATCTTGCGCCATGAGATTACTAGCGAATCTTTGGCCTACATTCAGCTTAGCAAGGCCCTGATAGAAGAGTGCTCAGAGAAATGTGAGAAAAATATAACTAATCTTCAACCTATCACGGATTATATGCTAGCGTTTTTTGGCTCGGTTGACGAGAGAGTTTTTAACGAGCAGATACGCAAATTTATAAAAGTTGGTCGCTTTTTAGAAAATATAGATATTCACATACGTTTTAATTACCCATTTAATCGTATATCTGAGGTGTATGCTTCGCTTAAAGATTATATCGAAGATGTTGGTGTTGAGGTTGATACTTACTTGCTCTCGCAACTAGATGAGCTAATTAGCGAGGATAAATATCACCCAGAGTCTGAGGGTTATCGTAACCTTATTATAGGTTATATTAATCATCTTATTGTGGTATAACTTTAGGGTGCTATGGCTAGGTATAGATATAGTTATCAGACAATAGAGCGTTATGATGCTACGGTGAGTAACTATCAATTTCTAATAAGGTGCACCCCTAGAGAATATCCTTTCCAAAAAATAGAACAACAACAATTACACCTGCTCACGGGAGTTGCCTTTCGTAGAAGTAGAGATAATTTTGGCAACATAATACACTATGGTCTTATGCGTGAGAGTCACGATATTTTTGTTGTGGCATCTTCGGGGGTGATATCTTTGGGAGAATATGAGATTTATGACTCCGAGCCCGAGGCTATGTATAAAATGCCCACTCGCTTAACTCATAGTGATAATAATATTACTTGGTTTGCAGCGCAGTGTTTGGCTAAAAAGACAGAACTAGAAACAGCTCTTGATTTAGCCAATATGATTTATGAAAAAATGACCTATACCCCTGGCGTGACTAATGTTAACACTACGGCAGTAGAGGCTTTTGAGCTTTGTGGGGGTGTGTGTCAAGATTACTCGCATTTGCTTGTGAGTATGTGTAGATTAAAGGGTATTTACTCGCGTTATGTAGTTGGTTATGTGGAAGGTGAGGGCGAGACTCACTCGTGGGTGGAAGTGCACAGCGATGGGAAATGGTATGGCATAGACCCTACGCATAACACACTGATACTTACAGGTTATATAAAAGTTGCTCACGGGCGCGATGCAGCCGATTGTTCGGTAGTTAGAGGCATAAGACGTGGTGTGAGCACAATACTAGAAAGCCAGGTAAGGGTGAAAGTTGAACAAATAAAATAAACCAAAAATGATAAAAGAGGTAGTTTCAGTTGCAATGCCCCTAGACGAGCGACTGCTTATACGCAAAAATTCAATTTCGTCGGGCACTTCTCAAAAGAGAGTCTGCATCGTAAGTGGTACTCACGGGGATGAACTTGAAGGGCAGTATGTGTGCTTTAAGCTTGCTAATATTCTTAAAGAAAATCTTGATAAATTAGACGGTACAGTAGAACTTTACCCAGCACTAAACCCACTTGGCATAGACACTATGATGCGAGGAATACCTGGTTTCGACCTTGATATGAACCGTATTTTTCCAGGTGATGAGTGTGGTGTTATGGCCGAGAGGGTAGCCTATGAGGTGTTGGAAGATTTAAAAGGCGCTAATATGGTGATAGATATTCACTCTAGCAATGTGTTTTTAAGAGAGATGCCCCAGGTGAGAATCAATGTTGATGCTGCCGATGTTTTAGTACCTCAAGCAAGGCTGCTAGGTATAGATTTTATTTGGGTGCATGAGGCTGCTACGGTTTTGGAAGCTACGCTTGCTCACTCGCTTAACTCTACGGGGACTCCTTGTTTGGTGGTTGAGATGGGTGTTGGCATGAGGATAAATCACTCTTTGGGCGATAATTTGGTTGAGGGCATACTTAATATGCTTAGAGATATGGGTATGTGGAGTGGTGATGTTGATACCAGTAACCTTCGCGAGGGCATACTTTCGCAGGGCGATAGCGTGAGTTTTATGAATGCTGAGGCTTCGGGGATTTTCTTAACTACTCAGCACACAGATAATATATTAGAAAAAGGCGAAGAAATAGGACAAATAGTTGACCCACTTTCGGGTGATATTCTGCATCATGTTCTCTCGCCAGTGAGGGGTTATTTATTTACTCTTAGGGCTTATCCGGTGGTTTATGACGGGTCGCTCTTAGCTCGTATTCACCATTTGTAAAGACTTAGCACTATGAAAAAAGAGTTATTATATAGCCTAGCATCTCCTTATAGAGACGATTTTAGAATTTACGGTTACCGTTTTGGCAAGGGCAAACGCACCTTGGCAGTTGTGGGAGCTATACGTGGAGACGAAATTCAACAGCAATATACCTGTGCCTCGCTAATTAAAACCTTGACGCGTTTGGAGCAAAGTGGCTCGCTTGTGCCAGGATTTGAGATTTTAGTTATTCCTTCTGTTAATCCTTTTTCTATGAATATAGGCAAAAGATTTTGGTCTATGGACAACACGGATATCAACCGTATGTTCCCAGGATATGACAAGGGTGAGACCACGCAGAGGATAGCCGCAGCAGTTTTTGAGAGCGTAAAAGATTATGAATATGGTATTCAATTAGCGAGTTATTACATACCTGGTGAGTTTATTCCCCATGCGCGTATGTTAAATACGAGTTTTCAGTCAGACACTGAGGCAAATTATTTTGGGATGCCTTATGTTTATTTAAAAGATGTGAATCCTTATGATACCACTTTGCTAAATTATAACTGGCAGATTTGGGGCACTAAAGCCTTTTCGATTTACACGGGTCACACCGATAAACTTGAGGACGGATGTATAAATGATGCCCTGGATGCCTTGCTTAGATTTATGGTAAATGTAGGTTTGGTGACTACTTCGGTTCGCCCTGGTTATCATTCTCAGCTGATTTCAAATGCAGATTTGGTTACTATCAGCAGTAAATGTTCGGGTTTATTTCATAAAATTAAGTTTGCTCAGGAGAGTGTGCATGTTGGAGATTTATTAGCTGAGATAGTTGATCCTTATGATGCTAGCATACGAGAGAGCATTTACTCGCCCGTGAATGGTGTGATTTTCTTCAATCACGGTAGGCCTTTGGTTTTAGAAGGGGCACATTTGTTTGATATAGTTGAGGAGACTTTGATATAAATACTACTTTATTAAAAGTATATTTTTTTGCGTGAGCAGAGGGTGCTACTTAAAGTAGTCACCCTCTCCGAATTTTAGGGGATTAGGGTCGGAAGGGTTAGAATGGTTAGACCCTTGTGACCCTAAGCTCTATCCCACACTCTGCAAAGTTGTTATCAACAACTTCCAAAACTTCTCAACCGACGCGATATTTAATCTCTCCGAGGGCGAGTGAACATCCCTAATCGTAGGCCCAAACGATACCATATCCAACTTAGGGTATTTCTCCAAAAATAATCCACACTCCAAACCTGCATGTATAGCCCTTAGTCTAGGCTTAATACCAAAAATCTTCTCATAGCTACTCTCAGCTATCCTTACCAACTTAGAATCTGGGTTAGGACTCCAACCTGGATACCCTTCGGAATGTGCAACTTCAAAGCCTGCAAGCGAGAACACACTCTCAATAGATGTGGCTGTACAATATTTTGAAGTCTCATTTGAGGAGCGTTGAGACGAACTAATAATGATTTTATTATTTACGATTTTAATAGATGCAAGGTTAGACGACGTTTTCACTAGCCCTGGCATCGCAAAACTCATAGCAATAACCCCGTTTGGCACTCCGAGAATCGCACGTAGTAAATTCTTAGTGACCTTGGACGGAATTATCGTCTCTATGGGGGGCATTTCATTGATAGAAATCTTGAAATTAGGCTCTGTGCACCTGAAATCATTGATGATATCAGTTGAAAGCTTCTCGAAATCTAGTAAAAACAACTCCTTATATTTAACTGGAATACCACAAATCGCATAAGATTCACGTGGTATGGCGTTGCGAAGATTGCCTCCGTCTATATGTGAAAGTACTAATTCGTAACGGCAAGCATCGTGAAGTAGCTCGGCTAGAATCTTATTTGAGTTAGCTCGGCCCTTCTCAATATCATCTCCCGAGTGACCTCCACAAAGTCCCGAGATGTCTATTCTGAAAAAACTAAGTCCTTTTTCGCTAGCCTCAGGCAGAAAATCTAGAGTTGCAATGGTGTCTATACCACCTGCACAACCAATGAAAATCTCACCCTCGTCCTCAGAATCTACATTTATTAGGTATTTTGACTCTAACATATCCTCGCCCAAACCTAGTGCACCACTTAAACCTGTCTCTTCGTCAACTGTAAAAAGTGCTTCTATGGCTGGAAGTTCTATATTGTTACACGCCAAAACTGCTAGTGCTGCGGCCATACCTATACCACAATCTGCCCCAAGTGTTGTACCCTGGGCAGAAACCCAGCCTTCTATTTCAAGCGAGAGCTTGATAGGGTCGGTTAGAAAATCGAAATTCACATCGCTGTTTTTCTCGCACACCATATCCATGTGAGATTGAATAACCACACTAGGTTTGTCGGCGTAGGCTTCGCTAGAGGGTTTAAGAATTACAATATTTCCTATTTTATCTTTTTTGTATTCTAGTGAATGGCTCTTGGCAAAATCCTCCAGATACTTAATTATCTTGCCCTCGTTTTTTGATGGGCGAGGCACTTGGGTTATTTGCTCAAAGTATTTCCATACCAAGTGAGGCGTTAAATCATCTAATATACTCATAATTAGTCGTTTATGTATTTTTGCTATACCTTATATATATATAGGTATAGTTAAGTTAACAAATTTATTGCAAAAATACTAAAATATTTATTAGTTTTGTTGTAAAATTTGGTTTCTAAATGAAAATTACAATATGAAAATTAGAGTAGGTCACGGATATGATGTTCACGCCCTTGGTGAGGGGCTTCCCTTGGTTATGTGTGGAGTGAAGATTCCTCACGGCAAAGGATGCATTGCTCATTCAGATGGTGATGTTGCGATTCATGCTCTTTGCGATGCTTTGCTTGGAGCTGCTGCGCTGGGCGATATTGGCAAACACTTTCCTGACACTAGTGCCGAGTTCAAAGGTATAGACTCTCGTGTTTTATTAAGAGCTTGCACTCAGTTGCTTTTTAAGGAAGGTTACAAAATCTCAAATGTGGATATAACCATAGCAGCGCAACTACCCAAACTAGCTCCTTATATCATAAAAATGCGCGAAACCTTGGCCGAGGATTTAAACCTTTCCCTGGATGAAGTGTCAGTGAAAGCCACAACTACCGAACGACTAGGTTTTGTGGGCAGACAAGAGGGCATAGAGGTTACGGCCGTGGCGTTAATTTTCAAAGAATAATATACCTATATATATAAGATGAAAGTTAAAGATATTTTCCTATCACTAAAAGAGCGTAACTTCGCACTATATTTCTCAGGGCAGTGCATCTCGCTTAGTGGTTCGTGGATACAATACGTTGCTATGAGTTGGTTGGTTTACAGACTTACGGGCTCTATTATCTTGCTTTCTACGGTGGCTTTGCTAAATCAACTGCCTCATTTGGTGCTTACGCCCTTTGCTGGAGTACTCAGTGATAGGTTTAATAAATATAAAATCATCCTGCTTTCCCAAATTTTGTTTATGAGTCAGGCCTTTGTTATGGCCTACTTAACTCTTTCGGGAAGTATCCAGGTATGGCATATTCTAGCGCTTAGCCTTTTTACAGGTATCATCGCTGCCATGGATGCCCCAGCGCGCCAGGCCTTTTATGCTACCATGGTCCCCAGAGAATATATGACAAATGCGATAGCGCTTAACTCGGCTACTATCAACGGAACTAGATTCGTGGGTCCCATGCTAGGTGGTATATTAATCTCAGCCGTGGGCGAGGGCTACTGTTTTTTGATAAATGCTATTAGCTATATCGCCGTGATTGCAGCTCTGCTGGCTATGAGATTAAAACCTTTTGTGAAAATCCCCACCAAAAACAGCATACTCAAATCTTTAAGGGAAGGCGCAAACTATGCCTACGGTTATATTCCTATTCGCGCTGTGCTGAGTTATGTGGCCGTGATTAGTTTTTTTGTTATGCCTTTTATGAGCGTTTTGCCTGCCTTGGTCAAAGATGTGCTTGGAGGAGATAGCAAATTACTGGGTTATGTGACAGCGTCTATAGGCGTGGGAGCTTTTTTCGCTGCTATAAATCTTGCCTCACGCAAAAATGCTCTGGGCTTATCGCGCCTTATTTCTTTCTCAGGAATACTTATGGGTGTGTGTTTTGCTCTGCTTTCGTTTACTGATAATAAAATTTTAGCCTGTATTCTCTGCTGCCCACTTGGGTTTACTATGATAGGCGCTATGGCGGCATCTAATACTTTACTGCAATCAGTGGTGCGAGATGATAAGCGAGGTAGGGTAATGAGCTTCTTTACTATGTGCTTTATGGGTATGTCGCCCATAGGAGGAATGCTCTATGGTTGGGTGGGTGAAAAAACTTCTTTGCCCATTACTATCTTTTTCTCAGGGGTAATTGCACTATTGTCTAGTATTGTTTTCTCGTATTATAGGCGTTTGCTTAGAAAAGCAGTGCATGAAGATACTCGTCGCCAAAGTAGAGAAAACGATAAATGCGAGACTTTGAGCGATGTAGTCTACAATCCCTTCTAAAAAAGTTTTAGAGCTAAAATGCTGGTGCTCTGATAGGTGGGTAAATTCCAAAATTTTTATTTCATTTTTGTTGCATTTTTATTTGGAGATATCAAAAAATTGTCCGTATATTTGCATCGCAATTGAGAGATAAGGCGCTAATATGAGGCCAAGGTTTTGAAGATTGCAAGGTTCTTTAAAATTAAGTTTTAAAATTTTTTTAAAAATTTTTTGCGAAAAATTTGGAAGTTCAAAAATTTTGCTTACCTTTGCACTCCGATTTGATAACAACAGTTTGATAATCGAAACGAGTTCTTTAGATAAGATTTTGAAATGAAAAATTTTTTAGAAAAAATCGCTAAAAAATTTGGAAGTTAAAAAATAATGCTTACCTTTGCACTCCCTTTGAATGACAACGGTCAAACAATACGGGAAACAAAGTAAGACAAGAGATAAAGAAATAAGTTCTTTGAAGTAATTGAGCAGCTAAAGTTTTATAACATTTTATTAAAAATGTTACATTCAAAATACCTTTGAGTATAGCCAAGATATAATAACAAAACGAAATTTTTTACAATGGAGAGTTTGATCCTGGCTCAGGATGAACGCTAGCGGCAGGCCTAACACATGCAAGTCGAGGGGCAGCGGATAGAAGTACTTGTACTTCTTGCCGGCGACCGGCGC